>NZ_NHON01000079.1 GCF_002195995.1 Inquilinus limosus
CTATTTTGGGGATGGCTGGGGGCGCTCATCGTCGTTCGCTTACGGGCTGACGACGATCCGGGCGCCGGCGCTGGCGCCGTAGACACCGGCTCGGTACATCATCTCGGCCTCGCCCGGCGGCTGGATGAAGCTGCCCGCCACCTGCGCCCGCATCCGGAAGCGCAGGGTCAGCGTGCCCTTGTCCAGCCGGTCGTAGAACACCCGCACCTCGTCGTCGCCATAGCTGGCATAGCTCGGCGGCACCGACGGGGCGGCGGAGGGCACGGCCTCGGCCGGCGCGGTTGCCAGGTTGGGGTTCAAGGGCTCGAAGCCGGCCGCGATCGGCAGGCGCAGGGCGACCTGGGTGCGGGCCTCGGGGTTGACCAGCTCCGCCACCTCCTCGACCACCTCGCCGGCGGCGATATGGATGGCGCCGTCGCCGCCCGGGTCCAGCCGCTCCAGCGGGCCATCGGCCGGCACGCGGTACAGCTGCCGGGTCAGCACGAAACCGTCCTGCACCGGCGTCGCCTCCGACCCCGGCGCCTTTGGCAGCCAGCGTGCATCGCCCAGCGCCACCACCGGCTGGCCGCCCTGGTTGGACACACCGACCGGCCCGGCCTGGTCAATGCCCCAGCGCAGCACCGGCGCGTCAGGCCCCAGCGTCCCGGTCTTGTCCCCGCCGGGCAGGGCGGCGGCGACCGGCACCGACCCGCTCGGCGCCACCCACGCCGCCGCCAGGGCGCGCAGCGCCGCCGCATCGGCATTGGTGCTGCCCCAGCCGGAGCCGTCGCCGAGGCCGATCAGCCCGGTGCGCAGCACGCCCGCCACCGGATCCTCCGGCGCGGCCTTCGCGACCGCCAGCAGGACCTCCGACAGGGTCCGGGTCTCCGACGGCAGCACCATCGGGTTGGCCGGGCGATCCTGCAGCCCGGCATAGACCGTGCGGCCGTCGCGCGACAGCATCCGGACACCGGCCTTCACCTGGTCCAGCAGCCCGGCGACCCGGGTCGGGTCGGCGTCCGGCTCGGCGGCGACCACCGCCGTCACCTGCGCCAGCGATTCCAGCGGCAGCAGTGAGGCCCGGCGGCTCAGCTCCGCCAGATAGGCCGGGTCCGTGGCGCCGCCGGCGGCCAGGGCCGACAGGGCGGCGACCCGCTCGCGGATATCCTCGCCCGTCAGGAAGCGCGGATAGTCCGAGCGCAGCGCCTGCTTCAGCACCTGGGCCAGCCGGTCCTTCAGGGCGGGGTCGACGGTCTCGCCCGCCTGCTCGGCCCGCACCAGGAAGCCATAGGCCGCGGCGGTCAGCAGCACCGAGCCGCGCGACTTCGGCCAGAAGCCGACCAGCCCGTCCTCGTCGGTGGTGCGGATGATGCTCTGGATCGCCTTCTGCACATCGGCCGAGATGCGGTCCTGCAGCCCGGCCGCGGCCAGCACCGGGGCGTAGGGCTTCAGCGCCAGCTCGGAGCTGGACAGCGCCATCACCTGCTCGGTGCAGCCGAACGGATAGTCGGCCAGGGCGTTCAGCCCGGCGACCAGCCGCACAAGGGCCGGGTCGGCCGCCAGCGCCACCGAGGCGGAGTAGGAGCCGGGGCGGACGTCGCCGGGCGCGGCCAGCAGGTCCTGCTTCGCGCCCGGCGCCAGCTCGACGATGCGGCGCTCGCGCAGCGGCGGCCGGTCCGGCCGGATCGGCAGC
The DNA here is from genome assembly GCF_002195995.1 of Inquilinus limosus. Taxonomy (GTDB): domain Bacteria; phylum Pseudomonadota; class Alphaproteobacteria; order DSM-16000; family Inquilinaceae; genus Inquilinus; species Inquilinus limosus_C. The sequence goes on from NZ_NHON01000079.1 coordinate 1,673, forward strand.
GCGATCTCGACCGCGTCGCCGGCCTTGTCGGCATCGCGCTGCAGCAGCAGGCGCAGCTTCGCCGTGTCCTGGCCCGGCGCCGGGTCGGGCACCGAGACCGGGAAGCTGATCCTGGCCGGCCGGTTGCCGTCCCAGGCAAAGGCGCGGTCCTTCGACCCCTGCACGGTCAGCCCGTCGACGCTGATGCCGGCGCGGCCGGAGCCGCCGGGGCCCTCGACCACGCGGCCGACCAGCCCGGCGTCGAAGCTGTCGCCCGGCCGGACGAAGCGGGGCAGGGCCGGCTGGGCCACGATCGGCTGCCGCACCTTGACCTCGCCGGTGCCGAATCCGAAGCGGTCCGGCCCGCTGGTGACCACGGCGCGGATCTTGTAGACGGTCAGCGTGTCCGGCAGCTTGACCTTGACCTTGGCGATGCCGTCCGGCCCGACCTGGACATGCGGCAGGTAGATCGGCACCGGGTTGAAGTTGCGGCGGACGGAGATGTTCTCCACCCCCCATTCGTCGGTCGCCTCGTCGCCGCCCGGCACCTCCTCCAGCGGGATCACGCCGAAGGCCATGTTGCGGGTGTCGCGTGCCGCCATCTGCGACATGCGGGCGACGATGAATTTGGGCAGCGGATCCAGCGGCTGCTCTTTGGCCAAGGACAGCACCGCCTGGTCGACCATCCAGAAGGTGGCCTCGCCGGCCAGCGGCTTGCCCTTCAGGTCGGCCAGGTGCAGTGTCACCTCGATCTCCTGCGCCGGGCGGGCGCTGGGCGGCGCGTCCAGCGTCACCGCCACCTGGTTCTCGACCGGGGTGACCTTGACCCAGGCGGTGGTCGCCAGCGTCACCGGCTTGCCCTGGTCGAACGGCGCGGTGGCCGCTTGGCCGTCGCCCGGCAGCCGCCCGCGCATGATCAGGAAATGCACCGGCAGCCGCGGCATCTGCGCCTTGCGCACCGGCACGGCGTAGCGGCCGAAGCCGTTGGCGATGTCGACCCAGTCGTAGCGGAACTGGCCTTCCGGCTCCTCCACGATCGCCAGCGCGCGGGCGGTCTGGAACGGGCTCTCGATCACCAGAGTCGCGGTCTCGCCGGGGGCGTAGGCGTCCTTGTCGGCGGTGACGGTGACGTTCTGCCCCGGCGGGCGCGACCAGGTCACCGGCGTGTCGCCGGCGGCGAACAGGTCGACCTTTACCGACTGGCTGCGGCCGATCTTGTCGGCGGCCTCGACCGAGACGATGTAGACCCCGGCCTCCGGCAGGGCGAAGTGCAGCGCTTGGACGTCGGCGGTGGAGGTGACCTTGCGCTCCTCGATCGTCTCGTCGATCACCTGGGTGACGTATTTCGCCGAGCCCTGGCTAAAATCGCTGGCCTGCAGCACCGAGTTCCAGTTGCGGTGGATCAGCTTCACCGTCATCTCGACGCCCGGCAGCGGCTTGCCGGCGGCGTCGACCGCCAGGATCTCCGGGTCCACCGCATCCGCCTTGGGCAGGTAGCGCGGCACCTTCAGCCCCAGGGTGAAGGGCGGCAGCGCCACCACATGCTGGGTGCTGCGGATCTGCATGTCGTCGTCGCCGGTCACCGTGGCCTCGACCACGTAGCGGCGCGGCTGGGCGGTGGGCTCGATCGTCGGGTCCAGCGTGATCTGGGCCGACCCGCCGGCATCGGTCTTGCCGTCCTGCTGCAGCACGGGGGTGGAGCGGAACTCGTGCTCGCCCGAGAAGCGGGAATCGCTGGAGAACTGGAAGCCCTCACGGCCCGGCGGGGTCCAGCTGTAGGGGAACTGCGTCACCCGCCACTTGATCGGGCGGTCGGCCAGCAGGCCGCCGGCGAAGTAGCGGGCCAGCAGCGAGACTTGGATCTGGCTGTCCAGCGGCGCCGAATCCGGGCCGTTCAGCAGCACCTCGAAGGTCGGAAGCTTGTAGGCCTCCTTCTTGAACGGCACCTGGCCGCATTCGTCGCCGTCGGGGTCGACGAAGCGCACGCTGTAATCGCCGGTCGCCTCGGTGGTCTCGTCGAAGCGCTGGTAGAAGCCGCCATTGCCGTCCAGCGTCACCGGCATCCGCCATTCCTGGTCGTCCGGGCCGTTGACCACGACCTCGCCCTTGCCGTTGGCGAAGGACAAGGCGCCGCCGAGATAGGAGCGGACGAAGCCGCGGATCTCCACCGCCTCCTCCGGCCGGTAGATCGGCCGCTCGGTGAAGACATGGCACAGCATCTGCGGCCGCTCGCGCCGGGCCGCGACGTCGCCGAAGCCCCAGGCCAGCCAGCTCTCGTCCGGCTTGGTCCAGTTCTCCTGCGCGTATTGCGCCGGGCCGTTCTCCGGCTCCAGCACCAGCGTGTCGGTGCCCTTGGTCACGACGATGCGCCGGATCTCCGGCTCGTCGGCATAGGCGCCCTTCGGCGCCCAGGTGAAGCCGCCATCGGCCCCGGTGACGCCGCGGGCCAGGGTGACGAACTGGTCGTCGCGCACGCCCTCCAGCCGGATCTCGGCGCCGTCGACCGGCTTGGCGCTGTTCAGCGAGGTCACGGCGAAGCGGATGCGCTGCGGCTCCTCCACCGTGGACAGGGTCAGGTCGGTGACCTGCAGCCGCAGCCAGCGCCGGTCGGCACCGTCCACCGGCCGCAGCCCGACCATGTAGGTGCCGGGCTGGCTGGCTCCGGCGATCTTGGCCAGCAGCGGCTTGAGGTCGAGGCCGAACTTGGCGGAGACGCCGCCGCGCAGCGACGGCAGCGGCACCAGCTCGGACACGGCGGGAGAGCCCAGCGCGGCGATCCGTTCCGCCATCGCGTCGCGGTCGATCGCCGCCGCGTCCTTCCAGGGCGAGGGCTCGTTGCCGGCCAGGGGCGGGGTGGTGTCGTCCTGGGTGGTCAGGCCTTCCGCCGGGAACGGCCAGAAGTCGCGGCCCAGCGGGTCGATGCGGTGGATGCGGATGTCGGCGCGGTCATAGCCATGGCCGCGCAGCGGCACCATCTGCGGCCCGAACCGCTCGCTGATGCCCTGGCCGGCATCCCAGGCCAGGGCCGGCAGGTCGGGCGGGAACACGAAGCGGGCATTGGTGGCGGGGCCGGACAGGGGGCGGCCGCGCACATCCTTCAGGCTGCCGGGGTCGATCCGCAGGGTGTAGACCATGTCCGGCAGGAACCGGCCGGTCAGGGTCAGGTCGCGGCCGTCGGGCTCCAGCGCCAGGTCGTCCACCGCCGGGGTGATGCGGAGCACGTCGCGGGCGCGGACCACGTCCAGCGCCTCCGGCTCGTTCGAGAAGCGCAGGCGCAGCCGGCGCTCGCCGGTCGGCTGCGCCTCCTCGCCCTCATAGGGCGTCGGCTGGCTGCAGTGCAGCACGCCGTCCTGCAAATCCTGCTGGAAGCTGCGGCCGCAGGACGCGTCGGTGACGGTGAACGGCGCGGCGCTGCGCAGCCGCAGCTCGAAGATCGGGTCGTCCAGCCCGGCGGCGTCGGACAGGCGCAGCCGCAGGATCGCCATCCGCCCGTCCGGGATCGGCTGGCGCAGGGTCACGACATAGCCCTGCTGGGCGGTGCGGTCCGCCCGCTCCAGCGCCTTGATGGTGAAGTCCTGCGACGTCAGCTGCTGGCTGCCTTGGCCGTCAAAGCCGGGCAGGGGCCGCAGCTCGATGGTCAGCAGGCGCGCCAGGGCCTGGACGTCGACCGGGTCGGCGAAGGTCAGGCCGATCGTGTCCAGGTCGGCGATGCCGTCCGGCTGGTCGGCCGGGCTGGTGGCGACCGGCGTCGGCAGCAGCGGCACCAGCGTGGTGGCGTGGCCGGCGGAGGTGACGGTGACGCGGCGCAGCGGCTCCCACGGCTCGGCCGGGCGGAACTGCAGCACACGCGGCCCCAGCCACTGCCAGGCGCCGGCCTGGTCCGGCGACAGCGTGGCGAATTTGGCAGGGTCATCCTCCGCTCCGCCGTCGCGCGGCCCGGCGTCATGGTCGAAGAACACGGTGACCGGGTCCCAACGGCGCAGGAACTTCTCCGGCACCACCTGCACGCCGTCGGCGCGCTGGATCTGGTCCATCGTTGCCGGCGGGGCCGTGTTCGTCTGCGCGGCGGCCGGCGCGGCCAGCGGGGCGGCAACCGAGGCGAGCAGGGCGAGGATGAGGGGAAGGCGGGTCATCACTTGCCTCTCGCATTGGTCGCCGGGGCCAGCCCGGCCAGGTCCAGATAGCCACGGATCACATCCTCGGGCGGCCCGCTCGGCCGGGCCGTGATGCCGACCACCGCCGGCCGCACCAAAGTCGCCGGGGCATCGGGCGGCACCTGCGCCTCGATCAGATAGCGGCCGGGCGCCAGGTGGCGCATCTGCACCACCCCGTCCCCCAGGGGCTTGCCGTCGGCGTCCAGCAGCCGGACGCGGGCGCGGTCGGGCTCGGCCCGGATGCCGATGCCGATATCGCTGTCCTTCTCGACCGTGAAGCCGAACAGGGCGGTGCCGCCGGACGCGACGGTGACCGGGTCGCCGACGCCCTCGGCCAGCGGCGCGATCGGCGTCGACACCAGCTCGATCGAGCCGGACAGCGGCCCGTCCTGCGGCGAGAACAGATGCAGCAACGATGCATCCTGCAGGTAGCGATGGAACTCGGCTCCGGCCGGGAACAGCTCCGGCGCGTCGCCGTCGGCGGCCAGGATCACCGGGGCCGTTGTGCGGGCGGTCAGCAGCGCCGGCTGCGGCGACTGCACCCGCAGGGTCATGGCCTCGCCAGCCAGCGGCAGGATGCCGGGCAGCGGCGCGTCCTGCAGCTCCGGCTGCGGCCAGGGACCGTATTCGGCCGATTCCATCCAGGCGGCGACCAGGCCGGCATCGTGGCGCAGCACCACCAGGCCGGGACCGGTCAGCTGGATCCGGCGGCCGCTGGCGACATGGCCGTCGCGGCCGATCACCGTGGCATCGGCGGCGCCGGCCACGATCAGGCGGTGGCCCGGGCCGGTGCCGGCCGGCAGCCGCAGCAGCACCGTACCCTCGGCGCCGAAGAAGCGCTTCAGCACCCGGTCGATCGCCAGCGCCGGGGCGGGCGACGGGTCGGGGATCTGCGCCAGCGAGACGGGCGCGGGCCTGGTGCCGGTGTTGACCAGCAGCAGGTCGGTCCAGGCGCCGTCCAGCGACCAACTGGCCGGCGCGTCGCCAGCCCAGGCGGTCTCGGCATCCGGGCCGCGCCAGCCGGCGATGATGGCGACGCCGGCGGGCAGATCCAGCCGCAGCCGCTTGGCCCCGGCGGGCAGGGTCACCGGCAGGGCGCTGCCCGGGGCCAGCGTGTCGGACAGGTCGGAATCGGCGCGGCGCTCGGCGGCCAAAGCGAGGTCCAGGCCGGTCAGCTCCAGCCGCAGGGCACCGGCCCCGCCGGCGTTGCGGATGGTCAGCGGCGTCGTGGAGGCGCCGAGGGCGAAGGCATCGCCTGACGCCACGCCCATGCCGAGCCCGGCGTCGAGGCCCGGCTGCCCGTCGCCGGAGCGCGCCAGCCAGGCCCGCAGCCGGCCGGGCTGCGCCGTCGGCGGCGGCAGGGTTGCGGCCTCACCGGTGGCGAGGTCCAGGATGGTCGGGCGGGACGGGTCGGCGGCCAACGGCGCCAGTGTCAGCCTGGCCGGCGGCGCCGTGCGGCCCAGTAGCCACAGCCGGTCGGATTGCGGCGCCAGCACCGGCGCGGTCAGCGGCCGCAGTGCCTGGCCGGGGGCGGAGCCCTGCCACAGCCCGCCATCGAGATCGGCGCCGTCGACCCGCTCCAGCCCGGCGCCGGGGGCGGCGACCAGGGTGGTGGCCAGGGTCTGCGGCAGGCCGTCCAGCGCCAGCGGGGACAGGGCGACCGCGCCGGGCTGCTGCGGCTCGGCCTCGACCAATCGGGCGGCGAAGCGCACCGGCTGGCCGCCGCCATCGACGGTCCAGACCGAGGCGCGCCATGGTCTGGACGCATCGCCATCGGCCGGCACGGCGACGGCGGGCGCCAGGCCCCGATCGATCGCCACGCTGGCCCAGCTGCCGTCGGCGCCCTGGCGCTCCAGCGCCAGCATCAGCTCGGCGGAGGAGTTGGCCGCGGCGACCATCAGGCTGCCCGCGGTCGCGGCCGGCATCACCAGCCGGTGCACGGTCGGCCCGGTCAGCTCGACAGTGCCGGAGGGCTGGGCCGTGGCCGCGGCGCTGTCCTCGGCGGGCAGCGATAGCCACAGCTCGGTGGTCGGGCCGGACCCGTCGCCCGAATCCTCCAACTCGTCCGAGTTGTCGCTCGAGTCATCGCCGGAGCTCGAGGTCGTGGCCGCCTCGACCCGAGCGAGCTCCAGCGTGTAGCGGCCGGCCGGCAGGTATTGCGACGCGGCGATGTTCCAGTCGCCGTCGCGGTCATCGAAGCGGCCCAGCACCTGGCCCTGGGCGTCGCGCAGCACGGCCTTGACGTCGATGCCGCCGAAGCTGGTCAGGCTGACCACCCGGTCGGTGGCGATGCTGAACGGCACGGTGGCCGGCAGGGTGATCTCGCGCACCGTGTCCAGCTGCAGCTCGTCGGTGTGCAGCGACAGGGTGTAGTCCAGCCGGTCGTTGCGGCCCAGGCTCGTCGCCTCGACCCGGTACTGCCCGGCCGGCAGCGCGCCCTCGAAGCCGGCGCTGCCGCTGAACCGGGCCACGGGCGCGGCGTCGGGCGTGTCCAGCCGGCGCAGCTCGGCGACCATGCCATCGCTCAAGCTCAGGCTGGCCTTGGCCGGGCCGGCGAGGGTGAAATCCCATTGGTCGGGCGTGCGCGGGTCCTCGCGGCCCGCCGGCTCGCGCCACTGGAAGGTCTGGTCGGCGTCGAAGGGCAGGGGATGCGGGCCGTGATCTTCCAGCGCGACCTCGGGCTCGATCCTGGTCAGCCGGGCCACCACGCGGGTATCGACCGCCTCGGGCAGGATCATCAGGCGATAGCGGCCGGCGGCCAATTCCTGCTCGGTCCCCGACAGGTCGCCGGCGGCCAGCAGCGGCCAGCCTTCGGAATCCTCCAGCCGGGCGGTGAAGCTGCGGTCCAGCCCCAGGATCTCCAGCCGGTACGTGCCGTCGGCCGGGATCTCGACCGGGAACAGGATGCCGCTGCCGGCGGGCAGGGCGGCGCGCACGGTGCCGGCGGGCACCAAGGCGGCGCCGGGCAGCATCGGCGTGGGGCGGGCGGTCAGGCCCAGCCGGCCGGCGCCGTCCTCGGCCTTGGCGGTGACCCGGTAGCGGCCGGCCCGCAGATAGTGCTGCAGCAGCATGTTCTGGCCGGCGCCATTGGCCGAGGCATCGCCCAGCGAATCGATGAAGGCGGTGCCGATCGACCCGCTGGTGCGCAGCCGGCCCAGCGTCTCGACCCGGTACAGGCCGCCATCGGCGACGGTCAGGGCGAAGCTGCGCTCGGCGTCGCGGTCCAGGTCGAACCAGGCCGGCCTGCCGGCTTGCAGCGCGGTCAGCGGCGGCGGCGGGGTGACGGCCGGGTCCGGCAACGGCGCCGCGGGTGGCTGCCAGGACAGGATGACGGTGCGTGGCTTGTCCGGCGCCGGCAGGGTCAGGTCGGCGCCGGTGGCGCTGGCCGGGGCCGGCCCGGGCTTCAGCGCGGTGGTGCCGACCCCGACCTCGGTCTGCAGCAGCGTGCCGTCCGCCGGATGACTCAGCGAGAGGCTCAGCGGCTCGCCCGCGCCCTGGGTCACGGCCAGCGGCCCGTCGGCGAGGTCGAGCGGCCAGCGCCGGGCCGACAGCCCGGTCCGCGCCTGCGGGCCGCTGTTGGCGACCAGCCGCAGGGCCTGGCCCTCCGCCAGCGCTTGTCGGCCGAAGCCGACCACCGGATCGGCCGGCTGGATCGGGGCGTTGTCCCGCGGCACCAGCCCGGGCGGCCCGACGGTCAGATCGAGGATGCCGCTGGCGCCATCGATCGGCTCCAGCTTCAGCACATACCAGCCGGCGGCCAGATCCCAGGACGGGGTGGCGCCGCCGGTCCGCGCCGCCTGCGCGCCGCCGCTGGGGACGGTCATCGTCGGCCGGATGGCCGGGCCTTCGCTGCGCAGGGCGATCGGGCCGTCGGCGGTGACATGCAGCAGCAGCGTGCTGGGGCCGCGCAGGTTGAAGCGCTGGCGCCAGGCCGCGCCCGGGCCGACCTGCGGCGCGTTGCTGCCGAGCGTAACGGTCGGCTTGTCCTTCTCGGTGCGGAGCAGCGCCAGTGTGGCCGGCAGCTCGTCGCCGCCGAAGCCGGCGGTTGGGGCCGCGACCCACCAGTCGCCGGGATTGGACACGCTCGTGCTGGCCGGCGTCTCGATCGCCCGCAGCTGGAAGGCCTGGCTGGCGGCGCCGGTCAGCTCGACCACGCGGTCGCCGGGGGAGTCCGATGCGGCCGCCGAGGCCGAGGTCGCCGGCTCGCGGCTTTTCCTGTCGATCGTGCCGCCGGAAACGGGGCTCGTGCCGTCCAGCACCCGCAGCCCGGCGGGGACGGAGCCGGGCAGGGCCAGGCGGAACAGACGGGCGCCGCCGTCGATCCGGTACAGGTCGCGGCCGAACGGTCCGATCGTGCCGCCGGCCCAGCCGGCCAGCAACGCGTCCGAGGCGCCGAAGCGGATGTGGAAGGGCTGGCTCGTGTCGCCGTCGGCCCAGGTCGCGGCCGGGCCGCCATAGGCGGTGACCAAGTATGTCCCTGGTTCCAGATTGCCCTCGAAGACGACATCGGTCATGGGGTGGCCGGCCACCGGCTCGATGGTCCGCTTGCGCCCGGCCTGCGGCACCAGGTCGGTGCCGTTCCGCCAGAACCGCAGATCGGCCAGGCTGCGGCCCGCGGCTTCCAGGCGCAGGAAGCCCGGCACCTCGACAGCCAGCCAGAAGGAACGCTGCTGCAGGTCGGCCAGCGGCGCGCTTTGCACCTCGCCGTCGCGGGGGCGCAGGGCCGGCGCCTCGGCCTCGCGGAAGGGGGCGACGGTCAGCGCGGCCTCGCCCTCGGCCCCCTTGGCGCCGAACAGCCGCAGCTTGTAGGTGCCGATGTCGAGCAGCACGTCCAGCCGCCCGTCGGCGACCCCGGCCTCGCCGGACGGCTCCGACGGGCCGGTCAGCATGTCGACCAGCTGGATCGCCACGCCGCTGGGGCTGCTCACCCGGATCGAGAACCGGCCGGGCTGCAGCACGCGCAGCAGCGTGTCGTGTTGGCCTGCGGCGGGAAGCTTGTCCCGGTCGACGGTGGCGGACGCGGCCACGGGGGCTGCAGGGATCGCGGTCTGCGCCAGGGCCGGCGAAGCGGCCAGGGCGGCCATCAGGCCCAGCAGCTTGATCCAATGACGGGCATTCATGGTGTCACCCCCCCAGTCCGGATCGTCGGACTGCCTCGACACCGCAATTGTTTCAATAGGATTCGTGGCATTTCGATGATCATCGGCGTGCTTTTTTGCTGGCGGATCGGATAACGGAAGCCATGGCGGCATCGTCGGCCCAGGGTCTGATCGAGGGGCGATTGTCCGGGCGGCCAGCCTTCGGCGTTTTCCGGCGATCTATGATTTTCCATAATATATATTATCCGACTAAAGGATATCGGTCCGGGGGCGGCAAACGCCGCCTCCCCGGCGGTTTCTCAGGCCGTCAGCCGCAGGTGGAACCGGAACGGCAGCGTGCCCTCGCACCACATCGGGAAGTTCGTGCCCCACTTGTTGTTGTGCAGGTTGATCCGTACCCCGGCGGAGAAATCCGGCAGGCCCGAAGCGAACGGCATGAAGCGCGCGCCGGCCGGCGCCGCCAACGGCGCGTCGAGCGAATGGATCGACAGGACATGCCCGTCCGTCCGGCGGCCGCGGATGCCCGACACGGCCTGGAGCTGTCCGCCGCCCTTCGGCGTGATCCGGTCGGCCGGCTGCCACAGACCCATCTTGCGGAAATCCCAGCCTTCAATATCAGTCGGCATGACGCTGAGAAAGCTGGCCTCCGGCATCCGGTTCGCCGGCTTGTCGCGCAGCACCAAGACGAGGTCGAGGCCATCCTCCGCCGCCGCGATCCGCAGCTCCGCCCGGCGCGGCGCACCGAAGACGACGCGAGCGTCCTCCGGCATGTCCAGCATCATCGTCAGGCCTGATCCGTCCTGCGCCAGCCCAGCCAGGCGCGGCCGCCAGACGGCGGAGCGCGCGGTCCGTGCCCGCTCCAGCCCCGGCTTGCCGTGATCGAGCAGCGCCCATTCGATGCGCTGCGTCAGGTAACCCCGCATATGCGCGGCGACATCGGTGGCGTCGTAGCTCTCGTACGCATAGGCGATCAGGCTGCCGCCGATGCCCTCCAGCACGCGGCCGTCCGGCGCGGTGAGCTGGGCCACGGTCCCGGTCGTCCCGTCGATGCCCAGCCGCCAGCCGCCAGCCCGGGCCTCGATCAGGCCGCTGCCCACCGGCGCCGTCGCCACGGCAGGATCGGCCGGCCGCAGCTTGGCCAACGCATCGTCCGCCGCCGGCCGGTCGACCGGCGACAGCGCCGCCAGCGCCACGTCAAGATATCCGCGCTGCTCGGCCCAGGAGGTCTCGCAGAAGCGGAATCGCGGGTCCTGCCGCCGCGCCGCCTCGAACTCCGGCCGGTCCCAGGCCGTCTCGTCGCGCAGGAAGGTCTTCACGTCGACGCCGCAGGTGTGCTCCGCCACCATCGCCAGGCGCCGGCCGAAGGCCAGCCGACCGGCATCCAGCCCCTCCTCCGCGAACCGGTCGTAGATCCGCTGCAGCGCCAGGAACCGCGCCGTCTTCTCCGGATCGCTGGCGCTGCCATGGATCCAGCTGTCGCCGACCTCGCGGTCGACCACCGGGAAGCGCTCGCGCTCCGGCCAGATCGCGGCGGCAAAATCGTCCAAGGTGGAAGCACGGACCACGGCACCCGGATTTGCTGCCCGCACCTCGCGGTGGCATTCCGCCGCCGCCGAGATGCCCTGCGGCCCGACATTGTCCGAGGTGTGGGCGAAGCTGAGCCCCTGCCCCATCCCCTCCGGGAAGAAGGTGGCGCCGTAGCTGCTCTGGTAGGCGACCAGCACCTCCTCGCCCGACGGCGCGCGCCAGCGGAACAGCGGCGGCACCTCCGGCAGGGTCGAGGCCGAATTGACACCGATATGCAGGAAGCGGATCCCGGCCTCGGCCAGGAGCGGCACGATGCCCAGCGGGTGGCCGGGCACGTCGGTCATCTTGGCGGCGATGGTGGTGGTGCCGAAGCGGCGGTCCAGCTCCTGCGCATAGGACATCCCGGCGCGGAACAGCGCCGGCGACATCAGCTCGGTATGCGTGGTGAACGGCAGGCCGTGCCAGCGGATCAACCCGCGCTCGATCGCCTGCTCCAGCCGCCGCACTTTGTCGCTTGGCTGGGTCTCGAGATGGTCCCAGATCAGCCAGGCGCCGGTGGTCCAGACGAACATGCGCTGCGCCGGGTCCTCGGCGAAGAAATGCTCGCCGGTGTCGATCGCGCGCGGGATGAACACCTCATGGTATTCCCGCCGCACCGCCTCGGCCAGCTGGGTGAAGCCGATGTCGAGATGCGTCTTGAAGACAAGGTGGATCGTCCGGCCGGTCATCGTCTCATCCATGGTGGCGCGATGGGATCAACCCACGGTGCTGCGGACGACCAGCTTGGTGCGGATCGTCTCGGTCATCGGCGGCGCACCGCGGTTCTGCAGGCGCTGCAGGATCAGCCGCACCAGCGTGGCCACCCGCTCCTCCACGTCGATCTTGATCGTGGTCAGGTCGTAGCTGCGCCATGCGGCCTGATCGATGTCGTCGAAGCCGACGACGCTGACATCTTCCGGAACCCGCCGGCCAAGGGCCTGGCGCAGAGCGTCGAGCGCGCCGAAGGCGCTGACGTCATTGGCGGCGAACACCGCCTCGGCCCCCGGCCCGGCCCGGAACAGCTCGATCGTGGCGTCATGGCCGCGCTGGTAGCTGAAATCGCCGTCCACTACCGCGGCCGGCGGCAGGCCGCGCGCCGCCAACACCTGCTGCAGCGTGCGCAGCCGCGCCGTGTTGGCCTGCGCCTTCGGGTTGCCGGCCAGATAGGCGAAGCGCCGGCGGCCGAAACCGGACAAGAGCGCCACCGCCTGCTCGATGCCGTCGCGCTGCAGCACCCGCAGGCAGTCGAAGCGATGCATCCCGGATTCCGGCGGCGGCCCCGGGTCGGTGGCCTCGTTCGGATAGTCGACATAGACCGGCACCGCCTGGTCGAAGGCGCGGTGCAGCTGGTCCGGCGGCACGTTCTCGGTGAACACCACCACGCTGTCGGGGTTGTAGGCCCGCATATAGGACAGCAGCTTCGGGTCCAGGCTGCGATCGATCCGGGTCTTGAACAGCAGCGTGGCGAAGCCGCGGTCCTGCAGCGCCGTGGTCAGCGCGTCGATCTCCAGGCTTTCCCAGGGGCTGCAGACATGCGGCACGACCACGCCGACCAGATGCGACCGCTGCGTCGCCAGCGCCCGACCGGCCATGTTGGGGACGTAGTTCAGCTCCTCGGCGATGCGCAGCACCAGCTCGCGCTTGTCGGCCCTGAGCGGCGCCTTCGGATTGAAGGCCCGGGACACCGCGGCGCGCGACACCTTGGCCCGGTCCGCCACGATCTCGGCGATGGATTGTCCCCTGGGCTGGTCCTCGCGTGCCACCGGCGCCTCAAATCGACTGAAATCGCTTTCATTCACACTGGGCGGACGATACATGGCTGTCAAGCTTGGCCACGCGCAGATTTGGCTAATTTGTTAGCATTTTAATGATCGTCGGGCAGAACGCTGCAAGCGAACCGATCCAGATTGACGGAAAACTGAAAGCGTGTTCACTTCTGGCCAGAGTTGCATCCCGCCCGAAGGATGCGCCGCCAAGGGGAGGACGAGAGCGCATGACCGCACATCGCCTGGGGAGTCTCGCCGCCGCCGGACTGCTCGCGACCCTGTCCTGGGGCGCGCCGGCACACGCCGCCGACCTGTCGATCGTCTGCCGCTGCGTCGAGGGCGGCGTGAACACCGAGCTGGCGACCTGGATCAAGACCTGGGTCATCCCGGAATTCGCCAAGACTCCGGCCGGCGCCGGCAACACCGTGACGCTGAAGAGCTTCGGCGGCACCGACGAGCAGCTGACGCAGCAGCTGGCGCTCGACTTCTCCACCGGCGCCGGGGCCGACGTCTCCAGCTTCGACGGCTTCCTGATCCCGAGCTTCGTCGAGGGCGGCCTGCTGAAGCCGCTCGACGAGATCGCCGGCTCCGAGGTCGATGGCTGGGACGGCTGGTCGCACATCTCGCCGGGCGCCCAGGCGCTGATGTCCTACCAGGGCAAGCGCTACGGCCTGGCCGAGGGCACCGATGTCCGCGTCATCTTCTACCGCCGTGACCTGTTCGCGAAGGCCGGGCTGAAGGCCGAGGGCTGGCAGCCGGCCAGCTGGGACGAGCTGCTGGCCGCCGCGCGCGCCTTGAAGAAGGCCGACCCGGACAGCTTCCCGCTGCAGATCAACGCCGGGGTGTCGATGGGCGAGGCCACCACCATGCAGGGCTACTATCCGCTGCTGCTCGGCGCTGGCGAGGCGCTGCAGGACAAGGACGGCAAATGGATCACCGGCAGCCCGGCGATCCTGGCGGCGCTGAAGCTGTATAGGACGATCTATGTCGATGAGAAGCTGGGCGACCAGCGGGCCCAGCTGCTGGCTGACGGCCGCAACCGCAGCTTCGCCAATTTCCGCGACGGCAAGACCGCCATGCTGGTCGAGGGCGACTGGTTCTACCGCTCGGTCACCGCGCCGGGCAGCGAGTTCGCCGTAGCCGACCGGGACAGGACCATGGGCTGGGCCAAGATCCCGGCGGAGGCCGCCGGGCGCGGGCTGGACGGGCGCGACTTCGTCACCATCTCCGGCGGCACCGGCTTCGTGCTGAACCCGAACACGCAGAACCCGAAGGAGGCCTGGGCGCTGCTGGCCTTCATGAACAGCCGGGACGCGCTGACCGCCTATCAGGGCTTCGAGGAGCGGATCCGCATCCGCGACGACGTGCCGGTACCGAACTCCACCTTCCTGCAGGACACGGCCAAGGCGCTGATGCCGATCACCACGGCCCGGCCGAACGACCCGAACTACGACAAGGTCTCGGCCGAGCTGCAGCGCATGACCGAGGCCGTGGTCTCCGGCAACGCCACGCCGGAGGAGGCCATGGCTCGCTACGGCGCCGCTGTGAAGAAGATCGTCGGCGAGGCCAATACCGTCGGCAAGGGCTGATGGTGGGGCTCGCCCGCCCTCTTCCCTCATTGTCATTGCCGGGCTTGACCCGGCAATCCAGGGGCCACCAAGAGCCGCTCTGGCCGCTCCTGGATCCTCGGGTCAAGCCCGAGGATGACAAGAAGGGAAAACGGCTGCCGATTCCACCGCAGGCCCACCGATGAACCGCCCCACCCTGCTCTCCGCCCGGACCGGGGCGACCTTCATGGTGCCGGCCGGGGTGCTGGTCGGGCTGTTCGTCGTGGTTCCGTTCTTCTGGATCATCGCGGTCAGCTTCACCAACCGCACCCTGCTGGGCCGCACCGCGCTGCATCCGGATTTCGTCGGGCTGCAGAACTACACCTCGCTGTTCGACGGCGGGTCGTTCTTCGCGCCCGGCGAGTTCGGTGCCTCGCTGATCCTGACCATCCAGTTCGTGCTGTTCTCCGCCCTGATCGGCCAGGCGCTGCTGGGCCTGCTGCTGGCCTGGCTGCTGCAGAATATCCCGCCGGCGCTGAAGGCCGCGGTGCAGGCGGCGGTGGTGGCGGCCTGGATCCTGCCGGAGGTGGTGATCGGCTTCGCCTGGTTCGCCTATCTCGACCGCGACGCCGGCACGCTCAACGGCCTCCTCGGCGCGCTCGGCCTGCCCCGGCCGGACTGGCTCTTGGAAATGCCGTTCCTGGCCATCGTCGTGTTCAACACCTGGCGCGGCACGGCCTTCTCGATGATGCTGTTCTCCTCGGCGCTGCAGTCGATCCCGCCGAGCTATTTCGAGACCGCGAATGTCGTCGGCGCCTCGTCCTGGCAGAAGCTGCGCGACATCGCCCTGCCCTTGATCCGCGGCCATGTCGTGACCGACCTGATCCTGGTGACGATGTGGACCTTCAACGTGTTCACGCCGTTCCTCCTGACCGGCGGCGGCCCGTCCTTCCGCACTGAGATCCTGTCGATCTACACCTACCAGCTGGCCTTCAAGCATTTCGAGTTCGGCCGCGGCGCCGCGGTCGGCGTCGTCATCATGCTGATCAACCTGGCCTTCGCGCTGGTCTATCTCGGCCTGGCCCGGCGCCGCSGGGCCGCGGCGGAGCATTGAGATGCCGCTGCGCCCCCTCCTCCTGCGCATCCTGTTTGCCGGCCTGGCGGCGCTGATCGGCCTTGTCTTCGCCCTGCCCCTTCTGTGGTTCCTGCTGGCGCCGTTCAACGCGCGGGCGGAGCTGGGGCTGGCGGTGCCGGACCCGTTCACCCTCGGCAACTTCGCCAAGGCGTTCGAGAACGGCTTCGCCATGCGGGCGCTCTTGAACAGCCTGATCCAGAGCGTCGGCGGCGTCGCCCTGGTGACCGCGGCGGCGACGCTGGCGGCCTATGCGATGTCGCGCGCGCCGGTGCCGGGCAAGGGCGCCATCACCTATCTGCTGCTCCTGTTCTCCTCGGTCGTCTCCGGCTCCGCCGCCATGGTGCCGATCTTCCTGATCGTCAGCGCCATCGGCCTGGTCGACACGCACATCGCGGTGATCCTGGTCTTCGCCGGCGGCCTCTTGCCCACCGCGATGTTCATCCTGCGCGACTTCATCGACGGGCTGCCGCGCACCTACGAGGAATCGGCGCTGGTCGCCGGCGCCTCGCCGCTGCGCGCCTTCTTCGACGTCGCCCTGCCGGTGATCCGCCCCGGCGTCGTGGTCGTGGCCGTCTGGGCCTTCGTGCAGATCTGGGGCAGCTTCCTGATCCCCTTCGTCCTGCTGCGCAGCGAATCCCGCATGCCGGCGGCGCTGGCGATCTACTCCTACTACTCCGAGGCCGGGACGCCGGTGGTCACCCTGCTCTCGGTCTATGCCGTGGTCTATTCTGCGCCGGTGGTGGCCCTCTACCTCTTCGTCAGCTGGAAGTTCGGCTTCCGCTTCTTCGGCGGGATCAAATCATGAGCGAGATCGCATGGCTTCGGTAACGCTGGAGAAGGTGCAGAAGGCTTTCGGTGATCTCACCGTGGTGCGCGACATCGACCTCGACATCGGCGACGGCGATTTCGTCTGCCTGCTCGGCCCGTCCGGCTGCGGCAAGACCACGACGCTGCGCATGGTGGCGGGGCTGGAGCAGCCGACGGCCGGCCGAATCCTGATCGGCGGCGCCGACGTCACCCGCAAGCCGCCGCGGGACCGCAACCTGTCGATGGTGTTCCAGGACTATGCCCTCTATCCGCACATGTCGCTGGGCCAGAACATCGGCTATCCGCTGAAGGTCCGCGGCGCACCGGTCGAGGCCCGGCGCGGCCGGACGCAGGAGGTGGCGGACATCCTGCAGATCGGCCATCTGCTGGACCGGCTGCCGTCGCAGATCTCCGGCGGCCAGCAGCAGCGCGCCTCGCTGGCCCGGGCCCTGGTGCATCCGTCGCAGGTCTATCTGTTCGACGAGCCGCTCTCCAACCTCGACGCCAAGCTGCGGCTGGAGGCGCGGGCCTTCCTGAACCACCTGCAGCGCGACATCGGCATGACCGCGATCTACGTCACCCACGACCAGGCCGAGGCGATGGCGCTGGCCACCCGCGTGGCGGTGATGGAGGCGGGACAGGTGGTGCAATACGCCCCGCCGCTCGAGGTCTATCGCCGCCCGGCCACCACCTTCGTCGCCGGCTTCGTCGGCAACCCGCCGATGAACCTGGTGCCGGTCGAAGCCATCCGGCATGACGGCGCGGCGGTGCTGGCCGCCGAGGGGATGGAGGCCCCGCCCCTGCCCCTCTGGGACGCGCTGGACCGGGCGATCGACCGCAGCGGCACTCTGACGCTCGGCATCCGGCCGGAGCATCTGCGCATCGCCGGCGACGAGCCCGGCTGGCGCCTGTCCGGCGAGCTTTTCGCCAATGAGGGGATGGGGCCGGAAAGCCTGGTGACGATGCTGCTGCCGGGCGACCGGCGGGTCACCGCCCGGATCTTCGGCGACGAGCCGCTGCGGCTGGACCGCACGGTCCGGCTCGGCTTCCGGGCGGAGGACCTGGCGCTGTTCGACGCCGAGGGCTACCGCATTCCGGGCCCGCAGGAGGCGCCATGACCCCGGCCCGGACACTGGCCGTCCATGTGACGGCCGTGGAAGGTCCCTACCGTCCGGTCCCGGTCGAGGTGCCGCCCGGCACCACCCGGATCGACATCGCGATGGCCTATGCCAAGGCGGGCGACTGCATCATCGATCTCGGCCTGATGGACCCGCATGCCGGCCCCTTTCCCAGCCCGGACGGCTTCCGCGGCTGGAGCGGCGGCGCCCGCGACGGCTTCTTCGTCGCCACCGACGACGCCACCCCGGGCTATGTACCGGGGCCGATCCCGGCCGGCACCTGGACCATCCTGCTCGGCCTCTACCGGGTGCCGCCGGACGGGGCCGAGGTGGCGCTGACCGTCCGGCTCGACGGCGCGCCGCGCCCCGCCTGGACGCCCGAGCCTGCGGCCGAGATTCGCCACCGGGCACCCGGCTGGTATCGCGGCGACCTGCATTGCCACACCCATCACAGCGACGCGCGCGGCGGGCCGGAGCTGCTGCACGAGGCGGCGCGGCAGGCGGGGCTGCGCTTCCTGGCCGTGACCGACCACAACACCATCACCCAGCGCCGCTATTTCGCCCCGCGCAGCACCCCGGAGCTGCTCTTCATCCGCGGCGAGGAGATCACCACCGCCGAGGGCCACGCCAATGTCTTCGGCGCCGAGGGCTGGATCGATTTCCGGATGACCGCGCCGGCCGATTCGCACCGGCTGGCGCAGGCGGTGCGCCGCGCCGGCGGCCTGCTGTCGATCAATCACGACAAGCCGCCGATCCCCTGGCGGCACGAGCTGCCGGCGGTGGACTGCATGGAGGTCTGGCAGTCGCATTGGTTCGCCGGCAACTGGATCTCGCTGGCCCGCTACGACGACAGGCTTCGGGATGGCCGCCGCATCTCGCTGATCGGCGGCAGCGACTGGCATCAGCCGGCGGCGCTGGCCCCGCCCGGCCCGCTCGGCCTCGGCCGGCCGACCACGGCGCTGTGGCTGCCGGAGCTGTCTGAGAAGGCGATACTGAAGGCGCTGCGCGCCGGCCGCGGCTATGTCACCGAGGGGCCGGACGGGCCGCATCTCGCCGTCACCACCGGCGGCGTGCCGATGGGCGGCACCCGTCTCGGCGGCCCCGACTGGACCGTCGAGGCGGAGGTGCGGGGCGCGGCCGGCGACCGGCTGGTCTGGATCGACGCCGGCGGCATGGTTGCGGAGCAGGAGATCCCGGCGGAGGACTGGATAGGCCGGCTGACCCTGCCCTCACCCGACCGCTTCCTGCGCGCCGAGATCATCGCCGTCGCCAGCCGTCCCCGGCTGGAGGCGGAGTTCCTGCAGGCGCTGGACGGCCGCAGCCTGCCCGCCGGCATCACCCGCCAGGACATCGCGGCCCAGCCGCTGCGCCGGGCGCTGTGCAACCCGATCTATGTGGGATCGGCGGCGGCTTCGGCGATCACCGCGGCCAGCTCGTCCGAGGTATAGGGCTTCGGCAGCAGCCGGGATCGCGGCACGCCGAACCGGGCGCATTCCTCCGGACCGGCCTGCCCGCTGGTATAGATGACGCGGATGCCGGGATGGATCGCGCGCACTTCACGGGCGACGGTCCAGCCGTCCGGGCCGGGCGGCCTGCGCCTGGCGGAGACCGACGACCTCGACGCCGCCGTGCTCGACGTCCGTCTCGACCAGGGTCGGCGGGTCTTTCCGGTGGCCCGGATGCTGCAGCGGCGCAGCATCCCCTTCTCCTTCATGACCGGTTACGCCGACCCCGACCTCGACGGCTTCAAGGCGCCGGTGATCAGGAAGCCGCTCGAGACGGACAGCGTGGCCGCCGTGATCGAGCAGCTCGTCCACTCGCCGGGCTAGGAAACGCGCATTGCCTCAACGCAGGCCGGACAGGATGGTCTGGGCCTCGTCAAGATGATGCTGGACGATCGGTGCCAGTTCCGACGCCACCGCCTTCAGGTTGGGATCGCCGCCAGATTCGCTGTAGCTCTGCTGCAGCTTCAGTGCCTCCTGATGCCCCTCCACCTGGCCTTCCATGTACAGGCGGTCGAAATCGGCGCGGGAGGCGGATCGCAGCCCCGCCAGCGTCTCCTGATGCTGCGGATCGAGCGCGGTCGGCAGCGGCGGGCCCAGGTTCGAGGCGGCGACCGCGTCACGGATCTTCCGGGTGGACGCGGTGTGGTCCTTCACCATCATCCGGGCGAAGCCGCGGACCTCGCTGCTGCGGGCCCGCCGGGTCGCGACCTTCCCGGCCTCGACCTCGAACAGATCGCTCATCCCGGCGGTCTGGACGTAGTTGGCGGGATCGATCTGCGACGACGGCGCCAATGACGCCAGCACCTGCTGCGGCTCGCTCTCTCGGCCGCATCCCCCGAGCGCGAGCGCACCCGCGAGGGCCGCGGTGGAGAACACGAGGACGGTCCTCATGGCCGATCTCCCTGTCTGGGACGGACTGTACGATGGCAACGGGGGCGGCGATCCGGGCGTTCCGGATGATGCCGTGACGCCGAATGGCATCGGAACCAGCCCAGGCGGCCTGCTGTTCCCGATTCCGACATCCATTCTTGCGGAGGCCCGGCCATGCCGGCGAAATCGAAGGCGCAGCAGAAGGCCGCCGGGGCGGCCCTGGCCGCCAAGCGCGGTGAGCAGAAGGTCGGCGAGCTGAAAGGCGCGTCGAAGTCGATGTACAAATCGATGAGCGAGAAGCAGCTCGACGAGCTGGCCTCGACCAAGCGCAAGGGCAAGCCCGAGCACGCGTCGAAGAAATAGCCCCTGCCCATGCCTCAGGGGCTCTACCGCTACATCTGGCGGGTCAGCGGGCGGGACCAGATCTTCCTGTCGATCCTGGCCGTGGCGGTATTCCTGCTCGACCTGGTGCCGCTGGAGCTGCAGCGGCGCATCGTCAACGGTGCCCTGGCGAAGCACGCCCTCATGCAGCTCGCCCTGCTGGCCCTTCTCTATGTCGCGACGGTGCTGGCGCAGGGCGGGCTCAAGCTCCTGCTGAACGTCTATCGCGGATCGGTCAGCGAGGCGGCCAACCGGCGGCTGCGGCTGCAGTTGAGCCCGGCCTCGAACGGAGGGGCGGCGCATCCGGCCCCGCGCCGCGAGGGCGTCGACATCGCCATCATCGTCTCGGAGGTCGAGGCCGTCGGCGGCTTCATCGGCGCCAGCGTCTCCGACGCGGTGCTGAACGGCGGGCTGCTGATCGCCGTGTTCGGCTACATGCTGGTGCTGCAGCCCTGGATGGCGGCCGTCGCCGTGCTGCTGTTCTTTCCGCAATTCCTGTTCATCCCCTTCCTGCAGAAGGCGATCAACCGCCGCACCGAGCGGCGGATCCGGGTGCTGCGCCGGCTCAGCGTCGAGATCGTCGACGAGGCCGCGGACCGCCGCGGGCCGCGGGCACACGCGCCCTATCGCCGCCAGGTCGACCGCATCTACAGCCTCAACATGCAGATCTTCCGCCGCAAGTTCGGCATGAACTTCCTGATGAACCTGCTGCACCAGCTCGGCGTGATCGGGATCCTGTTCGTCGGCGGCTGGTTCGTGATCCAGGGGCGGACCGAGGTCGGCACCGTCGTCGCCTTCATCTCGGGGCTGAACCGGGTCAATGACCCCTGGGGCGATCTGGTCAACTACTTCCGTGACATGACCAACGCCCGGGTCAAGTACCGGCTGATCGCCGCCGCGCTGGGCCATCGGCCGACCGAGGTGCAGGCGCCGCCCTAGCTGGTCCCGCCGCACCGCGGGCCTGTGTCAGACCAGCCGGCCGATCGCGTCCGCCTGCTCGGAACGGTCCAGCACCTCCATCAACTCCGTCGGCGAGAGGTCCAGCCCCTCGTCATCCAGCAGCGCGACCACCAGGGTGCAGACCATGGCGCTCTTCTCATTGTCGGACAGCGGCTCGTGCTTGTGCAGCATCAGCTGTCGCAGCCAGATCGCGAGCTCGATCGGCGTCATCCGGCCGTCGCGCACCTGGCCCAGCAGCGTCAGCGTCAGATGGGCGGCGCTCTCGAACTCCAGCACGGCGAATCGATCGATCGGCGGCTTCATGCCGGCGGCATCGCGTCGTTAACGGCCATTCCTTGCGGTTCCAATAGAGAAGCCAATGGCCCGAGACTATCCCCATCATCCGTCGATGACCAGACGCCATCGAGCGAAGTTTCGGGGCCTCAGCGGTCAAGCTTCCGAATTTCCATTTTCGGTCACGAATTCTGGCGACATCGGAAATTTCCTGACGGTAATACGGGGCGAGGCGAGCCGATACTAGACCAAGTCATGCAAAATCTGCCGATGGGTCGTGGATCGAGCATCACGATGCGCTCGGCGCGCGCTCCGGTGGCGATCGCCCGGGTTCGGCCTCCGGCTTCGCCGCGTCATTGGCCGAGGGCTTGGCGACGGGAGGCGGCGCGGCCGTCATCCGCCGGCGTCGTCGGCGCCAGCTGATGGCGTGACGCACCGCGGGCGGAGGCGGCCCCTGATGCAGCCGTCCGACCCGGTCGATCAGCTCGCGGTCGGCCGCGGTCAACCGGGCCAGCAGGCGCAGATGCTCGTACCAGCTGTCGACGAAGTAGATCTCGCTCCATTTCAACCGGTCGGCGGCGTCACGGAACAGCGACCAGCGGCTGGCGCCGTTGCGCAGCCGCACCTCGCGCAGCCGGGCGGTGCAGCGGATGAAATCCCGCTCCTGCTCCGGCCCGATGCGGTATTCGACCACCACCATCACCGCGTCGCGGCGCGGATCGATCGGCGGCGCCGGCAGATCGACCTTGCGCAGCGGTGCCGGCCGCAGGTCGATCAGAGCGATGTCCGGGATCTTCAGCCGCAACGCCCACAGCGCGCCGACCAGAAGCGCCACCCCGCTGGCGGCCAGGGTCATCGTCACGCCGGCGCTCTCCGCCACCGTGCCCCAGACGACCGAGCCGAGCGCCAGCCCGCCATAAAGCGCCATCTGGTAGATCGCCATGGCCCGGGCCTTCACCCAGTCCGGCACCAGCAGCTGCACCGCGGTGTTGTAGGTCGATACCACCGCGATCCAGGCGACGCCGCCGAGGAACAGCACCGGCACCACCACGACGGTGAGGTGGACGGTGCCCAGCACCAGCAGCACCGCGGCGAAGGCGAAGGCCGAGGTCGAGATCAGCCAGCTGGTGCCCAGCCATTCCCGCGCGGGATGGACGACGAAGCCGCCGCAGACGGCGCCGATGCCGAGCGCACCGAGCAGCACGCCATAGCCGATGGCGTCCTCGCCCAGCTGCTCCAGCGCCAGCAGCGGCAGCAGCGCCCAGACCGAGCTGGCGCAGAAGCCGAAGATGAAGGACCGCGTCGCCACCCGCCGGGTCACCAGCGAATGCCGGGCGAAGCGCAGCCCGGCGCTAACCGCCTGGCGCAGCGTCTCCGGCGGCAGGGCCGAGCGCGCGGGCCGCCACTTCCAGGACCAGATCGCCAACAGCAGCCCGCCGAAGCTGGCGGTCGAGATCAGGAACACCCAGGGCGCGCCGAGCCAGGCCAGCAGCAGGCCGCCGATCGCCGGCCCCAGGGCACGGGCGACGTTGTAGTTGATCGAGTTCAGCAGCACGGCGCTGGCCACTGCCGGCTTCGGCACCATGTCGCCGACCGCCGCCTGCCAGGCCGGTCCTTCCAGCGCATAGCCGACCGCGATCAGGAAGGTGAGGCCGATCAGCCCGATCGGCTCCAAGAGGCCGAGGAAGCCGAGCAGGGTCAGGCCAAGGCCGCCGATGACGCAGCACGCCTCCCCCGCCAGGATCATCTTGCGGCGGTCATAGATGTCGGCCAGCGCCCCTGTGGGCAGCGACAGCAGCACCAGCGGCACCGCGGTCGCCACCTGGATCAGCGCGATCAGGAACGGGCTGGCCTCGGTGACCGTCAGCTCCCAGGCCGCGGCCACAGACTGTGCCCAGTCGCCGAGATTGGCGAACAGGCCGGTGAACCAGACCAGCCGGAACACCGGATGGGCCAACGCCTCGACAAAGGGCAGGAACAGGCGGGACGGCGTCGGCTCCTCGCCGCGCTCGACTCTCAGATCATCCTTGGCGCCGACAGCCTGCTGCATCCGGTCCCGCCCCGCTGGCCGAGGTCTCGCCAAGTCTAGGCATGCCGGCCCGGTCCGTGCAAAGGCCTCGCCGCGCGCCGGCGCGCCATTGCTGTGCCTTCGAGGATTTTTGAGAGGCTAAAATACAATTGGCCTTGCGGCTGCCGGCCACCGTCCTAAGATGCCTCGGGCCGGCCGGTCGAGCCGGCGAGAGGGAGGCTGGAATGCGCGACCGTCAGGGCCATGGGGTGAAGCTGTCCGCCTATGATTTCGGGGCGACGACCTATTTCGCGCTGCAGGCGGACCAGCGCGTCTCCTACTGCCTCTACGTGCCGCAGGACTATGAGGAGGACGGCGACAAGACCTACAGCCTGGCGGTGCTGATGCACGGCACCGGCCGTACGGCCACCGCCTATCGCGACGGCTTCGCCGACTTCGCCGACGCCAATGACTGCATCCTGCTGGCGCCGCTGTTCCCGGCCGGGCTGATCGAGAAGAACGACGTCTCGAACTACAAGCGCCTGGCCTTCCACGACATGCGCTTCGACCTGCTGCTGCTGGCCATGGTCGACGAGGTGGCGGCGAAGTACCGGGTCCGCGCCGATCGCTTCCTGATGTTCGGCTTCTCCGGCGGCGGCCATTTCGTGCACCGCTTCTTCTATGTCCATCCGGAGCGAGTGCTGGGCGTCTCGATCGGCGCGCCGGGCTCGGTAACGCTGCTCAATTGGGATTACGACTGGTGGGTCGGGCTGCGCGATTTCGAGGCGCGCTTCGGCCGGCCGATCGACCTCGCGGCGATGCGCCGGGCGGCGGTGCAGATGGTGATCGGCGGCGACGACACCGAGACCTGGGAGATCGTCACCAAGCCGACCGATCCAGGCTGGATGGACGGCGCCGACCTCGCCGGCGGCAACCGGCAGGAGCGGCTGCGGTCGCTGCGCGACAGCTTCGAGCGCCACGGCATCGCGGTGCGCCACGACATCGTCCCCGGTCTCGGCCATGAAGGGACGCGCGCGCCCATGCTGGAGCCGGTGAAGGCGTTCTTCGCCGACACGCTCGCGAAGCGCCGGGCAGAGGCGGCGTGACCGCCATGCGCCGCCTCGCCTTAGCCCTGCTGCTGGCCGCCCTCCCCGGGACTGCCGCGGCCGAGGATCCCCGGCCGACCCCGCTGCTGTCGATCGCGCTCAACGCCGATATCCGCAGCAGCAACCCGGGCGTGCAGCGGGACTTCAACTCCGACGTCGTGCTGCAGCACGTCACCGAAGGGCTGGTCGCCCTGCGCGAGGACCAGACCCCGGCGCCGATGCTGGCCGAGAGCGTCGAGGTGTCGCCCGACGGCACCGCCTACACCTTCCGGCTGCGCGACGGCATCACCTTCCATGACGGCCGGGAGTTAACCTCGGCCGAGGTGGCGTGGAGCTGGAAACGCTATCTCGATCCGGCGACGCAGTGGCAGTGCCTCGACCGCTTCGACGGCCGCAGCGGGCCGAAGGTGCTGGCGGTGGAGACGCCCGACCCGCGCACCGTGGTGTTCCGGATCGATCGGCGCAGCGCGCTGTTCCTGGTCAACATGGCGACGATCCAGTGCGGCGCGGTGGTGCTCAGCCCCTCCTCGCTCGGGCCGGACGGCGCCTGGGTCAAGCCGGTCGGCACCGGGCCCTATGTCTTCGCCGACTGGCAGAAGAACCGCTATGTCGAGCTGACGCGCTTCGCCGGCTACAAGCCCCTGCCCGGCGAGCGCGATGGCGCCGCCGGCGGCAAGCGGGCCCTGGCCGAGAAGTTGCGTTTTGTGGTCATACCCGACCGTTCGGTGATGAACGCCGCCCTCCTCTCCGGCCAGGTCGACATCGTTCCGGATGTCGGTGCGACCGAGATCGACGGGATGAAGACGGCCGGGGCGCAGGTGACCGTCACCCCGACCCTGTCCTGGGCGGTGATGCTGCTGCAGACCCGCGACAAGCTGCTGTCCGACGTCCGGGTGCGCCAGGCGCTGGCCCGGGCGATCGACGGCAGGCAGGTGGCCGAGGCGGCCAGCTTCGGCCTTGCCGCGCCGAATCCGTCGGCCATCGCCGTCGCCAGCGCCTATCACGACGAGGGCGACAACGCCTGGCCGGCCTTCGACCCGGCCGAGGCCGCCAAGCTGCTGCAGGAGGCAGGCCACGCCGGCGCCACGATCCGGATTCAGACCAACAACCGCCCGACCGGCCAGTACGAGGCGGCGCTGATGGTCCAGGGGCTGCTCACCAGCGCCGGCATCGACGCGCAGATCGACACGCTGGACTGGGCGACGCAGTTGCAGAACTACCGCGAGGGCAAGTTCCAGGCCTCGGTCTTCACCTTCTCCGGCCGGCCCGACCCGGCGCTGGCCTTCGACTCGATCATCGGCAGCAAGGATGAGGACCCGACCAGCCAGTGGGAGGATCCGCAGGCGATCGCCTGGCTGGCCGAGGCCAAGACGGTGGAGGACAAGGCCGGGCGCCAGGCGATCTTCGACAAGCTGCATGCCCGCATGGCCGAGCAGGTGCCGGTGATCGGCCTGTTCAACCCGGTGCAGGTGACGGCGGTCGGACCGAAAATCCGCGGCTATGCCGACTGGGCCCCGGGCACCGCCCGCCTCTGGGGCGTGTGGAAGGAGCCGTAGGCGCCGGGCTCAGGGATGCGGGTCGGGGAAGCCGTGGCGCCGCGACAGGGCGGCGAGGATGCGGTCCTTGCCGACGATGAAGCGGACGCCGCCATGGCTCTCGGCCTCCGGGTCGGCCGGGCCGCCTTCGCCCAGCACCAGCAGCGGCAGGGACTGGTTCCCCTCCCCGACCAGCGCCACCACCGCCTGGCGCGGCCGCGGCCAGGCGATGCGCTCGACATCCAGCCGTGCCGCCAGCTCCGGAAACGACGCCAGCACGCCTTCCATCAGGGCGCAGTGCCAGCAGTAGAAGACCCGGCCGGGATAGGCCGGGTCGGTGAAGCCGGGGCGCAGCAGGAACAGGCGGTCACGGGTCATGGTGGTCTCCTCAGGTCCCGGAATTGCCCCGGATCACGCTGCGCAGGGTGAAGGCGGACTGGATGCGCGACACGCCGGGCATGCGCGACAGCTGCTCCTTGTGGATGCGCTCGTAATCGGCCGTGTCGCGGGCGACGACGCGCAGCAGATAATCCGACATGCCGGTCATCAGGTAGCACTGGTCGACCTCGGGGCATTTCCGCACCGCCGCTTCGAACCGGGCGAGGTATTCCTCGGTCTGGCGCTCCAGCGTGATCTGGACGATGGCGATGGTCGGATTGGCCACGTCCGGCTCGTCGATCAGCGCGGTGTAGCCGCGGATGATCCCGGCATGCTCCAGCAGCTGCCGCCGGCGCAGGCAGGCCGAAGGCGACAGGCCGACCGCCTCGGCCAGGTCGGCGTTGCTGATGCGGCCGTCGGCGCGCAGCAGCTGGATGATCTTGCGGTCGATGGCGTCGAGCGTGGTCATGCGTGGTTTCTGCGAAAACCGGTGAATTTGCTGCGAACACCAGACCATCCGGCCGCAGAAGGATCAACGGAAATCAAGGATCGCCGAGGGCCCCAGGCCGTATCCTGAGGCCGTTGGATCCCCTGCGGTTCGGCCCTTATGACCACCTCCCTCCCCGACGCCACCGGCGCCACCCTGATCGTCGATCTCGCCGCGATCCGGGAGAACTATCGGTCGCTGCTCCGCCGCCTCGGCCGAACGATCTGCGCCGGCGTGCTCAAGGCCGATGCCTATGGGCTGGGCGCCGACCGGGTCGGCCCCGCCCTGGCCGCCGAGGGTTGCCGCCACTTCTTCGTCGCCCATCTCGAGGAGGGCATCGCCCTGCGGCCGCATGTGCCGGAGACGGCGGAGGTGTTCGTGCTGCACGGGCTGATGCCCGGCTGCGAGGACATCGCCCTGGCCCACCGCCTGACCCCGGTGCTGAACAGCCTGGAGCAGGTCGCGGGCTGGGCCGCTTTGGCGCGCCGCGCGGAGCGGGCGCTGCCGGCGGTGCTGCAGCTCGACACCGGCATGTCGCGCATGGGGCTGTCCCCGGCCGAGCTGGACCGGATCGCGGGCGAGCCCGGGCTGCTGGCCGGCATCGAGCTGCGGCTGGTGATGAGCCACCTGGCCTGCGCCGAGCGGCAGGACCATCCGGCCAACGGCACGCAGCGCCTGCGCTTCGATGTCGCCCGCCGCCGCCTGCCCCCGGCCCCGGCGGCGCTGGCCAACTCCTCCGGCATCTTCCTCGGCCCCGATTTCCATTACGACATGGCCCGGCCCGGTGCCGCGCTGTACGGGCTGGCCCCAGTGGCCGGCGCTGCGAACCCGCTGCGCCCGGTCGTCACGCTGCAGGCCCGCGTGGTGCAGCTGCGGACGATCGCCGCCGGCGACGAGGTCGGCTACGGCCTGAGCTGGCGCACCGAGCGCCCAGCCCGCATCGCCACCGTGGCGGTGGGCTATGCCGACGGCGTCCCCCGCAGCCTGAGCAACGCCGGCACCGCTTATCTCGGCGACACCGCCCTGCCGGTCGTCGGCGCCGTGTCGATGGACTCGCTCGGCCTCGACGTCTCGGCCCTGCCGGAGGGCGCGCTGCGCCCCGGCGTCGCGGTCGACCTGATCGGCCCGCATCGCAGCGTCGACGCCGTCGCCGCCGAGGCCGGGACCATCGGCTACGAGATCCTGACCCGCCTCGGC
>NZ_NHON01000080.1 GCF_002195995.1 Inquilinus limosus
TCCCCTTGCGGGAGGGGGGTAGGGGGTGGGGGTTCTCTCCGTCCGGATGGGCTCTCGGCGTCGGCGAGTCGCGACTGTATTAGCCAAGCCATACGCGCGCGGACGCGCGCAGAGCCCTCCCCCTGCCCCCCTCCCGCAAGGGGAGGGGGGACAAGAAGAGAGGCGGCCGAGGTGGGCACTCGCAAACGCCTTACTTCACGAACCCCTTCGCCTTCAGGTACTCGGCCGCGACCGCCTGCGGGTCCTCGCCGTCGACCGCGATCTTGCCGTTCAGCTCCTGCAGCGTCTTGAGGTCGAGCGAGGCGAAGACCGGGTCCAGCGCCTCCTTGATCTTGGGGTACTTGGCCAGGGTGTCGGCGCGGACCGTCGCCGCCGGCTCATAGACGATCTGGGCGCCCTTGCTGTCGTCCAGCACCACGAGGCCGACCGAGGAGATGGCGCCGTCGGTGCCGTAGACCATGGCGGTGTTGACGCCGGAGGTCTGCTCTGCCGCCGCGCGGATGGTGGCGGCGGTGTCGCCGCCGGCCAAGGTGACGATCTGGTCCTGGTTCAGCTTGAAGCCGTAGACCGACTGGAAGGAGGGCAGGGCCGCCGGGCTCTCGACGAACTCGGCCGAGGCCGCCAGCTTGACGTCGCCGCCGTCCTTCACCCATTTGGCGAAGTCCTCCAGCGTTTTCAGCTTGTTGCTGTCCGCCACCTCCTGCCGCACCGCCAGGGCCCAGGTGTTGTTGGCCGGGGCCGGGGCCAGCCAGGTGATCTTGTTCTTCTCCGCGTCGAGCTGCTTGACCTTGTCATAGCCCGCCTGCGCGTTCTTCCAGGCCGGATCGGTGTCGATGTTGAAGAAGAAGGCGCCGTTGCCGGTGTATTCCGGATAGATGTCGATCTCGCCGGCCAGAAGGGCGCTGCGGACGATCTTGGTGGTGCCCAGCTGCAGCTTGTTCTCGGTCGGGATGCCGTTGGCGTTCAGCACCTGCAGGATGATGCTGCCCAGCAGGCTGCCCTCGGTGTCGACCTTGGAGCCGACGCGGACCGCATCGGCGGCCATGGCGGCGGAGGCGGAGGCGGCCAGCAGGCCGGCGCCGAGCGCGGCCGCGGCCAGGAGGCGTTGGAACGGGGAGCGGGTCATCGGTGGCTGCCTTCTCAGTTCGGGCCGGACGGAACGGAGGGTTCTCCTCTCCGAATACCTTCGCCGGCTCGCTTGTTCCGGTTGCAGGCAGGCAGCTTAATTGACGTTCGGCAAACGTCAATTCGATAAGGAAAATCTTGGAAAATTTGTAGAAAATGGAGGCAAAGAGACCCTCCCCAAAACTGTCATGCCCGGGCTTGACCCGGGCATCCAGGGTCTGTCGAGACCCTCTGGATTGCCGGGTCAAGCCCGGCAATGACAGGCGGGGCGGAGAGCAGCTTCAGAGATCGTCCGAGAATGCGCTGGCGTGAGTCGGCTGGTGGTGGTTTCGAGAACCGGCGCGCAGCGGACGTTAAAGTCCGTGAGCACCGGAAGCGCAGAAACCGCCTCCAGACGGCCATGCCAGTAGCATTATCAGGCGATCTCTCAGCTCAGGCCCAGGGTGCCGCGCAGCTGCGACAGGTCTTCGGCCAGGGCGGTGATCGGGCCCTTCATGGCGTTGCGGTCGGCATCGGTGACCTTGTCGTAGGTCTCGAAGCCGCCATCCTTGGTCCTGTACTTGGCCAGGATGGCGTCGACCGTCTTGAAGTTGGCGTCGACCTTGTCCAGCAGGGCCTTGTCGCTCTTCTCCAGGATCGGGCGCAGCAGGTCGACGATCTTCTTGGCGCCGTCGACATTGGCCTGGAAGTCCCACAGGTCGGTGTGGCTGTAGCGGTCCTCCTCGCCGGAGATCTTGGTGGCCGCGACCTCCTCGATCAGCGCCGCGGCGCCGCCCACGACCTTGTCCGGCGGGGTGGTCAGCTCCTTGATCCGGCCCTGCAGGTCGATCACGTCGGCCAGAAGCTTGTCGGCGAAGGGCGCCAGCCCATCGGTCGACTTCTTCTCGAACAGCCCGTACTCGATGCGGTGGAAGCCGGTGAACTCCGGATCCGCCTCGTTCTTGGCATGGTCGTCGGCGCGCGAATCGATGCTGCTGTCCAGGTCGCTGAACAGCTCGGCGATCGGCTCGATCCGCTCGTAATAGACGCGGCTCGGGGCGTAGAGGGCCTGGGCCTTCTTCAGGTCGCCGGCCTTCACCGCCGCGGTGAACTGGCGCGTGTGTTCGACGAACTGGTCGACCTCGCCGATGACCCAGGTCTTGTACTTGGCGATCGGCTCGACCAGCTCGAGCGGCGAGGGCGGGGCGGCCATGGCGCCGGACGCGACCAGCAGCGCGGCCGCGCTCAGGCTGAGAGTCAGAATGCGTTTCATAATCAATCCCCTCCTAGGGTAGGACCGGATGACGACAGATCACCCGGTGATCAGGGCCCCTCCGGCCCTCAGGTCGACACGGATTGCAGCAGCCCCTGGCCGAGATAGCCGTCCTTGTCCGGCACCCCGGGCAGGGCGAAGAAATAGCCGCCGCCGGTCGGCTTGATGTATTCCTCCAGCGGCTCGCCGTTCAGCCGTTCCTGCACCGCGATGAAGCCGGCGTTCAGGCTCGCCTGGAAGCAGATGAACAAGAGGCCCATGTCGAGCTGCCCCGACTTGGTGACCCCGCGCGAATAGTTGAACGGCCGGCGCAGGATCAGGCTGTTCGCGGTCTGGTGCGTGCGCGGGTTGGCCAGGCGGATATGGGCGTCCAGCGGCATGGTCTTGCCTTCCGGGTCGCCCGAATAGTCCGGCACGTCGAACTCGGCCTTCTGCCCCAGCGCGGCGCCGGATGCCTTCTCGCGGCCGATGATCGTCTCCTGCTCCTGCAGCGGCGTGCGGTCCCAGCGCTCGACGAAGTTGCGGATGATGCGCACCACCTGATAGCTGCCGCCGGCGGTCCAGGCCGGCTCCTCGCTGCCCGGCCTGATCCAGACCAACCGGTCCATCGCCCCGGCATCGGCCGGGTTCGGGTTGGCGGTGCCGTCCTTGAAGCCCAGCAAGTTGCGCGCCGTCTCCTTGCGGCCGGCGGCGGTGGTCGCGGCGGGCAGGAACCCGTCCAGCTTCCAGCGCAGGCTCAGCAGGTCCGGCGTCGCCTTCAGCACCGCGCGCAGGGCATGGATGTTGGCCTCGGGCGTGTTGGACGAGAACTGCAGCAGCAGGTCGCCATGGCAGTATTCCGGGTCCAGCGCGTCGTTGGAGAAGCTGGTCATCGCCACCAGCTCGCGCGGCTTCACCGCGGCCAGGCCGAAGCGCCCGTCGAACAGCGAGGCGCCGACGGCGGCGGTGACGGTCAGGTTGTCCGGCACGATCACCGGGCCCAGCACGCCGGAATCGGCCGGCGGGAATTTCGGGTCCAGCTCCGGCGGGGTGCCGCCGCCCATCAGGAAGGCGATGCGCTCGGTCAAGGTGCGGAACAGCCGCTCCAGATCCGGCTTCGAGGTCGCCAGCACGTCGAAGGAGGCGACGAGGCCCGCGGCGGGGGAGGGGGTGACGATGCCGGCCTGGTGCTCGCCGTAGAAGGGCTGCACCTGCTGGGCGATCTCGGCGTCGCGGCCGGGCTGGCGCTGACCCGCGACGACCGCGCCGGGCTGCAGGCCCCGGTGNGTCCGGCACGATCACCGGGCCCAGCACGCCGGAATCGGCCGGCGGGAATTTCGGGTCCAGCTCCGGCGSGGTGCCGCCGCCGGCCAGGCCGCGCAGGACGCTGCGGCGGCTCGGGGCGTCGGAGATGGTCTTGCCCTGTTCGTCGGTGGTGGTCATGGCGGTCAGTCCAGTCCCAAGGCGGTGCGCAGCTTCGGCAGGTCGTCGGCCAGGGCCGTCACCGGGGCCTGCAGCCCGGCGCGGTCGTCGCGGGTCAGCGCCAGCCCGGCCGCGGTCAGGTTGCCGTCGATCCGGTCGCTCAGCGCCTTGTCGGCCTTCTGGCTCAGCGGCCGCAGCAGCCCGACGATGCGGGCGACCCCCTCCAGATCCGCCTTGGCGGCATCGGAATCGATGGCCGGGTCGGCGGCCAGGCGGGCGATCACGGTGGCGGCGCCGCCGGCCATCTTCTCCGGCGGGATCGACAGGTCGGCGATCCGGGCCTGCAGCGCCTGCACATCGGCCGCCAGCTTGTCGGCGACGGGCCCGAGCCCGTCGGTCGACCCGCGGGTGACCAGCGCGTATTGCAGCCGGCGGAAGCCGGTGAAGCCCGGGTCGTCCTCCTTCTTCTCGAAATAGTCGGCGCGGGCATCCAGCGCCGTGTCGAGATCGGCGAACAGGTCGGCGATCGGCTTGATCCGCTGGTAGTGGATCCAGGCCGGCACCAGCAGGCTGCGCGCCTGGGCCAGGTCGCCGGCCTTGACCGCGGCGACCAGCGGCGGCGTCGCGTCGGCCAGGGCCTTGGCCTCCTGGGTGACGTACACCTTGTATTCGGCGATCGGCCCGATGAGCTCGATCAGCGACGGCTGCAGCGCCTGGGCCGGGGCGTTCTTCGCCGCGGTCACGGTCAGGGTGCCGCGCGGGTTGCTCAAGAGGCCGCAGGTGATCTGGTAGCTGCCGGGCTCCAGCTTGGCGGTCAGGCTCTGGGTGAAGCCGGGGGCGATGTTCTCGCGCTCCTCCACCACCATCACGCCCTGCAGGATCTCCCACTCCAGCGCGCGGTTGCTGGCGTTCTTGACCTGGAAGGTGACGCGGCCGGCCTCGACCATCAGCTCGTTCGGCTCGCAGCTCTGGGCGGTGATGGTGACGGCGGTGCCGCCCGCGGGGGCCGTCTTGGGCGTGCCGGCGCGGTGCATGGTGGCGTAGACGCCCAGCCCGGCGACGGCGACGGCGAGGATCGCGACGACGCCGATGCCGATCCGGGTGGTGCGCTGCAGGGACGACATTCGGGCCTCAGGCGTTCGATCGCGCCTCCTGCGCCACGCGGCCGCCGCTCAGGAACAGCGGCAGGGTGACGAGGAGGAAGAGGATGTAGACAGCGACCTCGCCGACCGTCGGCGTGTCCTGGTAGCCGAAGATGCCGGCCAGCACCGAGCCCAGCGGCCCGTCGATCGGCAGGATGTGGCTGAGGTCGAAGGCGATCTCCTGCAGGCCGTTCCACAGCCCGGCCTCGTGCAGCGCGCGCAGCGACCCGGCCAGGAGGCCGGCGGCGACCACCAGGATGAACAGCCCGGTCCAGCGGAAGAAGCGCTTCAGGTTCAGCCGGACGCCGAACCAGAAGATGGCGAAGCCGACCGCGACCGCGACGGCCACGCCGGCCAGCGCCCCGATCGGCGCCGCCAGCCCGACATCCTGCTGGAAGGTGGCGAGCAGGAAGAACACCGATTCCAGCCCCTCGCGGGCGACCGCGAAGAAGGCCATGCCGATCAGCGCCAGGCCCTTGGCGTCGTGCCCTTCGAGCGCGGCGTCGACCGAATGCTGCAGCTGCGCCTTGATCGAGCGCGCGGCCTTGCGCATCCAGAACACCATGGATGTCAGGACGAAGACCGCGACCAGCCCGACGATGGCCTCGAACAGCTCCTGCTCGCGCTGCGGGAACTCGGCGCTGAGCAGGTTCAGGACGATGCCGACGGCGATGGAGAGCAGGACGGCGATGGCGATGCCGATCCAGACCAGCGGCATCCATTGCGTTCGCCCGGTCTGGCGCAGGTAACCGGCGATGATGCCGACGATGAGGGCCGCCTCGATGCCCTCGCGCATCATGATCAGGAACGGTACCAGCATCCCGACATCATCCCGAACTCACCGCCGATGCCCGCAGCCAATTGCGAGCAAGAATGCGTATCTCTCGCAGTTCTTCTGCGCCCATCGCCCGGCGTTGTCGAGGCCGCTTCGCTGCGGAATGCGTTAAATTTGTCGTAATCCGGCGGCGATCGAACCGGAACCGGGGCAACGGCGATGCTGTTGGCGGGAGGGAAAGGAGCCCGCCATGCCCGAAACCGGAGCCCCCAAATCCGCCGCTGCGGCCGCCGCGGAGGTGTCAGGATCGAAGTCGACGCGCGCCGCCGCCGAGCTGGACGAGGCCACGGCCGAGACGGAGGCTGCCCGACACGACCTGGAGGCGGATCTCCGCGCGCTGCGCGAGGATGTCGCCCGTCTCGGCGAGACCGTGACGTCGATGGCCCAGGCCCGTGCGAGCGCGCTGGATGAGGTGGTGCATCGCAATCCCTGGTCGGCCGTGGGTGCCGCCGTCTGCGTCGGCTTCTGCCTGGGCCTCAAGGCGCGGCTGTAGGGACTGCGCGGACAGCGCGCCGGGCCGCACCGGCGGCGGCCGGCCGCCACGGGCCGACAGAACCCGCAGGATGGGCCGGCGGGCGTCACCGATGAGCCGTCAGCCGGCCCCTCCCTCCGGCATCCGGGGCGTCTTGAGCCGCACCCCGCGGCCGCCTTCGCGGCTGACCGCATGATCGCCGATCAGCTCGACCCCGGCGCGGTCGAAGGCCTCGACCACCTTGGTCAGCGTGTCGACCACGCCGCGAACGGTCCCCTCGCTGGCCTCCATGCGCTGGATCGTCGGCAGCGACACCCCGGACAGCCCGGCGAGCTGCCGCTGGTCGATGCCGAGCAGCGCGCGGGCGGCCCGCATCTGGGCGGCGGTGATCATGCAGCTTCCTCTGACAGATCTGATGTAACAGCCAGTAAATATGATTTCTGGAGCATCCATATAGATGTTTAGAATCGATATTTCGAGGCCTGTATTACATCACTTCCTGTCGCGGCCGGCGGCGGGCCGCCATCCGACCATGCTTCTTCGCCCGGGGAAAGGTCGGAACGAGGCCGCGGCCGCGTCAGGGCTGCCCCGATGTCCGGCCACGGTCCCAGCGGATCTCGTCCACCTGGGTCTGGATGTGATCGAGCTGCTTCCGGATCGCCGCCGCATGGTCCAGGAGCTTGGCCACCGCGGCGAGGACGAGTGCCAGGACGAGCGACTGCAGCCCGGCCTCGGGCCTCGCGCCAGAGCGGCCCAGGATGGCGATGACGATGGCGAGCACGCCGATCACCGCCAGCAGTCCGGCGATGATCTTCAGCAGAATGGACATTGATCCCCTCCCGATGTCTGTCGGGAGCGAGGCTATCGCTCCGACCCGGCCGCGCGCCATGGCTGTCGAGCCGGAGAAGCTGTTTGGATTGGGCATTTATAGTTTGTGAAAACTAAATATGCACATTTGGTGGTTGCCGATCAGCCCGCATATCACCACGTTCCGCGCTCGCCGCCCTGGGGCAGGGCCCGGCCCGAACAAGCAGGTTGACGGATCCCGTGCAGACCACATCCTTCCAGGCCACCCGCCGCCCTGACGAGGCGTGCGGCACCCACCGCGCGGGGGACGCATGACCTCGACCTTCGATTTCGACTATTTCCTGTCGGCCTTCCCGCTGATCCTGCCCTACCTGCCGGTGACGCTGCTGATCGCCTTCAGCGCCATGGCCTTCGGCCTGGTCATCGGCACCGGCGCGGCGCTGATCCGGATCTACCGGATCCCGGTGCTGCGGCAGCTGGCGACGCTCTACATCTCCTTCATCCGCGGCACGCCGCTGCTGGTGCAGATCTACCTCGCCTATTACGGCATCCCGAAGCTGCTGCAGTATGTGAACATGCAGCTGGGCACCGAGATCGACGTCAACCGGGTGCCGGCGCTGGTCTTCGTCATCTTCAGCTGCGCCGTCAATGTCGGCGCCTATCTGTCGGAGGCGATCCGCTCGGCCCTGCTGTCGATCGACCGCGGCCAGGCCGAGGCCGCCTATTCGATCGGCATGACGCCGTTCCAGGCGATGCGCCGGATCATCCTGCCCCAGGCGCTGGCCGTGGCGCTGCCCAATCTGGGCAACAGCTTCATCAGCCTGATCAAGGACACATCGCTGGCCTTCCTGATCGCGGTGGTCGACATCATGGCCGCGGCCAAGATCATCGGCGGCCGGTCGCTGCGCTTCTTCGAGCTCTACCTGGCGGTCGCGGTGATCTACTGGGTGATCTGCATCCTGATCGAGATCGGCATGCGGCGCTGGGAGGCCTATCTGACCCGCGGCCGCCGGGATATCGCGGCATGATAGCGATCCGCGACATCCGCAAATCGTTCAAGGGCCAGGTCGTGGTCGACGGCATCGGCCTCGATGTCGACCGCGGCGGCATCGTCTCGATCCTCGGCCCCTCCGGCTCGGGCAAGTCGACCTTCCTGCGCTGCCTGAACCGGCTGGAGACGCCGGATGCGGGCACCATCGACATGTCCGGCGACCGCTACGACCTGGCAAAGCTGGATAGCCGCCGGCTGCAGTCGCTGCGCATGCGCATCGGCATGGTGTTCCAGAACTACAACCTGTTCCGCCACAAGACGGCGATTGAGAACATCCTCGAGGGCCTGCTGGTGGTGAAGCGTCTGCCGCGGCGCGAGGCGCAGGAGATCGCGGAGCATCACCTCGCCCTGATGGGGCTGGCCGACAAGGCGGCGCAATACCCGTCCTCGCTGTCCGGCGGCCAGCAGCAGCGCGTGGCCATCGCCCGCACCCTGGCGATGGCGCCGGAGCTGATCCTGTTCGACGAGCCGACCAGCGCCTTGGATCCGGAGCACACCGGCGAGGTGCTGGAGGCGATCCGCAAGGCGGCGGGCCAAGGCATCCCGATGATCATCGTCACGCATGAGATGGGCTTCGCCCGCGAGATCTCGAGCCAGGTGCTGTTCATCGACGGCGGCCGCGTGATCGAGCAGGGCGACCCGAAATCGCTGTTCGGCAACCCGCAGCAGCAGCGCACGCGGGACTTCCTCAAGAACTATCTGCGGTCCTTCAGCTTCGACATCTGAGAGCCCGTTTGACAATGCTACTGATGCGGCCGTCTGACGGCGGTTTCTCCGCTTCCGGTGCTCACGGGCCAACGCCCGCTGCGCTCCGGTTCTCGAAACCACCGCCAGCCGACTCACATCAGCGCATTCTCAAACGGGCTCTGGGGACCGTGCAGAGATCAATCGAGAGCATGATGGAGAGAACGATGCGACAAAGTCTGGCCAAGGGGGCCGCGGCGGCCCTGATGGCGCTGACCCTGGCGGCGGCTCCCGCGGTCGCGCAGGAGACGGTGCGGGTCGGGACGGAGGGCACCTACGCGCCCTTCACCTACCAGGACGACAGCGGCAAGCTGACCGGCTACGACGTCGAGGTGCTGCGCCTGGTCGAGGCCAAGGTGCCCGACCTGACGTTCGAGTTCGTGCCGCAGCCCTGGGACAGCATGTTCCTGGGCCTGGAGGCCGGCAAATACGACATCGTGGCCAATGAGATCTCGAAGACGCCGGAGCGGGAGACCAAGTTCCTGTTCTCCGACGTCGCCTATTTCCACAGCGGCTCGGCCATCATCGTCAAGAAGGGCGTCACCGGCATTCACAGCCTGGACGATTTGAAGGGCAAGGTGGTCGGCGCCGGCACGGGCAGCGAGCACACCAAGCTGGTCGAGACTTATCTCGCCGCCCATCCGGGCGCGTTCGAGATCCGCTACTATGACGGCAACGTCACGCCGGTGCTGCTGGACATCGCCGAGGGCCGGATCGACGCCCATGTCAACGACCCGATCGTGGCCAAGGAGCATGCCGACAAGCTGGGCCTGCCGGTCGAGGTGACCGGCGACCTGCTGGCCAAGGTCCCGTCCTATTTCGTGTTCCGCAAGGACGCCAAGGGCGAGGCGCTGAAGGCCAAGGTCGACGCCGCTTTGACCGCGCTGAAGGCCGACGGCTCGCTGGCGAAGCTGTCGCAGCAATGGTTCGGCCAGGACTACACGGCGGACTGAAGCCAGCCGTCTTAAGGATCGGCTCTCAACCCTTTCCTCGTCATGGCGAGGAGCGCAGCGACGTGGCCATCCAGGGGCCGGTGCGAGCGGCCCTGGATGGCCACGCCCCTGCGGGGCTCGCCATGACGGATCAATATTCGGTCGGAGGTAGTAAGGGGGCGGGCCTGAACGCCCGCCCCTCCGGCCTTACTGCGCCGCGGGCAGGTTCAGCGCGGCGGTCAGGTCGCCCAGCGGCGGGTTGCCGTTGGCGGCGATGCCCGCGTCGCGCGCCGCAATGCCGGCCAGCACCGGCAGTCCGAAGCGGTGGGTGATGAAGCGCAGGATCGAGGTCGTGTCGTAGGCCGTATGGTCGACATAGCCTTTCTTGGCGAAGGGCGAGACGATGATCGCCGGGATGCGGGTGCCCGGGCCCCAGCGGTCGCCCTTCGGCGGCGCCACATGGTCCCAGAACCCGCCATTCTCGTCATAGGTCACCACCACCAGCATGTGCGGCCATTGCGGGCTCTTCTGCAGATGGTCGATCAGCATGGCGAGATGGGCGTCGCCCGAGGCCACGTCGGCGTAGCCGGCATGCTCGTTCAGGTTGCCCTGCGGCTTGTAGAAGGTGACCTGCGGCAGCGTGCCGGCGTCGATCGCCTTGACCAGCTCGGCCCCGTCCAGCCCGCCGTCGCGCAGATGCTCCTGCCGAGCGGCGGTGCCGGGCGCGAAGTTGGCGAAGTAGTTGAATGGCTGGTGGTGGTACTGGAAGGCCGGCACCGGCGTCTGGTTGCCATGGTCCAGCACCGACTGCCAGGCGCCGGAATACCAGGCCCAGCTGATCCCCTTGGCGCTCAGCAGGTCGCCGATGGTGATCTCGGTCTGCGGCGGCAGCGTGGTCGGCGCCTTCGGGTCGGCCAGGGCCGGGTCGCCACCCTCGGCCGGCTTGTTGGCGCTCGGCTGGTAGGGCGGCTGCATCGTGTTCACGGCGAAGAAGTCCGGCGTCAGGTTGCCGTCGGCCACGAATTTCGGGATGCCGTCCATCGCCGATTTCGGCGCGTTCGGCGCCACGGCCAGGCTGACGCCGTCCGGATTGACCACGGCGATCGAGGGCTTGGCCGCAGCGGTGTCGGCGTCCGGGTAGCGGGCGACGCAGGCGCAGGCCAGCCAGATGTGGTTCATGTACGAGCCGCCGAAGGCCCCCATGAAGAAATGGTCGGCCAGCGTGTATTGCTGGGCGATCTTCCACATCGCCATCTTCGAGCCGTCGAGATGGCCCATCACCTCGGCGCCGGCATCGGCCCAGGCGACAAACTTGTCGTTCCGGCCGCCATTGATCTGCATCTGGTTCTGGTAGAAGCGATGCCAGAGATCGTGGGTGATGGTGCCGACCGAGACGTTCAGCCCCTGCGGATCATCCATGGCAAAGGGCGCGTTCGGCAGGTGCTCGGTCTGCGCCTGGGTCACCGGCGGCGTCACGCCCTTGGCGGTCAGCCCGTCCCACACCGGCGGCAGCTCCTTCAGCGCCGTGCCGTCGCGGTCCAGCTGGGTCCTGGACGTGTCCGTAGCGTTCGCCAGCCCGTCGGCGCCCGGGAAGGCGCCGTACAGATTGTCGAAGCTGCGGTTCTCGGCATAGATCACGACGACGGTGTCGATGGCGCGCAGCGCCCTGGTCTGGGCGGTGTCGGCGCTGCCCGGCGCGTCCGCGGCGAACACCGGCGGTGCGATCAGCCCGGCGGCGCCGACCGCGAGGGCGGTGGCGATCAGTTTGTGCATGCGGCTCCCCATTGGCTCCCGGTGCGATGCCCGGTGGCTAGTCCCCTTCCGCCGGCCAGCACTCGCGCGAAGCGGGCTGTCGCTCAAGTGAAACTTTTTCGGCATAGATAGGCGTCTGCGGGCCGGCTTCGGCGCCGCGTCACGCAGATCACGGGATGGCCGGAATGGCGTTGCGAACGGGTCGCTGGTGGGTGGTGGGCGGCAGCCTGGCCGTGATGGCGCTGACGGTCTCGGTCTCGATCCCTGGCGCCACGGCCGGAAGCCGTCCGGAGGGCGGCCTGCCGCGCGCCGAGGTGCGACGCCAGGCCGAGGAGCTGACAGCGCTGGGCCGCGCCATGTTCATCGACCCGTCGCTGTCGGCCTCGGGCAAGCTGTCCTGCAGCTCCTGCCACGACCCGCAGCACGGCTTCGGCCCGACCAATGCGCAGCCGGTGCAGATGGGCGGCGGCGACATGGCCAGGCCCGGCGTGCGGGCGGTGCCGTCGCTGACCTACCTCCAGGCCGTGCCGCCCTTCACCGAGCATTTCTTCGACTCGGAGGATGATTCCGACGAGAGCGTCGACAACGGCCCGACCGGTGGCCTGACCTGGGACGGGCGGGTCGACCGCGGCGCCGACCAGGCGGCGATCCCGCTGCTCTCGGATTTCGAGATGGGCAATACCGGCCCCGACGCGGTCGTCGCCAAGGCGCTGGCCGCCGGCTATGGCGCCGCGCTGCAGCATATCTACGGCGCCGATGTGCTGAACGACCGCAAGGCGCTCTATGCCGGCATCCTCAAGGCCTTCGAGGTCTATGAGCAGGACGCCGCCAGCTTCTACCCCTACAGCAGCAAATACGATGCCTGGCTGGCCGGCGCGGCGACGCTGACGGCGCAGGAGGCGCGTGGCCTCGACCTGTTCAACGACCCGGCCAAGGGCAACTGCGCCGAATGCCATATCAGCCAGCGCGGCAATGACGGCACGCCGCCGCAATTCAGCGATTACGGCCAGATCGCCATCGCCCTGCCGCGGAACATGCAGATCCCGGCCAATGCCGACCCGTCGTATTTCGATCTCGGCGTCTGCGGGCCGCAGCGCACCGACCTGAAGGACCGTCCGGAGTATTGCGGCCTGTTCCGCACGCCCAGCCTGCGCAACGTGGCGCTGCGCCGGACCTTCTTCCACAACGGCGTGTTCCACAGCCTGCACGACGCCGTGGCCTTCTACGTGACGCGCGAGACCGACCCCGGCCGCTGGTATCCGCGCAACCCGGATGGCAGCGTGCGGGTCTATGACGACCTGCCGGCCCAGTATGCGGAGAACATCAACCGCGACCCGCCCTTCGACCGCCACCTGGGCGATGCGCCGGCCCTGACCGAGGCCGAGATCGACGATGTCGTCGCCTTCCTGAAGACCCTCACGGACGGTTACAAGCCGCCGTCCTGAGCAGAGAGCAGCCAGCCTTCCCCCTCACCCTCCCGCCGCAAGCGGCGGGCCCCTCCCTCTCCCCGAGGAGAGGGAGATCGGAGCCGCGGCCCTCTTACCTCTCCTTGGGGAGAGGTCGAAATCGCATGGCGATTTCGGGGGGCGCTGGCCTCTCCGGTTCGCCGGGCACTGACAGGTGGCCAGCGCGACACGGCGCCGCGCCGTCGATTGCCGCGCCCAACGGCCGGTCCCATATCAGCGGCGGAAGGGGATGCCCGCGGCAGCGGGCCCGACCGGAGAGCTGCAATGACACCCCAGGAACGCGAGCTGCTGACCAACCTGGTCGCCCGGCTGAAGCAGGCGCCGCCCGCCGAGAAGGACGAGGAGGCGGCGGCGATGATCCGGGGCCTGGTCCGCGACCTGCCCGACACGCCTTACACCCTGGCCCAGACCGTGCTGATCCAGGACTATGCCCTGCATCAGGCCCAGTCGCGGATCGCGGAGCTGGAGCGCCAGGCCCAGCCGCAGGCCGGCGGCGGCAGCTTCCTCGGCGCCATCTTCGGCAGCGCCGCGCCCTCGCGCCCGCAGCCGGCGCCGCAGCCCCAGGCCTACACCCAGGCGCCCCCGGCCTACGCCCAGCCCCAGCCCGGTCCTTGGGGTGGGGGCGGGCCCTTCGCCCAGTCTTCCGGCCCGTCCTTCCTGCGCAGCGCCGCCGCCACGGCGGCCGGTGTCGCCGGCGGCGCGCTGCTGTTCCAGACCGTCGAATCCCTGTTCGGCGGCCATGGCGGCTGGGGCGGCCTCGGCGGCGCGGGCTTCAGCGGCCCGGCGCCCGGCCTGACCGAGACCGTGGTCAACAACTACTATGGCGATGCGGCCTCCGGCGCCGACGGCAACGACCT
Organism: Inquilinus limosus; assembly: GCF_002195995.1. Taxonomy (GTDB): domain Bacteria; phylum Pseudomonadota; class Alphaproteobacteria; order DSM-16000; family Inquilinaceae; genus Inquilinus; species Inquilinus limosus_C. The sequence goes on from NZ_NHON01000080.1 coordinate 13,837, forward strand.
GCGCGACACCGACGCGACGCTGCAGGACGATGGCGGGCAGGGCGTCACCGATGCCGACTACCAGGATGACGGCGGCCAGGACGATTTCGGCGGCGACGATTTCGGTGGCGGCGGCGACGACACGGTCGGCGCCTGACGGCCGGGCGGCCGCCTATGCCCCCGTGCCGGGGAAGACATGGGCGCCGCCGACCACCGCGATCCGCACCCGGGCGCCGACCGCCGGCAGGCCCAGCGACGGCCGGCGCAGCAGCAGCCGGTCGCCGCCGGCGTCCAGCAGCCGCACGGTGACGCTGCACAGCGCGCCGGCGAAGTCGATCTCCATCACCTCGCCCGGCGCGCCCTCGGCGGCGTGACCCTCATCGGCCAGCACCAGCTGCTCGGGCCGCAGCATGATCCGGCTCTGGCCGCTGCGCTCGTCATCGACCCTGATCCGGCCCAGCGCGCAGTCGGCCCAGCCCGCTTCCAGCCAGGCCGGCAGCACGATGGCCTCGCCCAGGAACTCGGCGATCATCGGGTCCTTCGGCCGCAGATACAGCTCGCGCGGCGGCCCTACCTGCAGCAGCCGGCCGGCCCGCATCACCGCCACCTGGTCGGCGAAGGACAGCGCCTCGGCCTGGTCATGCGTGACCATGATCGTGGTGATGCCGGCGGATGCCAGCAGCGCCGCCACCGCCTTGCGCGTGCTGGCCCGCAGGCCGGTGTCGAGCGCCGAGAACGGCTCGTCCAGCAGCATCAGCCGCGGCCGGCGGGCCAGCGCCCGGGCCAGCGCGACCCGCTGCTGCTGCCCGCCGGACAACTGGTCCGGCCGGCGCGTCAGCATGGCGGGGTCCAGCTCCACCATCGCCAGCAGCTCGGCGATGCGCTCGGCCCGGTGCGGCGCCCGCCGGGGCAGGCCGAAGCCGATATTGTCGGCGACGCTCAGATGCGGGAACAGGGCGCCGTCCTGCGCCACGAGGCCGATGCCGCGCAGATGGGCCGGCATCGCCGCCGGGCCGTCGGCCAGCACCTGGCCGTCCAGCGTCACCCGGCCGGCATCCGGCGCCTCGAAGCCGGCGATGATGCGCAGCAGCGTCGACTTGCCGGAGCCCGAGGGGCCGAGGATGGCGGTCCGGCTGCCGGCCGGCACCGCCAGGTCGACGCCGTCCAGCGCCGTCACCGCGCCGTAGCGCCGGCTGACGCCGCGGAGGTCGAGGGCGCTCATCGTCCGGCGGTCCGTTTCGACTGGACGTAGAGCAGCCAGGTCAGGGGCAGGGAGATCAGGATCATCAGCAAGGCATAGGGCGCGGCGGCGGCATAGTCGATCTCGCCGCTGTAGGACCAGAAGGCGGTGGCCAGGGTGCGGGTGCCGTTCGGCGCCAGCATCTGGGTCGCGGTCAGCTCGTTGGCGATGCCCAGCGCCACCAGCGCCATGCCGGCGGCGGCGCCCGGCGCGGCCAGGCGGATGGTCACCGACCATAGTGCCCGGCCGGGCGACCGGCCCAGGCTGGCGGCGGCATGCTCCAGCTCCACCGGCGCCTGGGCGATGCTGGCGCGCAGCCCGATCAGCGCCCGCGGCAGGAACATCAGCAGATAGGCCAGCAGCACGGTGGCCGCGGTCTGGTACAGCGGCAGCGCGACCCGCACGGTGACGGTGACCAGGGCCAGCGCGATCACCACGCCGGGCAGCGACCCGACGATGTAGTTGCAGGCCTCCAGCACCCGCTGCAGCCGCCCCGGCCGGCGGACCGACAGCCAGGCCATCGGGATCGCGGCCACGGTGGTGATGACGCCGCCGGCGACGGCGAAGGCGGCCGTCTGCCACAAGGCGGGCCAGATCTCGTCCAGCTTCCAGATCGCCGCCCCGCCGGCGGCCAGCCACTGGCCCAGGGTGATCAGCGGCACGCCCAGCGACAGCGCCGCGGCCGCCGCCGGCAGCAGCAGGCAGGGCAGGGTCATCCGGCCCAGCCGCGTGCGCTTCGGCTGGCGGGCGGCGCCCGAGCCGATGCGGGCGTAGCGGGTGCGGCCGCGCAGCGCGGAATCGAGCCACAGCAGGCCGAGGCAGCAGACCACCAGCACCCCGGCCAGCATGTTGGCGGCCGGGCCGTTATAGGTCGACTGGAACTGGTCGATGATCGCGGTGGTGAAGGTGTCGAACCGGATCATCACGAACAGGCCGTACTCGGCCAGCAGGTGCAGCCCGACCAGCAGCCCGCCGCCCAGCAGCGCCAGCCGCAGCTGCGGCAGCACCACGCGCAGGAACACGCGGCCGGGCGGGACGCCCAGCGACGCCGCCGCATCCTCCAGCCCGGGGTCGAGCCGGCGCAGCGCGGCCGAGACCGGCAGGTACAGCAGGGGGGAATAGGCGATGGTCGAGACCAGCACGGCGGCGAACAGCCCGTTCAGGCGGGGGACCAGGCTGATCCAGGCATAGGAATGGACGAAGGCCGGCACCGCCAGTGGCGCCACGGCCAGCCAGGACCAGATCCGGGCGCCCGGCAGGTCGCTGCGCTCGGTCAGCCAGGCCATCGCCACCGCCAGGGCGGCGCAGATCGGCACGGTCAGCACCACCAGCAGCGCGGTGTTGACCAGGATCTCGCCCACCCGCGGCCGGAAGATCAGGGCCGACGCCGTGTCCCAGCCGGTCTGGATCGTCACCCAGACGACAAAGCCCAGCGGCAGCAGCGCGGCGAGCGAGACCAGAACGGCCGCGCCCGCCATCGCCGGCAGGAAGGGGCGGCGCCAGCGGAGGCCCGCCGCGAAGGCGGGCAGCCCCGGCCGGCGCCCGAGCGACGCCTCGGTCACGCCGGTCCTACAGGCGGCAAGGGCCGCATTACAGCAGGCCGGCCTGGGTCATCAGGTCGGTGACCGCCTTGCTGTTCAGCGCGGACGGCTCGACCTTCGGGGCCTGCAGGTCGGCCAGCGGCACCAGCTTCGGGTTCGACGCGGCGCCGGCGCCGACGGCGTATTCGAAGGAATCGCCGTCCTTCAGCACGTCCTGGCCGCCCTTGCCGGTGATCCACTTCAGGAAGGCCTGGGCCTGCTGCTGGTGCTTGCTGGAGGCCAGCACGCCGCCGCCGGAGATGCTGACGAAGGCGCCCGGATCCTGGTTGCGGAAGTAGTGAAGCTCGACGTTCTTGCTGTTCTCGCCGGTCTTCGCCTGGTCGCCGAAATAGTAGTAGTGGTAGATCACCGCGCCTTCGACCTGGCCGGCATTGACCGCCTTCATCGCCGTGCTGTTGCCGCGGAAGGGCAGGAAGTTCGCCTTCATCGCCTTCAGCCAGTCGGCGGTGGCCTGCTCGCCCTTCAGCACCAGCAGCGCGCTGACGATGGCCTGGAAGTCGGCGCCGGAGGGGGAGGCGCCCCAGCGGCCCTTCCAGGCCGGGTCGGCTAGGTCCAGCAGCGACTTCGGCAGCTGCTCCGGCTTCAGCCTGGTCTTGTCATAGGCGAAGACGGTCGAGCGCGCGGCGATGCCGACCCAGCGGCCATGCGACGGGCGGAAAGTCTCCGGCACCTGGGACAGCACATCCTGGTCCAGCGGGGCGAACAGCCCGGCATTGTCGACCAGCACCATCGACGGCGAATTCTCGGTCAGGAACACATCGGCGGGCGAGGCCGCGCCTTCCTGCACCAGCTGGTTGCCCAGCTCGGTGTCGCTGCCGTTGCGCAGCGTCACCTTGATGCCCGTCTCCTTGGTGAAGCCCTCGGCCCAGGCCTTGGTCAGGCTCTCATGCTGGGCGTTGTAGACGGTGATGCCGTCATCCTGCGCCGCGGCAGGGGCCGTCAGCACCGCGGGGACGGCCAGCAGGATTGTCGCCAGCGCGGCGACCCCCGCAAGGGATCGGGCAATGCTTCTCATGGAGATCCTCGTTGTCCGGCGCTCCCGCCCATGCGGCGGAGTCGAACGGTTCTGTGCCCGGCCGAGGCCGGTCGTCAAGTTATCGATTATCAGAAGCATTCGCACCTGTGCGGCAGGAGGTCTCAGCCCTCCGCCGCCAGGATCGCCTCCAGCCGGTCCAGCAGGGGCCGCTGCGCCTCCAGGATCTTCTCCCGGGCGGCCGGCAGGTCGAACCACTCGGCCCGGTCGATCTCGGGGAAGGACTGGATCCGGCCGCTCCGCGGCGGCCATTCCAGCTCGAACTCGATGCAGCGGATCCGGCTGGCATCCAGGTCGCCGGCGACGGCGAAGGCCGTGACCGCCTTGCCGCCGCGCTGGCGGACCTGGCCGAGCGGCAGCAGCGGCCCCTCGGGTGCCGTGCCGGTCTCCTCGGTGAATTCGCGGCGGGCGGTGGCCTCCGGCGCCTCGCCCGGCTCCGGCTCGCCCTTCGGGATCGACCATGCGCCCAGGTCCTTGCGGCGCCAGAACGGGCCGCCGGGATGCGCCAGCAGGACGAGCAGCCGCCCGCCCGCGCGCTTGTGCATCAGGATGCCGAAGCTTTCCGCCGCCATGGGGCCTCTGTCGCCTGGGATGGCCGCCGCTCAGGCGACGGCCTCCTCCAGAAGATAGCGCGCCAGCCGGTCGAGGCATCCGCCCCAGCCCTCGCGGTGGCGGTCGCGGGCCGGCTCGTCGAAGAACTGCTCATGGGTCAGGATCAGCACGGTGCCGTCGCCGTCGGGCCGGAAGCTCAGCGTCACCTGGGACTCCCGCTCCGGCATGGTCCGCCAGGTCCAGCTGAACACCAGCCTCTCATTCGGCACCACCTCCTTGTACACGCCGCTGACGTCGTGACGCTCGCCGTCCGGGGTGGAGAAGGCGACATGGTAGCGGCCGCCGGTGCGCGGGTCGGCCTCGGCGCTGATGGTCTCGGCGCCCGCCGGCCCGAACCAGCGCATCATTTTTTCCGGATCGGTCCAGGCCCCGTAGACCCGGGCGGGAGGGGCGGCGAGGCGGCGCCGGATGCTGAGGCTGGGCTTGGCGAGCACGATTCCTCCTCGACGAAGGCGGCCAGGCGGTCGAGCTGTTCGGACCAGAAGCGCTGGTATCGGCTCAGCCAGTCCATCGCCTGCTCCATCGGTGCCGCGGACAGGCGGCAGGTCACGGTGCGCCCGGTCTTGGTCCGCGTGATCAGCCCGGCGTCGGACAGCACGTCGAGATGCTTCATCACCGCCGGCAGCGACATGGTGAAGGGCCGGGCCAGCTCGCTGACCGAGACGTCCTGTTCCGCCCCCAGCCGGGCGATCAGCGCCCGGCGCGTCGGGTCGGCCAGGGCGGCGAAGGTGCGGTCGAGGGCGGGTTCTTGATAGTTAACCATCAAGTGAACTTTGCGGCTGCGGGGACTGGCTGTCAACCCATATGCGCCGCCATCGGGGGACAGGTCTATAATGCCAGACGTTTAGGTTGGTTGCCGCCCGCCTACCGCACCCAGCGCCGGAAGCCCAGCCGCTCGACCAGCACCACCAGGCCGAAGGCGAGCAGCCCCATCGCCGCGGCGACGAAGACGGCGGCGAACAGCCGGTCGGCCTGGTAGTTGAAGGTGGCCTGGATGATCAGGGCGCCCAGCCCGGCATTCGACCCGATCCATTCGCCGACGATGGCGCCGATGACGCTGCCGGTGGCGGCGATGCGCAGGGCGGTGAACAGCATCGGCAGCGACCGCGGCGCGCGCAGCCGCCAGAAGCTGTCCCAGCCGCTGGCCGACAGCACCCGCATCAGCTCGCGCTCGTTCGGCGTCGCCAGGGTCAGGCCGCGCACCATGGCGATCAGGGTCGGGAAGAAGCAGATCACCGCGGCGATCACGATCTTCGGCAGCAGCCCGAGGCCGAACATCAGGATGAAGATCGGCGCCAGCGCCAGCACCGGGATGGTGTTGAGGAACAGCACGATCGGGAAATACGCGGCGCGCACCGGCCGGCTGTAGGTGAACAGCACCGCCAGCAGCACCGCGACCGCGTTGCCCAGCAGGAAGCCCAGCGCCGCCTCCAGCGCCGTCGGCCCGGCATTGGCCAGCAGCAGCGCCCGGTCGGTCCACAGCTTGCCGAACACCGCGGCCGGGCCCGGGACGATGAAGGCCGGCACGCCCAGCGCCGGCACGACGAACTGCCAGACCAGCAGGATCGACAGCGCCCCCAGCGCCGGCCACAGGAGGTCGGAGGGGCGGGTCATGCCTGGGGCTCCGGCTCTTGCGGCGCGAGCCCCCTCCCCCTAACCCCCTCCCGCGAGGGGAGGGGGGACAACAGGGGGGCGGTGTCGGAAGCGGCGCCCGANCGGCACGACGAACTGCCAGACCAGCAGGATCGACAGCGCCCCCAGCGCCGGCCACAGGAGGTCGGAGGGGCGGGTCATGCCTGGGGCTCCGGCTCTTGCGGCGCGAGCCCCCTCCCCCTAMCCCCCTCCCGCGAGGGGAGGGGGGACAAGGATGGGTTGCCTCGCTGAATTCCCCCCATGGGCTGTGTCTCCGCCCGATTGGCCGATCAGTGTGCCACGGCTCGCTTGGCGTCGTCGCCGCCCTTGTCCAGGGTGCGGTCGACGGCGCGCTCGAACCCGGCCAGCGTGTCGGCCAGGCAGCTGTCGTCATGCGCCTCGCAGACGAACCAGGGCTCGCGCGAATCCGGCTCGCACAGCACCCCCTCCTCATGCAGCTCGCGGGCCAGCGCGTCGTAGAAGCTGTAGTCGGAGCGCTTCCAGTCGCGATAGTCGCGCGGCGGCGCCGGGGCGAAGAACAGCCCGCCCATCGACGGGTGGCCGGCGAAGCAATGGACCACGCCGCGGGCATCCAGGATCCGCTTGATCCCGGCCTGCATCCGGCGGCCATAGGCGGCGATGCTGTCCAGCGCCGGGGTCTCGTCCAGGATCTGCAACGTCCGCTCGGCCGCGGCCAGCGCCACGGAATGGGCGGTGTAGGTGCCGCCATGGGCGACGCCACGGCCGTAGCGGCGCATGATGTCCTCGCGCCCGCCGATGGCGGCGATCGGATAGCCGTTGGCCATCGCCTTGGCCATGGTGGTGATGTCGGCCTTGACGCCCATCAGCTCCTGCGTGCCGCCGCGGGCGACGCGGAAGCCGGATTTCACCTCGTCGATGATCAGCAGCACGCCGTAGCGGTCGCACAGCTCGCGCACGGCGCGGACATAGGCGACATCGGCGGTGATGCCGCAGCAATTGCCCATGATCGGCTCGATCAGCATCGCCGCGATCTCGTGCGACCGGCGGCGCAGCAGGTCCTCCAGCCGGTTGGCGTCGTTCATCGGGGTCAGGTGCACCAGCGGCCGCACCGCCTCCGGCACGCCCTTGGAATAGGGCACGACGGCCGGGTCCTGGCCGGTCTTCTCCGGGTCCCACTGGTCCAGCGCCACCATCCACATCGCCGCGTCGAACAGCCCGTGATAGCTGCCCTCGACCAGCACGTAGGACTCCTTGCCGGTGTATGCGCGGGCCAGGCGCAGCGCCGCCATCACCGCCTCGGTGCCGGAGTTGGAGAAGCGCACCAGCTCCGCCGCCGGCATCATCCTGGCGATGCGCTCGGCCACGGTGAATTCGCGCTCGGTCGACAAAGCGAAGACGCCGCCGACCGCCATGCCCCGGCGCGCCGCCTCGTCCACCCGCGGGTCGGCATAGCCCAGGATCGCCGGGCCGTAGCCGAGGCGATAGTCGACATAGGGGTTGTCGTCGAGGTCCCAGATCCGGCCGCCTTGGCCGCGCTTCACATAGATGGTCCGGTCGTCGCCCCAGTAGCGGAAGTTCGAGGCGACGCCGAGGGGCAGGCGGGTCGACGCCCGACGGAACTGCGCGTTGCTGCGCGCCAGGCTGCGGGTCATGGCAGCGATCCTTGTGTCGTTGGTCCGGCGGTTCTGATGCCGCAATTTCGAGTCCCAGAATGGCATGGCGGGGCCGTTTCTGTCCACGGTATTGAATGAACGTTCAATTAGAAGCTTGTTGGATGTTCATTCAGCATCTTTGCAGAGAGCCGCGCCGATGCTAGGCTTTTATGAAGATTTGACGGGGGTGCCGATGGCCGAAGGCCAGGCCGCGCGGAAAGTGAATGGGGGGCGGCGGCAGTCGAAGGAGCTGCGGCGCCAGGAGCTGATCGAGGCGACGATCGACGCCATCGCCAGGCGCGGCTACGAGGAGACGACGATGGCCGTGGTCGCCGACGGCGCCGGCCTGTCGCGCGGCATCGTCAACTTCCATTTCGAGAGCAAGGAAAAGCTGCTCGTCGAGACGCTGCGGTATCTGTCCGACGAGTACCGCGCCCATTGGCGCCGCGCCCTGCACGAGGCCGGGCCGGCCGCGGCGGAGAAGCTGTGGTCCCTGGTCCTGGCCGATTTCGACCGCCGCATCTGCAACCCGCGCAAGATCGCCGCCTGGTGCGCCTTCTGGGGCGAGGCCAAGACCCGGCCGCATTACCGCGCTTTGTGCAGCGCCAACGACCAGGATTACCACCTGACCCTGCTGAACCTTTGCCGCGAGCTGGCGGCGCCGGGGCAGTCGCCGGACCTGCTGGCCCGCAGCCTGAACGGGCTGCTGGAGGGGCTGTGGCTGCATGTGATGATGGGGCCGAAGGAGTTCGGCCGCGAGGACGCCCGGGCCTGTGCGGTCGAGATGCTGGTCTCGGTCTTCCCCCGGCACTTCACCCGGGACGGCCCCATTCAGGCCTGAGAGGCACGCCATGAGCTTCACGCTCCCCGACAGCGCCCGCGACTGGCAGGACAGAATCCGCCGCTTCGTCGAGGCCGAGCTGATCCCGTGGGAGGTGGAGGCCGAGCTGGCCGGCGGCGAGATCCCGGCCGAGGTCGCGGCCCGGCATGAGCGGCTGGCGCTCGAGCTCGGCCTGCCGCGGATCGACGCGCCGAGGCGCCATGGCGGGCTGGAGCTGCCGCTGCTCGACCAGGTGGCGATCGCGGAGCAGACCGGCCGGGTCACCAACGCCCTGGCCTGGTGCTATGGCGAGGCGCAGTCCTGGATGTTCGAGGCCTGCGTGCCGGAGCAAATCGACCGGTTCATCCTGCCGCTGATGCGCGGCGAACGGCACTTTTGCACCGCGGTGACGGAGGAGGGCGCCGGCTCCGACGTCGACGACATCGCCACGACCGCGCGGCGGGAGGGCGACCATTACGTCATCGACGGCGAGAAATGGCACGTCACCAGTGCCAACCTGGCCGACACGGCGATCGTCCAGGCCAAAGCGGATGGCGGCCACGCCGCCGGCATGCATGTCCTGTTCTTCGTCGAGATGCCGGCCGAGGGGCTCAGCACCGTGCGCAGCCCGGCCTACACCCACAGCTACCGCCACCACCATCCGATCCTGCGCTTCGACGGGGTGCGGGTGCCGGCGGCGAACCGGATCGGCGCCGAGGGGCAGGGGATGGACTTCATCCACGCCTGGTTCCGGCGCGAGCGGCTGATGATCGCGGCGCGCTGCTGCGGCGCGGCCGAGCGGCTGATCGAGGCGGCGACCGGCTTCGCGGCGGAGCGCAAGATCGGCGGCGAGCCGATGGCCCGGTTCCAGCTGGTCCAGGCGATGCTGGCCGACAGCGTCGCCGAGCTGCACGCCGCGCGGCTGGTGACCTATGAGGCGGCTGCCGCGCATGACCGCGGCCTGGATGTGAAGGCGCTGCACGCCCGCTGCTCGGTGGCCAAGCTGCTGGCGTCGGAGATGGCCGGCCGCGTCGCCGACCGGGCGGTGCAGATCTTCGGCGGCCGCGGCTACATGCGCGAGAACGTGGCCGAGCGCTTCAACCGCGAGCTCCGCGTCGACCGGATCTGGGAGGGCACCAGCGAGATCCAGCGCCTGATCATCGCCGGCAGCCTGCTGAAGCGCGGGCTGCGGGGCACGATCGGGGGATGAGGGCTTGCACGCCGAATAGGGAGCCTCCCTCGCCGTCATTGCGAGGAGGCGAAGCCGACGAAGCAATCCATCGTCCCGCACGAGCTGATGCATGGATTGCTTCGCTGCGCTCGCAATGACGAAGTGGGGTTCCGCAGCCGGCCTTCGGGTTGATTGTTCTGTCAAAATTCCGCTGGAGAATCCCGGCGAAGCGGGCTCTGAATAGGGAAAGCCGACGGCCGCGGCGAACAGGACAATCGGCCGGCAGGTGAGGCGACACAGGGAGCCAGGCGATGACGCGTTCCCCCTTGGCCATCGGGCTGCTGGCCGCGGCCGCCATCCTCTCCGGCGCTGCCGCGGCGCAGGCCGAGGAGGAGAAGGTCCTCAACGTCTACAACTGGGTCGACTATATCGGCGAGACCACGATCCAGGATTTCGAGGCGGAGACCGGCATCAAGGTGGTCTACGACACCTATGACGCGTCCGAGACCGTCGACGCCAAGATGATGGCCGGCCATTCCGGCTATGACGTGGTGCTGCACGGCTCGCATTTGATCCCGCCGCTGGTCAAGGCCGGGGTGTTTCAGAAGATCGACAAGTCGAAGCTGAGCAATTACGGCAATCTCGACCCCGAGATCCTGAAGGTCGTCGCCGGCCACGACCCGGGCAACGAGTATTTCGTGCCCTATATGTGGGGCACGGTCGGCTTCGCCTACAATGTCGACATGATCAAGCAGCGGATGGCCGACGCGCCGGTCACCTCGCTCGACATGCTGTTCAAGCCCGAGCTGGCGGCGAAATGGGCGGATTGCGGCATCTCGATCCTGGAATCGCCGACCGACATGATCCCGCTGGCGTTGTCCTACCTGCATCGCGACCCGAACTCGCAGAAGGCCGAGGATTACGAGGCCGCGGCGGCGCTGTTCAAGCCGATCCGGCAATACGTCAAGGCGGTGGATTCCGCCAACTACCTGAACCAGCTGCCGAACCAGGAGCTGTGCCTGGCCTTCTCCTGGTCCGGCGACTACGCCACCGCCGCTGCCCGTGCGGAGGAGGCGGGGGTGAAGATCAACCTGGCCTATTCGGTGCCGGACAGCGGCGGCCCGGCCTGGTTCGACGGCTGGCTGGTCCCGTCCGACGCGCCGCATCCCGAGAACGCGCTGATCTTCATCAACTACATGCTGCGGCCGAAGGTGATCGCCGACGCCACCAACTTCACCAACTACGCCAATGCCAACAAGGCGTCCGTGGAGTTCGTGAACAAGGAGATCCTCGAGAACCCGGCGATCTATCCGGACGCGGCGACGCGGGCCAAGCTCTACGTCCCGGCCGACCTGCCGCAGGAGGCGCTGCGCCTGCGCACCCGGGCCTGGAGCCAGATCAAGGCCGGGCAGTAGGGGTGGGATGGTGCGTGGCGTCGGCAACCCCCTCCCCCTAACCCCCTCCCGCGAGGGGAGGGGGGACAAGGCTTGTTCGATATTGAGAGCGGGCTTTCAGCAAGCACAATCGAGTCCCCCCTCCCCTTGCGGGAGGGGGCCAGGGGGAGGGGGTTCGCTCCGCCAGAACCCACGCCGCCCCTAGATGGCCACCGCCGAGCGCTATCCGGACACCAAGGACCGGCCCTGGCTCGACCCGCAGGCCAAACCGATCCTGCGGATCGAAGGCCTGACCAAGACATTCGCCGACTTCACCGCGGTCGACGGCATCGACCTCGAGATCCATCGCAAGGAGCTGTTCTGCCTGCTCGGCGGCTCCGGCTGCGGCAAGACCACGCTGCTGCGCATGCTGGCCGGCTTCGAGACGCCGAGCGCCGGCCGCATCCTGATCGACGGCCAGGACGTCACCCGCGCGCCGCCCTATGAGCGGCCGGTGAACATGATGTTCCAGTCCTACGCCCTGTTCCCGCATATGAGCGTGGAGAAGAACATCGGCTACGGCCTCAAGCACGAGGCGATGACCCCGGCCGAGCGGCGCGACCGGGTGGCGGAGCTGCTGGAGCTGGTGCAGCTGCAGGGTTTCGGCCCACGCCGGCCGCACCAGCTGTCCGGCGGCCAGCGCCAGCGCGTCGCTTTGGCCCGGGCGCTGGCGAAGAAGCCGAAGCTGCTGCTGCTCGACGAGCCGCTGGCGGCGCTGGACAAGAAGCTGCGCGAGCAGACCCAGTTCGAGCTGATGACCATCCAGGACCAGGTCGGCGTCACCTTCATCGTCGTCACCCATGACCAGGAGGAGGCGATGGCCCTGTCGACCCGGATCGCGGTGATGAATCGCGGCCGGATCGTGCAGACCGGCACGCCGACCGACATCTACGAATATCCGAACTGCCGCTTCTCGGCCGATTTCATCGGCTCGATCAACCTGTTCGAGGGCACGGTCGACAGCGCCGCCGACGGGCGGGTGACGGTGGCGACCGAGCAGGCCGGGCCGTTGGTGGTGGCCCATGCCGGGGCGGTGGCGCCGGGCACCCCGGTCTCGGTCGCGGTGCGGCCGGAGAAGATCTCGATCGGGCGCGAGCCGCCGCAGGGCGCCGCCAACACGCTGCAGGGCATGGTCTACGACCTCGGCTATTTCGGCGACCGCTCGCTGTTCCGGGTGAAGCTCGGCAATGGCCGGCTGGTCTCGGTCAGCCGGCAGAACGAGCGCCGCGGGCGGGAGGAGGACCGGCCGGTCGACTGGGACGACCATGTCTGGCTGTCCTGGTCCCCCGCCGCGGCGCTGCTGCTGACCGAATGACCGCGGTGCCCGACCCCGGCGTACCGCTCTGGCTCCGCGCCCTGCGCCGGGTCGGCGACGCCTGGCGCGGCCTGATCATCGGCGTGCCCACGGTCTGGCTGGTGCTGTTCTTCCTGGTGCCGTTCCTGATCGTGCTGAAGATCAGCCTGGCCCAGAGCATCGTCGGCCGGCCGCCCTATTCGGCGCTGCTGGAATGGGGCGAGGGCACCTGGCCCGCCATCACCGCCTCGCTGCGCAACTACGTGTTCCTGACCCAGGACTGGCTCTACCTCGCCGGCTACCTGAACTCGGTCAAGATCGCGCTGATCTCGACCGCCTTGTGCCTCATCTGCGGCTATCCGATCGCCTATGGCATCGCCCGGTCCTCGCCAGCTGCGCGCAACATCCTGCTGCTGTTCGTGATCCTGCCGTTCTGGACCTCGTTCCTGCTGCGCATCTATGCCTGGATGGGGCTGCTCAACAAGCAGGGCATCCTCAACGGATTCCTGGTGTGGAGCGGCATCCTCGACCAGCCGGTCGAGATGATGAACACCGAGTTCGCGGTCTATCTCGGCATCGTCTATTCCTACCTGCCCTTCATGATCCTGCCGCTCTATGTCACGCTGGAGAAGCTGGACCAGAGCCTGGTCGAGGCGGCGATGGACCTCGGCTCGCGCCCCTGGCGGGTGTTCGTCGACGTCACCCTGCCGCTGTCGCTGCCCGGCATCATCGCCGGGTCGCTGCTGGTGTTCATCCCGGCGACCGGCGAATACGTGATCCCGGCGCTGCTGGGCAACCCGTCCAGCCCGATGATCGGCCAGGTGCTGTTCAGCGAGTTCTACTCGAACCGCGACTGGCCGGTGGCCTCGGCCGTGGCGGTGGTGCTGCTGCTGGTCCTGGTGCTGCCGATCCTGTGGTTCCAGAACCGCCAGGCGCGGGGGGAGGGGGCATGAGGGGCCGGTCCCGCTTCCTCACCCTCTGGCTGGTGGCCGGCTTCGTGTTCTTCTACGGGCCGATCGCCTCGATGATCGTGTTCTCCTTCAACGCGTCGCGGCTGGCGACGGTCTGGGGCGGCTTCTCGACCAAGTGGTACGCGGCGCTGTGGGGCAACCGGCAGGTGATGGACGCGGCGCTGCTGAGCCTGCAGATCGCCGCCATCTCCGCCACCGTCGCCACCGCGCTCGGCACCATGGCCGGCATCGCTTTGGCGCGGCTCGGCCGCTTCCGTGGCCGGCTGCTGCTGGCCGGCATGGTCACGGCGCCGCTGGTGATGCCGGAGGTGATCACCGGCCTGTCCCTGCTGCTGCTGTTCGTGGCGCTGGAGGACACGTTCAGCTGGCCGTCCGGCCGCGGCGCGCTGACCATCACCATCGCCCATGTCACTTTCTGCATGGCCTATGTCGCCGTGGTGGTGCAGTCGCGCCTGGCCGACATGGATGCGTCGATCGAGGAGGCGGCGGCCGATCTCGGCAGCCGGCCGTGGCAGGTGATGGTCGACATCACCCTGCCGCTGCTGGCGCCGGCCATGGTGTCGGGGTGGCTCCTGTCCTTCACCCTGTCGCTGGACGATTTGGTGATCGCCACCTTCACCTCCGGCCCCGGCGCCAACACCCTGCCGATGCTGATCTTCTCCAAGGTCCGGCTGGGGCTGACGCCGGACATCAACGCCCTGGCGACGATCATCATCCTGGTGGTGGCCGGCTTCGTCATCGCCAGCGCCGTGATCCTAAACCGCCGTGACGCCCGCAAGGCCCGCGACAGCCGCCGCGCCGCGGCCGGGGGCGGGGCGGCATAAAGATCACCATCAGATTTTGCGTAAATTGAGCAGAAGGAACCGCCTCCCGCCTCGCCCCATTGGGTTTGCGTCGCGGCCTCGATCCGGGTCGCTTCCCTGAACTGGAGGACGTGAGATGCGTTCCATTTCCACGGCTTTCGCCCTGGCCGGCCTGTCGCTGCTGGCGGCGGGCTGCACGGTGAACAACACGCCGGACCGGCCGACCACCGTGGTCGCGCAGCCGGCGCCGGCTGCCGTCGTGACCCAGCCAGGGGCCGTCGTCACCACCCCGAACACGACCTATGTCGTGCCGCGCCCGACCACCACCGTGGTGACGCCGTCCTACTGATACCGGCCAGCTGAGGCCGGTCCGGCACGGCGGTCCGCGGCCCCGGCCGCCAGGGCGTTCGCGCCTGCTTCCCTGGGCCGCCGTGCCCAATCCGCCCATGCCGTCGGGAACAGGACGCCGAATCGTCCTGTTGCTGACGAGCGTGGTGCTGAAACACACCGCTTCACGGAATGGGAGACCTGGACATGCGCTCCATCGCCCTTGCCGCCGCCCTGATCGGGCTGCCGCTGCTGGCCGCCTGCACGGTGAACAACCAGCCGCCGGACAAGCCGGACACCATCGTGACGCAGCCGGCCCCGTCGGCAACCGTGGTGACGCCGCAGCCGCGCACCACGGTGGTGACGCCGGCCTACTGACGGCAACCGCGGCGGAGGCGGGCAGCCCTACAGGTGGCGCGTCTCCGCCGGCGGCCGTTCCCAATGGCCGTCGCGGCCGTCCTCGTACTGGACCGGCAGCGCGGCCAGCGCCTCGGGCGTCAGATCGTCCAGGCAGGCGATGTTGACGCCATAGAAGGTGCCGCCCAGCGCTTCCATATGGCCCCGCCCGAACGGCTTGACGCCGCAGCGGCGGCAGAACAGGTGGTGGATCGTGCCGCCCGCGGCTCCATCGAACTGGTAGTCCGACAGCGCGTCCTCGCCCCGCAGCAGGCGGAAGTCGGGCGCCAGCACGATCGTTTTCCAGAACCGGCCCTTGCCGCAGATCGAGCAGTTGCAGCGGCTGGTGCCGGCCTCCAGGTCGGCGTCGCATTCGAAGCGCACGGCGCCGCAATGGCAGCTGCCGTGATAGGTGCGTTTCATGGGTTCCCTCGGATGGCCGCATATACTTAACTTATTGGTTAAGTTATTGAGCCGGAGGGCCCGGATGTCAAGAGCCGTCCGCTGCGGCCATCCCTATCGCGGCTGCCCGGCCTCCGGCACGTCGCGGCGGATCCAGCCCTGGAAGGCGCGGAGATTGATCTCCTTCTCGCCCAGCACGCCGGTGCCATAGGCCGAGCCGGACAGGCCCTGCTGGACCGAGCGGATCAGCGCCGCATCCTCGTCATGCACCCGGTTGTTCACCCGCAGGTTCAGCCGCCGGGTGACCTGCATGGCGCGGCGGTCGTCCGGCCGGGCATAGGCGCGCCAGCGCAGGACCGACCGGCCGGGCCCGGCCGGCAGGATGTGGAAATAATCCAGCAGGTCCGGATACAGCTCCAGCGACACGCCCGGATACAGGAACAGATAGGTCCAGCGCCGCTTCAGGGCGTCGGGCAGATGCGGCACGTCGGGCAGCAGCCTGGCATAGGCGCGGGTCGACCAGCCGCCACCCGGGTCGCGGCGCAGCGCGTGGCTCAGGCGGATGGTGCGGGTGGCGTCGTCCGGCTCGCGGTCATAGGCGCCGGACATCAGCCCGAACAGGCCGGGATGGCCGGTCGGGAAATGGTAGTCCTCAAGGTAGTTGTCCCAGATGGTCTTCCAGTCGGCGTCGATCTCGCCGATCCAGGTATCGGTGACCGGCACCATCTCCTCGATCCGGTGCGCCGCCAGCTCGGCCGCATAAGGGGCATAGCGCTCGGCCACCGAGGGGCCGCCGCTCTCGAAGCGCAGGAAGACGAAGCCGGCGAACACCTCGCAGTCCAGCGGCAGCAAGCTGAGGCCGGCGGTATCGATCTCCGGGAAGGTCTTCGCCGCCGCCACCGCGCGCAGCCGCCCGTCCCAGGCATAGCACCAGGCGTGATAGGGGCAGCGGATCAGGCCGCTGCAATGGCCGTCGCGACCCTGCAGCACGGCATGGGCGCGGTGCCGGCAGACATTGTGGAAGGCGCGCACCCCGCCATCCTCGCCGCGGATGACGAAGGCGCGCTCGCCCAGCGCCTCGAAGGTGACGTAGTCGCCGGGGTTGGGCAGCTCCGAGACATGCGCCACGAGATGCCAGGCCGGGCGGTGGATGCGCGCCACCTCGGCGGCATGGATGCCGGCATCGGCATAGGTCCAGCCGGGCAAGGTCGGCGGCAGGGCAGGGGCGTCGGCCTCAGCCTCCGCCACCAGGCGCAGCCGGGCCGGCGCGGCGAACTCCGCCGGGAACAGGTTGGCCAAATAGCGGCGGCAGGTGTCGGCCGCGTCGTCCCAGTCGAAGGCCTCGCGCTGCACCAGCGCCTCCTGCGACAGCGCGTCGACCAGGCCGCACAGGCCGAGCGCCGCGGCGCGCAGCTCGATCCGCGCTCCGTTGTGCTCCGCCAGCTCGGCCATCAGCGCATGGACCGCCTCGTAGAAGGCGCGGTCGGAGGAGGCGACCAGCGCCATATAGTCGTCGCGGGCCCGGCTTTCGCCCCAGAAGGCGTACCAGACCGCCAGCCGCTCCAGGCTCGCCACCTGCGGGTCGAAGCTGGCGCGGACCAGCGCCATCAGCGCCTCCTCCGGCGCCCGGCCGGCGGCGGCCACCGCGCTCTCGCACAGGCTGCGATAGGCCTCGGCCATGCGGGCCAGCGTGGCCTGCAGCAGGTCCTGCTTCGACTTGAAGTGGAAATTGACCATGCCGGCGGTCAGCCCGGCCAGGCTGGCCACCTTGCTCAGCGTGACGTTCGACAGGCCGTGCTCGGCGATCGCGGTGATTGCCGCATCGATCAGCTGCTCGCGCCGCGCATCCTGCGGCAGCCGCGCCCGCACCCGGCTCTCGTCGTCCATGCCAACCTCCCGATCGGCCGTTCGACTCTATCGAATGGTTATTTTAGTGAATCGAATGGCCATTCGGCAAGAGGTCCCTTTCCTATCATTGCTCTCTTTCGTCATGGCGAGCCCCGCAGGGGCGTGGCCATCCAGCGGCACCGCCCTCTGGATGGCCACGTCGCTTCGCTCCTCGCCATGACGGAGAGTGACAGGACGCCAAGTGCTCTTCACCCCGCCTGCATCCGGTCGGCCAAGGCCTGGTGGCCGTGGATCAGCCGGGGCAGGTCGAGGCCGGGGATCACGCCCCGCTCCACCCGCCAGGCGCCGCCGACCATGACGAAATCGGCCCGGTGGGCGCCGCACAGCACCAGCGCGGCCAGCGGGTCGCCATGGCCGGCGAAGCGCAGCTCGTCCAGCGCGAACAAAGCGAGGTCGGCCTGCTTGCCCGGCGCGATCACGCCGAGATCCGGCCGGCCGAGACAGGCGGCGGAGCCGGCGGTGGCCCAGCGCAGCGCGTCGCGATGGCTGATCCGGGTCACGCCGTAATGGTGCCGCTGCAGCAGGAAGGCGGCGCGCACCTCCTGCATCAGGTTCGACCCGTCATTGGAGGCGGAGCCGTCGACGCCGAGGCCGACCTTCATCCCCGCCTGCTCCATGCCGTGCACCGGGCAGTGGCCGGAGGCCAGGGTCTGGTTCGAGCAGGGGCAATGCGTCACCGCCGTGCCGGCCCGGGCCATGCGGTCGATTTCCGCCGGGTTGAAATGGACGCCATGCGCCAGCCAGGTGCGCGGGCCCAGCCAGCCGCACTCCTCCAGATAGTCGAGCGGCCGGCCGCCGAACTTCTCGACGCAGAAGCGGTTCTCGTCCTCGGTCTCGGCGAGATGGGTGTGCAGGCGGAGATCGTGGCGCTCGGCCAGCTCCGCCGTCCGCCGCATCAGCGACCCGGTGACGGAGAAGGGCGAGCAGGGGGCCAGGGCGATCTGCACCACGGCGCCGTCGCCGGGCTGGTGATGCGCCGCGACCAGCCGCTCGCTGTCGGCCAGGATCTCGTCCTCGTCCTGGACCACGCTGTCCGGCGGCAGGCCGCCGTCGCGCACCGACAGGTTCATCGAGCCGCGGGTCAGAACGGCGCGGATGCCGAGCGACCGCGCCACCTCGACCTCGATGTCGATGGCGTGCTCCAGCCCGTCCGGGAAGACATAGTGGTGGTCCGAGGTGGCGGTGCAGCCGGACAGCAGCAACTCCGCCATCGCCACGGTGACGGCGCTGCGCAGCGCCTCCGGGTCCAGCCGGGCCCAGACCGGGTACAGCGCCTGCAGCCAGGGGAACAGCTCGCGGTCCAGCGCCGCCGGCAGGGCGCGGGTCAGGGTCTGGTAGAAATGGTGATGGGTGTTGACCAGCCCGGGCAGCACAACATGGCCGCCGGCATCGAACACGCTGTCGGCCGGCGTTGAAGGTTCGCGCCCGGCCGGCACCAGCTCGGCGATCTTTCCATCCTCGACCACCAGGCCGCGCCCGGCCCCATCCGCCAGGATCGCCAGCGGGTCCTTGATCCACAGCCGCATCGCGTGCCTCCCGTCCCGTCTGCGGTCAGCCTAGAGCGGAATGAGGTTGGTTAGAATCGGAAGGGGATTCCCAGGGGCGAGGGAATGTGATTCACCATGCTGGCTGGGAGGAGGCCAGCCTGGATGGGTAAACCGTGCTCGATGGATCTCCGTGAGCGAGTGGTGCGGGCGGTGGAG
>NZ_NHON01000081.1 GCF_002195995.1 Inquilinus limosus
GTCTCGGCCGCGGCCCGGCTCGGCGTCTCGGCCGCGGCCCGGCTCGGCGCCGCCGGCGGCCGGTTCACCGGCACGATCGCCGTCGAGCGCCAGGTCACACGCCGTGCTGAGCTCGCCAGCAGGTTCCGGACGCTGGGCGGCGGGGGAGGGGCGTCGCCGGGACGCGGCGGGCCGGCCACGCCGCCGCCCCCTCCGCCGCCTCCGTCCGGCCCGACCGGTGAGGCACCCGGCTGGGCGCAGCGGCTGAAGCACAGCGAGGGTGCTCGGCACGGCGTCTCCGCCGCGATCCACACCGTCCGCTCCAGCGACCATGGCGGCGGCTCGGCCTCCGTCTCCCTCGCCGAGGAGGATCGCCGATGAACCCGTTCCGCCGCTCCTCGGTCCGCTACGGCCGCACCCCCGAGCCCGAGACGCCCTACCAGAAGGCGGCGCAGCTCTGGGACGAGCGCATCGGCTCGGCCCGGGTCCAGGCCCGCAACTGGCGGCTCATGGCCTTCGGCTGCCTGATGCTCGCGGGCGGCCTCGGCGCCGGGCTCCTCTGGCAGGCGGCGCGCGGCACCGTCGTGCCTTGGGTGGTCGAGGTCGACCGCCTCGGCCAGACTCAGGCGGTGGCGCCGGCCACGGCCGGCTACCGGCCCACCGATCCGCAGATCGCCTGGCACCTCGCCCGTTTCGTCGAGGATGTGCGCGGGCTTCCGGCCGATCCGGTGGTGGTGCGGCAGGCGTGGCTGTGCGCCTACGACTTCGTCACCGACCGCGGGGCCGCGGCGCTCAATGACTACGCCCGGGCGAATGATCCCTTCGGCAAAGTCGGCCGTCAGCAGGTCGCGGTCGAGGTGTCGAGCGTGATCCGCGCCTCTGACGACAGCTTCCGCGTCGCCTGGGTCGAGCGCCGCTATGAGAACGGCAGCCTGGCTGCGACCGAGCGCTGGACCGCCATCCTCACCATCGTGGTCGCGCCGCCGCGCGACGCCGATCGGCTGCGCCGCAACCCGCTCGGCATCTACGTCAACGCCATCAACTGGTCGAAGGAGCTGGGCTGATGCGCCGCCTTCTCATCCTCGCCCTGCTGTCGGTCGCGGCCTGCGCGAGCAAGCCGCCTTCGATCCGCTACGACGAGCCGGTCGAGGCGGTGCGGCTGCCCGAATCGCCGAAGCCGGTCCAGGTCGTCGAGCTACCGAAGCCTCTGCCGCTGCCGGGACAGTTGAAGCCGCTGCCCGGTGCGCGACGGGCGGCGCCGGAGCCGGCGGATCCGAAGGCGCGGGTGAGCCGGGCCAACGCCGCCGCGCGGATGCAGCCGAGCCGCGACGGCTACATCAACGCGGTGCAGGTCTATCCCTATTCCGCCGGAGCGCTGTACCAAATCTACACCGCGCCGGGACAGGTCACGGACATCGCGCTCGAGCCGGGCGAGCAACTGGTCGGCTCGGGGCCGGTCGCGGCCGGGGACACGGTGCGCTGGATCGTCGGCGACACCGAGAGCGGGGCGGGGGACACCCGCCGGATCCATATCCTCGTGAAGCCGACCCGGCCGGATCTCGTCACCAACCTCGTGATCAACACCGACCGGCGGACCTATCTGCTCGAGCTGCGCTCGACGCCGTCGACCTATATGGCGGCGGTGTCCTGGCAATATCCCGAAGACGAACTGATCGCGCTCCGCCGCCGCAACGCCGCGGCCGACGCGGCGGCGCCGGTCGCGACCGGCGTCGACCTCACCCGCCTGCGCTTCCGCTACCGGATCGAGGGCGACGATCCGCCCTGGCGTCCCACGCAGGTCTTCGACGACGGCGCCAAGGTCTATATCAAGTTCCCGCGCGGCATCGGCCAGGGCGAGATGCCGCCGCTGTTCATCGTCGGCGCCGAGGGCGACAGCCAGCTCGTCAACTACCGGGTCCGCCAGAACTACTATATCGTCGACCGGCTCTTCGCGGCGGCCGAGCTGCGGCTCGGCGCCCAGGACCAGCAGGTGGTCCGGATCGTCCGGACCGATGCGCGATGACGAGCGAGGCCGAGCTCAAGGCGGCGCTGCGCCTGCATCCGGAGCGGCCGCGGGTCACCCGGCTGTCCCGCAGGGTGCTGGTCGGGGCGGCGGGTCTGGCCGGCATCGCCATTCTCGGCGCGCTGGTCTGGGCGCTCGACAGCCGGCGCCGGGCCGAGCCGCAGCAGGAGCTCTACAGCACCGACAGCAAGACCACCGCCGATGGCTTGGCCGCGCTGCCGGAGGACTATGCCGGCGTGCCGCAGCTCGGGCCGCCCCTGCCCGGCGATCTTGGCCGGCCGATCCTACGGGCTCAGGAGCAGGGCAAGGCGGTGACAACGCCGGTTATGCCCGGACCCGATCCGCTACAGCAGCGGATGGTCCAGGAACAAGAGGCGGCCCGCACCAGCAAGCTGTTCGTTGGCACCGGCCAGCGGGAAGGGGGCGTCGAGGCGGCGGCGAGGGCAGAGGGATCGCCGACCTCGGATGCATCCGCCGCTGCTTCCGCATTCGATGGCGCCCAGAATCGGGAGGAGGCGTTCCTCGACGCTCCGGCTGACCGACAAACGCTGAGCCCGGATCGGCTGCAGGATCCGCCCTCGCCATATGTGCTGCAGGCCGGCACCATGATCGCGGCGGCGCTCGTGACCGGCCTCCGTTCCGACCGGCCGGGCCAGGTCGTCGCCCGGGTGACGGAGAACGTGTTCGACAGCATTACCGGGCGATATTTGCTGGTGCCGCAGGGGGCATTGCTCATCGGCACCTATGGCAGTCGGGTCGCCTTCGGCCAGGACAGCGTGCTTCAGGTCTGGACTCGGCTCGTCCTGCCGAACGGCAAGTCGATCGTGCTCGAGCGGTTGCCCAGCATGGACACCGAAGGCCATGCCGGGCTCGAGGACGAGGTCGACCATCACTGGGGCCGGCTCTTCGCCGCTGCGGCGCTGTCCTCGGTTCTCGGCGTCGGCACCGAGCTCGGCGCCGGCGACGACGAGAGCGAGATCCTGCAGGTGCTCCGGCGCGCCGGCAGCGACACCCTGAACGACGTCGGGCAGGAGATCGTGCGGCGAAACCTCGACATCCCGCCGACCATCACCATCCGCCAGGGCTTCCCGATCCGGGTGATGGTCAGCCGCGATCTCGTGCTCGATCCCTATCGAGAGTGAGGAGAAGATGGCAAAGCTCAAGCTCGGCGCGATCCCGGACGACCGCCCTGTCAAGCTCACTATCGAGTTGCCGGCTGGGTTGCATCGAGATCTCGTCGCCTACGCCGAGCTGCTCGGACGCGAGACCGGACAGGAGGTCGAACCTGTCCGCCTGATCGCGCCGATGCTGACGAGGTTCATGGCCGCGGACCGAGGATTCTCGGCGGCGAGGAAATCCTCGAACCGAAGTCCGGCTAGAGTAGAAGGGCGCCTCAGAGGGATTACGCCGGACGGGCTTGGCGAAGGACGCTAAGGAAGCGTCGCAGTGCGGGGTTATCGTTGACGGCGAGCCAGGCCGCCGAGATCGACAGAAGGGCTTCGTCACCCGCGATGGGCCGGAATACGACGCCGGGATAGGCAGCGGCCGTCTGCGATTCCGGGACGAACGTGATACCGAAGCCGGCGCCGACCAAGCCCAAGATGTTCTCACGGGCTGCGACATGCCGGGTCACATTCGGAAGACGTCCGTCCACCCCGATCCGGCTCAGCAGGAAGTTGTAGACAGCCGAGCCGCTCTCAAAACTCCGGATCAGCAACTGTTCGTGGCGAAGGTCCTGCCACGCAAACGCGTTGGTGGCCGCCAAATCGTGATCCTGCGGAACGGCGGCGAAGATTCGCTCTTTCCACAGAGGCAGGCGCTCCAGCTTGGGTGCTTCATAGCCTCCAGCAAGGAGGCCGGCGTCGATGCGTCGGGCTCGCAACCACTCGAGTTGATCAACCGGGCTTCCCTCCATCATCTCTAACACGATATCCGGGTTACTCCTGCGGAAGTCCCTGAGCGCTGTCTGAAGCCGTCCCGAAACCAGAGATGGGAAAAAGCCAATGGTCAATCGGCCCGCCTCAGCTCTGCCCTCGCGGTTAGCTCTCTCGATTATCCGGTCAAGGCACGACAGAATGCGGCGCGCATCACGAATGAAGGTCCGGCCGGCATTCGTCAGGAGGAGACCTCCCGAATGGCGCTCGAAAAAGGAAACGCCGATCGTGTCCTCTAAGCGTCGGACGCGCCTGCTGATAGCTGATTGCCGAATTCCCAAGGCATTGGCGGCACGGCGGAAGCTCAAATGCTCCGCTACCACAGTTGCATATCTGATGGATCGCAGGTCCGGGTCGGTCAACTATCTCGGCCTTCTTGAATTGTTCATCACGTTCACCGACCGTCCGGCCCGCATAGGGCGCAAACTTGTCGCCTTTTTTTGATGGTCGTTGCGCCGAAGCGAGGGTTAGGCACGTCACCGCCGAGCAGGAGCCCGCGGCCCGACCGTCGATCATCAGACACTTCTCTCGACCCAGGCTCTCAGTATTTCGGGCTTTTCGTGCCGTGCCCGTGCGATCATCCGCAGCTTGACCGCCGATCGTCCGAATAAAGTCACATCACGTCTATCTTATAGGTGCAAATAATTGCAGAATTATTTGCCTATTTTGTGAATTAAATACCTGATTGTTCTTCTACACTAGATCGAATTTTCCTCAAGTTAGCTCCCGAGAGGGCTAGATTGCCGGCAACCACCGCGCCCTCTACGATCGGCGCATCACAGACGACTACCTTCCGTCGTCGCTCTTGGGGCATTCTCTCAATGGCAAGCTCCACGTTCATTTCGGTTCCGCCTAGGTCGACAAAAATAGCAACCCCGGATTTACTCCAAACCTTCTCGATCGCGGCTCCTATAGCTTCCGCATCACTTCCGAGTCCGCCAGCCGGATCGCCGCCACACCACTCAAGACCAATGTCGTCGCCGGTCATCTGGCGAACGAGGTCGGCTGTGCCCTTTGCCACGGCTGGCGAATGAGACACGATTACAATCGAGACCCGAGCCCGACCGTGCCCATTACTCTCTGGCATCCTGTCCTCCACCCGACAATCTGGCGACCGCTTCGCCAGTTGCGTTCAAACACTGTGTTGTTGCCTTAGGACCACTCTCCGGCCAGGATCTCGAGTGGATTTAATTCAAGCTTCGAGCTTCTTCTCGCCAATAGACAAGCACCCAGTTTGGAACGTAGCGTGCCGCGGAGGGAACGCCCATTGCGCGACTTGAACCTCATCAGGCTATTCGCGAGGGTAGCGGAGCACCACAGCATCACGAGCGCAGCGCGCGTGCTCGGCATGCCCAAGTCTTCGGTCAGCCGGGGCCTTGCGGAACTGGAGCGCGGGCTCGGCGTCCAACTGGTGCACCGGTCCAGCCGACACGTCTCGCTGACTGAGATCGGGACGGTGCTGTACGACCGCGTGCGCCGAATCCTGGATGAGCTGGACGAAGTCACCTCCACCATGGAGAAGCTGCGCGGCACGCCCAGCGGGGTGCTGCGTATCAACACCTCGATCGGCCTCGGCCACGCGGTGTTGAGTCTCCTGCTGCCAACCCTGCTCGAAGCGTATGCCGATCTCGACATCTCGGTAGAACTGGCGCAGCAGCGGATCAGCTTACTGTCCGACGAGAGCGATGTTGTTATCCGGACGGGGACGCTCGAAGATTCGAGCCTAATCGCTCGCAAGCTCGGCACGCTTGAGGTGGCGCTCTACGGCAGCCCGGCCTATCTCGATCGAAATGGCAAGCCGGCGTGCATCGAGGACCTGGCCGGGCACACCATTGTGGACCGTCCGACGACCACTCCCGGCAGTTGGATCGTCCACGGGCCGAACCAGGACGTCTCCGTGGCCGCCAAGCCGCGCCTGACCGTCAACGATCCGGCGTTGGCACGCCTCGTCGTCCTCAGAGGAGGCGGCCTAGGTTGGCTGCCGTCCTTCATGTGTCGTGACGATATCGCCGCCGGCGACTTAATCGAGTTGCTGCCAGGCTATCGAAGGGACCCGATCGAAGTTCATGCACTGATCCAGCCACATCGCATCCAGTCTCCAAAGGTGCGGGTATTCCTAGACCTCGCCGTCCGAACCTTCGAATCCCCCAACTTCAGAGCCTGATCCGGACAGTCGCGGCCGGCCACGGCGGCGGGCGCCCGCTCCGTCGGTTGAGTCCGGCGGTCCGTTCGGGTACATGCTGATGCAAGGCGGCGCTGGCGCGGCTTCTGTCGCACCCGGGCAAGTTCGTTGGATCGTACAACCGTCCGATGGGCTGCCGCGGCGGCTCGCGGATGCCGGCAGGGGACACGACCAGGCGTGGCCGGCGAGCGGCGCAGGACGATCGCAACCATCTAGTCGTCTGGTGTAGTAGAACGAGCAGCCAATGGCGAGACTGAGGTCGAGATCCGCGGGCGGGACGTCCCCAACCACCTCGGAAGTTCCGGCGACCGATACCGTTCGGGCAGGCGAGAGGCGCGCCGCAGCCGCTGGACCAGATGCGGCTTTCGCTGCGGTCGAACCCGACCTACTCCCGGCCGTCCATAGTGGACTCGGGCGGGAAGAGCTCATCGCACTTTACAAGGGGCTTCTACGGACCGTCATCGGCCGCAATCCCTCGGGGTTGCGTCTTCGGCTGGCAAGGGCCCTCGGCACGCATAAGAGCTTTCTGTCTCAAATCACCAATCCGGACGATCCGACGCCGATCCCTGTCCGCCACCTGCCCCAGCTCTTCGACCTGTGCCACTTCACGCGCGACGAGCAGAATTTCTTTATGTCCGCGTACAAGGCGGCTCATCCGAGACACGCCGGCGCGATGGCAGCACGGACGGCCACGCGGGCTGGGCGGACGAAGACTCTGAAGATCGAGATCCCGGTCGTCGATGATCCAGCCCGCCAGCGCGCGATCGAGGCCTTTGTCCAGGAATTCGCGAAAAAGCTCACGGGCCTGCTCTGAACCTTGGATTTGCGATCATCTCCGCGATTGGGTGAATGCGTCCAGCGCCACCGCGGAGATTACGACGGCCCCTTTCACGATCAACTGCAAGTTGGCGTCGAGTGCGAGAGAATCGAACAGATTGGTGAGCGTGGCCAGCACCAGGAGGCCGATGGCCGTGCGCCAGACCGACCCGGCGCCTCCGAACAGCGACGTGCCGCCGATGATCACCATCGAGATGGCGTCGAGCGCCACCGTTCCCCCGATATTCGCCTGACCCATCCCGACCCGAGACGCAATCAGCATGCCGCCGACGACGGCCAGAGTGCTGACCAGCACATAGGTCGAGAGCCGCAGCAATCCGACCCGTAGACCTGCAAGGCGCGCGGCCTCCGGATTGCCGCCGAGCACGAAGAGGCTGCGCCCGTAGACTGTGCGCGACAGCACTGTCCATCCGGCAGCGAAGACGGCCAGGAGCAGCAGGACGGAGATCGGGATGCCGAACCAGCGGCCGGCCCCGAGGAGGCGGAAGGCCGGCTTGTCGACGATCATCGGACCGGAACGGGAATAGAGCAGGGCGGCTCCCATGAAGATCGAGCTGGACCCCAGCGTGGCGACGAATGGGTTGACCCGGAGCTTCGTGATCACCAGCCCGTTCAGGAGGCCTGCCAGGACGCCGACCAGCAGTGTGAGGGTTGCGGCCAGCGGCAAGGGCAGCGACATGGCCTGCGCGGCGTAGAAGGTCGCACCGGCGGCGTAGAGCGCCCCGACGGACAAGTCGAAGCCGCCGCCGACCATGACGAAGGTCATGCCCACGGCGATGATCCCGACTGCTGCATTCTGGCTGAGGATGTTGAGGATGTTCTGGATATCGAGGAAGCCGGGATACAGAACCCGGGAGATCACGATCAGCGCGGCCAGAATCCAGACCATGGCGTAGCGGGTGGCCAGGTCCACAATCCTTCCGACCGTTCTCTCCGGCGCTGCCGGTGCCGGCTGAGGCCCTGAACCCTTGGAGAGCAGGTTCTCGGACGAAGACAGCTCAGCCATGTGGGGGCTCCACCGCGAAGGCCTTGTCGAGGATTTGGGAGACGTGCGACCCGGCGGGCAGCCATCCCGCGGGTTTGCCGGCCGACAGCACAAGGATCCGATCCGCGTTGGCGGCGATCTCCTCCAGCTCGGACGACACGAGGATGATGGCGAGGCCTTCATCGGCCAGCCGTCGAAACATCAGCAGGATCTCCTCCTTGGCCCCGACATCGACACCTCGGGTTGGTTCGTCGGCCAGCAGGACCCGCGGCTTCCGGTGGCTCCAGCGGGCCAAGAGCAGCTTCTGCTGATTGCCCCCCGAGAGGTGCCGCGCCTCGACAGACAGCCGGTGGGCGTCGAAGCCGTAGGCTGAGGCCAGGGCGGCCGCGCGCGCCGTCATCATCCGTTCGGAGAGCAGCCCTCCCGTGGCCACGGCGGCGAAGTCCGACAGCAGGATGTTGTCACGGGCGGTCATGGACAGCGCCAATCCCTGCCCCTTGCGGTCCTCGGGAACGAGCGCGATGCCGAGGTCCAGCGCTTGGCGCGGCGTCCGCGGCAGTGGTCGTGCCGGGTCGCCGGATATCCGGATGCGGCCACGGGCCCTTGGTTCGAGACCGGCCAATGCGCGCAGCAGGGTGCTGCGTCCCGACCCGACCAGCCCGCCGATCCCGACGATCTCCCCTTCGCGGAGGGCGATGTCGATATCCGAGATCAGCCCTTCGACTTCGATCCCCGTCGCCTCGAGAACCGGTGCGCGGGGCCGCGGCTGCGCCCGGCCGGCCGTGGCGCTTCCGATCTCCGGCGGCCCGTGACCGAGCATCGCCCCGACCATGCCCCGCTTGGTCCAGCCGGAGCGGGCTCGGCTCTCGACCAGGCGGCCATCGCGGAACACGGAGATCTGGTCCGCGATCGCGAGCACCTCGTCGAGATTGTGGCTGACGAGCACGATCGTCACGCCCCCGCCCCTGAGTTCCGCGAGCCGGTCGAACAGGATCCTGCGCTCGGGCGGCGCCAGGGCCGCCGTCGGCTCGTCGAGCAGGATCATCCGGGCCTTGGCCTCCAGGCCGCGCATGATCTCCAGCATCTGCTGGTCTGCGATCGACAGGCGGCCAGCCCTCTCGTCGGGGGGGATCGCGACCCGCAGTCGCCGTCCAAGGTCCAGGAAGCGTTGTCGCATCTCGCCCTGGCGCAGCAGCCCCCGCCGGGACGGAAACTGACCGAGGAACACATTGTCGGCGGCCGACAGATCCGGGACGATTGTCAACTCCTGATAGATCGCGACGATGCCCGCGGCTCGGGAGGCGCGCGGATCACCAGGAGCCAACCGTCGTCCCTGGACTTCGATATGACCCTGGCTCGGCGTCAGGCGGCCGGACAAGAGGCCCATCGTGGTGGATTTGCCGGCGCCGTTCGCCCCGATGAAGGCGTGAGCGGTGCCTGGGGCGATGTCGAGCGTGACGTCCGACAGGGCACGGAAATGCCCAAAGGACTTTCCCACCCCCTGCAGGCTCGCGGCCGGGGTGTCAGAACGCATCAGATCCATGACTAGTCGGATTCCGGCACGAAGGCGTCGATGTTCGACCGGTCGAGGATGAGGGCCGCCGAGGGCGGCGCGCCGTCGTTCGGGATGTAGTGTGGGCCCGGCTTCCCGCTGCTCGCCTCGGCCAGCGACCGCACGGAGGCGTGGATCACACTGCGAGCATATCGCGGCATTGTGAATTCCACCCACCCGTCGAGGATCGCCTGCTTGGACCAAGCGGTGCCGCCCATGTCGTAGACCTTGACCTCGCCCGGCTTCCTACCCGCGAGTTGCAAGGCCGTAACGGCGCCGCGGGAGATGTTGGAGTAGGTCGTCAGGATCGTGTCGATATCGGGATGCGCCTGGATCAGGTTCTGAGCCTTGGCGAGCGCGTCCGGGACCGAGACGTCGGTCCGCTGGACGCCGACGATCTCCCAATCGGGATTCGTCGCCTTGGCGTCCGCCAGCGCCTTGTCGAAATTGATCGTATCGGCCACGAGCAGAGCACCCGTGAGCACGCCGACCTTGTGCTTGCCCGGGCTGCGTCTGGCGACCTCGACCATCCAGTCATGGACCGTCGTCACGGAAAATGCCCCACCCACGAAAGTTGCCGTGCCGGGCGCCCACTGCTGTTCGTCCGGCAAGGTCGCCCGGTCGCAGAGCTGGACCACCGCGATCGCCACGAGGATGCCTGCCTTGGGTGCGTCCTCGGTCAGGGCATGGCACAACAGGTGACCGTCGAGAGGCTGGACGATGAAGGCGTTGAATCGCCCGCTCTGAATGGCGTTCTGGATCTGGTTGAGTTGAGTTCCCGCATCCCAGTTCGCATCGTAGAACTGGTACGTGCCCTCGATCCCCTTCGCCGCTTCATCCAGCGCCTCCAGATTCGCCTGGAGGAAGCTGTTGCCGGAGGGGGCGAAGTAGGCGATGTTGAGCGGCTTGCCGGGATCCACGGCCACCGCAAGCCCATTCCCCACATCGACGTCGACCGGCCCTGCGGCGGAGCTGAGGCCGGACATCGCGCATGCCGCGCAGATCAATCCGACGACCCAAAGTGGCGAGCCTGTATGACTCTTCATCTCTTTTCCTCCCTCATTCGCTGCGGGTTTCCCGAGCCCGTCTTGCCGTTCATGCCTAGATACGTCGGCCTTCATTGAAGGTCTAGTAAAATCGATATACTAAACTAAACATACGTGTCGGTTTGCCAGATTCATCGATTTCCGTCCCTGGATGTCGAATGGCGAAAGCCGGCGCCGGCATCGACGCTAGTCCGCGGGAGGCTCTGCGTATCCGGTCGCGTCGCAAACGACGGAGATGGATGCGGCGGTGAGCCAGATGGCCACGGCCTCGGCTCCGGGGTCCGGGCAGCCCAGCGCCCGAGAACCGAGATAGCTGGACCGCCCGAGCTTCGGCATCATCTGTGCGGTGCGCTCCGCCCCTCGGCGAGCGGCGGCGGCCGCCGCCTCGAGTTGAGGTCCGACCCGGTCGTGCGCACGGATTTCGCGCAAGGCGGGGGCCAGGGCGTCGAGCATGGTCCGGTCGCCCTCCTGCGCACCGCCGAGCCGGGACACCGACGAGACGCCGGCTGCGAACCCCTCCGCCAGGAGGGTGGGCGCCGCCGCGTCCAGATCCCTGAGCGCGTTCGCCGCGCTGAGCGCGAAGGCGGCGTAGAGTGGGCCCGATGTGCCTCCGACGCTGCTGCGGATCACTCGCGAAAGCTCGCTCAGCAGGCGTTCGACTGGTAGATCCGGCGCCCGCTCCAGCGTCTGCATGATTGCGGTGGCGCCTTGCGCAAGCGACCGTCCGATGTCGCCGTCCCCGACTCGCCGGTCCATCTCGGTCAATTCCGCCTCTGTCCGAAGCAGGGCTTCGCAGCCTGCCCGCACGGCGGACAGGAAAGCCGCTGGGGCAGGCGGCGCGCAGCAGTTCGCAGCGTCCCGGGCGGGTGTGTCCTCGGCCCTGAGACACACCGGCGCGGAAGCGAGGTCAGGGGAGCCGCTGGCGGGGGCGGGCCAGGACGGCGCCTCGGTCGGGGCGTCGAGCGCCTGGCGCAAGGAATAGTCGAGACGGAGCAGGCTCAGCGACACGCCGGCCATATCGATCGCGGTCAGGAAGGTTCCGCAATAGGCGCGCGAGACGACAACTCCGCGCCGGCGGAGACCATCGAGCGCATCGCCCGCCACGATGCCCAGTTCCATGACCGGGGTGGTGCCGAGATTGTTGACCATCAGCGCAACCTCGTCGCCCGCCGCTATGCCTCGATCCGCGATCAGGCGGTCAAGCAGCACGTCCACCAGCGCGGCTGACGTGCCGATGGCGCGGCGCTCAACGCCGGGCTCGCCGTGGATTCCGAGCCCCAGCTCGATCTCGTCCTCGCCAAGTTCGAAATTCGGCCTGCCGGCGGCGGGGACGGTGCACGGCGACAAGGCGATCCCCATCGAGGCGAGGGCCCCGGCCGCCGCCTGCGACCGGGCCTTGACCTCCGCGAGGCCGAGCCCGGCCTCCGCGGCCGCGCCGGCGATCTTGTGGATCAGCACGGTTCCGGCGATGCCGCGGCGCCCGGCCGTCCCCTCCGCGGTGCCGAGTGCGGCGTCGTCGTCGACGATCACGGTCTCGACCGAGATCCCTTCCGCCCGAGCCATCTCGGCGGCCACGCCAAAGTTGATCCGGTCCCCGGTATAGTTCTTCACGATCATCAAGATGCCGGCGGGGGTGCCCACTGCTCTGAGGGCCGCATGGACCGCATCGATAGCCGGCGAGGCGAAGACGTCGCCGGAGACGGCGGCGGTGAGCATGCCACGGCCGACATAACCGGCGTGGGCTGGCTCATGGCCGGCGCCACCGCCGCTGACGATCGCGACCTTGCCGCTCGACCGAAACGCGTCGAGATCGGCCCGGACGACCGTGGAATGACCCTCGATCATCGCCAGCCCGGGGTGCAGCCGCGCAAAGCCCTTGAGCGAGTCTGGCACGACGTGCAGCACGTCGTTGATCAACTTCTTCACAGGGAATGTCCTTTCCTCGGTCGTCCAGACTGGGTGCCTGCGGTCACCCGCGCCCAATGAACGGCATGGTCGTTGCGATGATGGTCATGTGCTGGACGTTCGCCTCCAGCGGCAGGCTCGCCATGTGCAGGATGGACCGAGCGACGTCGGCAGCGCCCATGACCGGCTCGGGTGCGACGCACCCGTCGGCCTGCAGCATTCCCGTGCTCATGCCCGCGGTCATCTCCGTCGCGGCATTGCCGATATCGATCTGCCCGCAGGCGATGTTCCAGGCCCGCCCCTCCAAGGCGATGGCCTTGGTCAGCCCCGTGATGGCGTGCTTGGACGCGGTGTAGGCGGCCGCCCGCGGGCGAGGTGCCTGGGCCGAGACCGAGCCGTTGTTGATGATCCGCCCGCCGGGCGGGCACTGAGCCTTCATCTGCCGGAACGCGGCCCGGGCACAAAGGAATACCCCTGTCAGGTTGGTGTCGACCACGCGCCGCCAGTCACCGACGGCGACGTCTTCGAACGCGTCGCCGCTCGCGAAGACGCCTGCGTTGTTGAACAGAAGATCGAGCCGGCCGAAGCGGACGACCACACGGTTGAACGCCGTCTCGACGGCGGCCTCGTCCGTCACATCCGCGGGGCAGATCAGCGCATCGTCGAACCGGGCGGCGGCAGCGAGCGTTTCCTCCAGCGCCTCGGCCCTCCTGCCGACCAGAGAGACGCGCCAGCCGGCCTCCAGAAGTGTGATCGCGGTCAACTGGCCGATGCCCGAACCGGCGCCTGTGACGACCGCCACGCTGCCGGCGCGGCCCGATGAAATCTCCCTCGTCATAGCGGCCGCCCCCCGATCGCCGAGAAGTGCGGCGACCACGTCTGGCAGGACTGGCCGCCATCGACCACAAGGGCATGCCCGGTCACATACTGGGCGGCGTCCGAGGCGAGGTAGAGCGCGGCGCCCGCCACGTCCCAGGCCGTGCCCATCCGCCCCGTCGGGGCCTGGCTGTTGCGGATCTGCATCAAGCGCTGCTGGTCGTCCGCTCCGTAGAGGTTCTTCAGCGGCTCGACCACATGCGGCGTGTCCATCAGCCCCGGCAGGATGCAGTTGCAGCGCACCCCGGCGCGGGCGTATTCCAGCGCGACCGAGCGTGTCAGCGCCTCGACCCCGGCCTTCGAGACGGCATAGGCGAGCATCGGCACGCCGGTCCATCGACGGCCGGCGACGGCGCCGACATTGATCACGGCGCAGCCGACGCCGTCCGCCTCGAACTGCGTCTTCATCCGCGGAACGACGGCGCGGCACGACTGGAACATGCCTGTGATGTTCGTGGCCAGGATCCTGTTCCAATCCTGGGGCGATGTGTCCTCCAACCCGCCCACTTTGGCCACGCCGACATTGTTGTGCAGGATGTCGATGCGCCCGAATCTGGCCACGCAGGCTTCCGCCATTTGGTCCATGGATTCCGCATCGGCGACATCCGCGGCCTGGACCTCGCAGATCCCTCCTTCAGCGCGGATGAGGTCGCGCGTTTCGCGCGCAGCATCCTCGTTCCGGTCGACGGCGAGGACCCTCGCGCCCTCGCGTGCGAACAGCACCGCGACGGCCTTGCCGTTCCCCCAGCCCGGGCCAACGGACCCAGCGCCGACCACAACGGCGACCTTTCCAGACAGCCTGCTCATCTCTTGTCCTCCAACATCGCGTCAGCCTGCGACGGGCACTGACCAGCCTGCGCTCGCCGTCAGACCGCCATCGGCCGCCAGCACCTGGCCGGTGACAAACCCCGACTGCTGGCCATCGAGCAGGAATGCGATCACGGAGGCCAACTCTCCGGGACTGCCGTAGCGACCCTGCGGCACCGTCCGCTGCAGCGCGGTGCGGGTCTCGGTGGTGTGGACCCTGAGGACGAGCGGCGTCTCGACCGGTCCGGGGGCGATGGCATTGACGCGGATGCCCTTCGGCGCCAGCTCGACCGCGAGCGCCCTGGTCAAGGCCACGACGCCGCCTTTTGACGCCGCATAGGCGGCACGCCCTGGGCTGCCGCGCAGACCGGAAACTGAAGCGATGTTGACGATGGCCCCCGTCCCGCGGGGAAGCATCTGCCGCGCGGCCTCTCGCGAAACCAGGAAGGTACCGGTCAGATTGACGTCGAGCGTCACCCGGAACAGGTCGAGGCCGGTGTCCAGAAGGGACAGGTTGTGCGCCACGCCCGCCGAATTGACGGCGCCCTCCAGCGGGCCGAAATTCCGGGCCACGCTGGCGACGGCGGCAGCGACCGCCTGCTCGTCGGTCACGTCCACGGGCAGGAAGACCGCGCGGCCGGCCCCCGACAGATCGGCTTCGGCCCGCTCGAGTTCGGCCGGTTCGTGTCCGAGCACCGCCACGCGCCAGCCCAGCCGCAGCAGGGTCTTCGCCGTCGCGAAGCCGATGCCGGAGGCGCCGCCGGTGACGATCGCGGTCCTATCGACAGCGCCGCTCATTCCGACACCCTCGCCGGTCCATTGACATGGCGGATCGGATTCCGGCCGTCCCAATTCGCCGACGCTGCGGCGATCTCACGGAAGAACTCGCCCTTGGCCCCGCTGATCTCGGACAGCTCGATCATCGTGCCGGGGTGGTCCTCGGCCGAGAAATAGACCAGGCGCTCGTTGGCCGCCCCGTCCCGGCCCGAGCGGCCGGACTGCTCGATCTGCAGCCCGCGGCGTTCGCACAGGGCCAGGTGCTCGTCGAACGTTTCCGTCCAGTAGGCGAGATGCTGAACGCCGTGGTGCCCCTGTTCGAGGAACGTCCGGAAGGCGGAGGGGGCATCGTTGTTCTGCTGGATCAGCTCGATCTGCATCGGGCCGTTCATGAACAGCGCGATGCTCAGCTCCGGGTCGCTTGGGACCCCTCGGTAGATGAAATTCCGGATGTGCATCGAGCGGATATGGAAGACCGGCCCGCATCCCATCACGCGGAGCCAGTAGTCCACGGCCCGGTCGATGTCCTTGACCACATAGCCGATCTGTCTGGCCGGTCCCAGGAAATGGCTCATATCCGCCTCCATTCACCCGCCCGGATCGGCGGGGACGACGTTTCGCGCACGATTTGACCGATATCGAGGCCGCACCAGCCTTGAGGGGCGCGCGTCAGGCCGATGGCGCCCTGCCAAGGTCCAGGGCCACGTCGACGATCATGTCCTCCTGCCCGCCGACCATGCGGCGGCGGCCCAATTCCACCAGCAGGGTCCGGACGTCGACGCCATAGGTCCGGCCGGCGGCCTCGGCGTGCCGGAGGAAGCTCGAATAGACCCCGGCATAGCCCAGGGACAGCGTCTCCCGATCCACCCGGACGGGCCGGTCCTGCAGTGGCCGCACGATGTCCTCCGCCGCGTCCATCAGGACATGGAGGTCGCAGCCGTGCTCGATTCCCATGCGTTCAGCCACGGCAACGAAGACCTCGAGCGGTGCGTTGCCGGCGCCTGCGCCCATCCCCGCGAGCGACCCGTCCACACGAACGGCGCCTTCCTCGATCGCCACGATGGAGTTGGCGACCCCGAGGGAAAGGTTGTGATGGGCGTGGATCCCGACCTGGGTCTCCGGGTGCAGGGTCTGGCGTAGGGCGCGGACCCGCTCCCGGGTACCGTCCATTGTCAGTGCTCCGCTGGAGTCGGTGACGTAGATGCAATGGGCGCCGTAGGCCTCCATCAGCTTCGCCTGGTCGGCGAGGATGGATGGTGGCTGGGAATGGGCCATCATCAGGAAGCCGCCGACGTCCAGCCCGATTTCGCGCGCCGCTTCGATGTGCTGACGGCTGACGTCCGCCTCCGTGCAATGCGTCGCAATGCGAACGCTGCGGATCCCGCTGGCCGCCGCCTCCCTCAGGTCGTGGACAGTGCCGATTCCCGGCACCAGAAGCGTCGTCAGCCTCGCGTGGCGAATCTCCGACGCCACGGCCTCGATCCATTCGCGGTCGGAATGACGTCCAAAGCCGTAGTTGAAGCTCGATCCCGAGAGACCGTCGCCATGGGCAACCTCGATCGCGTCGACCCGCGCGCGGTCCAGCGCCTTCGCAATCGCCACCACCTGGTCCAGATCGTACTGGTGGCGGATCGCATGCATCCCGTCGCGGAGCGTAACGTCCTGGATGTACAGTTGCTTCATCGGATCGCCCCCCGGGCGCGCAGTTCCGCAAGGCGTTCGGCGGTCTTCATCGCCGCCGCTGTCATGATGTCGAGGTTCCCGGCATAGGCCGGCAGGTAGTGGGCGGCTCCCTCGACCTCGAGGAAGACGCTGACCTTGGTGCCGCTCTCGAACTCCGATCCTCCCGGCAACCGGACCGGCCGGTCGTGGGGGATCGTGTCGAACTGAATGGCCTGCTTCAGCCGGTAGCCGGGCACATATTGCTGGACCGTGCTGATCATCTCCTCGATCGAGGCGCGGATGGCGCCCTTGTCGTCGCTCGCGACCAAGCCGTAGACAGTGTCGCGCATGATCAGCGGCGGCTCGGCGGGATTGAGAATGATGATCGCCTTGCCGCGCCGCGCGCCGCCGACGCTTTCGATTGCGCGCGACGTCGTCTCGGTGAACTCGTCGATGTTGGCCCGCGTCCCTGGCCCGGCCGACTTCGAAGAGACCGAGGCGACGATCTCCGCATAGGCGACAGGCGCCACCCGGTTCATGGCCGCGACGATCGGGATGGTCGCTTGGCCGCCGCAGGTCACCATGTTCACGTTCGGACTGGCGAGGTGCTGGTCCAGATTGACCGGCGGAATGACATACGGGCCGACCGCCGCCGGCGTCAGGTCCACCGCGCGCTTGCCGTCCGCGGCGAGCCGTGCTGCGTGCGCCCGGTGCGCGCCGGCCGATGTGGCATCGAACACGATCTCGATGTCGGCGTAGACCGGAAGGTCCCGCAGGCCTTCCAGCCCTGCAGAGGTGACGGCGACTCCCAGACGGCGGGCGCGCGCCAGGCCGTCCGACGCAGGATCGATGCCCGCCAGGGCGCCCATCTCGAGCGTATCGCTGGTCCTGATGATCTTGATCATCAGATCGGTGCCGATGTTGCCCGACCCGATGATCGCCACTTTGGTCCTTCGCATCTGACGAAATCCTTGCCGTGCCGGCGCTAATGCGCGTTGTCCGCGACGGCCGCGCCACGGCGGCCGACCAGGAAGTCGAAATCCGCGCCGGTGTCGGCCTGCATGATGTGGTGGAGGTACAGCCGTTCGTAGCCGGTCCCCACCGGTCTGGCGGGCGGCGCCGGGTTGGCGCGACGGCGCGACAGCACCTCCTCGGCCACGTCGAGGCGTAGAAGGCGCCGCTCCACATCCACTTCGACGATGTCGCCGGTCTCGACCAGCGCCAGGGGGCCGCCGGCGGCCGCCTCCGGCACGACATGCAGGATCACGGTGCCGTAGGCAGTGCCGCTCATTCGGGCATCGGAGATGCGCACCATGTCCCGGACGCCACGCTGCAGCAGCTTGCGCGGAAGGGGCATGTTGCCGACCTCCGGCATGCCGGGATGGCCGCGCAGGCCCACGCCGCGCATCACGAGAACGCAGGTCTCGTCGACGTCGAGGTCCGGGTCGTCGATGCGCGTTCGGAAGTCCTGCAGCCCGTCGAAGACGACGGCGCGGCCTCGGTGGCGCAGGAGGTGCGGCGAAGCGGCGGACGGCTTGATGATGGCGCCGCCGGGCGCAAGGTTGCCGCGCAGCACGGCGATGCCGGCTTTCTCCCGCAACGGGTCGTCCGGGGAACGGATGACCTCCGCGTTCCAGCAGGGAGCGTCGGCCGAGAGTTCGCCCAGGGTCAGGCCGGCGACGGTGCGCGCGTTGCGGTGCAATCGGTCGCCGAGAGCCCTGAGCACAGCGGGGAGGCCGCCCGCATAGAAGAAGTCCTCCATCAGGAAACGGCCGGAGGGCATCAGATCGACCAGCAACGGCACGTCCCGCCCGAGCTGGTCGAAATCGTCGAGGGAGAGCGGTATCTCGCAGCGCCCGGCGATCGCCAGCAGATGGATCACCGCGTTGGTGGAGCCGCCGATCGCTGCGTTCACCACGATTGCATTCTCGAAGGATCGGCGGTCGAGCACCCTCGAGAGCCGCAGGTCCTCGCGCACCATGTCGACGATCCGTCGACCCGAATCCTGCGCCAGCACGAGCCGCCTCGAATCGACGGCCGGAATGGCGGCGTTTTGGGGCAGAGTGAGCCCGAGGGCTTCGACCAGGCTCGCCATGGTCGACGCGGTGCCCATGGTCATGCAATGGCCGGCCGACCGCGACATGCAGGATTCGGCCTCCATGAACTGCTGCCGGCTCATCCGCCCGGCGCGCACGTCCTCGCTCATGGAGAACAGGTTCGTGCCGGAGCCGATGTCCGCCCCGCGGTGCTTGCCGTTCAGCATCGGCCCGCCGGAGACCACGATGGTCGGCAGGTCGCAACTCGCCGCCCCCATCAGCAGCGCCGGTGTGGTCTTGTCGCAGCCGCACAGCAGCACCACCCCGTCGATCGGGTTGGCGCGGATCGTTTCCTCGACCTCCATGCTCACGAGGTTCCGGAACAGCATCGCGGTCGGCCGCAGCAGCATCTCGCCGAGCGACATGACGGGAAACTCGACCGGGAAGCCGCCGGCCTCGAGTACCCCGCGCCTCACATGCTCGGCGATCTGCCGGAAATGCCCATTGCAGGGTGTGAGGTCCGACCAAGTGTTGCATATCCCGATGACGGGACGGCCGTCGAACATGCGGTGTGGGATCCCCTGGTTCTTCATCCAGGACCGATGCATGAAGCCGTTGCGGTCCTCGGGGCCGAACCATGCGGCCGACCGGAACGCCATCTTCGTATCATTCTCGCTCGACACCGTCGGGCACCCCGATCTGTTGCGGAAGGAAGGTCACTGGGCCGCGGACAGGCTGGCGGCGGCGTGCGCCGGCCGGAGCCCGAGGATCTCGCGCGCCTCCTTGGCGCTCGCTGGCTCCATGCCGAGTTCGCGTACGATCCGCACCGCGCGCTCGACGAACTGCACATTGGTCCCGAGCTGGCCGGGCGATAGATAGAGATGGTCCTCGAGCCCGACGCGGATATGGCCGCCGAGGATCAGTGCGTGCGTCGTGGCCAGCAGTTGGTCGGGCCCGATCGTGCTGACGTTGAAGACGGAGCCGGGCGGCAGCAGCTCCACCATCATCTGCAGCAGCTTCGGGCTGTAGGGCAGCGCGCCCTGGAACGACCGGTCGAGTCCGAGGACGAGGTTGAACAGGTACGGCGGGTCGTCGAAGCCCTCGCCGATCAGGCGCGTACAGTCCTGGAGGATGTGCGTCGGGCTGAACGCCTCCCACTCCGGCTTGATGCCCCTGGCGCGCATCAGGGCGGCCAGTTCCTGGCAGCGCGACGGCGGCGTCTTCATCACGACCTCGCGACCGTCGGGCGCCGTGGCGATGAAGGTCATGGCGTCCATGGTGCAGATGTCGGCGCCGCCTTCGAGGCCCTTCAGCCGTTCGGACCAGACGACATCGACGACCGGGTCGTCGCCCCGCACCATGTCGCCATTGACGCCGCCGCCGGTGGAGTTGTTGATCACGACGTCGCAGCGGGACCGGACCAGATCGTTGATGCGCCGGTAGATGGCTCCGTCGCACGTCGCCTGGTCGTCCGGACGGCGGGCATGGAGGGCCGCGACGCTCGCTCCGGCGTCGACGCAGCGGCGGACGTCCTCGGCGATCTCCTCGGGCTGCGTCGGGATGTGCGGCGTATGCGCCTTGGTGGCGAAGCCGCCCGTGGGGGCGATCGTGATCATGACCTTGCGGCTGGACATGGAATGAAGCCCGGACTTCAGGTTGGGGCCGGTGTGACGGCCAGGGAGCGCGCTCACTGGATCTCAAGCCAGCGCGGGAGCCAGAGCGCGAGGTCGGGGAAGGCGATCACGGCGACCAGGACCAGGAGCATCGTCGCGATCAGCAGCCAGACCCAACGGAAGGTCGACTGGACCGGGACCTGCGCGATCCTCGCGGTGACCATAAGGTTGACGGCGAGCGGCGGGGTGAACTGCCCGATCGCGATCTTCAGTGTCAGGATTACGCCGAACCACACCGGATCCCACCGGAAGTGCTGCGCGATGGGCGTCAGCACCGGCAGCAGGATCAGGAAGGTCGACATGCCCTCGAGGAACATCCCGGCCGCGACCATCAGCAGGATGACCATGGCGAGGATGCCGTACTCCCCGATCGGAAGGCCGGCGACCCACTGCACCAGCGGAGCGACGATCCCGATGGTCGACATCGCCCACCCGAACAGGCCGGCGAAGGCGATGACGGTGAAGATGACGGCGGTGAGCTCCGCCGACTCGACCAGCATCTCGTAGCAGTCTCTCAGGGAGATGCTGCGGTAGACCACTAGGCCGACGAACAGGGAGTAGGCCACGGCGATCACGCCCGCTTCGGTCGGCGTGAACCAGCCGAACCGCAGGCCGACCAGGATGATCACCTTGGCGATCAGGCCCCAGGACGCGTCCACGAGGCTGGGCCAGAAGGCCGGCCGTGGCTCGCCGCCCTCGCCGCCGAAACCGTGCTTCCGGGCCACGAGGTAGACGGGGCCGATCAAGGCGATTCCTGCGAGCGTGCCAGGGATGATGCCGGCCGCGAACATGGCCGGCACCGACGCCGCGGGCACGAGCACGCTGTAGACGATCAGCGAGATCGACGGCGGCACCAAGATGTCGGTTGCCGCCGCGGCGCCGACCACGGTCGCGATGAAGCCGCGCGGATAGCCCGCCCGGACCATGCTGGGCGTCATGATGCCCGCCACGGTCGCGGCGATGGCGACGGCCGAGCCGGAGATGCCGCCCATCAGCATGGCTAGGACGACGGCGATAGCGGCGAGGGAGCCAGGCCCACGCCCGACGATGGCCGAGGCCAGGTTGAGCAGGCGCACTGCGACGCCGGAACGCTCGAGGATCGACCCCGTCAGGATGAACATCGGTGCCGCGAGCAAGGGGTACTTGGCCACGGCTGAATGGATCGTGAGAGGAATCACGTCCATCCCGAGGTTGGCGTAGGCGATCGCGGCGATCGCCCCGACAGCCAGTGCCAGGAAGATGGGGGCGCCCGCGACCAGCAGCGTGACGAAGGGTGCGAAGAGGAGGGTGGCGGCCATGCCGGCGGCTCACTCGGCGTTGCAGCGGCGGACACGGAGGGCGCGGCCGACGGCGCGCACCGCGATCAGCAGCGAGATGAGCGGCACCCACATCGAGTAGATCCAGGCCGGCTGCCCCAGGCCCGGGGACACCTCCTCGTACCGATACTCGTTATAGCTCGCGCGCGTGCCGTAGACGGCGAGCAGGAGGAATACGACGGCGACCGAGAGCATGACCGCGGCTTCGAGGCGGGTCCGCCAACGCTCCGGCAGCCGGTCGGCGAAGAACGACATCCTGATGTGGCGGTTCCCCCTCACCGCCGCCGCCGCCCCGAGGAGCGACATGATCGTGAGCAGCACCACCGTGTACTCCTCGGTGAAGGCGAAGGACGCGTCGGTGAAGTAGCGTGCTAGGACGTTGGCGAAGGTGATGGCCGCCATGGCGGCCATGCAGGCGGCGAGGCAGGCATCCTCCAGTCGCGCCGACAGGGACGGCCGCGTTTTCGCCACCGCACCGGCCGGCTGCGCCGGTATCTGCGTCGCGGGCGCGGTCCCCCGGCCCGGATGTGCTCTGGCGACAACATCGTTCGTGACCATCATCGCGTCCTCCCTGGCATCGCGCCCTCCCTGCAAGCGCCGGTGGCGCCTGGCCGGCGCCGGAACCGGGCTGGCCGTCATTGTCTATTGTCTAGTATTTGTGAGTTACTAAACTAAACAAATTCGATGCGCAACAGTGAACCGGAGCGAGAGTCACGCGAGGCCCAGCATCGCGCGGGCTTCCTGCGGCGTCGCCACCTCGCGGCCCATCGCACGGGCCATCCGGGCGATGTGGCGGACCAGGTCCGCATTCGACGGCTGCCCGAATTCCCGGTATGGGTGGTCGCCGAGGCCGATCGAGATGTGGCCGCCCCCGGCGATGATCTTCGTCGCGATTGGGATCACGCTTCCGCGATGGCAGCAGGCGATCCATTCGACGGACCCGTCCTGTGGCAGGAAGGCCTGCTGGGCCTCCAGCCCTCGCCGGTTGCCCGGATGTGCCGCGATGAAGGATGGGCCGCCGAACACCAAGAGGAGCGGCGCCGGACCCTTGACCGCGCCCGTCTCGAGAAGGGCCGACACAGCCCTCGTCCAACTGACGTTGAAGGAGGTGAGATAAGGTGCGAAACCCAGTGCCTTCGCCTCTTTGAGGAAAAAGTCGACGGTCTCGTATGAGTTGATGAACACCTTGTCCCGGGAGACGAAGCCTCCCTTCCCAGCCTCATACAGATCCAGATTCACGGATCCTGGCTCGACCACCAGAAAATCGGATCTCGTGTGCGGGTTGCCCGCATTGTCCCTGAGATTGCCGATTCGCTCCGCCGCTGTGGCGCCTGGCGCGTTTGCGAGCGAGGGCGCCAGCAGGAGGTCGCAGCGGTCGCGGATCGCGGCGATGGCGGCGCCATAGCCGGCCGTACTGTGGTTGGGGCCGCCGGTCGAGGTGCGGGCATGGAAATGGATCATCGAGGCTCCCGCGTCGCGGCACTCGGCGGCGTCCCGGCCGATCTCCTCCGCAGACCAGGGGACGTGCGGGTTTGCGTCGCGCATCGCATTCTCGTTCGGGCGGACCTCGATGATCAGCTTCTTCATAGGTAACCTCGGTAGAGTTTAGTAACGTTGCATTCCTCATATTGCTAAACTAAACTCCACGCAATCCCGATCGGGAACGGAGACGTCGTGAGGAGGTGCCGTTGACATCAACAGCGGAAGAGATCGCGGCTCTGGGCGCGAGGACCGTCGTCCTCGAGCACGGCAGCCGCCGGGTGCTGGTCATGGACTCCATATCCTTTGCGACGGTCGAAGATGCGGGGCAGGTTGTCGTGACCGGCTCCCATGGCGGATCGAGCGCTGGGGAGTATGCCGCGGGCGTTGCGCCCGCCGTCGTGGTCTGCAACGACGCCGGCTTCGGCAAAGGCCGAGCCGGCGTTGCCGGCATGGCGGCGCTGGACGGACTAGGCGTCATGGCGCTGGCGGTGTCGCATGCCTCCGCGCGCATCGGCGACGGCATGGACAGCTGGCGGAGCGGTGTGATCAGCTTCGCCAACAAGACGGCAATCCGCGGCGGGTTCCGGCTCGGCGACGATCTCGCGCCGGCTCTCGCGCGCCACCTGGAGCAGCCGGCGACGCCCCCACGAACCCTCCAGCCCAGCCCGCGGGCCTCGGCGTTCCGGACGGTGGTCCACGAGGCCGCCGGACGTCGTGTCGTGGCGATGGACAGCATCTCGTTCATCACTCCGGAGGACCGGGGGCAGATCGTGGTCGCGGGGTCGAACGGGGGGATGGCGTCGGGGCTGGTGGCTCGACAATTCCAAACCGCATTCGTCGCTCTGAACGATGCCGGCATTGGCAAGGAGGAGGCGGGAATCGCCGGGCTTGCCGCAATCGATGCACTGGCGATCGCTGGCGTCGGCATCAGCAACGACTCCGCGGCCATCAGCGACGGCCGAGACACCTGGGAGAACGGCGTCATCTCCTACGCCAATAATTCGGCGCATCGCCTCGGGTTCAGGTTGGGGGCTCGCCTGAAGGAATCCGTGCTGCAGGCCCTGGACAGCCTGTAGTCGCGCATCGCCTCCTGCCATGCAGGACGACTGGGCTGTCCCGGAGCGGTGTCGTGCCCTGCAGTCGCCTGGCGCGCCAGCACCGTAGGAAAACCCACAGGGAGGAAGATATCGTGAAGATGCTGAGGATCGCAGTCGCGGCCGCCGCTATCGGCCTGCTCTGGGGCTGGCCCGTCTGGGCTGGAGACTATAAGTCCGAGTACAAGCTCTCGGTCGTGCTGGGCAAGCCTGTAAGCTTCGGCGTGATCGCCGAGGACTGGGCGAATGCGGTGCGGGAGAGGACGGCCGGCCGGATCAACATCCAGGTTTATCCCAACGCGATGCTGGTCGGCGGTGACCAGACGCGGGAGTTCTCCGCGCTTCGCGAGGGTGTGATCGACATGGCCCTCGGCGCCGGCATCAGCTGGTCGCCGCAGGTCAAGGAGTTCAACGTCTTTTCGCTGCCCTTCCTGATCTCGAGCAACGAGGCGGCGGACGCTGTGGTGTCCGGCCCGGCGGGAGACTACGTCTTCGACCGCCTGCGGCGGCTCGGCGTCGAGCCCTTGGCCTGGGGCGATTCCGGTTTCCGGATCATCGCCAATTCGAGGCATCCGATCCGCGCGCCCGAGGATCTGAAGGGCCTGAAGATTCGGGCCGTCGGGTCGCCCCTGTTCACCGACCTGTACGCAGCGCTCGGCGCCAACCCGACGCAGATGAGCACCGCGGATATGCAGCCCGCGCTCGCGACCGGGGCGGTGGACGGCGCCGACCAGAGCGTCGAGGGCTTCAATCTGCTGAAGCTGGTGACGCTGAGGCAGAAGTACCTGACCCTGCTGAACTACTGCTGGGAGCCCGTCGTCTTCGCAGTGAACAAGGAGGTGTGGGACAGTTGGACACCGGCAGACCAGGAGGTGGTCCGCGCCACTGCGGTCGAGCTGGGGAGCCGGATGCGCGAGCTGAAGCGCAAAGGCCTGACCCAGCAGGACGATTCCCTGCTTAAGGAGATCGAGGCGTCGGGCGTGGATGTGGCGATCCTGACGTCGGAGGAGCGTCAGCGGTTCCGCGACGCGACGAGGCCGATTTTCGACAAATGGGCGGCCAAGCTGGACCCGCGA
Source organism: Inquilinus limosus (assembly GCF_002195995.1). Lineage (GTDB taxonomy): Bacteria > Pseudomonadota > Alphaproteobacteria > DSM-16000 > Inquilinaceae > Inquilinus > Inquilinus limosus_C. The sequence continues at coordinate 25,243 of NZ_NHON01000081.1, forward strand.
CTGGTCGAGATGGTCGAGACGTCCGCTGGATACACCGGCAACTGACGCCGCGTCCTCCGTGGGCGCTTCGATTCCCCATAGGGGCCGGATCCCGATCTTTGAGCCGACTGACCGGGGACCGATACCCGGCGACTGCCATGCCCGAGCGACATCATCCAGGCAACCCGGAGACTGACATGAACCGCCTATCCCTCGGCGACCAGATCTCGACTTCACCAAGTGACGACGTCGCGCCGTCCGGCGCCTCTCGCCGCGGCCCTGTGGCGACTTCCGACCCCGTGATGGCCGCAGGCGTCGATCGGTATCGGTTCGGTGACGTCGAGATCGTCGTGATCTCGGACGGTCCGATGCACCTTGGTCCGCCTGGTGATAACTATCCGTTGGCGCCGCGGCAGCAGCTCCAAGAGATCGTCGCGCGCGACGGCAATGCGTCTGGCGAGTTCGTGGTGCAACAGAACTGCCTGGTCGCGAGGATGCCCGGCCAGTGCCTGCTGGTGGATGCCGGCGTCGGCCCAAACCCGTTCTTTGGCCCGACCACGGGGCGCCTACGCCGGAACCTCAACGCAGCCGGCATCGCACCCGAGGACGTCACGCACGTGCTGCTGACGCACGCCCATCTCGACCATGCCGGCGGGTTGATCACGGTGGAGGGCGAAGCGGCCTTTCCCAACGCCCGGATCCTGGTGACGCAGACGGATTTCGAGTTCTGGACCCGCGAGGAATCGGTTCCACCGGGTGGGCTGCTGGCCCAGGTTGTGCGCGGTGTGGCCGCGGCGCTATTGCCATTGCGCGAGCGCATTGAGTTCATCGCCGGTGACATACCTGTGCCCGGAGTCCGCGTCGTCGCTAGCCCGGGCCATACCCTCGGCCATGTCTCATTTCTGATCTCCGCCGGCCGTGAGACGATTCTCACGCTCGGCGATGTCGCCCACCATCCGCTGTCCCTTGAGTATCCGGATTGGCAGTTCGCGGGTGATGCCGACGGTGCGCTCGCCGTATCGACGCGTCGGCGCCTATTCGACATGGCAGCCACTGAGCGATTCCTTGTGCACTCCTACCATTTCCCGCGGCCTGGCCTTGGGTTTCTCGAGCGCACCATGGGCAACTACGCCTTCGTACCGGTTTCAACAGAGAGCTGAGTGTCTTCGACTTCAAATTTGACTTGGCGAGGTAGGGATCCGGCAACGTCGGCTACGACTAGATCAGCCGGACGCCTGGTTGGGGCTCAGCCGATGCATCATTCTGGCGGGCTGCGCTTGCCGGCCGGCAATGTGATTCAAGCCGCCGACAGCATCCGGCGGGACTACCCGTTCCAACGCCGATTGACACACTGAAACTGCCACAGTGACCGGATCAGCCGGTCTGGGCTCGCGGGCCGACCTTTGAAGGCGAGCGAACTCTGAGGGGGCTTCGGCGGCATGACCACCGATCTGCTGTTGGCGGAGTCCAATGTCAGATGCGGGTGGCATGCCCGAGCCGTGAATCGCACTTGAGCGGTGACGCACAGTGGACTAGCTTTTTAAATATTGGGTTCTGCGAAACCCTGTCGTTCATGACGAAGGCTTCCGGCCATCGCTGCCAGATCGGGGCTGTACCCTCTTCCGTCGGGGTCTGTCCTTTCATCAATGGAGGAAGCCATGCATCCGCACGCCTACCGTCTGCTCACCGATTCTCCGGCCAAGAAGAAGGCCAAGAGGCTTGTCGAGATCGTTGGGTTGATGGGCTTCAACATCAAGCTGTCTCGCGCCCAGGAACTCGTCGCCCGATTGATGGGCTATAGTAGTTGGTCGGAGCTTCTAAGCACGATACGCACTACACCTGAAGTCGGTGTTCCGGATCAAATGCTGCCGCCTAAGGCTGCGGCTGAACGCCGGAAATTCCAGGTCGCGCTTCTGGTTGAAGAATTCAATATTGAGGCCTGGATCGCCAAAAGACTTCTGGCGGCATTGGCTCCGACGGGTGAGAGCTATGGTCACGATTGGTCGATGGTTGAGAAACTCGGTCTGCGTTTGAGCGATGAGGACATCGCCTGGCTTGAGGAGTCCATGGCCCTCGTCCGCGAGTTCGATGCTGCTATTCGGCCGCTCTATGCGCTATCGAATCTCCCCAACAAGGGGCTGACTCATGTGCGGCTGCAAAATTTCGTGCCGGGCAGGCGGCGGCTTTCCAACCGTCGGGCCACGAGTCCCGATGATATTGTAGAATGGGTCGCTGACAGCTTTCCCGAGGACGCTCCTTTGACGGGAGGGAAGCTAGCCGAGGTGGCCAAGCAGGCGCAATCCGCTTGCCAGGCCTTTTCTGCCTTGGATATCCGCATCCGGGCATTGGGGGCGGCTCCAATGCTCGCTCCGGTCGACTGGACCTTTCTGATGCTGTTCAGGGCCCACACGGGCGGAGGCGACAGGCGTTTCTACACGCCAATCAACCCTGAGCCATGGCTCCACATCGGCTTCGATCTTCCCGGTTTCTGTTTCAATCCCGAGAACGAGTGGAATGCTTCCCGGGCCCTGGCGTTGCAGATGGCCCTTCGCAGAGAGTTTCTCGACTCGGGGTGGACGGGTGACGGCGAGGAGTGGGAGGTGACCTTCCGAGATGGAAACTCGGCCAAGGAGGTCATCAAGGTGCGGGCTGTGTCGGCTGGCGCCGCCTATGCCTGGGCCGCTGCGGCTCGAGGGGCGATTCGCATTGCCAAACAGCAGATTGCCGGCTCCGTCTCGTTGGTGTCGATCGTTGGACCCAACGGTTCCGTCAGCCCGGAGCAGGCGCTGGCGGTCGCGGTGAATGAGACTGTGATTCGACGCGGCAGGTTGCTTGACGCAACTCGGTTGAGAGTCCGAGGTCAACGCAAAGCCGCGTAGAGAGGCAGATCAGTGTGGGCGAGCCGCACCGGGTTGCCGCGTTGATGGGAGGCCTGGTCCGGGAGCGTCATCTATCGTCTCTTGGCGACGATGCCGTTGGGCTATCTTCTCCGCATGGGCCTCAGCCGTACTTTCACTGCGACCTGCACCGAACATGGAATCCGAAACATTCGAGATCTCCCGCGAGGACCTCTATGAGCAGGTCTGGGCCACAGCGATCAGCCATCTCGCTGAAAAGCTCGGAGTGTCTGGATCCTATCTCGCTCGGGTTTGCGAGGCGCTCAATGTGCCTCGTCCACCCGCTGGGTATTGGCAGAAGAAGGCAGTTGGGAAAGCCAAACCGCGTCCTGACCTGCCGGCTGCGCGGCCAGGCGATCAACTGACCTGGGCGAAGAACAAGCCCCTCGCTGCACCCCTCAAAAGCCGTGTTTCGCGAAGGGCGGGTGGTGCGGTTGTGATAAAGGCCGTCAGACCCGGTCGCCACCCCATGTTGATTGGAGTGGAAGAGCATTTCCGTAAATCACGCAAGGTTGAGGAAGGCGAATTCCTGCGGCCCTATAAGCAAATTCTACCTGACATCGTCGTATCTGAGGCCCATCTGGCTCACGCTCTCGATCTCGCCAACGAAATTTACCGTGCCTTTCATGAAAGAGATCACCGAATCCTGTTCGCTCCGCCAGGAGAGGGGATGCATCGTATCCATATCGAAGAGCGTGAGACGCCCGGGAAAGACAGGAGATACGGGCGCTACTCGACGGGGAACATCTGGTCGCCACATAGGCCGACCGTCACGTACATTGGGGGTCGTGTCCCAGGGAGTGGTGTAGGTGACGAGGGGTCACCGTGATTTCCCGGCATGGCCGGGAAGGGTCAGGCTGTCAGATGAGGCAGGCTGACGGCGGGATGATCGCCCAAGGGGGCGACGCTTTCCAGGGTCATATAGCGGCAGCGCTGGACGGCCCATTCGTCGTTCTGCTCGAGCAGGATGGCGCCGACCAGGCGGATGATGGCGGCCTCGTCGGGGAAGATGCCGA
>NZ_NHON01000082.1 GCF_002195995.1 Inquilinus limosus
GCCGGTCCCGGCCCAGCCGCCGGCGGCGGCGCCGGCCCCGGCCGAGCCACCGGCCGCCGCCCCGGCCTCGCTGGCCGGCACCCGCGTGTTCAGCGACGATTTCAGCGACGGCAACTACACCGCCAACCCGGCCTGGACCTCGCTGCAGGGCACCTGGACGGTCGACAAGAACGGCCTGCACAGCGACACCAAGGCCGCGGGCGGCCAACAGGGCGGGGTCGCGGCGATCTCGCTGCAGCAGACGCTGAAGAACAATTTCGGGCTGGAATTCGCCCTCGCCGACCTCGCCAACCAGGGCCAGTTCGAGATCCGGGTGTTCCAGGGCACGTCGAAGGATTCGGGCTACCGGCTGGTCTATCTGCCGTCCAACAGCCCGGTCTTCGCGCTCTACCGCGCCGGCCGCTCGGGCATCACCCAGGTGGCGCAGACCAGCAACACCGCGCCGCTGCGCCGCGGCGACCGCACCCGCCTGACCTGGACCCGCGACGCCGCCGGCCGGATGGTGGTGGCGCTGGACGGCAAGACCATCATCGAGGCCAGCGACAACGGCTTCCGCGACGGCTGGAACGGCGTGATGCTGGTGAATTTCGGCGGCGACTTCGCGGTGCGCTCGGTCCAGGGCGTGAACTGACGGGCGGACCCCGCAGGGCTGTTCGCTTATCAACACCGTCATGGCGAGGAGCATAGCGACGTGGCCATCCAGGGCCGCTCGCATCGGCCCCTGGATGGCCACGCCCCTGCGGGGCTCGCCATGACGATCTAGGGTTCGAGATCTGTGCTCAATTCGCCTGGCGCTGCAGGATCGGGGCCACCCGGTCGCGCAGCCAGGCGGCGCCGGGGTCGCGGTCGGTCTGGGCCGACCACACCATCGCCACCCGCGGCAGGCGCAGCTCCAGGGGCAAAGGCAGCGGGCTCAGCGTCAGCCCGAAGCGCGGGCCGTAGCGCCGGGCCATGCGCGCCGGCAGGGTGGCCAGCACCGGCGCCTCGGCCGCGGCCGACAGCACGGTCATGAACTCCGACGACGCCATGGTCACGTTCAGGCTGGCGCCGACCCGGTCCAGCGCCTCGTCCAGGCAGCCCTGCAGCAGGTTGTTCACCGTCACCAGCGCGTGGCCGGTGCTGAGATAGGTGTCGAGGTCCACCGGCGGATCGAGCGGCAACAGCTCGCGGTTGAAGCAGCAGGCCAGCGCCTGGTCGAACAGGTCGAGGCCGTGATGCCGGCCGGCGGTGTGGTCGAAGCAGCCCACCGCCAGGTCGATCTCGCCATCGTCCAGCAGCCGGTGCACCTCCTCCCGCAGCACCGGGCGGCCGATCACCCGCAGCCCGGGGGCGCAGCGCCGCAGCTCCGCCGCCAGGTCGGGCATCAGCAGCAGCTCCAGCTCGCTCGAGAAGCCGAGGCGGAAGATCCGGTCCTGGGTCTCCGGGTCGAAGCTGTCCTCGGCGCGCAGCACCTCCTGCATCTGCAGCAGGGCCTGGCGGATGCGCGGCGCCAGGGCGCGGGCCCGCGCGGTCGGCTGCATCGCCTGGCCGACGCGCACGAACAGCTCGTCCTGCAGCAGCATCCGCAGGGTCGAAAGGCTGTGGCTCATCGCCGGCTGCTGCACCTTCAGCCGGGTGGCGGCGCGGGTCACCGTGCGCTCCTGCATCAGCGCGTCGAAGGCGACCAGAAGGTTCAGGTCGAAGGAGCGAAGATCGAAATGATCGATGGAGCCCATGAGACGGATCGATTTGATTGCTGACCCTGCGGACCTTAGCTCTGGGGCCGGCGCCGTCAAGCACGGCGCGCCCCACAGCGGAGAACGCCCATGGGCTCCCCCAGCTTTCGCGTCGGCCCCAGCTTTCGCGTCGGCGATGCCGTCATCACCCGGATCGACGAGATCCCGCTGACCCATGGCTCGCCGGCCGAGCTGTACCCCGAGATCGATCCGGAGGCCGGCGATCGCCACCGCGGCCGGCTGCCGGCCGGGGCACAGGACCCGGAGACCGGGGCGATCGGCCTGAGCATCCACAGCTGGCTGGTGCGCACTCCCCGCCACACCCTCCTGATCGACACCGCCACCGGCAACGGCAAGGAGCGGCCGGGCGTGCCGGTGATGCACCGGCTCGACGTGCCGTTCCTGCAGCGGCTGGAAGCGGCCGGGGTGCGGCCGGAGCAGGTCGATCACGTGCTGATCACCCATGTCCACGCCGACCATGTCGGCTGGAACACCCGTCTGGCCGGCGGGCGCTGGGTGCCGACCTTCCCGAACGCCCGGCATCACTTCTCGCTGGTCGAGCAGCGTTACGGCGACAGCCTGGCCGATCCGGCGGCGCCGGAATTCCGCCCCGACCCGGCGCTGGGCGCGCCGCGCCACCCGCCGCTGGACGGCGTCTATCAGGACAGCGTCCGGCCGGTGATCGAGGCCGGGCTGGCCGATCTGGTCGCGGTCGATGGCGGCGAGGTGCTGGACGGCCTCTCCTTCCACCCGGCGCCGGGGCACAGCATCGACCATGCCGTGATCCGCCTGCGCTCGCGCGGCGAGGAGGCGCTGTTCGCCGGCGACGTCATGCACCACCCGCTGCAGGTCTATGAGCCGGGCTGGAACTCCCGCTACTGCGAGTTCCCGGAGCCGGCGCGCGCCTCCCGCCGCTGGCTGCTGGAGACGGCGGCGGAGAGCGGCGCCCTCGTCCTGCCCGGCCATTTCCCGGACAGCTCGGCCGGCCGCGTCACGCGGCATGGCGACCGCTTCGACTGGACCTTCGCGTGACCGGAGCCGAGACGATGACCATCGAGACGCCGGCCGCCGAGATCGCGGTCGAGGACCTGATGATCCCGAGCGACACGCCGGGCATCGACCTGCATATCCGCAACAAGCGCCCGGCCGGGATGCGCGACTTCGCGCCGGAGCGCAGCGTCGTGCTGATGCACGGCGCCACCTACTCCTCCGGCACGCTGTTCGACGTGCCGGTCGGCGGCTTCTCCTTCATGGATTGGCTGGCCCGTCGCGGCTACGACGTCCATGCCGTCGACGTCCGCGGCACCGGCGGCTCGACGAAGCCGCCGGAGATGGACCGGCCGCCGGAGGAGAATCCGCCGCTGGGCCGGACCGAGACCGGGGTGCGCGACTTCGCTACCGCTGTGGATTTCGTGCTGCGGCGGCGAGGGCTGGCGCGGACCAACATCGTCGCCATGTCCTGGGGCGGCACGGTCGCCGGCGCCTGGACCAGCCAAAACAATGCGAAGGTGGCGAAACTGGCGCTGGTGGCGCCGCAATGGCTGAACCCCGGCAAGGCGCGGATCGACCCGGGCGGGACGCTGGGCGCCTGGCGCCGCATCCCGGTGCTGCAGGGCAAGGCCCGCTGGCTGGAGGGCACGCCGGAGGGCAAGCGCGACGAGCTGATCCCGGCGGGCTGGTTCGAGACCTGGGCCGAGGCTGCGCTGGCCACCGATCCGCAGGGCCGGGTGCAGTCGCCGCCGACCATGCGCGCCGGCACCGGCCCGATCCTCGACACCCGGGAGTACTGGGGCGCCGGGCGGCCGTTCTACCAGCCGGGCGACATCACCGTCCCGGTGCTGCTGGTCCATGCCGAATGGGACCTCGACGTGCCGCTGGCCGTGGCCCAGGACCACTTCACCCGCTTCACCGGCGCGCCCTACCGCCGCTGGGTCGAGATCGGCGAGGGCACGCATATGGTGCTGATGGAGAAGAACCGCCTCCAAGCCTTCCGCGCCATCGGGGACTTCCTGGACGAGGCGTATGCGCCGGAGGGGTGAGGGGCAGTTCGCACATCTCTCGAATATCGCTCGCGTTGCCTCTCCCGCTTGCGGGAGAGGCAACACGCTCTCGCGGGCGACGGCGGTCTCAGCCCGCCTCCACCGCCCCGCCGGCCTCGGCCCAGTCCTTGAAGGCGCCGAGGTTGCGGACATCGACATAGCCGAGGTCCAGCAGCGCCTTGCCGGCCAGGGCCGAGCGGCCGCCGGAGGCGCAGTACAGGATCACCGTCCGGTCGCGGCGGAAGGCCGGGTCGTGGTACGGCGAGTCGGGGTCGGCCCGGAACTCCAGCATGCCGCGCGAGACATGGGCGGCGCCCGCGATCCTGCCCGCCTTCAGCTCCGGCGCGTCGCGGACGTCGACCACCAGGGCTCCGGCCTGCATCAGCGCGGCGGCCTCCTCCCGGCTGACGCGCGGCACCGCGGCGTTGGCGTCGGCGAGCAGCTCCTTGACCGATGTCGGCATGAGGGCCTCCTGGATCATGACGGTTTGCGCCCGACGGCCAGCGCCAGGGCGAAGCCGTCCGGGTCGATGAAGGCGGCCTCCGGCCCGGCGCCGGTGGCGTCGAAGAACCGGGCCATGAAGCAGCGCAGCGCCGCGCACAGCGCGATGTCGGTGATCTGCACGTCGCGGAAGCCCGTGGCCCGCAGCGCGTCGATATGGCCTTGGGTGACCTGCGAGGCGTCGCGGGCCACGGCCTCGGCATAGGCCAGCATCGCGGTGTCGCGCTCGCCCAGCCCGGCGGCGCGGAAATCGGCGTGCACCGCCAGCACCCTCTCGCGCGACCCCAGATCGTCCACCAGCATCTTGCCGTAGACCATCGAGCAGTAGGTCGACGGCACCTGCTTGGCGGCGATGAAGGTGATCAGCCGCCAGTCGCGGGGCGACAGCGAGAAACCGGCCTTCACCTGGGCGTAGAACGTCTCCCAGGCCGGCAGCAGGTCGGGCCGGGCGGTCCAGCAGGCCGTGGCCGACATGACAAAGCCGAGCCGCGCCCGGTCCGCCGCATAGGACTCCGCGACCCTGCCGGTCGCGTCCTCTTCCGTGATCGTCTGCAGGAACATTCACCCCTTCTCCACACGGCCGAGCGGCCGGTGCGCCGGCCTGACCTCGGGTCATCCGCTCAGGATCAGGAGCATGGCGGAGGCTGTCACCTCCCGAATGGGAGGGGGGCGGCGCGATTTCTCCGTCAGCCCTCCGCCAGCACCGTGGCGGCGCCGGGGGCCAGCAGCGTCCCCACCGCCTCGCCCCGGGCGATCCGCAGCATCGCGCCCGGCCGGTCGAAGGCGAAGACATGCAGCGGCAGGCCGTGGTCGCGCGCCAGCAGGATCGCCGACTGGTCCATCACCTTCAGCTCCTGCTGGATCGCGTCGGCGAAGGCCAGGCTGGCGTATCGGCGGGCGGCGGGGTCGGTGCGCGGATCGGCGGTGAACACGCCGTCGACGCCGTCCTTGGCCGCCAGCACCGCGTCGCAGCGCAGCTCGATCGCCCGCTGCACCGCCGGGTAGTCGGTGGTGACATAGGGCTGGCCGTTGCCGCCGGCCAGCACGACGATGGCGCCCTTCGCCAGGTGCCGGTCGGCGCGCAGCCGGATATAGGGCTCGGCCATCGACGGGATCGGCACCGCGCTCATCACCCGCACCTCGGCCGCCGACCGCGCGGTCAGCGCCGCGCGCAGCATCACCGCGTTGACCATGGTGCCCAGCATGCCGATGTTGTCGGCCTCCGCCCGCTCGATGTGCCAGGCGTCGGAGACGCGGCCGCGGAACACGTTGCCGCCGCCGATCACCACCGCGATCTGGATGCCCAGCTCGTGCACCGCCAGGATCTCGCCGACGATGTGGTCGATCGCGGCGGCGCCGAAGATCGACCCGTCGGCGCCGGCCATGGCGCCGCCGCTCAGCTTCAGCAGCAGCCGCTTGGGGGAATGTGCCATCGGGCCCTCTCGCTCGTCTCGCTGGGCACCGCTGTCCTCGGCACCGACCCAGACTGCCCGATTTCGGGTGTGCGCGATACCGGCACGCGCTAAAGATCCCGATGAATTCCCGAAGGACGAGTGCGATGGATTTCACGGCCCTGGACGATCGCCCCTATCCGGTGCTCGACGACGCGACGATCCCGGAGCTGCCGGCCCATTACCGCGGCAAGGTGCGCGACAATTACGACCTGCCGGACGGGCGGCGCATCATCATCGCCACTGACCGGATCAGCGCCTTCGACCGGATCCTGGCGTCGATCCCGCTGAAGGGCCAGGTGCTGACCCAGACCGCGCGCTTCTGGTTCGAGGAAACCCGCGATATCTGCCCGAACCACGTGCTGGACTATCCTGACCCCAATGTCGTGGTCGGCCGGCGGCTCGACATCCTGCCGGTCGAGATCGTGGTGCGCGACTACCTGGCCGGCACCACCGGCACCTCGGTGCTGACCCTCTACAAGGCCGGCCAGCGCGAGATGTACGGCGTGCGCCTGCCGGAGGGCTTGCGCGACAACCAGAAGCTGCCGCATCCGATCATCACCCCGACCAGCAAGGCCTTCGACGGCGGCCATGACGAGCCGCTGACGCCGGACCAGATCGTCGGCCAGAACCTGCTGACCGCGGCGCAGTGGTCGCAGCTCAGCGACTATGCCTTCGCGCTGTTCGCCCGCGGGCAGCAGATCGCCGCCAAGCACGGGCTGATCCTGGTCGACACGAAGTACGAGTTCGGCACCGACGCCGAGGGCCGCATCGTCCTGGCCGACGAGATCCACACCCCGGACAGCAGCCGCTACTGGCTGGCCGGCAGCTACGAGGACCGCTTCGCCCGCGGTGAGCGGCCGGAGAGCTTCGACAAGGATTTCGTGCGCAGCTGGGTGGCGGCGCGCTGCGATCCGTACAAGGACCCGATCCCGGAGATCCCGGCCCAGGTGATCCGCGACACCGCCCAGGTCTATGTCCGCGCCTACGAGACCATCACCGGCCGCCGCTTCGAGATGCCCGACCGGGAGAAGCCGGTGCTGGAGCGCATCCGGGGGAATCTGGCGAAGTACTTCTAGGCCGGAGCCGCCCCCTTCTTGCAGACCCTTTTACAACGCCAACCCTTGCCGTCATTGCGAGGAGGCGAAGCCGACGAAGCAATCCAGGGGCCGGTTCGCACTGGCCCCTGGATTGCTTCGCTGCGCTCGCAATGACGGTGTTTGGAGTTTTGAGAAGGTTTCCCCCTCGGGGATGAGGGGGCTGGCGCGGTATCGAGCCTTACGGCGCGATCCGTTCCGCCGCCACCGTCCGCCCGCCGATCGTGCCGGTGATGCGCGCCATCGCGTCCGCGTCGCGGTCGTTCCAGGCCAGGGCCAGGGTGCCGGTGGCGGCGCCCGCCAGGGTCAGGTCGGCGGCGATGTCGCCGGTCGACTGGTCCCAGCGGATCGTGCCGGACACGGCCAGGTCGTCGGCCCAGCGTAGCTGGTCGAGCGTGAAGGCGTAGCCCGTCTCGGTGGCCTCGAACTTGAAGGTGCCGCCGCGCAGGCCGACGCCGCTGCCGCCGCTGTTGACGAAGTAGCGCGCCAGCACGTCGCCCGCCGTCTCCGCCGCCGCCGAGGCCAGGCGCAGGTCGGCGTCGGTGGCCGCATTGCCGGCATCGGCCGTGGCCGGGGCGGCGTCGGCGGCGTGGACGACGAAGGCCGGCACGGTGCGGACCGGCCGGATCCGCTGGGTGCAGGAGGTGTCGCCGGCATCGCCGCCGGAGCGCACGAAGTTCAGCACGATCGGGGCGACGCAGCCGGTGGCGTCGGCGCCCTTCGGCGGCACGAAGATCGCCTGGTCGGTGATCGCGGTGATGTGGGTCAGGTTGCGCACCGGCACATAGGTCGTGTCCGGGAACAGCCGCGCCGTTTCCAGCCCCTCCATCGGCGCGGTGACGCTGTCGATGTCGCCGGACAACACCAGCACCGGCACGTTCGGGAACGGCGCCTTCGGGTCGGCGGCGGTGACGGGGACGACGCCCTTCGGCGGCGCCGGCCAGTCCAGGCACAGGTCGCGCCGCTCCCATTTGTGCGGCGAGCCGTCGACCTCGGCGATGGTGAAGGGGGCGTAGATATCCGGCTCCGCCTGCTGCTGTTGCGCCGTGGCCCGCAGCAGCTGGCGCCGCCGCTCGGACCGCGACGCGTCGGCCCGGAACAGCCGCGGATAGTCGCTGCACACCACCGAGACATAGAGGGCGGTGGAGAAGGCGGTGGGGTCGCTGCCCGGCGTGTTCCAGGACGCCGCCTCGGCCATCAGCCGGTGCAGCGGCGCCGGGTCGTGGGCGTCGAGGAAGGCGCGGGCCGCGGCGTCCAGGTCGCGGTAGAAGGTCGGGCTGCCGCCGCCGCTGTTCATGACCAGGAACAGGGTCGGGGCGTCGACCGCGATGCCGACGGTGTTGCCGTCGCCGTCCGGCGCCTCGGCCTTGCCCGGCTTGGCCCGCAGCGCCGCGACCAGCCGCTCGATCCGGTCGAGCGAGCGGCCGCCGAGCGCGCGGCAGCTGGGGGAGCGCCGGCAGGCCAGCTCGAACCCGTCGCGGGCGGTGGCCCATTCGGTCTCGAACCAGGGCGACAGGCCGATGGTCGGGTAGGCGCTGTCCAGCACGATGGTGCGCAGCCGGTCCGGGTGGCGCTGGGCGAAGACTTGGCCGAACCAGGTGCCGTAGCTGTCGCCGTAATAATCGACCTTGCCGATCCGCAGCGCGTCCAGCACGGCGGCGACGTCGTCGGCCGCCGGGGCGGTGCCGTACATCCAGGCGACCGGGCCCAGCTGCTTGGCGCAGGCGGCGATGGCGGCGGGCACGAACTCGCCCGCCTCCTGCAGCGCCTGGCACTGCAGCGGGTCGGACAGGCCGGTGCCGCGCTTGTCGACCAGCAGCACGTCGCGCCGGTCGCGCAGCGGCTCGAACAGGCGGAGGTAGCCCTCGCGCGTGCCGGTGGAGGAATAGCCGGGCCCGCCCTCCTGGGCCAGGATCACGCCCTCGGCCGGCTGGCCGGCATCGCGATGCGGGTAGAACTCGAAGCCGATGCCGACCGTGCCGGGCAGCTTGCCGGCGGGGTCGAGGGGCCGGTCGATCCGGCCGCAGAAGCCGCCGAAATCGGCTTGGCAGGCGGTCAGGGTGACGCCGCCGACCTGGATCGTCGCGGCCGGGGCCTCCGTCGCGCCGGGGGCCGGCGCAGGGGCCTGCTCCTGCGCCGCGGCGCCGGTGCCCAGCAGGGCCGCGGCGAGCCACAGCCCGGCCCCGGCGATCTCGGCGATCCTGGTCCCCCGCATGAGCCTCCCCTTCCTGTCGTTGGCGGCGGCCTTGGGGCCGCTCGTCCTTACAAGGTGCGGTGCCGGGCGCCGGAGGCGCGCTCGATCGCCGCCGCCACCAGCCGGTCGATGTCGAGCCGGTCGCGCATCAGCTCCAGGAGCCGCAGCTCCGGCTGGCTGGCGCGGCCGTCCGCCGCCACCGAATCGCAGGCGATGGCGTAGGCGGTCTCCAGCAGATGGTCCGGCAGCGCCTCGGCGATCAGGTCGAGCGCGCGGTCGATGCCGTCCTCCTGCTGCAGCAGCTCGATGCAGTCGCGGGTCAGGTCGGGGATGCGGTCGATGTCGAAGTCGCGGAACACCGGCAGGAAGCGCACCATCTCCGACAGCGTCTCCAGCTCCGCGTCGGTCATGTTCGTGTCGGCCACGGAGGCGAGCACCATGGTGTAGATCAGGGCGCCGTGGGCGTCGGTCGTCATGGCAGTCTCCGCTGGCCTGCGAGTCGCGGGAAGGTCCGCCCGGATATGGCGCGGAACGCCGCGGGGCGTCAAGGCAAGGGGGCACCCCCCTCGGCCCGGCGCCGGCCGTCACGACCATGCTTCCCCGCCCCGGCGCGGCATGGCATGAGGGGCGTCATGCAGGCGGTCATCAACGTGGCGCTGCCGGTCTTCGGCGTGATCTTCATCGGCTTCTTCACCGGGCGCATCCGGCTGCTCGGCCGCGCCCAGTCGGAGGCGCTGAACGCCTTCGTCTACTGGATCGCGCTGCCGGCGCTCCTGTTCCTGGCGATGGCGCGCACCCCGGTCTCCGGCATCCTCAACCTCAACTTCATCGGCGCCTTCCTCGGCGGCATCCTGGCGGTGTGGCTGCTGGGCTCGCTGCTCGGCGCCCTGGTCCACCGCGCCGATGCCGGCGAGGCGACGATGCAGGGCATGAATGCCGGCTTCTCCAACACCGGCTACATGGGCATCCCGCTCTTCGCCGCCGCCTTCGGCCCGGCCCGCGGCCTGCCCCCGGCCTCGCTGGCCACCGTGATCATGAGCGTCGCCTGCGTCGGCCTGGCCGTGGTGGCGCTGGAGCTGACCGGCAGCCGCAACCGCGGCGTGCTGCCCGCGCTGCGCGACGTGGCCGTGGCCCTGCTGAAGAATCCGCTGGTGGTGGCGCCGGTGCTGGGCGTGCTGTGGTCCTGGGCCGGTCTGGCCGTGCCGGTGCCACTGGCGACGCTGCTGTCGCTGCTCGGCGCCGCCGCCAGCCCCTGCGCCCTCTTCGCCATCGGCCTGTTCATGGCCGGGCAGACGCTGCGCACCGGGCTGGGCGAGGTCGGCTGGATCACCGTGCTGAAGCTGATCTGGCAGCCGCTGATCACCTGGGGCCTGGCGGCGACCGTCTTCCCGATGGACCCGTTCTGGACCGCCAGCGCCGTGATCCTGGCGGCGCTGCCGACCGGGGCGCTGACCTTCGTCGTGGCCCAGCGCTACGGCGTCTATGTCGAGCGCACCTCGGCGGTGATCCTGGTCTCGACCGTGGTCTCGGTGCTGACCCTGTCGCTGCTGCTGGCGATCACCGCGCCGCAGTTCCCGGCCGGCTGACGCTGCCGGGAAAACGAACAAAATTTGCCTCAAACGGACGGTGCGGGATCGCGAAAGCTGGTGTTACTCTCGTGCAAACACCCCGATGCCGGGAGGACCCCTGGATGCGTGACGACGGCCCGATCCGCCAGCTCCCCAAGCGCACGATCGCCCTGGTCCTCGCCGGCGGAAGGGGCAGCCGCCTGAAACAGCTGACCGACCGCAGGGCCAAGCCCGCAGTCTATTTCGGCGGCAAGTTCCGGATCATCGACTTCGCCCTGTCGAACTGCATCAATTCCGGCATCCGCCGCATCTATGTGCTGACCCAGTACAAGTCGCACAGCCTCTTGCGCCACCTGCAGCGCGGCTGGGGCTATCTGCGCGCCGAGATGCACGAATTCGTCGACCTGCTGCCGGCGCAGCAGCGGGTGGACGAGGCGATGTGGTACCGCGGCACCGCCGACGCCGTCTGGCAGAACCTCGACATCTTCGAGGCCGAGGGGCCGGACCATGTCCTCGTCCTGGCCGGCGACCATGTCTACAAGATGGACTATGCGGCGATGATCGAGGATCACGTCCGCAGCGGCGCCGACATCACGGTCGGCTGCGTCGAGGTGCCGCGCATGGAGGCGACGGCCTTCGGCGTGATGCATGTCAACGACCAGTGGCGCGTCACCAGCTTCCTGGAGAAGCCGGCCGATCCGCCGCCGATGCCCGGCCGCCCGGACACGGCGCTGGCCAGCATGGGCATCTACGTCTTCAGCATGAAGTTCCTGGCCGAGCAGTTGCGCCGCGACGCCGCCGACCCGACCTCGGAGCATGATTTCGGCAAGAACATCGTGCCGCATCTGGTCGAGACCGGCCATGTCCGCGCCCACCGCTTCTCCGAGAGCGCGATCCAGAACCCGAGCTATGCCGAGCCGTACTGGCGCGACGTCGGCACCATCGACGCCTATTGGGAAGCCAATATCGACCTGACCACGGTGACCCCGGCGCTGGACCTCTACGACACCGACTGGCCGATCTACACCTATCAGGAGCAGCTGCCGCCGGCGAAGTTCGTGTTCGAGGACGGGGCGCGGGTCGGCAAGGCGGTGAACAGCACGGTGTCCGGCGGCTGCATCGTCTCCGGCTCCACCGTCCGGCAGTCCGTGCTGTTCTCCAAGGTGCGGGTCAACTCCTTCGCCCGGCTGCATGAGGCGGTGGTGCTGCCGGAATGCGACATCGGCCGCCACGCAAGGCTGAACCGGGTGGTGATCGACCACGGCGTCCAGATCCCCGAGGGGCTGGTGGTGGGCGAGGATCCGGAGCTCGACGCCAAACGCTTCCACCGCACCGAGACCGGCATCGTCCTGATCACCCAGCCGATGATCGACGCGCTGGAGTGAGGGGGGCGGTGTCGTCCACCTCATTCCCCGTTTCCCTTTTGGTCCCCCCTCCCCTTGCGGGAGGGGGGCAGGGGGAGGGGTCTGCGCGCGTCCGCGCGCGAACGGGCGTATCGTCTGCCCGGCATGCAGGCCGGCTCCGGCGGAGACAGCCCCCTCCCCCTAGCCCCCTCCCGCGAGGGGAGGGGGGACTCATTGTGTTTGACGGCGCGTCTCCGGCGCGTCCGGGAGCCCTCCGATGAACGTCCTGCACGCGGTGTCGGAGATCTATCCGCTGGTCAAGACCGGCGGCCTGGCCGATGTCGCCGGGGCGCTGCCGCCGGCGCTGGCCGTGTCCGGGGTCGCCGCCCGGGTACTGGTCCCGGCCTATCCGGCGGTGCTGCAGGCGATGCGCCGGCCGGAGGTGGTGCTGGAGGACCCGGCCCTGTTCGGCGGCGGCCCGGCGCAGCTGATGCTGGCCGAGCTCGAGGGCATCGCCGTCCCGGCCTATGTGCTGGACTGCCCGGGCCTGTTCGCCCGGCCCGGCAACCCCTATCTCGGCCCCGACCGGCTGGACTGGCCGGACAACCACCGCCGCTTCGCCGCGCTCGGCTGGGCCGCGTCGCGCCTCGGCCTCGGCGCCGATCCGCGCTGGCGGCCGGACATCGTGCACGGCCATGACTGGCAGGCCGGCCTGGCCCCGGCCTATCTGGCGTTCCAGGCCACCGGAGGCCCGCGGCCGCGCACCGTCACCACGATCCACAATATCGGCTTCCCCGGCTGGTTCCCGGCCGTGGTGGCGCCGGAGCTGGGCCTGCCGCCGGACAGCCTGTCGATCGACGGGGTCGAGTATTTCGGCGGCGTCGGCTTCCTCAAGGCCGGCCTCTCCTACGCCGACCGCATCACCACGGTCAGCCGCACCTATGCGCGGGAGATCCAGACGCCGGACTACGGTTATGCCCTGTCCGGCCTGCTGGCCGCCCGCGCCGGCGACCTGGCCGGCATCGTCAACGGCGCCGACTACGCCGTCTGGGACCCGGCGACCGACCCGCACCTGCCGGTGCCCTACGGGCCGGACGACCTGTCCGGCAAGGCGCTGGGGAAGGCGGCGCTGCTGCGCGAGTTCGGCCTGCCGGAGGATGACGGCTCGCCGCTCTTCGCCATGGTCAGCCGGCTGACCGGGCAGAAGGGCTGCGACCTGCTGCTCGACGCCATCCCCACCCTGGTGGCGGGCGGCGGCCGGCTGGTGCTGCTCGGCTCCGGCGACGCCGAGCTCGAGGCCGGGTTCCGCGCCGCGGCGACGGCCTATCCCGACCATGTCGCGGTCCGCATCGGCTATGACGAGGCGCTGTCGCATCTGCTGCAGGCCGGCGCCGACGTGCTGCTGGTGCCGTCGCGCACCGAGCCCTGCGGCCTGACCCAGATGTACGCTCTGCGCTACGGCACCCTGCCGCTGGTGCGCCGCACCGGCGGCCTGGCCGACACCGTGGTCAATGCCAGCCACGACGCCATCGTCGAGGACCGCGCCACCGGCTTCAGCTTCGACGACCCCACCGCCTCGGCCCTGGCCGGCACCGCCAGCTGGGTCTGCGGCCTGTGGCGCGACCGGGCGCTGTGGGCGCAGCTGCAGCGCCGCGCCATGGCCCAGGATTTCAGCTGGGAGCGCGCGGCGGTCGACTACGTCGCCCTGTACCGCGACCTGCTGGCGACGCCATGAGCGACGAGGAGAGCGGAACCGTCCCGGCGGCCGACGGCACGCCGGTCGCCTGGCGCCGCCGCGCGGGCGCGGGTGACGGCCGGCCAGGGCTGGTGTTCTGCGGCGGCTTCCGCTCCTCGATGGCGGGGGAGAAGGCGACCTTCCTCGACAGTTTCGCCGCCGAACGCGGCCTGGATGTCCTGCGCTTCGACTATCGCGGCCACGGCGCCTCCGGCGGCGTGTTCACCGAGCTGGTGCTGGGCGACTGGATCGCCGACGCGCTGCTGGTGCTGGACCGGCTGACCGAAGGGCCGCAGATCCTGGTCGGCTCCTCCATGGGTGCCTGGGTGGCGGTGCGGGCGGCGCTGGCCCGGCCGGACCGGGTGGCGGGGCTGGTCGGCATCGCCGCGGCAACCGACTTCACCGAGGACCTGATGCTGCCGGCGCTGGGCGAGATGGGGCTGGCCCGGATGCGCCGCGATGGCTTCATCGACCGACCCTCGGCCTATGGCGACGGCCCGTACCGCATCACCTGGCGGCTGATCACGGAGGCGCGGTCGCACCTGCTGCTGCGCGGCCCGGTGCCGTTCTCCGGCCCGGTGCGGCTCCTGCACGGCCTGGCCGACCCCGACGTGCCCTGGCGCCAGAGCCTGAGGCTGGCCGAGGCTTTGACCAGCCCGGATGTCCGCCTGACCCTGGTCAAGGACGGCGACCACCGCCTGTCCCGGCCGCAGGACCTGGACCTGCTGGGGCAGGCGGTGGAAGAGGTGCTGGGGACAGCCCGGCCGTAGCCGCCCACCGATCACATTGCTGTCACCATCATCGGGCAGGACAGGGGAGACATCCCCTGGGAGAGGCGGCATGGGCTCGAAGCGGATCATCCTCGGCACCGACGTCGCCACCTTCGTGCTGTTCCATGCCGGCCCGGCGGGAGCATCGTCAACAGGGCCGGGTTTCGACCGCAGGCCGATCAGAGGGAGCGATCATGCCATTCACGATCCTGCGCCGGATGGCGCTTGCCGCCCTGGCGGCGGCGACCGCCACGGCCGCCACCGTCGCCGGTTCGGCGGCCCAGCCGTCGACACCGGGGGATCTCCAGCGGGAATTCTCCGGGCTCGCCGGGCTGCCGGCCGATCTGCAGGCCGACAACGTCACCGCGTCCCTGCCGGGCCGTTGGGCCGTGATGCTGTCCGACATCGTCTCCGGGGGCGAGCCGGCCTATGAGAAAGCGATCGTCAGCTTCTGCACGCGGCAGCCCTGGGTCCTGAAGACCGCCGGGGCCGACATTGCCGGGCTTGCGACCAGGGATGTCGGCGTCACCATCCGGCGCGGACCGGATGCGGGATACCTGATCGAGCTCGACCGGGACCAGTACTACGCCCATCTGGGGCTGACGCCCGTCGACCCGGCGGATCCCAACGCCTCCGCCATCGACAGGCTGAACGCGGCCAGGACGGATGCCGCCCTGCGCCGGTCCTCCAGCTTCTTCCGTTACGGCGCCGACGTGCTGGTGGAGACGGACCCGTCCGGACGGCGGATCTGGCGGCGGTGCCCCGACCGGTCCTGAGCCGGATCGGCAGGCCCTGAGACCGCCAGGCCGCAGCGCCTCACTCCTCCCAGAAGGGCTTGGCGATCTCCGCCTCGGCCTCCCGCCGGGTCAGGCCGATATCGTCGACCAGGTAGGGATTGGCCTTCGCCATCCGCGCCAGCGCCTTGCGCAGGCGGGTGCGCTCGCGCCAGGTCGCGACCAGGCTCCGCAGGCCTCGCAGGCCTCGCAGGCCTCGCAGGGCCGCCAGGCCGGCGGGCCGGCGCGCCACGCACGCCGGTCCCGACCATGCGACCCGGTGCGGGGCCGTTCCAAGCATATCGTTCATGGCACCCTCCATCGCGGGCGAGGGGGCTCGCGCCCCATGGACCTGAATGAGGATGAAGATTGCGGGATGCGGGCGGCGCCGTCCTTAAGCCCGCCCAAAACGTTTCCTAAAACTTCCAAACCGGCTCAGGATCCGCCGCATGCAGGGATCGCGCCTCGCCTTCGGTCCGTTCGTGCTGGATCCCGCCGCGGGAACGCTCCTCCGGGACGGCGCCCCCGTCGCGGTTGGCCATCGCGGGGTGAGGCTGCTCGCGGCGCTTACCGGCCGGCCCGGCGAGATTCTCGGTAAGGCCGAGCTGATGGACGCGGCCTGGCCGGGCACCGCCGTCGAGGAAGGCAACCTCACCGTCCAGATCGCGGCGCTGCGCAAGCTGCTGGGCCCCGCCGCCGACGGCGGCGAGTGGATCGCCACGGTGCCGCGCGTCGGCTACCGCTTCACCGGCGCCGCCGAACCGCTCGGCGGCCCGCAGCGAGCCCCCCTGCCGCTGCCCGACAAGCCGTCGATCGCCGTGCTGCCCTTCGTCAGCCCGGGCAACGATCCCGAGCAGGAGGCCTTCGCGGACGGGCTGACCGAGGACCTGATCACCGACCTGTCCCGGATCCCCGGCCTGTTCGTCATCGCCCGCAACTCGGTCTTCGCCTACAAGGGCAGGGCGATGGATGTGCGCGGCATCGCCCGGGACCTCGGCGTGCGCTACCTGCTGGAGGGCAGCGCGCGGCGCGCCGCGGGGCGCGTGCGCATCAACGCCCAGCTGGTCGATGCGCTGAGCGGCGACCATCTCTGGGCCGAGCGCTTCGACCGCGGCCTGGACGACATCTTCGCCGTGCAGGACGAGGTCACCGGCAGGATCGTGGAGGCGCTGCTCGGCCGGCTGCGCGCGCCGCCGCCGCGCAACCGGCCCAAGAACCTCGAGGCCTATGATCTCTGCGTGCGGGCGCGCCGGCTGATGGACGACTCGCCGCAGACGGCGCGGGAAGCCCATCTGATGCTGACGCGCGCGGCGGCGCTCGACCCGGACTATGCCGAGCCCTATCGCTGGCTGGCCATGAACCACTGGATGGGATCGGTGCATTCCGGCGGGCCGACGGAAGCGTCCCGCGGCGTCGCCCTGAAGCTGGCGCGCAAGGCCGTGGCGATCGACCCCGACGATGCCGGCTGCCGCTGGGTCCTGGCCTATCTGCTGGCCTATGAGCGCAGCTTCGCCGAGGCCGACGCGGAATTCGCCAGGGCGATCGCGCTCGACCCGAACGAGGCCGATGCCTGGGCGGCGATGTCCGACATCGCGGTGCTGGCCGGGCGGGTCGGGGAGGGGCTGGAGCACATCCGCAAGGCGTTCCGGCTGAACCCGTTCCCGCCCGGCTGGTACTATCTGCCGCTCGGCCAGGCGCAATATGCGGCACGCGACTACGAAGCCGCCGTCGAGACGCTGCGCCGGGACGAGACCTATCGCACGAGCTCGCGCCGCTTCCTGGCGGCCGGCCTAGCCCAGCTGGGCCGGCTCGAGGAGGCGCGGGCGGAGGCCGAGCTGTTCCTGGTCGGCAACCCGGATTTCACGACAGCCCACTGGGCCGCGACGGAGCCGTTCCGCGACGCCGCGACGCTGGCGCATTTCGTCGAGGGCTACCGCAAGGCCGGCCTGCCGGACTGACCCGCCGGCCCGCGGCTCCGCGCGTCAGCGGTCGCCCGGGAACTGCTCGGCCCCGGGCAGGGCGTGCAGCCAGGGCTCCCGCCGCGGCGTCCACAGCTCGTATTGCGGCACCTGGTCGGTGGGCGCCTCGTCCAGCGTGCCGAGCATGATCTCGGCCTCGGTGTCGGTCAGCGAGTACAGGCGGCTGCCGCAGGCCGGGCAGAAGTCGCGGCCCTTGTGGCTCGACGTCCGTCCCCCGCCGCTGAACGCGGCCCGGGGCCAGATGGCATAGAAGGTGAAGGCCGACCCGCTGCTGCGCCGGCAGTCGGTGCAGTGGCAGAGGCCGACGCGCAGCGGATCCCCCGTCACCGAATAGCGGACCTGGCCGCATAGGCAGCCGCCATGACGCTGTGCCGTCATCGTCGCCGTCTCCTCTCCGATGCGTCGCGGTCCACCTATCCCGGTGTCCGCGGCCTTGGCAAGCCGGCAGGCGCTTGTCCCGCTCAGCCCGGCACCAGCTCTCGGGCGGCGGCGATCCAGCCGTCCAGCTCGGGCTCCGCCACCGGCACCAGCCCGGCCAGGGCCTGGCGGCCGGCGGGCGTGGCGGTGCGGGCCAGCAGCGTCTCGGCGTCCGGCACCCCGACATAGGTCAGGTCCAGCGCCCGGGCGGCACTGATGCCCGGCACCCGGCCGATGGCGACGGGACTGGCGGCGGCATCGCCCGGCGGCGGGCCGCCGCGGCTGCTGCTGGTCGCCTGGGGCGGCCAATGCGCCGGATACCAGGCCGGCGCCGTGCCCTTGGCCGTCATCTGTGCCTGCAGCGCCTGGTCCAGGATCGCCTGCTGCGCCAGCCCAAGCCCGGCGATGTTGTGGTTCTCGCCGGGATCCTCGGCCAGGTCGTACATCTCCCAATCCGCGTCGGACCAGCCGGAGGACGGGCTGGTGACCGTGTCGAGATAGACCGAGTACACCCAGTCCTTCGACCGGATCGTCCGGATGACGCTGGGGCCGCTGCTGCCGTGCAGGTCGTCATAGGTGAAATGGACATAGTCCTGGCCCGGGGCCGCAGGATCGTTCAGCACGGCGCTGAGATCGGCGCCGACGAAGCTGCCGTTGAACGCCCCGGCCACGCCGAGCAGGCTGGCCAGGGTCGGGGCCAGGTCGACGGTGCTGGCCAGCGCCTCCGTGGTCTGCGCCTGGGGCCAGGCGACGGGGTTGGAGAACACCAGCGGCACGTGGATGCACTGGCCGTAGGCGTTGACGAACTTCTCGACCAGCCCATGCGCCAGCCCCATCTCGCCATGGTCGGCGAAGCGGATGATCAGCGTGTCCTGGACCTGGTCCTGGGTCATCGTTCCCAGGATGGTGCCGATCTGCCCGTCCACATACTGCATCAGATAGGCATAGAAGTTCGCCAGATCCTGCGGCGTGGCCGTCTTCGCGGCCTTCGAATCCCAGGAATAGAAGCTCTGGCCGCGCGGCATTGCCGCCGGGCTCTCGTCGATGTTGTCCGGCAGCGGCACGTCCAGCGAGCGGTACTCGGCCTTGTCGTAGTATTCGCCGTCGTGGGCCTCGTAGCCGAGATGGACATCGTGCGGGTTGACCAGCGAGACCACCAGGCACCAGGGGCCGGAAGGCGGGTTCGCCAGGAAGGCCTGGGCGTTCGCGACATAGCGCTGGTCGTTGCGGTTGTACTCCGTCGCCCCCCTGGTGCCGCCGCCGAGATAGCTGGCGTTCAGGGTGATGCCCGCATCCGGCGGGTCCCAGGCCACCGTGCCGCCGCCGGCGCTGTAGGGCTGGAAGCCCCATTCCGACAGGGTGGTGCCGGGCCCGCCGGGCTCCTGCGAGCCCAGCAGATGCCATTTGCCGATCCAGTAGCAGGCATATCCGGCCTGCCCCAGCACGGTGGCGAGGTTGGGCATCTCGGCGGGCGGCGGCAGGGTCGACCCGCCGGTGGTGGTGCAGCCGGTGACGATCGGGTACTGGCTGGTCAGGAAGGTGGCGCGGCTCGGCGCGCACATGCAGGCGCCGGTGAAGGCGTGGTCGAAGCTCAGGCCGTTGGCCTGCAGCGCCTGCATCGCCTTCAGCTTGCCGGCCAGTGTGGCGCGGTAGCTCTCCGGCCATTCGGACAGCGCGCGCTCCTGGTCGGTGATCAGGATCAGGATGTTGGGCTTGTGGCCGTTGGCGAACAAATCGCTGATGGGCATGGCGTCGCTCCGGGTTCGGATATGGACCGGCCGCGCAAAGGCGCGGATCTGACGATGCGGATCTCAAATGGTCTTCAAGCAATCGGCACAGGCGAGTCGCTCCGCCCGGCGATGGGAATGATACCCCAGAAGGGGCGCCGGGGGATCAGGGAAGCGTCAGGGCGCCGGTGTCAGGTGGATGCGGGGAACGGATTGAAGACGGGCACGCCGAAGCGGCTGAAGTCCCGGACATTCCGTGTCGCGACGGTCCAGCCATGCGCCGAGGCCGTGGCGGCGATGGCAGCGTCGATATCAAGATCGGTCGTCGCCGCAGCCATCCGGCCCCAGATCCGGGCCGTGGCCCGATCCACGGGAACGATCTGGTCCTGATACTGCGTGAGCAGGCCCTCCAGCCAGCCACTCAACTGGCGCGCCCGGGCGGTGTCGCGCTGCTCCGCGAGGGCGATGCCGCGCTCGATCTCGGCGATGGTGAGGACGCTGATCCACAGCGCCTCGGTTGGCTGCGACAGCAGCCAGATCGCCACATTGTGGTCGGGAACCGGCCGGATCGTCTCCGAGACGATGTTGGTGTCGAGAAGGTACATCACAAATCGACGTCGCGGAGCTTCAGCCTAGTCCGTTCGATCTCGATATCGACCTTCGGCGCCGATAGAAGGTATTCGGCCAAGCTCCGGCGTGGCTTAGGCAGCTTGCGATACTCGGCTTCCGCGATCACCACCACGGCCGGCCGGCCGTGACGCGTGATGTGCTGCGGTCCCTCCGTCAGCGCTTTCTCGACCACCTCGCTGAAGCGGTTCTTCGCATCCTGCAGCTGCCAGCTCATGCGTCCCTCCTGTCTAGACTGTCTAGATGGGGAAGGGCGGCCGCCGGCTCAAGGGCCAGGAACTCCCGCGTGATCGCCACCGCCTCGGCCAGGCCGATGCGCTGCACCTCGACGCCCGGCGGGAAGGCGGTGCACAGCCGGGTCGGCATCATCGGGTCCAGGAGGACGAAGACGCCGCGGTCGTCGGCTCGGCGCACCAGCCGGCCGAAGGCCTGCTTCAGGCGGAAGCGGGTCTGCATGTCGCTCCAGCGCTGCCTGCCGAAATGCAGGCCGCGGGCGCGCGACAGGATGTCGGGGCGGGGCCAGGGCACCCGGTCGAACACCATCAGCCGCAGCGCCCGTCCCGGCACGTCGACGCCGTCGCGCACCGCATCGGTGCCCAGGAGGCAGGCATCGGTCTCGCCGCGGAAGATGTCGATCAGCGTGCCGACATCCATGCCGTCGAGATGCTGGGCGTAGAGCGGCAGGCCGGCCGCCTGCAGTGCCGGGGCCAGGGCATGGTGCACCGCGCGCAGCCGGCTGACCGCGGTGAACAGGCCCAAAGAGCCCCCACCGGCCGCCAGGAACAGCTCGCGATAGGCGGCGCCGACCTGCTCCAGGTCGTCCTTGCGCACGTCGCGCACGATCAGCACCCGGGTCAGGGCCGGGTAGTCGAAGGGCGAGGCCACCTGGGCGCGGATCGCCGGGCGGGGCAGGTGGCCGGCGCCGGTCCTGTCCTCCGCCGCGCGCCAGTCGTCGGGGTTGTCGCCGGCGCCGTCGGTCAGGGTGGCGGAGGTGACGACGACGCCATGCGCCTGCCGCACCAGCGCGTCGACGAAGGGCCGGGTCGGGTCGACATAGTGGCGGTAGAAGCCGAAATCGAGCTCGCGCCCCTCCACCCGCTCGACCCCGAACCAGTCGACCAGCCAGGGCGGCGTCGGCTCGGACAGGCTGGTCAGCATGGCGCGCCAGCCGCCGATCTCCATCTTCGCCCGGCGGTCCAGCGACCGGGCGGCGGCGTCCAGCCGCTGGCGCTGGTTCGGGTCCAGCGACCCCGCCGCCTCGTCGAGATGCTCGCGGAAGGACTTCGCCAGGGCCTGCAGCGGCGCTTGCAGCTCGGCCAGGGCGACGTCCAGGGCCAGGGCGGCGTCGACCAGCCCCTCCACCGGGTCGTTGGTGTCGCATTCCAGGCTGTAGGGTCCGTCGGCCCCCTGGGCGCGGGCATAGACCTGGGCGCGGGTCAGGGCCAGGAAGCGCTCGGCCGGGCCGCGCGGCTCGTCGCCATGGATGCGCCGGCCCCAGCCGGGGCCGGGCAGGGACCGGGCGGCGCGCTCGATCTCGTCGATCGCCGCCAGCGCCTCTTCGCCCGGCAGCAGATCCTCGACCCGGCGCTTCAGCCCGCGGCCGCGGCTGGCGCGGCGCCCGCCCTCCTCATGGCCCAGCAGCCAGCGGCGCAGGTCGGTGGCCTCGAGCCCGGTCAGGTGCCCGCCGAAGGCGGAATCCGCTGCCTCGAACAGATGGTGCCCCTCGTCGAAGACGAAGCGGCTGGGCGCGTCGCGGTCGTCCACCCCGCCCTGCGCCGCCTGGATCATCACCAGGGCGTGGTTGGCGATGACGATCTGCGCCTTGCGGGCCCGGCGGATGCCGCGCTCGATGAAGCAGCGGCTGTAATGCGGGCAGCCGGAATGGATGCATTCGCCGCGCCGGTCGGCCAGCGCCAGGCTGTTCGGCCGGCCGATGATGTCGGCCAGCCAGCCCGGGAAGTCGCCGCCGGTCAGGTCGCCGTCGCGCGTCGCCGCCGCCCAGCGCGCCATCAGCCCCAGCGGCACCGCGTCGCGCGGGTTCAGCGA
This sequence comes from Inquilinus limosus, assembly GCF_002195995.1. Lineage (GTDB taxonomy): Bacteria > Pseudomonadota > Alphaproteobacteria > DSM-16000 > Inquilinaceae > Inquilinus > Inquilinus limosus_C. The sequence continues at coordinate 21,983 of NZ_NHON01000082.1, forward strand.
CAGGCCGCGCACCGCATCCTCGTAGTTCAGGAGGCACAGATAGTTCTCGCGCCCCTTGCGCAGCACCACCTGGCGGGCCTTCAAGACCGGGTCCGGGAACAGCCGGTCCATCTCGCCATCGATCTGCTGCTGCAGGTTGCGGGTGTAGGTGGAGACCCACACCGGCGCGCCGTTCTTCTGGGCCCAGACCGTGGCCGGGGCGAGGTAGCCCAGGGTCTTGCCGGTGCCGGTGCCCGCTTGCGCCAGCACCACGGTCGGGTCCTCCGGCGCCGGGCGCGGGGCGAAGGCGGCGGCGACGGCGCCGGCATAGTCGCCCTGCTGCGGCCGCGGCTCGGCGCCCTCGCCCAGCATCTGCGCCAGCCGGGCCCGGGCCTCGCGCGGGTCGACCGGGTGCTGCGACGGCGGCGGGTTCGGCGGCTCGGCCTCCCATTCCGGCAGATGGGCCCAGACCTGGTAGGCGCCGCGCTTGCGATGGTCGTCGACCGGGGCGCGCAGCCCCAGCGCCCGGGCGACGAAGGGCGCCCAGGGCCAGCCGGCCTCGCCCATCCGCGCCGCCAGCGCCGCCGGGTCGCTGCGCTCGTCGGCCATCGGGATGGAGAGGCCGCGCAGCAGCGTCTCGGCCAGGCGGGGCAGGGCGATCGCCGCATCCTCCAGGCTCGCCGGCACCGGCAGGCCCAGCGCCGCCGCCAGGCCGCGCGGGGTCGGCACGCAGAAGCGGCCGGGCCGGGCGAAGGCGAACAGCTCCAGCAGGTCGAAGGCGCCCATCACCTCCAGCCCGCAGCGCCGGCCGACGGCCTTGGCGTGGCAGAGGAGGAGCGGCGGCCCGTCGACCCGCCGGCGCAGCGCGGCGGCGTCCAGCGCCACCAGCTCGCCGTCGTCGGTCAGCAGCACGCCGCCCTCCGGCGCCAGCACCAGCGGCTCGGCGTCGGGCAGCGAGAGGGAAAGGGCGGGCGGCGCGATCATGCGCGCACTATAGGGGCGCGCCGCGCCGGCACCAGCCCCCGCGATGCCCTCTGGTCACGAATTGTTCCTGTGGATTGGGGTGCGTTCATGCCCCTCTTCGCCGTCATTGCGAGCGCAGCGAAGCAATCCAGGGCTGTTTGGCGTGGCCCCTGGATTGCTTCGTCGCTGCGCTCCTCGCAATGACGGTGTGGGGAGGGACCTCAGCCCTGCTGGGTCGACGCCGCGTAGATCTCGTCCACCGCCGCCGCCAGCGCCGCGTTGAACTCCGCGTCGGTCATGTCGCGCTTCAGCTCCTCGACCAAAGCGCGGGAGAAGCTGGCGATCATGCCGGGGTTGCGGGCCAGGCGGCGGCAGGCGTCGGCGCGGGTGTAGCCGCCGGACAGCGCCACCACCCGCTCCACGCCCTTGTGGGCGATCAGCTCGGCGTAGAAGCCCGGCTCCTCCGGGATGGTCAGCTTCAGCATCACCTGCTGCCCGGCCGGCAGCCGGTCCAGCCCCTTCAGGATCTCGGCCCGCAGGATTGTCTCGGCCCCCGCCTTGTCCGGGCTCTTGATCAGCACCTCCGGCTCCAGGATCGGCATCAGCCCGTGGGCGGCGATCTGCGCCCCGATCTCGAACTGCTGCGCCACCAGCGCCGCGATGCCGGCCGGCGAAGCCAAATTGGCGACCGAGCGCGCCTTGGTGCCGTAGACGCCGAGGCCCCGGGCGCGCTCCAGCAGCGCGTCCAGCCCCGGGATCGGCTTCATCAGGCTGACGCCGTCGGCCTCCGGCTGCAGCCCCTTGTCGACCTTCAGGAACGGCACCACGCCGCGCTCCCGCCACAGGAAGTCCGGCACCGGCTTGCCCTGGGCCTGGCCGTCCATGGTCTTCTCGAACAGGATGGCGCCGATCACCTTGTCGCCGGTGAAGCACGGCGCGGTCATGATCCGCACCCGCATCTCGTGCATCAGCCGGAACATCTCGTCGTCGCCGCCATAGGCGCCGTCCGGGATGCCGTAGAGCCGCAGCGCGCCGGGGGTGGACCCGCCGCTCTGGTCCAGCGCGGCGATGAATCCGGGCTTTTCGCGCATCTGCGCCGCCATCGCGTCCTGGGTCATCGCTTAAGTCCTCCTGTTCCAGCAAGGCGGGAGGCGAAGCTCGACCGCCGGCTTGTGGGCTGGCCCCCGTTGTGGCATGTCGCCCGCCGCCGGCGCAATGCCGCCCGCCGGGCCCGGAAATTCCCTGGGATTTGGTGTGTATTCCGCCGATTCTACCTTGCCCGGCCTTGCGGCTGGTCTAGACTGTTCCGTCCCGTCCCCGAGGTCCCCCGATGCCGTTCCCGCTGTCCCGTCGTGCCCTCCTCTCCGGCGTCGGCGCCGCGGCGATGCTCGGCAGCCTGCCGCGCGGCGCCCGGGCCCAGACCCCGGTCAAGGGCGGCACCCTGACCGTGGCGGCCGACACCGAGCCGCGCAACCTGAACCCGGCACTGGTCGCCTCCAACGGCGTGTTCTACGTCGCCAGCAAGGTGATCGAGCCGCTGGCCGAGATGGCCTATGACGGCAAGCTGACGCCGGTGCTGGCCACCGCCTGGCAGGGCAGCGACGACGGCAAGACGGTCACCTTCACCCTGCGCGACGGCGTCACCTGGCATGACGGCCAGCCCTTCACCTCGGCCGACGTCGCCTTCTCGGCGACGGAGCTGTGGAGCAAGCGGCAGAATCTCGGCCGGGTGGTGTTCAAGGACCTCCAGGCGGTGGACACGCCGGACGACCGCACCGCGGTGTTCCGCTTCGCCACGCCGATCCCGCTGCAGCTGGTGGAGAACGCGCTGCCCGCCCTGACCGCGGTGGTGCCGAGGCACCTGTACGAGGGCGCGGACATCGACAGCAACCCGCACAACGAGCAGCTGGTCGGCACCGGCCCGTTCCTGTACCGCGAGCACAAGCCGGGCGAGTACTACCTCTTGGAGCGGAACCCGAGCTACTGGGGCCAGGGCGGCCTGCCCTATCTCGACCGCATCGTCTACCGCGTGCTGCCGGACCGCGGCGCCGTGGTCGCGGCGCATGAGGCGGGGGAGATCCAGCTCTCCGCCTTCTCCGCCGTGCCGCTGGAGGAGCTGGAGCGGCTGAAGGGCATCCCGGAGCTGGCGGTGGTGCGCAAGGGCTATGAGGGCATCACCTACCAGCTGACGGTGGAGATCAACCACCGGCGGAAGGAGCTGGCGGATGTCCGTGTCCGCCGCGCCATCGCCCATGCGATCGACCAGGGCTATGTCGTCGACACCATCTTCCGCGGCTATGCCGCCGCCGCCACCGGCCCGGTGCCGAAGACCGGCGTGCCCTTCTACACGCCGGACGTCGCCACCTATCCGTTCGACCCGAAGAAGGCCGAGGCGCTGCTGGACGAGGCCGGCTATCCCCGCCAGGACGGCGGCATGCGCTTCGCCGTGAACCTGCTGCCGGCGCCGTGGTTCGAGCAGACGCGCCAGATGGGCGACTACCTCCGCCAGGCGCTGCGCGCGGTGGGCATCGACGCGACGCTGGTCACCAATGACGACGCCGGCCATCTCAAGGCGGTGTACACCGACCACGCCTTCGACCTGGCGATCGGCTCGCCGGTCTACCGCAACGACCCGGCGATCTCGACCACCATCCTCTATCGCGGCGGCCTGCCGGACGGCGTGCCGTTCTCGAACCAGTACGGCTATGACGACCCGGCGATGAACGACCTGATCGACCGCGCGGCGGTGGAGCTGGACCGGGGCAAGCGCATCGACCTGTACCAGCAGTTCCAGAGCCGCGCGGCGGACCAGCTGCCGCTGATCGTGGCGGCGGAGTTCACCTTCATCACCGTCGCCAGCCGCCGGCTGCACAACATCGCCACCAATCCGCGCTGGGCGACGTCGTCCTGGGCGGATACGTGGTTGGAGGGGTAGGGGCGGTTCTCGTCGGTCCAGCGCCGCGCGCCGCTCTGCATCACCGTCATTGCGAGCGCAGCGAAGCAATCCATGCATCCGCTCGAACGGCCCGATGGATTGCTTCGTCGGCTTCGCCTCCTCGCAATGACGGTGAGAGGCCTGATGATGGACGGCGGCCTTGACGATCGTGTGATGTAGCAACATATCTACATCGAACGGAGGCGCCGCATGCCCACCACCCTCTCCAGCCGCGAATTCAACCAGGACACCGGCCGCGCCAAGAAGCTCGCCGGCAACGGCCCGGTGTTCATCACCGACCGGGGCCGGCCCGCCCATGTGCTGCTGACGATCGAGGACTACCGCAAGCTGGCCGGCGGCGGGCGCAGCATCGTCGACATGCTGGCGATGCCGGGGCAGGAGGACATCGCGTTCGAGCCCGGGCGGCTGGACGGCCCGCTGCACCGGCCGGCCGACCTGTCCTGATGTTCCTGCTCGACACGAATGTCGTCTCGGAGCTGCGGCGGGCCACCTTCGGCAAGGCCGACCCGGGCGTCACGGCCTGGGCGGCGGCGGTGCCGCCGGAGAGCCTGTTCGTGTCGGCGATCACCATCCTGGAGCTGGAGCATGGGGTGCTGCTGGTCGAGCGGCGCGACCCGGTGCAGGGCGCGCGGCTGCGCGCCTGGATCCAGGGGGCGGTGCTGCCGGCCTTCGCCGGCCGCATCCTCCCGGTCGACACCGACGTGGCGATCCGCTGCGCCGCCCTGCGCGTGCCCGACCGGCGGTCCGACCGCGACGCGCTGATCGCGGCCACGGCGCTGGTCCATGCCATGACGGTGGTGACCCGGAACACGGCCGACTTCTCCCCGACCGGGGTACGGCTGCTCAACCCGTGGGATGCGGGGCGATGAGCTAAATATGCACCGTCACCGAAATTCTTCCTTCTGAAATGTATTATGTTCTTAAGCTTACCTAAATTGCTGAATACCTAACAAGGCGCGGCGGTCGTCGTCTAGTTGCTCCACAGCCTTCTTGCCCATTATTTTGATTAGAAGAGATTCTATGTGCTTTTGAGCCTCGGCTTTCAGTCTGGATGTGAAGTTCGCTTGTTCTGTTTCTCCAAGAACGGCCATGGACGCGGAGTGTCCTATAACAAAAGATTCAAGATATGAGACAATTCGTCCAACATTTACCTTATCTGTTATGCATCTATCCATATCCACGATATGGGACATTTCCTCTGATATTTCTGTTATTTTATCAAATGGCGCACAAAGTTTGTATTCTGTCCCGATTCTCTTTATGTCGACGCCCAGAAATGTAACCAGTTCCGATGGCCCGCATAGCTTGGTTTTTGATTTCGGCCCGAGTTCCGGAATTTCCAGTTTCAGTTTCTTTAACGCATCCTTTACGATAATGAGTGCCTCTTCGCACTCCGTTTTGGTTTCTCCAAAAATGGCGATGTCATCAGCGTAGCGAATTGCAGTGATGCCTCTCTTCGTCAGTTCGTCATCAAAGCCCTTAAGAAGAAGGTTCGACAGCATAGGTGATGCTGGCATTCCCTGTCGCAATCCAATGCCTCTCTGAATGCCATTTTCTCTCGCAATTCGGGTGGCTCTTCCTCCCCAGTCTTCCAGTTCGCAATCTACCGCCTGAAGCAGCAAGTTTCGCACGACTGTAGAGCGTACTTTCTTTTGGAGAAGTTTTTTAATCTCCATGCGCGGGACTCGATCGAAGAATTTTATAATATCTGCTTGGGCGACCCACGGCCGATGCCCTCTGATCTTGCAAGCATCAACTTGCGCAGCTTGAAGGCTTCTTCCTCTAGAGAACCCGTAGCTGATCGCAGAAGTGCCATTAAAGCGCGAGTCACCTTCCAGGTGACCAATCAGACATCTCTGGACAAGGCGATCTCTGACTGAGGGTATCGCAAGAATTCGATACTTTCCGGTGGCCTTTAGGATGGGTGCTGCCCTCAGGCTTCTGAACCGAAATGTCCCCTCTCGAATGTCTTTCTGAATGCTGAGGATATTATCGCGAAGCTGCTGCTGGAACATCGTCGCGGAGACGCGGTCAACGCCGGCCGCGCCGGCATTGCGCTTCGAATCTCGGCTGTCCTTCCAGACCTGCCAGATTCTTTCCTCTGAGAGGCTTGAGGGAAGTCTCGTCACACCAGTCCCCCCCAGGTACCAGGATGCAGCTCCCTGGGGGCAGTTTGGGAAGCCGATCCAGACCCAGGCGCACCATGCGATGCGGGATCGGAACCGGAGCCCGCGCCCTCGGCCACGCGGTGTGCGCAACCATCAGGCGAGGGCGGAACGGGATGAGACGCGTGAAATGCGATTACCGATAACCTGGCATCGAACTCGACGGTCGCCCCCGCCGCGAAGTATGCGACAAGGCACCCCGCGATCGCAACCTGCACGACGGCCCTCAACGTGAGAACAAATCGTGAACGGATCCCGATCTCGACGCGAAATGTGTCCCCGCCGGCCCGGCCTCCGTCATTTAAGCTGATAGCCCGAACCTGGGTAAGCTTTCCGAGCATCGCGCTTCCTCCTTCCATTTTCGATCCAGACCCAGGCGCACCATGCGATGCGGGATCGGAACCGGAGCCCGCGCCCTCGGCCACGCGGTGTGCGCAACCATCAGGCGAGGGCGGAACGAGGCGACGAAGACCGCGGCGCAGGAAACAAGCCGGGCCTCCCATCTATATACGGCATGCGTAGATCGAATTCCAGCTAAATGCTGCGCTTACGTGCCGCTCCGATATGGCTTCTCCTCACCCGTTGTTTCCAGACAGCCAAAGGGCCATCGCGTGCTGGAAACTGGGATGGCGATCCATAGACCGCTCGCCTGTACTGTCTGGCGGGTTCCCCTCGTCGTCGAGGGCAGGCATAGAGCGCCAATGACCGGATTGCGCCGATGTCATCCCCGAGAAACGGCGGCTCCATCGTCGCGGGCTTATCTTCATCGGTACACGCCGCACTTGCTGCCGGCGATCCGAGACCTGGTGGAGTGAGTGATGAAGACACTTTTCAACGCCGGCAACGGAAGGCCCCGCCTGCGCCGGACGACGGCGGCGCTGCTGGTCGGCACGGCGCTGGGCCTGCCGGTCGGGGCGGTGCTGGCCTTCGGCGTCCCCGCCGTGGCGCAAAGCCAGACGGCCCCCGCCGCCCCGGCCCCCGCGGC
>NZ_NHON01000083.1 GCF_002195995.1 Inquilinus limosus
CCCCCTCCCCTCGCGGGAGGGGGGTAGGGGGAGGGGGTTCGTACCGCCAAGGCAGATCGATGGCCTCCGACCCGATAGGCAACCTGTCCCGGTCCTGAAACGCCGCCATCCTTCGATCGACAGCCCCCTCCCCCTGCCCCCCTCCCGCAAGGGGAGGGGGGACTAGAGAGAATTGTGCTGCCCTCAGGGAGAAATTGCCGGCCATCGGACGGCCACTCCGGCGCGAGTCCAGATGGTCTCTCACATCCCGACCTCGACCCGGCCGCTGTTGCTGTCGCGCAGGCGGCGATAGCGGGACAGGGCCCAGGTCGGGAAGAAGGCCGGGTAGCCGTGGTAGCGCAGGTAGAACACGCGCGGGAAACCGACCGCGGTGAAGCTGGGCTCGTCCCACAGCCCGTCCGCGCGCTGATGCGCCGACAGCCAGGCGACGCCGCGGGCCACGGCCGGGCTCTCGGTCTCGCCCACTGCCATCAGCGCCAGCACCGCCCAGGCGGTCTGCGACGCGGTCGAGGTGGCCGGCGTCATCTCCGGCTTGCCCTCGTAGTAGCTGTCGCCGCTTTCGCCCCAGCCGCCATCCTCGCGCTGCTGCGCCGCGAGCCAGGCCACGGCCTTGCGGATCATCGGGTCCTGCGGGTCCATGGCGATGGCGTTGAGGGCGCACAGCACCGACCAGGTGCCGTAGATGTAGTTGGTGCCCCAGCGCCCGAACCAGGAGCCGTCGGCCTCCTGCTCCTGGCGCAGGAACGCCACGCCGCGCGCCACCGCCGGGTCGTCCATCCGTCGGCCGAGCTGGCCCAGCATGCTGAGGCAGCGCGCCGTGACGTCGGAGGTCGGCGGGTCTAGCAGCGCGCCATGGTCGGCGAAGGGGATGTGGTTCAGGTAGTGATAGGTGTTGTCGACCTCGAAGGCGGCCCAGCCGCCATTCTTGCTCTGCAGCCCGAGCAGCCATTCGACGCCGCGGTCGATCGCCTCGCGATAGCGCTCCGGGTCCGCCCGGTGCATCGCCATGACCACGACCGCGGTGTCGTCGAGATCCGGATAATGCGCGTTGTTGTACTGGAAGGCCCAGCCGCCGGGCCGCACATCCGGCCGGCGCTCGGCCCAGTCGCCCTTCACGTCCAGAACCTGGCGCGGCACCAGCCAGTCGAGCCCCCGCTTGGCCCGCGCCACCGCTTCGGGATCGTCGGATTCCAGCAGGGCATGGGCGGTCAGCGCCGTGTCCCAGACCGGCGACAGGCAGGGCTGGGCATAGGTCACGCCCCCGACCGTGTCGACCAGCTTCTCGACCGAGGCCCAGGCGATCTTCGGGTCCGGATGGTCGTCCGGATAGCCCAGGCATTTGAACATCATCACGGAATTGGCCATGGCCGGATAGATCGCGCCCAGCCCGTCCTCGCCGTTCAGCCGCTCAGTGACGAACGCGACCGCCTTGCGGATCGACTTCTGCCGCCGCGGGAAGAACGGCTCGATCGGCCGCAGCACGCCGTCCAGCCGGCGGAAGAAGGTGCCCCAGAAGGTGCCGTCGACATGCACATGCCAGTTCTTCACCTGCTCCGGCGGCTCGACCATCAGCTCCTGGATCGACAGCGCGCCCGGGGTAGCCGGCCGCGGCTTCTTGGCCATGATCACCAAGAGCGGCACGATCACCGTGCGGCTCCAGTACGACACCTTGTTCAGCTGGAACGGGAACCAGGAGGGCAGCACCATGATCTGCGCCGGCATCACCGGCACGGCGCGCCACGGCACCTGCTCGAACAGGGCCAGCAGGATTCGGGTGAAGACGTTGGACCGGGCGGCGCCGCCGGCCTTGAGGATGGCGGCACGGGCGCGGGCCATGTGCGGCGCGTCCGGGTCGTCGCCCGCCGCCTTCAGCGCGAAATAGGCCTTCACGCTGGCGCTGATGTTGAACGGCCCGTCATGCCACAGCGGCCAGCCGTCATGCCGGTCCGACTGGATGCTGCGGATGTAGTCGGCGAGCTTCGCCTCCTTCTCCCGGTCGACCACGCCGAGGAAGTGCTTCAGCAGGATGTATTCCGCCGGGATGGTGGCGTCGGCCTCGAGGATGAAGGCCCAGTGGCCGTCCTCGCGCTGCAGATCCAACAGCCCGCCGACGCCGCGGCCGATCGCGTCGTCGAGGCTAGCGCGGGTGGGGCCTGCGAGGTCTTCGGTCTGAAAAGAAGGGCTGGAGATGGTCATGGGGACGGGTCTGACGGCTGACGGGACAGGGAGGCGCCGGGCTGGTCGTAGACGCGGCCCTTCCAGGCCCCGCCGACCCCGGCCCAGTGGCGCCGCGCCGAATCGATGGTGGCGCCGAGATACACCACGGCGGCAAGCGGCAGGAAGGGCGCCCACAGCGGCGAGCGCCGGTAGAAGCGCAGCATCGGCAGGTAGGTGGCGCTCATGATCGCCCAGGCGGCCAGGGCGACATAGCGTGCTGCCCCCTCTCCCAGGATGGTCAGGGCCGGCGGCGCGACATAGGTGACGATCAGCCCGGCGACGGTGCCGAGCAGCAGCAGTGGCGAATACCGAAGCTGGGTGTAGGCGGTGCGGGCGACCATGCGCCAGATCTCGCCGACATCGCCATAGACGCGCAGGCTCTCCGCCTCGTCGGTGAGGTCGAGGCGGATCTGGCCGTGGCGCTTCAGCGCGGCCGCCAGGGTGCAGTCATCGATCAGCGCGTCGCGGATGGCGGCGATGCCGCCGATCCGGGCCAAAGCCTCGCGTCGCACCAGCATGCAGCCGCCGGCAGCGCCGGCCGTGGCCTTGTCCGCCCGGTTCACCCAGGCGAAAGGGTACAGCATCTTGAAGAAGAAGACGAAGGGCGGCACCAGCCAGCGCTCGGCGAAATCGAGGCAGCGCAGCCGCACCATCAGCGACACTAGGTCCAGCCCGTCCGTCTCGCCGCGCGCCACCAGCTGCGCCAAATTGTTCGGCCGGTGGACGATGTCGCCATCGGTCAGCAGGATCCAGCGCGCCTCGGGCTCCAGCCGTTCCGCCGCGGCGACGCCCTGCGACACCGCCCACATCTTGCCGACCCAGCCGGAAGGCAGCGGCGCGCCGGAGATCACGGTCAGGCGGTCGGGCGCCCCCGCCGCTTCCGCCGCGGCGCGGGCGAGGTCGGCGGTGCCGTCGGTCGACTGGTCGTCGACCACCACCACCCGCAGCCGGCCGGGATAGGCCTGGCGCAGATGCGACCCGACCGCGGCGCCGATGCCCTCGGCCTCGTTGCGCGCCGGGATCACCACGACGACGCCGGGCCATTCCGCCGGCGGCGGTGCTGCAGGCGCGGTCACGGCCTCCCAGAACCGGCCCTGGGCCAGCCACAGCTTGAGCCACGCCGCGAGGCTGGCGAGGGCGAGGATTAGCCCGGCTATCTCACACCCCCTACGCCCTGCGTCGTCTTGTGGTGAGTCGGATGCGGGAGCGGGACGCGAAAAGCGTATAGGGACATACGGTTGAGCGGCCCACTCCCGCAGGCGGCCGCCGCAAGACGACCCTCCGGGCCGGTTGAAAATGCCGACTGGGTGCGTCGAACGGCTTGCCCGATGCAAAGGCATCGCGCTGCGCCGCTCTCCTGCCCCGTCGGCATTTTGAACCGGCGCAGGGCGCAGGAGGTGTGAGGTAGCCGGGCTGAGCCGATCATCCGAGGTACCCGTTGGCCCGGAACCAGTCGAGCGCGTCGACCAGGGCCTGGCGCGCCGGCCGCGGCCGGTAGTCCAGCGCGGCGCGGGCCTTGTCCGAGGAGAAATACATGGTCTTGCGCGCCATGCGCAGCGCGTCGCGCGTCACCATCGGCTCCTTGCCGGTGAAGCGCGACACCGTCTCTGCCGCCAGGGCCACCGGCCAGATCGGCCCCAGCGGCAGCCGGATCTTCGGCGCCTTGCGGCCGACCAGGGCGGCGATCTCGGCCAGGATGGCGGACAGCGCGAAATCCTCCCCGCCCAGGATGTAGCGCTCGCCCGGCACGCCGCGGGCGAAGGCGGAGAGATGGCCCTGGGCGACGTCGTCGACATGGACCAGGTTCAGCCCGGTGTCGACGAAGGCCGGGATGCGGCCGGTCGCAGCCTCGACGATGATCCGGCCGGTCGGGGTCGGCTTGACGTCGCGCGGCCCGATCGGGGTCGAGGGGTTGACGATCACCACCGGCAGCCCGGTCTCGGCGGCCACCGCGCGCGCCGTATCCTCGGCCAGGAACTTCGAGCGCTTGTACAGGCCGATCATCTGGCCTTCGGTCGCCATGGTGGTCTCGTCCGCCGGCCGGCCATCGGCATGGTGGCCCAGCGTCGCCACGCTGGAGGTGTAGACGGCGCGGGCCACCCCGGCCGCGGCGGCGGCGCGCAGGATCGCCGCGGTGCCGGCGACATTGGTGCGCAGCATCGCCTGCGGGTCCGGCACCCACAGGCGGTAGTCGGCGGCGACGTGGAACAGCGCGGTGCAGCCCTTGAGCGCCGGCGCCAGCGAGGCCGGGTCGGCGAGGTCGCCGGTCACCGGCTCGACATCCAGCCCGGCCAGGTTGCGGCGATCGCTGGCCGGGCGCGCCAGGGCCCGGACCCGATGGCCTTCGGCCAGCAGCGCGCGGGCGACGGCCGAGCCGACGAAGCCGGTGGCCCCGGTGACGAGGGCGATCTCGGTCATTCGTCCCCGCGGGGATCTGCCGGAAGCGCGGCCTGTCGCGACACTGTCATCATGGCGGCGACACTGTCGAAGCGGGCCGACAACCGCAACCGAAAAAGCCGTAACTCTCCCCTGCTGCGGCCGTTGGTCCGTGGCCGTTTGCCTTGACAATTCAGCGGGGTCTGCGATCTGGTGGCGCGGTCCGGGGCCGCGCGGCGGATAGCCGCCATGCCACCATTTCCCGAACGGCCCCGGCCGAGACAAGACAGGCGATCATGACCGTGCCGGCCGACCGTGCCATCGTCAATTCTTCACCACCCGACGTCCCCGCCTCGACCGGCGTGAGCGTCGTGGAGGTGCCGGCCAGCAAGACCTCCGGCCAGGAGAACTTCCCGGTCGGCTCCTGGCTGCTGCCGAAGCGCCACCGGCCTCACATCGCCACCTTCTACCGCTTCGCCCGCGCCGCCGACGATATCGGCGACGACACCGACCTGCCGACGGCGGAGAAGCTGGCCCGGCTCGACGCGCTGGATGCCGGGCTGGTCCAGGGCGGGCCGGAAGCCGCCGCCCGGATGCGCGCCTCGATCGCCGCCACCGGCGTCGGGCTGGTCGATTGCCGCGACCTGCTGGTGGCCTTCCGCCGCGATTCCGAGAATCGCAGCTGCCGCAGCTGGGACGACCTGGTCGACTATTGCCGCTATTCGGCCAATCCGGTCGGGCGCTACCTGCTGCGGCTGCACGGCCAGTCCGACGCGACCTTCCCGGCCGGCGATGCGCTGTGCACTGTGCTGCAGATCCTGAACCACCTGCAGGATTGCGGCGACGACTGGCGCAAGCTGCACCGGATCTATGTGCCGACCGACTGGATCGACGCGGCCGGCGGCATCGACCGCTTCTTCGCCGCGGACGAGGCCGGCGCCCGGCTGCGCCGGCCGGTGATCGACCGCTGCCTCGACATCGCCGACGTCCTGCTCGACACCGCCAGCACCCTGCCCGGCCAGCTGACCTCCCGCCCGCTGGCGGCGGAGGTCAGCGTCATGCTGTGGCTGGCCCGGAAGCTGGCGGCGCGGCTGCGCCGGGGCGACCCGATCCTGATGCGGGTGGCGCTGAGCAAGCCGGACTTCGCCCGCGCGCTGCGCCCCGGCCTGTCGGTCATGGCCTTCGGCGCCAAGCCGCTGGACGACGCGGCGCTGGTGCGGATGGCGGTGTTCCGCGCCAAATCCTCCTTCGCCGCCGGCATGCGCATCCTGCCGGCCGATGGCCGCCGCGCGATCTACGCCGTCTATGGCTTCTGCCGCCAGGTCGACGACATCGCCGATTCCGGCGCGGCGGTGGCGGAGAAGACCGCCGACCTGCAGGCCTGGCGGCAGCGGCTGGACCGGATCTTCGCCGGGCAGGGTGGCGATCCGCTGGACCGCGAGCTGATCTGGGCGATCCGCCGCTTCGACCTGCCGCGCGCCGAATTCGACGGCATGCTGGACGGCATGACCATCGACGCCGCCGCCGAGGTGCGCATCGCCGACCGCGCCGGACTGGCGCATTACGCCCGCTGCGTCGCCGGTACCGTCGGCGTCATGGCCGTCAAGATCTTCGGCTGCCCCGACCAGGCCAGCGAGGCCTTCGCCGTGGCCCAGGGCGAGGCGCTGCAGCTGACCAACATCCTGCGCGACGTCGACGAGGATGCCGGGCTGGGCCGGCTGTACCTGCCGGAAAGCTGGCTGCGCGAGGCCGGCATCCCGACCGACGCGCCGATCCCGGCCATCGCCGCCGACCCGCGCATCGCCCAGGTCTGCGCCCGGCTGGCGGCGGAGATCCAGCCGCTCTACGCCGCCCTGCCCGGGCTGATGCCGGCGGGGACGGAGAAGCGGATGAAGGCGGCGCTGATCATGCAATACAGCTACCGCCGGATCTTCGAGATGCTGCAGGCCCGCGGCTATGCCGACCGGTCGGTGCGGCCGCGCCTGTCGAAGCGCGAGAAGATCGGCATCCTGCTGTCGGTCCTGCTGAAATGACCGTCCACATCATCGGCGGCGGGCTGGCCGGCCTCGCCGCCGCGGTCGAGCTCGCCCGCACCGGCGTCCCGGCGGTGGTGTACGAGGCCACGCCCCGGCCCGGCGGCCGCTGCCGCGCCTTCCACGAGCCGGCGTTGGACCGGGTGATCGACAACGGCAACCACCTGGTGCTGTCGGGCAATCGCAACGTCCGCCGCTATCTCGACCTGATCGGCGCCGGCGACCGGCTGGCGGCCCCGGCCCGGCCCGGCTTCCGCTTCGTCGACCTGGAGCAGAACCGGGAATTCACGGTGCGGCCGAACCGCGGCCGGCTGCCCTGGTGGGTGCTGCTGTCGGGCCGCCGGGTGCCGGGCACGGGGCCGCGCGACTACCTGGCGCTGCGCCGCCTGTCCAAGGCCGGGCCGGAGGACACGGTGGCCGGCGTGGTGCCGCCAGGCGAGCTGTATCGCTGCCTGATCGAGCCCTTGGCCGTCTCCGCCCTCAACACCCCGGCCGACGAGGCCTCGGCCCGCGGCCTGTGGGCGGTGGTGGAGCAGACCCTGGCCAAGGGCGGGGCGCAGACCGTCCCGCTGATCGCCCGCACCGACCTGGCCGATACCTTCATCAACCCGGCGTTGGACTTCCTGCACCGGCACCGCGTGACGGTGCGGACCGGCATGCGGGTCAAGGCGCTGGAGTTCGAGGACGACCGCATCGCGGCGCTGGAGCTGGACCAGGGCACCCTGCCCCTGGCGCCGGACGACCAGGTGGTGCTGGCGGTGCCGCCGGCGATCGCCGCCCGGCTGGTGCCGGGGCTGACGCCGCCGGAGGCGGACGAGCCGATCGTCAACGGCCATTTCGCCATTCCGTTCAAGGAGGAGCCGCACGACATCGCCGGCATCGTCGGCGGCACCGCGCATTGGGTGTTCCGCCGGCCGGGCATCGCCAGCACCACGGTCAGCGCCGCGCGCGGCCTGGTCGACGCGCCGGCGGAGGAGCTGGCGGCGCTGCTGTGGGCCGATGTGGTGAAGGCCTTTCCGGATTTGGCCGGCCCCCTGCCCGCCTACCGCATCATCAAGGAGAAGCGGGCGACGATCCGCCAGACCCCAGCCGACGAGGCCCGGCGGCCCGGCTGCCCGACGCCCTATCCCAATCTGTGGCTGGCCGGCGACTGGACCGCCACCGGCCTGCCGGCGACGATCGAGGGCAGCCTGCTGTCCGGCTTCCGCGCCGCCGACCATGTCCGCGCCGCCGGGGCCTCGAACGGCAAGGTCAGGGCCCGTCCGAGAAAGCGGCTGGCGTGATGTCCACTTCTGTCGAGGGCCGAGTGCGGCGGACGAGCAGCACCGGCCGCCTTTGAGACCGCTTTTTCCATCTCTTCACCGTCATGGCGAGGAGCGAAGCGACGTGGCCATCCAGGGGCCGATGCGAGCGGCCCTGGATGGCCACGCCCCTACGGGGCTCGCCATGACGGATCAATATTTCGGAGTGCTGGTACAAGCACGGGAACCGCCGTCAGACGGCCGCGCCGGGTGCCTTATCGGGCGGGTTCGGCCAGCATCTCGTGGACGAGCGGCATGACCTTGCTGCCGAAGAGCTCGATGCTGCGCATCAGCTTGTCGTGCGGCAGCGGGCCGGCGCTGTATTTCAGCTGGAAGCGCACGGCGCCCAACGCGCCGACGGTCGATGCGATCTTGCGCGCCACGGTCTCGGGCGACCCGACATAGAGCGAGCCGTGCTCGGCCTCGCGCTCGAACTCGCCCTGCCCCATCGGCGGCCAGCCGCGCTCCGCCCCGATCTTGTCGCGCATCCGCTTGTAGTCGGCGAACAGCTCCTGGCGCGCCTGGGCGTCGGTGTCGGCGACATAGCCCGGCGAATGGACGCTGATCGGCTGCACCGGCCGGCCCAGCTGCTCGAAGGCGCGGTGATACAGGTCGACATAGGGGCGGAAGCGCTTCGGGTCGCCGCCGATGATGGCCAGCGCCAGCGGCAGGTCGTATCGCGCGGCGCGGACCACCGATTCCGGGCTGCCGCCGACGCCGATCCAGGTCTTCAGCCGGCGCGCGCCCTCGACCGGCGGGAAGACGCTCTGGTTGCGCAGCGGCGGCCGGATGCTGCCCTGCCAGCTCACCGGCTCCTGCTTCAGCAGCGCCGCGAACAGGTCCAGCTTCTCCTCGAACAGCGTCTCGTAGTCGCTGAGCTCATAGCCGAACAGCGGGAAGGATTCGGTGAAGGAGCCGCGGCCGAGGATGACCTCCGCCCGGCCGTTCGACGCCGCGTCCAGGGTCGAGAAGCGCTGGAACACCCGGATCGGGTCGTCGGAGCTGAGCACGGTGACGGCCGAGCCGAGATGGATCTGCCTGGTGCGCCCGGCGATCGCCGCCAGCAGCACCTCGGGCGCGGAGACGGCGAAATCGGCGCGGTGATGCTCGCCGACGCCGAAGAAGCCGATGCCGAGCTGGTCGGCCAGCACGGCCTCCTCGATCACGTTCCGCAGCACCTGGCCATGCGGCAGCAGGGCGCCGTCCGGCCCCGTGGTCACGTCGCCGAAGGTGTCGAGTCCGAGTTCGAGAGGCTGGGCCATGGTGGTCTCTGGGCTTTAAGGCAGTTCACCGCAGAGATGGCCACCGCGATCGGCCGGTCAACGGCCGTGATGGAAACAGACTGTCCTATCCGCGGACCTTCTCCGCGTCCCCATCCGGCCGAAATCGCCACTTCCTCTCCACCGCGGCGGCGAGGTCGATGCCGTTGGCCCGGGCGAACAGCAGGACATGGCCGAGCATATCGGCAGTCTCGTCGGCCAGCGCCTGCCGCAGCTCGGCCTCGGACCGGCCATGCGTGCGGCCGCGGCCGGTGAGCTTATTCCAGACCTGGGTCAGCTCGCCCAGCTCCTCCTGCAGCTTCAGCAGGAACCAGTCCGGGTCGCGCCGCACGCCATTGGCCTCGGCATAGCGGCGGGACGCGTCCTCGAACTGGTCCTTCAGGCGGTCGAGCATGGGGAGCCCCTCATTGTCATGCCCGGGTCCCCCGCGGGTGTCCGGTTGAGGAAAAATGGCAACCGAGGCGAGCTTAGCTTAGGGCTCTATTTTATTGTCATCCTCGGGCTTGACCCGAGGATCCAGGGGCTTTCAAGAGCAGCTCTCGGTGGCCCCTGGATTGCCGGGTCAAGCCCGGCAATGACAGAAGGGGGAACGGCTGCCAGTCCGTCAGACCCGGAACTTGTACTCCTTGCCCGGCTGCCGCTCGATGTCCGGCGGGAAGTTCGCGCGCTTCTCGGCGAAGTAGCGCTCGCGGTGGTCGCCATCGGCCAGGCGGTTGTAGGTCAGGTACAGGATCCGCCGGGCCTTGTCGGTCAGGTTCGGCTTCGACGCATGCGGCGCGTAGCTGTCGAAGAACAGCACATCGCCCGGCTCGGTCGGCACCGGCACCAGCTTGAAGCTGGCCATCTGCTCGTCGGTCAGCGGCTTCCACTCCTCGCCGATCAGCCCGGTCAGGCGCGGCATGTCCGCCATCTCGAGACAGCCATTCTCGACCGTCGCGCGGTCGACCGAGACCATCACGGTCAGGAAAATGGGCGCGTAGCGCGACCAGCCGGCCTGCTGGTCCTGGTGCGGCTCGAACCCCGCGCCGCCAGCCATCTTGAAGTTGATCTTCTCCTTGTAGAGGCAGGACGGCGCCTCCAGCAGTTGCTCCACCGCCTGGAACAGGCGGCCGTGCCGGACCAGACCGTCGAACGCGGCGTGGTACGGGCAGAAATTCTCGATCCGCTGCACCACCCGCTTGGCCGGGTCGAGCAGGCTCGGCTCGTAATAGACCATGTGCTTGCCCGGCTCCTCGGGCATGGCGCTGAGCTCCTCGGTCCAGCGCGTGATCGCCGCGGTCTCGGCGGCGTCGAAGAAGCCGCGGGCGGCGACCCAGCCAGTGCGCGCATAGGCCGCGAGGTCCTCGGCCGAAAGCGGGCCGGTGGTGGCACCAGCGGGCAGGGAATCGGGCATGCTCAACGCTCCAGCTGCGGCAGGATCTCCCGCTGCGCGCGGGCCACATCCACGTCGAAATCGATCTCGGTCCAGGGCAGGTCGCTGATATCCGCCACGCCGAAGCGGCGCGGCTGCGCCAGGATCAGGTCGCGGATCGCTTCCTCGTACTCAACAGTGGTGATGCCCTGCTGCACATACCAGTCCGTGCGGTCGCCGAGCGCACGCGCCATGTCGGGCGAGAAGCGGAAGAAGCCGACCGACTCGCCGTGCCAGTCATGCGCGTGCTCGGGCTTCTTGCGGAAGTCGACGATGACGTCGCCACGGAAGCAGATCTTCACCGGCTCGTCGCCCGGCTCGATCTCGCGGTCGACCAGCAGAACGTTCTCCGCCGCGCCGTCCAGCAACCGCCCGATCATCGGCGCGGGGTACAGCACGTCGCCATCCATCAGCACCACCGGCGCGCCGGTGGCCAGCCGCTCGCGCTGGACCCACAGCGAGACCAAGCTGCCCTCGCGATAGCGCGGGTTCTCGACGAAGCTGACCCGGCCGCCCAGGCCGAGCCGGTCGATCTCGCGCCGGATCGAGTCGCCCTCATGGCCGATGGTGATCGAGATGTCCTCGACCCCGTTCGCATGGAGCGCGGCAATATGCCGTTCCAGCAGCGACCTTCCGCCGAACTGGAGCAGGATCTTCGGCCCGCCAGCGGCCGTTCCCAGGCGTCGGCCGACCCCGGCCGCGAGGATGATCGCGGTGGCTGCCCGCCTATCGGAGTATGACAAGGCCGTGATGCTCCGGTTGCATTTTTCTGAAGTCGAACGAAGATACAGGCCGAATTGCCGGCCCGGCAAGGAGTCGGGCGGCCGAGATTCCGCAACCCGGACATCCGGTTTCATGAGTGAAGAAGCGATGAAGGCCTTGGAAGACACCGCTGCGGCGGGCTCGACCGGCAGCGGCTCCTCGGCCAAGGCCGACCGCCCGAAGACGGTGTTCGCGGCGCTGCGCGAGGAGATCTTCTCCCCCACCCTCTCCTTCCTGATGGAGGCGCATAACGGCCTCTCCGCCAAGATCGTCGAGGAAGCCGGCTTCCGCGGCATCTGGGCCTCGGGCCTGACCAACTCGGCCAGCCTGGGCCTGCGCGACAGCAACGAGGCGTCCTGGACCCAGGTCCTCGACGTCCTCGAATACATGGCCGACGCGACCACGCTGCCGATCCTGGTCGACGGCGACACCGGCTACGGCAACTTCAACAATGTCCGCCGCCTGGTGCGCAAGCTGTGCGAGCGGCGGATCGCCGGTGTCTGCATCGAGGACAAGCTGTTCCCGAAGACCAACTCCTTCATCGGCGAGGCCCAGCCCCTGGCCGATATCGAGGAGTTCTGCGGCCGCATCAAGGCCGGCAAGGACAGCCAGACCGATGACGATTTCGTGCTGGTGGCGCGGATCGAGGCGCTGATCTCCGGCCGCGGCATGGAGGAGGCGCTGCGCCGGGCCGAGGCGTACCACGCCGCCGGCGCCGACGCGGTGCTGATCCATTCCAAGAAGTCGACCGCCAACGAGATCTTCGACTTCACCGAGCGCTGGGCCAACCGGTCGCCGGTGGTGATCGTGCCGACCATGTACTACGCCACCTCGACCGACCTGTTCCGCCAGGCCGGCATCTCGACCGTGATCTGGGCCAACCACCTGCTGCGCTCCTCGATCACGGCGATGCGCGAGACCGCCAAGCAGATCTTCGAGGACCAGTCGCTGCGCGAGGTCGAGGGCCGGGTGGCCAGCGTCCGCGACATCTTCGCCATCGTCGGCAACGCCGAGCTGGAGGCGGCGGAGCGCCGCTACCTGCCGGGCAAGGCGGCGCCGAAGGCCGTGGTGCTGGCCGCGTCGCGCGGTGATCTGGGCGACGAGCTGACCCGCGACCAGCCGAAATGCATGATCGACGTGCGCGGCCAGTCGCTGCTGCAGCGCCTGGTCTCGACCCTGGGCGGCAGCGGGCTGAAGGACGTCACCGTGGTGCGTGGCTACCGCAAGGAAGCGGTGGTGGTGCCGGGCATCAAGACGGTCGACAACGACCGCTACGACGAGACCGGCGAGGTCTACTCCCTGGCCCAGGCGCGCAAGGCGCTGGAGGGCGAGACGGTGGTGGCCTATGGCGACGTGCTGTTCCGCCGCTACATCCTGGACGGGCTGATGTCGAGCGAGGGCGACATCGTCCTAGCGGTCGACGCCATGAG
Source organism: Inquilinus limosus (assembly GCF_002195995.1). Lineage (GTDB taxonomy): Bacteria > Pseudomonadota > Alphaproteobacteria > DSM-16000 > Inquilinaceae > Inquilinus > Inquilinus limosus_C. The sequence goes on from NZ_NHON01000083.1 coordinate 12,811, forward strand.
CCTGTCGGTCAAGCAGGCCAAGAAGACCCTGCGCGACCTCGTCGCCGCCGACCGGCCCTATTCCGGCAGCTACCTGGACGACACGCCGGTGCATCTGAAGTCGATGTCCGAGTCGATCCCGGCCGGCGAGGTCAGCGGCGAATGGATCGGCCTGGCCCGGTTCAGCGCCCAGGGCTCGGTCTGGCTGCGCGAGGAGATCGATCGTATCGAGGCCGAGGGGCTGCTGGAGACGGCGGACCTGCCGCTGCTGCTGACCCGGCTGGCGGCCCGGCATCCGGTGGTGGTGCAGTACTTCACCGCCCATTGGCTGGATGTCGACACGCTGAGCGACTTGGCCGACGCCCGCAATTTTACCTAACGGAACCGCGGCGCGCGACCCTGCCATGCGTCCGCGCGCCGCTTCCCTCCCGGGCCGTCGCATTCTACAAGAACCGGCATGATCACCGCAGACGAGTTCATCGCAGCGGCAAAGGCGCGCGGCCACGACTTCTACACCGGGGTCCCGTGCAGCTTCCTGACCCCGCTGATCAACGGCGTGCTGTCGAGCCGGGCCCTGACCTATGTCGGCGCCGCCAGCGAGGGCGAGGCGGTGGCGATCGCCGCCGGTGCCTGGCTGGCCGGGCGCAAGACCGTCGTCATGTGCCAGAACTCCGGCCTGGGCAACGCGGTCAATCCGCTGACCTCGCTGAACGCGCCGTTCCGCATCCCGACGCTGTTCGTCACCACCTGGCGCGGCCAGCCTGGCCAGCCGGACGAGCCGCAGCACGAGGTGATGGGCCGCATCACCCAGGACCTGCTGGAGCTGATCGAGGTGCCGCAGGCCCCGTTCCCGGCCACCACCGAGACGCTTGGCCCGGCGCTGGACCAGGCCGCGGCGCGGATGGACGAGACCGGCCTGCCCTATGCCTTCGTCATGAAGAAGGGCGACGTGCGGGACGCGGATCTGCAGGCGCCGCCGGCGTCCCTGCCCCGCCCCGGCCGCCGCGCCGACTGGCCGGAGGCCGGGCCGCGCCCGACCCGGGCGGCGGTGCTGGAGCGCTTCCTGGCCCTGACCGACGACCGCACCGCCGTGGTCGCCACCACCGGCAAGGCCGGGCGCGAACTGTTCACTTTGGCCGACCGGCCGCAGCACATCTACCAGGTCGGGTCGATGGGCGGCGCCTCCGGCATGGCACTGGGCGTGGCGCTGAACACCGAGGCGCCCGTCGTGGTGCTGGACGGCGACGGCGCCGCGCTGATGAAGCTGGGCACCTTCGCCACCATCGGCGCCCAGGCGCCGGGCAACCTGATCCACATCCTGCTCGACAACGGCGTGCATGACTCGACCGGCGGCCAGGCCACGGTCTCCGCCTCGGTCGACTTCGCCGCGGTGGCGCTGGCCTGCGGCTATCAGTTCGCCGCGTCCTGCGCCAGCTTGACCGGGTTCGAGGCCGCGTTCCGCGCGGCGTCCGAGGCGCCGCGACCGGCGCTGATCCATGTCCGCATCGCGCCGGGCTCGATGGACAAGCTGGGGCGTCCGACCGTCGGCCCGGCCGATGTCGCCCGCCGCTTCCAGGACTTCCTCGCCGGCCTGCGCCCGGCGGCAACGGGTGCCGGCACCGCATCATGAAATGGCCCGCCTGCATCGGGATCGCCGTCGGCCTGACGGTCGCGGTCGTGCTGGTCTGGCTGACCGGCGCCGCCGAGATCTGGGCGGCCTTGACCGGCGCCGGCTGGGGCATCCTGGCCGTCATCGCCCTGCACTTCCCGCAGTTCCTGTTCTCCTCGCTCGGCTGGCGCGTGCTGGTGCCGGAACGGCCGGTGCCGCCGCTGAGCTTCTTCATCCGGCTGCGCTGGATCCGCGAGGCGATCAACTCGCTGCTGCCGGTGGCGCAGATCGGCGGCGAGCTGATCACCGCCCGCCTGCTGGCGATGCGCGGCGTGCCGCTGAACCGGTCCGGCGCCGCCATCGTGGTCGACCTGACCACGCAGATGGCCAGCCAGGTGGTGTTCACCGTCTTCGGCCTGGTGCTGCTGTTCCTGGGCGCCCATGACGGCGCCATGACACCCTGGATCATCGCCGGCGCCGGCGTCGGCTTCGTGCTGGTGGTGCTGTTCATCGGCGCCCAGCGCTTCGGCATGTTCAAGGTGCTGGAGCGCGGCCTGATCCGCCTGGCCGACAAGTTCGGCTGGGAGTCGCTGGGCGAGGTCTCCGGCCTGCATGATTCGATCGTGTCGCTGTATGGCGACCATGCCCGCCGGGTCTGGACCTCGGGCGGCCATCACCTGGTGTCCTGGCTGCTCGGCTGCCTGGAGATCTGGGCAACGCTGTGGGCGCTGGGCCTCGAGCCCAGCCTGCGCGACGCCGTGATCATCGAGAGCCTGGCCCAGGCTGTCCGCATCGCCGGCGTGCTGGTGCCCGGCGCGCTGGGCGTGCAGGAGGGCGGCTTCATCGTCATCTGCGGCCTGCTGGGCATTCCGCCGCACAGCGCCGTGGCGATGGCGCTGATCCGCCGGATCCGCGAGATCGCGCTGGGCGTCCCCGGCCTGATGGCCTGGCAGGCGATGGAGGGCCGGCACCTGGCCCGCCGCCGCCGTGCCCGTGCCTCGGAGGCCTCGTGATGCCCTGGTCCGCCGAAGATCCGGCCCTGCTGACGCCGGGGCCGCTGACCACCCGGATCGAGACCCGCCGCGCCATGCTGCGCGACTGGGGCTCGCGCGACCGCGCCTTCATCGCCCTGACGGCAGAGCTGCGGCAGCGGCTGCTGGCCGTCGCCGGCGCCGAGGCCAGCCATGTCGCGATCCCGTTGCAGGGCAGCGGCACCTTCATCGTCGAGGCCGCGATCGCCACGCTGCTGCCGCCTTCGGGCAAGCTGCTGGTGCTGGCCAACGGGTCCTATGGCGAGCGCATGATCGCCATCGCCACCCGCCTGGACCGGTCGGTCGAGGCGTTGCGCTGGCCCGAGGACCGGCCGGTGGAGCCGGAGCGGGTCGACGCGGCGCTGGCGGCCGACCCGGCCATCACCCATGTCGCGCTGGTCCATTGCGAGACCACCTCGGGCATCCTCAACCCGTTCGAGGCGGTGGCGGCGGTCGTCGCCCGGCATGGCCGGCCGCTGATCCTGGACGCGATGAGCAGCTTCGGCGCGCTGCCGATCGACCTCTCCACGACGCCGGCCACGGCGGTGCTGGCCTCCAGCAACAAGGGGCTGGAGGGCGTGCCGGGCCTGGGCTTCGCCCTGGTCGAGCGGCAGGCGATCGCGGCGGCGAAGGGCAACAGCCCGTCGACCAGCCTGGACCTGCACGACCAGTGGCGCGGCTTCGAAGGCAACGGCCAGTGGCGCTTCACTCCGCCGGTGCAGGTGGTGGCGGCGCTGGTCGAGGCGCTGCGCCTTTTGGAGGCCGAAGGTGGCCCTGCCGCCCGGCTGCGCCGCTACCAGGACAATTTCGACACGCTGGCGGCGGGCATGGTGCGGATGGGCTTCCGCCTGTTCCTCGACCCCGCGGTGCAGGCGCCGATCATCGCCACCTTCCACCCGCTGGACGATCCGCGCGTCACCTTCGAGCCGTTCTACGAGGCGCTGGCCGCGCGCGGCTTCCTGATCTATCCGGGCAAGCTGACCCGGGCCGACAGCTTCCGCATCGGCTGCATCGGCGCCCTCGACCGCAACGATTTCCAGGCCCTGCTCGTTGCCATCGAGGACACCCTGTCGGAGATGCGCCGGTGAAAATCCCTCTGCTCGTCATCTCGGCCTGGCTCGGGCTCGCCGCCACCGCCTCGGCGGCGACGGTCGAGATCGTCGTGGCCAACATCAAGGAAGCCAAGGGCACGATCCGGCTGTCGCTGTGCCCGCAGGACAAGTTCCTGGGCGACGATTGCCCCTACAGCAGCACCGCGCCGGCCACGGTGCCGCAGGCGACGGTGGTGTTCCAGAACGTCGCCCCGGGCGTCTACGCCGCCCAGGGCTATCAGGACGTCAACGACAACCGCAAGATCGACCGCACCCTGCTGGGCGTGCCGGAGGAAGGCGTCGCCTTCTCCCGCGACCCCTCCTATTTCTTCGCCCCGCCGGACTTCAAGGACGCCGCCTTCACCGTCGGCCCGCAGGGCACGCGGATCAGCCTCCGGCTGCGCTACTTCTGAGCCGTCGCCGGCTTCTTCTGGACCGCCGCCTTCGGCCGCCGCGACAGGACGCCGAGCCAGGCTGCGCCCGCCGGGGTGATCACCGCCGCCGCGATCAGCATCGGCCAGGCCAGGCCGAGCCAGACGAAGACCGGCACCAGGGCCAGGGCGTCGTCGGGGTCGGCCACCACCCCGCGATGGCGCATGGCGTAGCGCGACAGTTCGATCACCTTGGTCACGTTGAGCTGCCAGAACAGCACACCGATGCCGATGCCGGCCGCCGCGCCGAGCAGGATGGGAGGCAGGCCGAGGCCGGCCCGGGCCAGCCCGATGCCGATGCCGATGAAGGCGATGGCGTCGCACAGGCAGTCGACGCACAGGTCGTAGCGGTGGCCGCCCGGGCTCATCTGCCCGGTCTGCCGCGCCAACTCGCCGTCGGCCCGGTCGAACAGCATCGACAGCAGGAACATGATCCCACCCAGATCGGCCCAGACCCCGCCGCAGGCGAAGCCCAGCGCCGCCGCCACGCCGGTGGCCAGCCGCACGGTGGTGAGCTGGTTCGGGGTGACGCCGGTCGGCGCGATCCGCCGGACGACCGGCCGGACGATACGGTGGATCAGGGTGTCGTGGCTCATCCTGTCTCTGTCGTCTCCGCAGCCATCCGCAATGCTCTGATCCGTCCTGTTTTCTAGACCATCATGCCGAATCTAAGGCAACGGTCTCGGCATGCCTGCGTCGCAGCCGCGACGCGTCTTTCACGCCGTTGCGATTGCAATCCGTCGCCGGTCCTGAGCTATGGTATAGCGTCGCGTTGGGTTTCGTCGCCTGCCGAGGCTGTCTTCGCATGACTGCGCCCATTCCCTCCCGGCCCCTGGGGCCGACCCTCACACGCCGCGCCGCCCTCGGCGTCGTCGGCGGCATCGCTTTGGCCGGGCCGGCCGCCTATGCCCTGCCGCCCGCGGCGCGCCCCGGTTCGCTGTTGGACGAGGTCCACAACCGGGTCGAGCCTTATCTCGAGCTCGGCCACGCCCATACGGGCGAGACCTATGTCGGCCGGTTCTACGGCCCCAATGGCTATGACGTCGCCGAGTTGCAGAAGCTCGACTGGTTCCTGCGCGACTGGCGGCAGACCGCGACGGTGCAGATGGATCCGCGGCTGTTCTGGGCCTTGGCGGTGATCCGCACGGTGGCCCAGCGCGCCGGCTTCAGCGGCAGGGCGACGATCAATTCCGGCTACCGCACGCTGAAGACCAACTCCTCGCTGGAGGGCACGGCCCGCAACTCGCTGCACATGGCCGGCCGGGCGATCGACCTGACCTTCGAGAAGGTGCCGCCGAGCCAGCTGGTCGGCTGCGCCCTGGCGCTGCAGATCGGCGGTGTCGGCCAGTATCCGGGCTTCACCCATATCGATTCCGGCAACCTCCGCACCTGGCACGGCTGAACGCAGCCGCTGCCCGTGACGGCCCGATGACAATCGGCACGACCGGATGGGATTCCCAATCGCAGGGTCGACGCGGCGGCACGATCGTCCTATCCATGGGTCAGCCATGCGTGACCGCGCAGGCGCGCCCGCCACGGGCGCACCGGACTCTGCATTTCGAGGGGGAGAGCCCGCCGCCATGCCGTTCCCGTTCACCCGCGCCGCCGTCCTCGCCGCGACCCTAATCGTCGTGGGATGCGGCGAGTCACAGACGACCTCGCTGCTCCGGATGGGCGACAACATCCGCGCCGCGGGCGACCCCGACACGGCGATGACCTTCTACCAGCGGGCCGCGACCGAGGATCCCAGCAACCCGCAGCCGATGGTCAAGCTGGGCGATGCCACGCTGCAGGCCGGGGACCCGGTGCGCGCCGCCAGCTACTATCACGCCGCCCTGGCGGTGGAGCCGACCAATGTCGATGCCCTGCGCGGCCTGGGCAAGGTGCAGCTGGCCCAGGGCAAGCCGCAGGAGGCGATCGCGGTGCTGGACCAGGCGCTGGCCCGCAAGCCGGACGACGTGTCGACCATCCTGGCCAAGGGCACCGCGCTGGCCCTGCTGGGCCGGCCGCAGGAGGCCCAGAGCCTGTACCAGAAGGCGCTGCTCAAGGCCCCCAGCAATGTCAGCCTGAAGACCAACCTCGCCCTCTCCTACGCCCTGGCCGGCAACACCGGCGAGGCGGTGCAGGTGATGCGGGAGGCCGCCGCGGCGCCCGACGCCACCGCCGTGCAGCAGCGCAACCTGGCGCTGGTGCTGGCCATGGACGGCAAGACCCAGGAGGCGCGGAAGGTGGCCGAGTCAGCCCTGTCGGCGAAGGAGGCGCGCAGCCTGCTCAGCGCGGCGCGGCGGATCCGCGGCATCAAGGACCCGGTGCGGCGGGCCCAGGCGATCGGCACGATCGGCTGAGCCGCGGCGCCGGCGCCCGGACTAAGGGGCGCCGCCGCCGGAGATGTCGGTGGTGCTGTTGCCGGTTCCGGATGACGGTGGCAGGACCATGCCCGCCTGGCTGCGCTTGTTCTGCGTATCCGTATCGGCGTCGGTGTTGTCGCTGCCGTCCAGCTGCAGGTAGCGCTCGGCGGCGCGGACCGAGGGGTTGGCGAAGGCCGGCCCCATCTGGCGCCCCTGGAACAGGTCGCTCTTGCGCTCGACCTGCAGCGCCAGGTTGAGATCGTTGGCGCAGCCCATCGGCAGATCCTCCGGCAGCGAGCCGTCCGGGTTCAGGCAGCGCTTCGGCCACAGCGCCTGCTGCCCGGCCGCCGCCACCTGCACGGTGTCGGAGGCGGAGGGGTCGTTGACCAGCGAGATGCTGTAGCGGCCGGTGCCGCGCAGCACCGCCGCCACCGCCTCCTGCCGCGCCGCCGCCCTCGGCCCGCCGGCCGCGACGGTGACGGCGGAGCCCGGGGCCAGCCCGGCGCCGCGCACGAACTCGACCAGCCGGCTGCGCTCGGTCGCGCTCAGGCTCGAGGCCTGCGGCGCGAACAGCACCGGATGGGCCACCGGGGTCGACAGGCTGGTGTAGCCATCCTCGGGCCAATCCGGGAATTTGTGCTCGCAGGCGGCCAGGGTGCCGGCCAGGGCGATGGCCGCGAGATGCTGGATCGGGAACCTCATGGCGCGTCCTATTCGAGCACGAAGCCGGCGCTGCCGCCGGTCATGGAAGGGGTCTGGCGGACCCGCCGCACGGTCGGCGCGGTGCGCTGCTGCGGCACCGCCACCGCCTGGGGCGTCTCCGCTGGCTTCATCAGGAACGGGGTGATCAGGATCACCAGCTCGGTCTCGTTGCGCTTGTACCGGCTCGACTGGAACAGCTTGCCGAGGATCGGCACGTCGCCGAGCACCGGGATCTTGTCGGCCGAGTTCGACATGTTGCGCTGGAACATGCCGGCCAGCGCGAAGGTCTGGCCCGAGGCCAGCTCGATCGTGGTCTCGGCCCGGCGCACGATCAGCGACGGCACCGAGATGCCGTCGCTCTCGACCCGGGCGTCGTCGCTGAGCTCGCTGACCTCCGGCTTCACCCGCATGGCGATGCGGTCGCCCGGCAGCACGGTCGGGACGAAGGACAGCGACACGCCGAACTGCTTGTATTCGACCGTCACCGTCTCGTTGCCCTGCGGCACCGGGATCGGGAACTCGCCGCCGGCCAGGAAGTTCGCCGACTCGCCGCTGACCGCGGTCAGGGTCGGCTCGGCCAGGATGCTGACCAGCCCCTCCCGCTGCAGCGCGTCGATCACCGCATCGACGTTGTTGCCGCCGGCATGGTAGCCGGCGATGGCCGTCCCGGCCGCCCCGAGGGCCGGCGGGAAGCCGCCGCTGACCAGGCCGATGTTGAACTTGCCGATGTCGAACATCGCCTGCCAGTTGACGCCAAGATTCTCCACCGCCGTGCGCTGGACCTCGGCGAAGCGGACCCGGATGCCGACCTGCTGCGAGCCCTTGATCGTGTTCAGGTTCATCGACCCGCCGGCATTGGTGCCGAGCTGCTGGGCCAGGGCGTCGAGCTTCATGGCGCTGCCCAGGTCGGACACCGTCCCGGTGGTCACCGGCCGGTCCTGGATGTAGCCCATCTGGCCGCCGGAGGCCGGGGCCACCTGCATCACCTCGCGCTGCGCCGCCGCCGCGTCCTGGCTGACCCGGACGTTGGCGGCCGCCACCACCTGGTCGGCGCTGCTGAGCGCGAACAGGTTGGTGGTGCCGGACGACACGCCGTAGATATAGGCCGAGCGGGCCGACACCATCTCGACATCGAGCACGTTCGGGTTGGCCACCAGCACGGTCTGCACCGGCAGGGCGAAGGTCAGCAGGTTGCCCTGCCCCACCTTCATCTCGATCAGCGACCGGCTGGGCGTCAGCCCCGGCTGCGCCTGGCGCGGCGGCGCGGGCTGGACCTGCATCATCGGCCCCTGCCCGCCCGGCTGGCCCGATGGCGGCGGCTGCATCGCCTGCGGCGGCTCGGCGGGGGCGCCCGGCGGCAGGGTGACGATCTTGGGCTGCGTGGCCGGCGCCCGCATGGCCGTGACATCCTCGGTCGGCGTCACCACCGTCTCGCCGGGGGCGGCCGGGGTCGATTGCTGCGCCTGGGCCTGGGGCGGCAGCGGCTGCACCGTCATGCCCGGCGCCTCCTGGGCCAGGGCGGCCGGGATGCCGCCGGCGACGGCGGTCAGGATAGCCGTGGCGGCGAGTGCGTGACGCAATCGGGCCAGGAATCGTGACTGGTCCATCTTCCCCCTCACTCCGCGGCGGCCCGGTCAGGCCCGGTCTGCGCCTCCTGGCGGTTGCGGCGGCCGGTCAGCCGGACCACCGCCACCGGCTGCACCGTGTAGTCCGGCGCGATCTCGGCATAGGACAGCACCACCGCCTCGACCTGATTGCGCATCAGGGTCTGGCGCAGGAAGCGGCGGATATCGAGCGCGGTCAGGATCACCGGCGGGCGGCCGCCGGCGGCGACCCGGCCGAGATGGCCGCGAATCGTGTCGACCAGCTCCTCCGCCTGGCCTTCGGGCAAAGCGAGATAGGCCCCGACCGTGGTCTGCCGGATCGACTGGCGCAGCACGTCCTCGGCGCTGCGCTCCAGGATCAGCGCGTGGATGATCTTCCGCTCATCGGCATGGCCGTGACAGATCTGCCGCTTCAGCCCGCCGCGGACATATTCGGCCAGCAGGACGACGTCCTGCTCCTTCTGCCCCCATTCGGCCAACGTCTCCAGCACCAGCCGGTGGTTGCGCAGCGAGATGCCCTCCTCCAGCAGCCGGCGGAACACGTCGGCGACCTGGTTGACCGACAGGTTGCGCTGCGCCTCGCGCACCAGGTCGCCGCGCGTCGCCTCGATGCCCTTGAGGAAGGCCATGGTCTCCTGGATGCCCAGGAAATGGGGGGCGTAGCGGCGCAGCGCCCGGGTCAGCGCCTCGGCCACGATCTCCTCCGCCGTCGCATGGCCGATGCCGGCCTCCGCCAGCGCCGCCTCGTGCCGGTCGTCGATCCAGTGCAGGACCTGGCCGCCGGTTCCTTCGCTGGTCTCCGCCGTCAGGCCGAGAAGATCGAGATGCATCGGGTCGTCGCGCAGCAGGATCCGGCCCGGCCGCGCCGTGCCGGCCTCGACCGGGACGCCGTCGATGTCGATGCGGAACCCGTCCGGCGGCAGCGTTCCAGCCGGCCCGACCCGGCCGGCCGGGAACGGCACGCCCAGCGCCTGCCCCAGCTCCTCTGCGGCGTCGCGCGCCAGCCGCTCGCCCTGGGCGCGGCCCAGCCCGGCGGCCAGGTCGGCGCCGAAATGCAGGGTCACGGTCTCGTCCGCCGCCGGGTCGGGCGCGACCTCCTCCTGCGCCGCGGCCCCGGCCTCGCGCAGGGTGCGGCGCCGGCGCAGCAGCACGCCGCCGGCCATGACCGCGGCGATGGCCAGGAAGATCAGGGTCGGGAAGCCCGGGATGAAGCCGAGCAGCGCCACCACCCCCGCGGCCATCAGCAGCGCCGTCGGGTTGGCGCCGATCTGGTGGGCGATGTCTGCGCCGAGGTTGCGGCTGTCCGACGTGGTGACGCGGGTGACGATGGTGCCGGAGGTGATGGCGACGAACAGCGCCGGGATCTGCGACACCAGCCCGTCGCCGATGGTCAGCAGCGAATAGACATGCATCGCCTGGCCCAGCGACATGCCGTGCTGCAGCATGCCGACGGCGAGGCCGCCGATCAGGTTGACCGCGACGATGATCAGCCCGGCGATGGCATCGCCCTTCACGAACTTCATGGCGCCGTCCATGGCACCGTAGAGCTGGCTTTCCTTCTCCAGCACCTGGCGGCGGCGGGTCGCCTCGGCCAGGTCGATGTCGCCGGAGCGCAGCTCGCCGTCGATGCTCATCTGCTTGCCGGGCAGGGCGTCGAGGGTGAAGCGCGCCGCCACCTCGGCCACGCGCTCGGCGCCCTTCACCACCACCACGAACTGGACCACGGTGATGATCAGGAAGATCACCAGGCCGATGGCGAGGCTGCCGCCGATGACGAACTCGCCGAAGGTCTGGATGATTGCGCCGGCATCCGCCTGCATCAGGATCAGGCGGGTGACGCCGATCGACAGCGCCAGCCGGAACACCGTGGCGATCAGGATCACCGAGGGCAGCACCGACAGCTCGAGCGGGCTGCGCAGATAGACCGCCACCATCAGCAGCAGGACCGCGAAGGTCATGTTGCAGGCGATCAGCGCGTCGACCAGCAGGGTCGGCAGCGGCAGGATCATCAGGAAGATGGTCGCCACCAGCAGGGCCACGATCATCAGGTCCTGCCGGCCGGTTGCGGCGGCCAGGGCGGATTGCCAGCTGCGGGTGCGGACGCGGGTCGCGGTCATGCCGCCACCCGCCGGTCGGGGGCGTCGAGATAGTCGCGGAAGGCCCGCCGCGCCGCCTCGATCTCGCCGAGCTGGTGCAGCGCCCGGCTGCGCAGCAGGTGGCGGGCCGCGGCCGGCGGCTCCGCCCGGTCGAGCCGGTCGAGAATTTCGATCGCCTGGCCGGGGCGGCCGACCGCGAGCAGGGCGACGGCCAGCGCCCGCAGCGCCGCCGGGTCGGCCCCGCCATCCTCCCCCTCGCGGGAGGCCAGCAGCATCGCCAGGGCCAGCGCCCGCCGGTTCTGGCCGTGCCGCAGATAGTCGAAGACCAGCTGATGCAGGGTGTCGCGCTGGGCAGAATTCATCCGCGTCACCCGCTGATCAGGTCGTTCAGCCGCGCGCGCAGCAGGTCGTGCTTGCGCAGCTCCTGCAGCAGCACGGCGCTGCCCCAGCGGGCCAGCCGGTCCTCGGGCGCCTCGGCCTGCAGCAGGTCGAGGATGTCGGCCAGGGTCTCGGCCTGGCTGCCGGGGGCGGCATGGATGCCCGGCGCCGTGGCCGGGCGGATGTAGTCCAGCAGCTCCTCGCGCAGCCGCGAGGCGCGGTCGCGCCGGCCCCGGACCGATCCGGCCCGGCGGGGCGCCGGCATGCCGATCGGGGGAACCGGCCGGCCGGTGATGCCGTCGGGCTGCTGGCCGGGCCTGACGCCGTCGAGCGGCTCGGTGCGGGACTGGATCGTCGTCATCTCGTTTCCCCCTTCCCCGACGTCGCTCTCACGGCTTGGCGGGGTCGGTCAGGACCATCACGAAGGTCTGCCCACTCCGGCTGCGCAGGGTGACGGCGTCGGACCGGATCGTCTCGACCGACCAGCCGCCGCCGAGATCCGCCCCTTCGAAGTATTTCGAGCCGGTGTGGGTGATCAGATAGGGGTTGTCGCCGGTCCACACCGCCTGGATCACGATCTCGGGCGCGCCGCTGGCGGCCCCGGTCGCCACCTCCGACGCCAGCAGGGCGGAGGAGGCGAAGGTGCGGTCGAACCAGGCCTGGATCTCGCGCCACTGCGCCATCTCCTCGGCCGACAGCCGGCCGGTGGCGACGATGCGGCTGCCCTTCGCGGCCAGGATGACGCTGTCGAGATGCGCCGCGTCGATCCGCGACTGCAGCGCCTCCTGCGGCGTCTGCTGGCGCGGCACGACCGGCGCCAGCATGGCGGTCTGCGCCGCGGGCTTGCCGGTGTCGGGCACGGCGGCCTGCTCCGATGCTCGGCCCTCGGCGCCGTCGCCCGATCCGCCGGAAGAGAGCGCGATCCCGGACAGGCCGCCGAGGATCACCAGCAGCGCGGCGGTCACCGTGACGGCGCGGAACCGCGATCCGCCGATGGACGCCTCCACCGGGCTGCGCAGCACGATGCGGGAGGATCCGAGCGTCAGCTCGGCCGGAAGCGGCAGGGTCACGGCGCCGCCGGGCTCGGTCGTTCCGGCCCGCCCCGGCACGGTGACGGCGCCTGCCAGGGGCTCGACCCGCACGCGGTTGCGGCCGATGTCGATCAGGGCGTGGACCGGGGCCAGCGCCTCGTCGGCGAGGACGATGTCGGATTCGAGCGCGCTGCCGACCCGGTAGGCGGCAGGCGTCAGCTTCTGGACGGTGCCGGCATTCGGCCCTTCGACCACGAACAGGGTGACCGAGGGCGACTGCCCGAAGAGCCGGTGCATCGGCCCTTGAAAAGGACTGTCAGAGACAAGCGCCTTGACTTTCGAGAGCATGGCCCCACCCCACGCGGCGCCCCGATCAGTGGCGAAAACGAGCGCGGCCGAGGCCGGCCGCGCTCGCCATACTGACAGCGTTGAAGCTCAGGAACCGGACGAGGGTCCGGGCTCAGCCCTTGCGGGCCGCTTCCTGGAGCGCCTGGGCCCATTTGTCGACCTTGCTCGACTTCTGGTTTTCCCAAGCAGAGTCGATGGAGTCCTGAGCGTTCTGCTTACGGATCTCCGCCATCTGCGCCTTCATATCGGCGACTGGATCGCTACCGGACGTCGAGGCCATTTCAAGATCTCCCCTTTGCGAATTCAGGATCCCGGGACTGCGAAACCACGGCAAATGAGAGCGCCAAGCCCTTGGATAAAAGCCTATCTGCCGATCCATGCCGGCATCAGGCATCGTTCCATTGCCGACCGCCTGCTTCATTCAAAGCCACACGGCCTGCCCGGACCACGGGCCCACTTCGCCGCTCGATACAACAACGGCACTATCCCGCAAAATCCTGTCAGGTCAAGCAATTCGAAATCTCAATGTCCCGGATTCGTGCCATTTGCCCCACAAGAAAAACTTTAACAAAAGGCCTGGAACCTGCCATCCCATCTAAGCGTTTAGGTCTGCCCGGCATCTGCAGCCGCCGTCCCCCGATTCGGCCGGAGGGGCGGTTCGATTGGCTTTTGCACCATCGGCTATGCAGGGTTATAAACGAGGGCGGGACACGGGCAGCGGTCCCGGCCGAATCGGCAGAACGTCTTGATGCAGGTGGGGATGGCAGTCAGGACCAACGCGATCACAGGAATGTTGTCCGTCAGATTTCGGCGGAGCGCAGCCGTGCTCGCCCTGGTTTCCGGGCTCCCCCTGGCCGCCGGGACGGCCTTGGCGCAGCAGCCGCCGGTCGCGGCGGCGGCTCCGGCCCCCAGGATCATCGCGACACCGCCTGCCATGACGTCGCCCGCCGGCGCCACGCCCCCGGTCGCGGCGCCCGCCGTCACGACCGACGCGGCCGGGGCCCAGGGCCGCCGGGCCCTGCCCTGGCCGGACAAGCCCTATCCCTATGTCGTGCTGGACCAGGATGTGCGCGACGTGCTGGCCGCCTTCGGCAGCAACCTCGACGTCCCGGTCAAGGTCAGCGACAAGGTCTCCGGCCGGGTGCGCGGCCGCCTGCCCGAGCTGTCGCCGCAGAAGCTGCTCGACCACCTCGCCGCCAGCTTCGGCCTGCAATGGTACTATGACGGCCAGGTGCTGTACGTCACCACGGTCGAGGAGGCGGTGTCGGAGATGCTGCCGCTCGGCCCGATCCGGTTCGAGGAGCTGCAGGCGTCGCTGGCCAGCCTGAAGCTCGACGATCCCCGCTTCCCGCCGCGGCCGCTGGCCAGCGCCAATGTCGCGCTGGTCTCCGGCCCGCCCCGCTACGTCGCCCTGGTCAAGGAGACCATGCAGGCGTTGCAGCAGGCCTACCAGTTCCAGACCACCATCGTGCGCGGCCGCACCGGGAAGCCCGGATCATGACGCCGCGACGCCGCCCCATCGACCCGACCCGTTTCCCGAGCCGAGGCTGATCCCATGGTTGTCATCTCGCCCTCCGTTCTTCCGGCGCCGGCGCTGATCGAACCCAAGGCCGCGGTCGTCCCCGTCGCCCTGCCGCTGGACCAGAAGGCCGCCAACGTCTTCGACTACGCCCTGCCGCTGCAGCCGGCGCACAAATCGGTGGCCGACTACGCCCCCAGCCTGAAGGCCAAGCTGCTGGCCAACCCGGCGGCGATGGGCGACCAGCTGCTCAACTCGCTGCAGCGGTTCCACAAGGACACCATGGCCCTCGGCGCCCGGCTGGACGAGAAGCAGCCCGCCCCGGCGACGCAGACGACGGCGTCGCTGACCACGCCGGGCGCGGCCAAGCCCGGCCTGCAGCCGGGCCCCGCCGCCGCGCCGCAGCAGGCGGCGCCGGAGGTCGACTTCAAGGGCCAGATGCGCGAGATGCGGGCGGCGACGCAGGAGTTCAACAACGGCATGCTGCGGACGACCCTCGTCACCACCACCGCCCGGCAACTGGGCAACGTTCCGGAAACCCTGCTGCGCGGCTGACCGCGGCGCCGGCCATCCCGGCGGGCTTGGACAGGTTCTCAGAAAGGTCGACCGGAATTGCTCAAACCCTGGGTCAAGCCCCTCGCGTTCGCCGCGCTGCTGCTGCTCGCCGCCTGCAAGGTTGAGCTCTACAGCAATCTGGAGGAGCGCGAGGCCAACGAGATGGTCGCGATCCTGCTGCACCAGGGCATCCCGGCCGAGCGCGAGATCACCAAGGATCGCGGCCTGGTCGTCTCGGTCGAGGAGGACCGTTTCGCCGACGCGGTCGACGTGCTGCGCCGCAACGGCTATCCGCGTGAGCGCTATGCCAAGATCCCGGACCTGTTCAAGGGCGAGGGGCTGGTGTCGTCGCCGGTCGAGGAGCAGGCGCGGCTGATCTATGCGCTGAGCCAGGAGCTGTCGAGCACGATCTCCGAGATCGACGGCGTCTACTCCGCCCGCGTCCATGTCGTGCTGCCGGACAGCGAGGGGCTGAAGGTGGCCTCCACCCCCTCCTCCGCCTCGGTGGTCATCCGCCACCGCGCCGATGTCGACCTGTCGAAGCTGACGCCCGAGATCAAGATGCTGGTGGCGAACGGCATCAAGGGCCTGCTGTACGAGAACGTCTCGGTCGTGTTCCTGCCGACCGATCCGGAGGCGGCGATGCCGCCGGTCGCCGACCCGCTGACCAATGTCGCCGGCTTCTGGGTGCACCGCTCCAGCGCGCCCTGGCTGCAGGGGCTGCTGGCCCTGGTCGCCGTGGCCGTGGTCGGCGTCGCCGGCGCCGTCGGCTGGCGCATCTGGCGCCGCCGCGGCGCGGCCCCGCAAGCGGCCGAATGACCATGCCGCCGGAGATCGCGGACCGGCTGGCCCTGGGGCGCTTCGACCGGGCGGTGGCGCTGCATGCCCATCCGGCGCAGCTCGGCCGGGCCTTCCCGAACCTGCCGGAGGCGGCAGCCCTGCGGCTGCTCGGCACGCCGCGGCTGCAGCCGCGCCTGTCGGAGCTGCTGCGCCGGCGCCTCGGCCTCGCGCCCTGCGACGCCGCGTCCTGGCAGGGCGATGCCGCCCGCATCGCCGGCCTGTCGCCGGCCGATCTGGACCGCGCCGTCCGCCATGCCGGCGCCGCGGCGCTGGCGGCGCGGCTGCGCACCATCGTCCTCGGCGCCGACATCCGCCGCGTCACCGGCCGGATCGGCGCCGACGCCTATGCCTTCGGGCTCGGCCACAAGAGGCCGGGCCCGGCGCTGACCGGGCTGGAGGCGATGCCGGTCGAGGAAGCGATCGACCGCGCCGGGCTGCTGTGCCTCGCGGCCTGGTGCGGCGAGGCCGGCCCGGCCATCGGCGAGCGGCTGCGGCTGCGGCTGGCGCCGGAGCGCTGGCCGGAGGG
>NZ_NHON01000084.1 GCF_002195995.1 Inquilinus limosus
TCCGCCAAGCCATCCGCGACGCCGGCGCCAAGCTCTTCTTCCTGCCGAAATACTCCCCCGACCTCAACCCGATCGAGATGCTCTTCGCCAAGCTCAAGCACCTCCTGCGCAAGGCCGCTCGACGCAACCCCGACGCTATCTGCGACGCTATCGCCTCCATCCTCGACACTGTCACCCCGCCACAGTGCCGCAACTTCTTCGCCCAGGCCGGTTATGACCTCAGATAAATTCATCCCGCTCTAAAGGACGGCGCCACCCGTCCGGCGCCGTTCGCGGTGCCAGACCTCCGCATCACACCCAGTCCTAATGATCGCGGTCTGCCAGAGTTCACGAGCATCGCCCGCTGGAAAGCAATTTGCTCCTCGCGCGGGCTCTGCCCCGACGGGAGGGCGCCATATCCGGCCATCGCCGAGGCGCACCCATTCCGGACATTGACCGAATTGGCATGTCCCTCGGCACTTCCCGGGTCAGATGTCCGGATGAGGTTGCCTGGAACCGGTCCTGGCGCCAGCGTCCGCAACCGGACATTCAGCGAGTTGCGCACAGATTGGATCGTCATTTGCCCGGAACGGGCTTCCCCAGGCAGCTTGGGGCCTTCGTCATTGTCGTCGTATTGCGCTCAGCTGAGTTCTTGGGCGAGCCCGATGAGAAGCCCTTCATGCCCCCGGACGTAGCAGAGCCGATACGCATCTTTATACTGGACGACTTCGCCTACGAGCTGTGCGCCGCGATTCCGGAGCCTTTCAAGCGTTTCGTCGATGTCATCCACGGCGAACATCACGCGGAGGTAGCCTAGAGCGTTAACCGGGGGTTGCGGTGATCCGCGACGGCAGGCGGCGTGAGGAAGCGGGACAGCTCGAGCCGGCCGTGACCATCCGGCGTGCGCATCATGGCAATCTCGACGCGCTGATCGCTCAGTCCGGTGGCCCGTCCGGCCCAGTCTCCTTCGATCGTGGCCCGGCCTTCGAGCTCGAGGCCGGGCTCGCGAAAGAAATCGATCGTCCCTCCGAGGTCATCGAACACGATTCCGATGTTGTCCATCCGTTTGAGCGCCATGTGTCCACTCCACGCTCAATCGTTGACGATGCCGACGAGCGCCAGAGGATCGCCCGAGGCCAGGATCTGGGTCTCTGGACCGCCCGAAGTGGACCAGGTCACCGTCGCTGGGTTACCGCCGCCGATCTGCAGATTGTCCAGCGCGACCGACGGTTGGCCCCCTTCGACCCAGCTGATAGCGATGGCGACGGATCCATTGAATTGGGCACCAGTTGTCGTCGCGATCGTCACCTGATCGCTGAGGACGCTGATGTTGGTCAATGCCGAAGCCATGGCCACGACCACGCCATTCTGAGCGCTTGGGGCGACGGTGCAGTCGGTCAGTACTACGGAGACGTTGCCGCTTGTTGCGGTGCCGCCCGCGAAGTCGATCCTGATCAGGGCGCTCATTTGGTCCTCCCCCTTCCAAGTCGGATGGCCGTTCCGGCTGCCCGGCACGGCCGATCCGCGATTTGACGGAGCCGCCGGGCGATAGTGGACGCCCGGCGCGGGCTCTTCAACCCGCTGCCTGGGAGCGCGCTCGAAACCCGCCTCGCGGCTGGCTCTGCGCAGCGGACATGACCCCGACGCGACGGAAGCCACCACCCGGCTGCCGAAATCTCAAGCGTGCGCCTCATCGCGGACGATGCAGCGGCAGCTTGCATTGGACGCCGATGGCGTTGGCTCCACATCTTGACCGAAATGGGTTCGGCGTTTCGTCCTGTTGGTGCGGCCGAAGGCGGTTGCGGGTCACAGATGTCGTATCTCGGCCGGAATCGACCCCCGGTCGTCGTTGCGGCCATCGTAATAGGTAACTGGCGCAGACATCAGCTCGTCGATGTCGACGCCATCGAGGCAGGCGACATTGATGTTGTGGTAGGGGCTGCCACTCAGGTTCGGCATGTCCACGCGCTTGAAGACGCGCACCCCGCAATGTCGGCAGAACGGGTGGTGCGCCACGGGTGACTGTCCCCGATAGTCGGTCAGCTCGGCTTCGCCCGCCAACATGCGGAAGCGCTTGGGGCCGGCCTCGACCGACCCAGTCTGGTCTTAGTGCAGATCGAGCAGCTGCAGTTCCCGGTCCCGGTGCCGAGATCCGCCTCGAACCGGATCGCGCCGCAATGGCAACTGCCACTATATGTCTTGAGCATCGTCGTATCCTCCCAAGCTTCGGTCAGGCCTTGCCCTTGGCGGCCGGCATGGCCCGCCCGACGCCGGCCTCGTCTAGTCGCTGCGATGGTCGCCGGATCGACCGCGATAGGGATGCGGATCGAATTCATTGTGCCACGCGTTTCCGATCCGCGCCGATCCTGCTGCCAGGCAGCGATGGCTCAGTCGCGCCACATGCGGACGTTGCCGGGGGCTCCTCCAAACCGGACCTGACCCAATCTGGCTGAGAACAGCTGTTCCTTGCCAGCCCGGCGCCCTGGATGGCTCCCGAAACCGGACACCGCAATGAGTTACCCGAAGCGGACTTGACCGCCTCGGCTTGATACAAGCAGTGGAGATCGGGAATCGCTCTTTCCGATATCCGCCTCTTTACCACCCACCCGCCGATGTCGGCCTACCTCGCGGCGGCGACGCGGTCATCCACCGATCCCGAACTTGCTCTAGAGGTGCGACCCAGGCTTGCCATTCTCGTCCATGAAAAGCATGTGGCCCGGAAGGGGATGCAGCGATCTAGCTGATCCGACGGGATACCACGCGAGGGTCTCGGTCACGGCCGCGCTCTCGTTCCTCGAGGTGACGAGCTCATTCATGAAATAATTGCCGTACACCATTCGTAGGCCCGTAATCGCAGGATCGAAGGTACGCATCTCGCGGCGATTGAGTTGGTGCCTGCGGCCGTCCTCGCTATTGCCACCCACCGCCTCGTAGCCCACGTGGATCGCGCCTGGACGGTCGCCGGGGAGCTGGGCCGAGGCCCGAGCGACGAGCCCGCGGAAGTGCATCGCCTTACGCCTGGCCGCTTCGTCCGAGGTGCTTCTCCAGGCGACGAGGCTAACGTGATCCACCCACGTCGCATGGAGCGGCCGACCCTGAGCCGGCGTCCAATCGCCCGCCATCGAAAAGTCCATCATCTGATCGTACCGACCAAGGAGCAATTCGGCCATCCGGCTCGATCCGAAATAAATGTCGTCATGGACCATGACGCTGTGCAGCGCGCTCCATATGACGTCCATGACCACGCCCTGTCCGCCTTCGTCCTTCCATTCATAAGGAACCTTAGTATCGAGGAAGCGCTCGACCTTTCCTGCAAGATATTTTTTCTCGAGCAGATGCAACTCCTCCGTGAACCGCACAAGGATCACGAGAGGTCGATTGACGCTACGTGACAGAGCATGCGCACCCTCTGCCATGCGCTCGCCAGCGAGTCGCTCGTCCCGAGCGTAACCGGATCTGCCTGCCCTCTTGCATTCGACAGCCCAACTTGAGCGGCGGCGGTCGACCAGCAAGTCGGGCCGCTTCTCGATGCCCGGTGCCTCGGGAACGAAGCGCACCGTGCTCCAGCCCCGGCGAGCATAGGCGCCCGCGACCAACAGCTCGTAGATGCCATCGTCCGGTTGAGAGGTGTTCTCGGTCATAAGTCGGGCTGCACGAGCTTCCGCGCCCTCAATCGTCCTCAACGTCGGCAGCAGTTGCCCGATGCGCCTAAAGAGGGGCGCGATGCGGAAACCTTCCGGCAAAAAGAAGTCTGGCCGAAGCAGCGGATCTGCATATCTGCTCGCCTGGTGGACGTACCAGGCGACTGCATCGGCTGGTTCGAAGAGTGGCACCCGTCGACCGTCGGCCCAATTCGCCTTTGCCGCCTGGAATCGCGCCTCGACCGCAGCAGCGCGCGGCCTCCACTCCGAACCGGGGACGAGTGAGACGAGCCAACCAACAGCTGCCTGCACGTCCTCGTCGCACCATTCCTGGCCGTAACGCTGGGCAATCCATAGTAGGCCATTGTCGCGGGAGTCGGTCACCTATCCGGCATCCGATCAGGGTTCAAGATTACTCCAGCGTCTCCGATCGGCAGCATGTTGGATTCCTTCTGGGCGGCCGCGGCGGACGCCGCGGTCTCGCGGGCGACCGCATCTAGGAGTTGTGCGAGCGAACGACGAGGCCCTTCAAGACGCGCTCGACGGACGTGCTGCCAATCGAACCAGTCCGCTCGACCATCGCGAACGCCCGAGCCGGTGAAGTGCGCGTGATAGCGCCCCAGGATAACGAGGTGGAGCCGCGGCGCGGGCGCTGGAGAAAAGCCCAGTCGGCGCACAAGCTCCTCCAGCCCGTAGATCGCGATCCATCCCGTCACGCGCTCGATCCACTTATTGCATTCGCCGGTCAGATTGTGTCCCGCGTTGCGCCGCTGGCGTTCGTCGGTGCCAATGGGCTGCTGCCATTTGAGCTGCAACAGCGCGAGGTCGCCATCCCTACGATCGAACACCGCGAAGTCGATGTCGGTCACGTCCTTGCCGTCATGCTTCAGCTTGAGATTCTTGTCGTTGAAGGCCCACCGCGGCGAATTGAATTGCTCGGCCAGCTCCCGGATCCAACGCCCTTCGCGGCGATTCGCCATCACCGCCCAGTCGCTGGAGTACCGGTTTCTGAGATCGGTCAGCAGAAACAGGATCGGATTGATGTCGAGTCCGTAGATCGGTAGCACGATGGAGTCCTCCGTCGTGCGCACTAGAGGCGCCCAGCAGGTGCCGGTCTCCGAGAGATGAACCGCAGCGTTCTTCGGCCCAAGGGTCAAGGTCTCCAGGATCTCCGCTACCTCCCGCTCATCCGCGTCCAAGAGGCCGGCTACGGCCTTCAACAGGCGGTCGTAGCCGGTCACGCCGGTAAGCAGGTTGCGCAGCGACAGCTCGGGCCTCTTGCGCAGAAGGATCTGAGCAAACGCAATATGTTTGTGAGCCCGCGCCGATAAGACCGTCAGGACGGCCATGTAGGCGGAGAACGGTCGCCCGCCGATGCGATCGTCGGCGCCAAGTAGATCCTGGGCGTAGAACCGCTCCAAGTAAAGGCGGGCCCACTCTGCAAAGTAGGCGTCGATATTCGGGGTCGACCGGTAGCCGATGGTCCAATCATCGACAGCGAACACCCGATCCGACAGTTCGCGATAGAGTTTGCGGTGCCGCTGCCGGAGGCGCCGCTCGTCCGCCGAGCGGATGGCCGCGGTCCGCGCGCTCGCCCACCGCAGACCATTGCGGCCGATTTCCTCGTCGTGCGCGCGCCCCTGCACGCTCGTCAGCTCGATGACGTCGGAGTTGCCCGGTTCGTCTGGCTTTGGGAAGGTCCGGACGCGCCCCTCAACCAAGCCGTCACGCAACCACGCCGCGTACCGTTCACCCAGTTGCAAGGCGGCGCATTCGAACAGGAAATCGTCCATCTTCATGGCTGAGTTCGACGAGCTGGCGAGGAAACGATGTGGTCGAGTCTCAAGCACTGTGGGCAGTACGCGCTGCAGAGCCTGGTTGCCGCCCCAGGTCAGAATTGTCCGATAGGCATCGGCCGGCGCACGGCGCCCCTCCTCGAACAGCTCACGGCAGAACAGATCATCGAGCGCCCGAACAGCTTCGAAGGTGATCAGCGCGCTCGGCTTGCGCCATTCGTCGGCCTGCCGGCGTTGGTCGGCGATCGCCGCATGGAGCCGATCCAACGCCGGATTGAGGGTCATGTCTGGCCTCACAGCAGGGTATAGTCCATCAAAATAACAGCGCCCCTTATGCCAATGGGCGAATCCGCATTGCGACCAAGCCGTCCTCGTCCCGCCGTAAGCGGACATTGGGCCGCCACCCCAATAAGGGACATCGCTCCAACATGCCACTGTGCCCCACTTCGGGGCAGCCGAACCCAGCAGGATCGCCTCACAAAGCGGCTCTTCGCTCACATCTCCAAACCGAACACAAAGACACGCAATCTCCGGCTACCTACAATTTGGCGAGATCCGCTCGGATCGGTGAGCAATCGGCCGACGAGATGAATCGATTTGACGAAAAGCCGGGACATTGCTTTCCTAGCGGCAGTTAAACTTTATTTCAGGAACTGTTTCGATGGGCCATTTGAAGCCGACCGCGTATGCGGCTGTGAACCTGTTTGGTTGCGCATCCATCACCGGCCAATCTCCAAGGGGGCGTTGAGACTTTCCTCTCGAATTCGATCGGGCGATATGCAGTTCGGGAAAGGGGGCACGCGTTTATGAATCACTCCGAGCTCACGAGTGGGTTCAGTGCATTGCTCGCAGCGCGCGGTCTCGACACGCCGGACCGTCGACCGCTTCACGCCTATCGCTTTACGAAGGACGAGTATGACCGTACTGCCGCTCTCCTTCGGCGGCACGTTTCTCACGTGATCGGCGACAGAGCTGGCGCGGCGTTGATCGTCGCGCACGTTGCCGAGTGGTTCCGTCGCGAACGTGGCGGCGGGCATTGGGATTGGATCCGGCCATTGCGGAGCATTGGTCTCGATTACGGCCAGGGTCGCCGCGTGCAATATTGCGATGTTGAGGATCTCGTTTGGCACGGCCTCCTCATGTGGCGCCGCCCTTTGCCAAGCGGCGGCGAACGCCTGCTCGCGATCGTCCGCGAGAGCGGCTTTCCGGTCGCAGCGGTTCGTGACGATCCGCGGATCTCTGCGTGGCTCAAGCACGCCGTGCTGTGCGCCGAGCGCGGCTTCCACGTCGACCAGGCGGTCGGCGCGGAAGCTTGGCGCGTGTCCGACCGGCTCGCCCAGGCCCTCATCGAACCGGCGATCGAGTTGTGTGGCGCAATCGTTGATCTCCGCAAGACGATCCCCATTGAGGCACGGGGCGGTGATCCCGTAACGTTTCTCGACGCGCACGATCCCGGGTGGCGGGACGCCCTTCCCTTCGACGTTGAGCAGGACGACGTGCGTACGCTCGTCGAACGCATGGTTAGGCTCCGTGAGGGCGATCGCGGGGCGCTCGACGTCGAGCGAACCCTCGTCCGCATCGGCGAGAACGAATGGACGGCACGAGCGTCGCTCGTTCTCGAAGGCACACTCGACTTACGCCGTGTTCCCGCCTCTATTGCGCAAGCGATCGGCGAAGGGCGTCGCCTGAGGATCTTCCCGCGTCCTCCCTTCTCCGAGGAGCTGACCGCGATCGCCGCGATCGAGACCTATGACGCAGAGGACGGCCTCGTACACGAGCTGAGGTCCTTCGTGACCGAATTTGACGCCGAGCTCGCGCTTGAACGCGAGGCACGGCTGCTGGTGCAGGCTAGTCACACCACCATAGGCGATTTCGTCCCCCCTGGCGGGCTAGCGCTCGACGCGCCTGTTGTTGCGCTCGACATCGCCGAGCTGGACGACGCTCAACGTCCCCGCGTTCTGCGCGTGATCGGTTGCTCTTCGTGCCAGACGAGCAAGCCCGTGCTCGTGATCGCAGTTCGGCCAGATATCTTGCCGAAAATCGCGTTCTCTGATGGGTCGCAAGACATCGGAGTTTGCCCGGCGTCGGGCCGTCGGATCGTCCTGTTCGCGGGCACTGCGACGTTCGAGGGCAGCGGTGCGCGTTGGCGCTGGCGGACAAAGGCTGAACGAGCCCTCGATGCGCGGCCAATACTAGTAGGCGAACTCATCGCGAACGTGCGCGAGACGGTCTATTGCGGCATACCGCGCCTGTGGATCGAGAAGGACGGTCATATCATCGCGCCACGACGGGAATCGCTCGCTTGGCGACCGCGCGGCCGTGGATCGTGGCGCACCCTCGACGGAGCAACGCCCGCTGGGGCGATCGAGATCGCCGTAATCGAGGAAAGCGAGATCCGTCACGCTGTTCCCGCTGATGTCGTACCGGCCGGAATGAAGATCGCATTCGACCGGACGCGCCGTGAGTTGCGGATATCTAACCTCGGCGCGTCAATGCTCGCAGCCGTCGGTGCCCGGCCACTCAGGATCCGATCCGAGAACGGCGTCGACGTAATCGATCTTGGCGCGCCGTCGGGGACGCCGATCGTGACGGTCCGCGCGCGCTGGGAAACCGAAGTCGCCTTGACCCTCGCAGACCCCAGCTACGAGCTGCGATTGATCGACGAACGCAACAGGCTTGTGAACACGCGAGCGAACTTCGCGCTCGACGGACTCGGGGGATACCGAATTCTCGCGACTCGCGAGGTTACACTCTTTATGGAACTGCGCGCGAAAGACGCTCCTCCACTCGCGATCTCGCGCCCAGTGACCGGCGATATCCCGCTCTCTGCACTGCGCGATACGATCCGTCAGCTACTCGGTCGCTCGGCGACACTCGACGCGCGCGTCATCCTATCCGCACTCGGCGCCAACGAACATCTCGCGGAAGTGCGCTGGTATGCAGAAGAGGTTGATCCGTTCGTCGTCCCGCGGATCAGCGCATTCGCGGCGCTCGCATCGATCCACGCACTCAACCTGCGCGCAGTCTCGCTCGTCGATCCGTCCGCCGGCGTCCAATCAGTGACCGCGCCGGCGAGCCAGGCGACAATGCGCGCTGAGCTCGAACCCGCCCTGCCGAACGGGCCCTGGTTGGTGTTCGGCAGCCGCCGGACCGGCGAGATCGTCCGCCCACGCGTCGTCCCTGCGGGCAGGGCGCCCAACAGGGATGCGACGCCTTTGGTTCGTGCAGTTTCGATCGACGCGGCCCTGCCCCGCGCACGTGCCTTCGCCGATGCCTATGCCGATCCAGCGAACATGTCCCGCGGTGACGTTCGCTTGTTGATTGATCTCCTCGTGCTCGCGCGGCGCGAACGCCTGCCTCTGTCGAGCATCGACGCGCTACGCGCACTTGAATCGGCGCCAGCAATCGCTGTTCATTTGCTCGCTGGCTGCGACAGCCTCGAGGAGCGCGCCGCGCTCCTCGACCTACAACGCGACTTGCCCTTCCTGTGGTGTGCGACGACCATCGAAGCATGGCTTGTGGCATTCGAGGCGAGGCTAGGCGCGGTTCGCGGTCGGCTCCGCGAGGTCGGAATCGAACTCGACGTCGCCGATCGTCTTGTCATGACCGCGCTCAGCGAGATCGCCACCCTGCGAACCGAGCTCGGCGGACATGCGCGAGCGGTATTCTTGACGATGGCGGCTTCCGGTCTGGCAACCACCGGATCATCTACCGCGTTCCTGCGAATCGACCGCGGAGCCGACGCCCGTACCGAGATCGGCCGAATGATCACGCGCCACGCTGACAGCGACCATCCGCCGCCGCGCGGCACACTGTCGGACAAGACGGTCGCAGCGCAACACATGCGCTGGACGACATTCGATCCCGCTTTCGCAGACATTATCGCCGCCCCATTCGCAGTGGCGGATCATGCCGCCGGCATCCATCCCCTCCAACCTATTGAACTCGCCCGTTGCCGAGATGCGGCGCTTTACGACCCGGAATATTTCGAGGTGATCGTCCCAATGCGCACGAACGAAACACTGCACCGCATCGCTCTTACCAATGGAAATGCGGCATGATCGACTTCGAACGGATGATGAGCCGGTTGCCCGAGCAAGCAGCCGACGCCATCTTGGGGATGCTGAAACCTAGGTCGCGAACGCTCGCAAAACATCTTCGCGATACTTGGGGCGCGTCCGCAGGAGCGCCAGGATCGCTGCTCGCCGAACCGCTCGTCGAAGGAGCGTTTCCCTGGCTGCCGCTCGCGGATGGTTGGGAAGGCCTTCCCGGCCACGTTCTCGATCCCAGAACCATCGAGGCGTTACGCGCGGTGTCCTTCCCGCCGTACGCGCATCAGGCGGCGGCCTGGGAGGCCCTGACCGCGCACGAGCCCGCATCGGTTATCGTGTCAAGTGGTACGGGTTCGGGCAAGACCGAATGCTTCCTCGTGCCGATCCTCGATCGTCTGGTCCGCTTGTCCGACGGCGGCAGGCACCCTCTCGAGGGGGTACGTGCGCTCATGCTCTACCCGCTCAATGCGTTGATCAGCAGCCAGGAAGAACGCCTTTCGCGCTGGTTCGCACCGTTCGGTGGCGCACTCCGCTATGCCCTCTACAACGGCGAGACACCTGAGACGGCAAGCGCGGAGACGCGTCGCGCGACACCCTGGCGGGTCGGGGACCGCACTGCGCTGCGCGCCTCGCCGACGCCCGTGCTCGTGACCAACGCCACGATGCTCGAATACATGCTGATCCGGCAAAACGATGCGCCGATTCTCTCAGCATCCCAGGGCACGCTCGACTTCGTCGTGCTCGATGAGGCGCATTCCTACATGGGTGCCCAGGCGGCCGAGATTGCGCTCCTTCTACGACGTGTCGCGCTGGCGTTCGGACGGGAGCCCAAAGATCTGCGCTACATCGCTACCTCGGCGACGATCGGAGGGCCCAACGCCCGCGACGAGCTTGCCCGCTTCCTTGGCGATCTGTCGGGCGCTCCCGTGGAACGCATCCGCGTTGTCGAAGGTGAGCGCGCGCCGCTCCCACCCGCCCCAGTGTTGGACGAACGCTTGGTCGCGCTCGACGCACTTTCCGAGATGGATGCGGCCGAGAGTGGCGCTCGTCTGGCCGCTTCACCGGGGCTTCGCAACGCACGTGAGACGCTGCGAAGCGGCGGCGTATTCAGTTGGCAGCAATGGTCGCAAATCGCACAGACCACCGTGGAGGCTGACGCAAGACCCACGCGCCTGCTCGTCGAGGCGGCGAGGGCACGCGATCCCAACGCCACCGAAGCCATGGTCGCCTCGGGCAACGACTCGATCTTGCCGACCCGCGTCCATCTTTTCCATCGCACGCTCGCCGGTGTGTGGGCTTGCATCAACCCGAACTGCAGTGGCAGACCAGGGGGAGATGCCCGCTCGGACTGGGCGTACGGTGCAGTATTTTTCGAGTCCCGTGGAAATTGTCCTCACTGCAAATCAATCGTACTTGAATGGGCCGTGTGCACGCTGTGCGGTGACGGCGCACTGCGCGCGGAAGAAGTTGACGGCGGTTCGCGGATCACGTCGTGGAGTGACACCGCTGAAATTGACGACTTCGAACAGACGTTGGAGCGTGAAGTCACCGACGATGAGGAAGGTGTCGAGGACTCCCATTCAAGCCCCACCCCTCCCGTCGCCCCGACACGGGTCTCGCGCCGCTATCTCCATCTCCCACTCAGCGCGGGATTGCGCCACCTCGTAGTTGAGCGCGAGACCGGTATTCTCGACGGCGAAGACGAGTCGATTGTATTCGGCGCTTCGGCCGATCTCTCGGCATGTTGCGGTTGTGGCGATGCTCCGGCAAGCTTCGATCCTGCCCGCGGCGCCCTGCGTCCCGCGAATGCGGGCGCTCCGTTCCTGATGGCGCAGATTACACCTGGCTTCCTGGCCGACCTCTCTCCTGAGCCACACGGTGACCAGCCGTTGCCCTGCAACGGCCGGCGCCTCATCACCTTCACTGACGCTCGGCAGGGCACTGCGCGTCATGCCGCCAATATCCAGATCGCGTCCGAGCGTGGCTTCGTGCGAGGGTTCCTCTACCACTTCGTGCAGGAACGGAACGCGCACGATCCAGCCGAGATTGCTAAGCTCGACCAACAGATTGCGGCAATGCGCGGGCTTTCCAGCGATACGACCTATGCTGCCATCCTCAAGGAGCTCGAAGGTCGCCGAGCCGCGCTCGTGGGAACGACTGCACGGCCATGGTCCGAGCTCGTCTCGCACCTCTCCCGCCACACGACGGTCAACACGTTCTTGCGAACGCTCTGGACCACAACCAATCGCGATCCGCGCTTCGAGGATCCGACCATACTCGCTGAGTTCCTCCTTTATCGCGAGGCAATGCGCCGGCCAGTACGCGCAAACTCGGCCGAGACCCTTGGTCTGTTCCGCTATGAGCTACCGGGTATCGACGACGCAAATGTGCTAATCCCCGCCTCTGCGCACGCTGTCGGTCTGTCCGAAGGTGACTGGCGCGACCTCTTGAGACTGATCGTCACGCACTTCGTTCGCACCAACGTCGCGCTCCATTTCGATCGCTGGTGGTTGAACTGGATCGATCGCCGACAGAGCCACATTGAGATCATCCCCTGGGCGCCGGGACAGCGGTCGAGCCGCTACATTCGCCTTTGGCCCAATCCCTATGGGCTGCGCCTAACACGCATTGTGCGGCTCGTCTTTCAGGCGCTGATGCTCGATCCCGAGGTGAGCGGCGACCGAGACAAAGTCGGTGCCTTGTTCGACGACGCCTGGACGGCGCTCAAGCGCTACATGGCGACGACCGACAATGGGTTTCGCATGCGGCTCGGAGCGCTCTCAGTAGCGCGGGTCGAGAGCGCCTTTTGGTGCCCAACCACGCGCCGCGTGCTCGACACGACGTTAAAGGGACTGAGCCCCTATGATGTCGACGGTGTCCATCCGGTCGCCGAGCCGATCGTCATGCCGCTTCTTCCCTTCGTGTGGCGACGCGACGAGAGCGGTTACACCGTCCCGGAGGCCTCACTCGACGCTTGGATGGGCGAGGACGAGCGCGTGGTTCGGCTGCGCGAAGCTGGGCGGTGGACCGATCAGAATGATCGTGCGGCGAAGCTCTCACCCTGGCTGCGAGCTGCGGAACACTCGGCACAACAGCCCAGTTCGGTGCTGCGCCGCTACGAGCGCCAATTCAAGGAAGGTCGTATCAACGTGCTGGGTTGCTCTACGACCATGGAGATGGGTGTCGACATCGGCAGCATTGAGGGGGTGCTCAACACGAACACGCCGCCCGAAATCGCCAATTATCGCCAGCGCGTCGGCCGCGCCGGACGCGCGCGTCAACCGATCGCCGTCGGGTTAACCCTCTGCAAGGACAAGCCACTCGATCGCATGACGATCGCCAACCCACTTGCCTATCTGGGCCGTCAAGCCCGCACCCCTAGGGTCAGCCTTGAGAGTCCCACCATCGCGACGCGCCATGCCGCCGCGCTGCTACTCGCTCGATTCCTCGCGGATTCGGGCACCGAGCTTCACAAACTCGCCAACGGCGCGTTCTTCGGGCTCGTCGACGCGAGCGCCACCTACAGCGATCCAACGCCAGTGGCGAGCTTCCTCAGCTGGCTCGACCGCACGCCCAACGACGCAGCGCTCGGTGACGAACTACACTCCCTGCTCTCCGGCACCCCGATCTTGCCCGGCCTCGATCTCGTCGAGAATTTGCGCTCACGCATGGAGCGTATCACCTCTGAGATCCGCGCCGAATGGGAAGCGCTCGCCTCGACTGGTCAGGACGTCGGTGTGGGCGACGTCGAACTGGCCGCCGCCAATCGCGCGCGCGAGATCCAACGCAGCCGGCTGGAGCGCGGCTTCCTGTTGGGTGAACTGGCAGGGCGCGGCTTCCTACCCTCCTACGGCTTTCCAACTGACGTCGTCCAATTCATAACGGAAACGGCGGGCGAGAAATCCGCGCGCCAGCACGCTGCTGCGGCTGGCGACGCAGAGCTTTCCGAGAAGAGCTTCGGCCGCGGCTATCCCTCGCGCTCGCGCGAGGTTGGAATCTACGAATACGCTCCCGGTCGGGGGATCGTCGTCGATGGCGTTGTGCGAGAGTCCGCTGGAGTCACCCTCAACTGGCAGCGACCCGCGTCACAGGCTGGTCTACGCGAGATCCAGAGCCTGCGCACCATGTGGTCCTGCCAGAGTTGCGGTGCCCTCAATTCGAAACCTTCAGCGCTCGAGCGCGCACGATGTGCAGAATGCGGCTCCGACGCACAGCATTACGTCCGTTACCTCGCGCCCGGTGGGTTCTCGGTCGATGTCCGTTTCAAGATTCACGACGATCCTTCGAATGTCGGTGCCGCCAAGGTCGTCGATCCCTGGGTGTCGACGCGCGACGCGGTCTGGCGTTCGCTCCCTGATCCAACGGTCGGGCGAGTACGCGCCAGTGCGGATGGCACGGTCTTCTGGTTCAACCCGGGCGATCATGGCCACGGCTACGCCCTGTGCCTGCATTGCGGTCGCGCCGAATCGGAATCGACTGCGCAGGGCGGTCCCGGTCTTGCGGGACACAAGCCGCTGCGTGGCGCGCCGACGGCGATCGACGACGAGACCTGCACCGGAGCCCCAGAGTTCGCGCCCTACGCGGTCACCCGCCACGTCTCGCTCGGCCACGAGATCAGAACCGACCTGTGTGAGGTCCAACTCTACGATTGCACCTCGCGTGAGGTGGCGCTCACCGTCGCGCTTGCGTTGCGGGAGGCCGTCGCAGACAGGCTCGGCATCGACGCCGACGAGATGGGATTCGCCGCGCCCCCCGCTCCCAATCCGCATGGCGCGGCAAATTGGAGCGCGGTCGTGTTCGATCGAGCGAGCGGCGGTGCGGGCTTTTCCTCGACGATCGCGCGCGATCCCGTCGCGTTACTGCGCGAGGCGTGCACCTTTCTCGACTGCACTCGAGCGGGGCGGTGCGGCGAGCCGGAAGCGGCGCGGGCCTGCCCCCGCTGCGTCCTAGCACCCGATACCCAGCACGTGGCGGACGGAACTGATCGCGCCGGAGCGTTCGCGCTCCTCGAGGTTACCGCGAATCGCCTCGAACTCCCGATAACGCATCGTCTGTTCGGCCGCGCGACATGTTACGAACCGGCGCCGCTTGCCCAAGCACTCGACGAGCAGATGGCGTCGAGTCCCGACGCCTCGCTCATTGTTGTGCTGCGCGGCGATCCCGTCGAGTGGGACTTCGAGACGTGGCCGATGACGTCGGTCGCTGAGCGCTGGGGTGCGCGCAACCGCGACGTGGTGATGGAGATCGAACGCGATTCCCTGGAACGCGCGGACGCGGTGACGCGCCGACGCGTTGCGCTCTGGATCCAACGCGCGCGCGCCCGCATTGCCGCACTGCCCGCGAGCGACATAGACCTCCTTGCGCTTGTGAGGACTCCCGACCGGATCGAGGCCTGGCGCTCACTCGATTCACTCGCTGGATCGATCGGCGCAGATTGGGGTGGGACGTCCGAGGCGCCTGTCGTTCGTGGTCCCTGTGGAGACCGACCAGAGCTGCTCGACTTTCTCGACGTGTCTTCACTGCTCGCCGAACGCATCCGCGAGACGATCTTCGAGATTGGCACGGAGTTCGACGGACCAGCGGCGGGCTTCGGTTCGCGGTTGCGAGCGGCGCTGATGGCTCGCAACGTAGCGCTCGCAGACGTCTTCGCCGAACCGTGCACCGAAATACGCTACTCAGACCGGTACTTGTTCAGCCCCCTTGTCATCCGTCTGATCGTTGAGACGTTCCGTGGAATCGCGGATGCGAGCACGCGGATCAACGTGGAAACTTATGCGAACCGCAAAAGCGGACGTCCCAGAATCGGCAAGCGACTGAAGGACGACTGGCCGGACGAGGCGGATCGCGACGTGGTGTTCGAACACTTACTGGCTACGATCGGGCCGAGCGCGAGGCTGATACGCGGTCAAAACGTGCCGCATCGCAGACGCCTCGACTTCGCGACGAAACGCGGATCTGGAACGATCTTCTTCGATCAGGGTGTCGGATCCTGGTCGGCGGCGAGCAGCGATGCGTTTGACCCGTTAGCCACCTCTGCTGACCAGCTCGTCGAGATCGAAAAGCCCTTCTCGATCGCAAACGGCCCTGACGGAACATTCTTCGCGATCCGCCTCGATTGATCGAGCGAAGCGTTGGGGATGCGTTGGTCTGCGATCGCGGTTCGGCCGGCTTCGTCGTGTCGCTTCCGCTCCTCTCGGCACCTTGCCGCCCGCCAGTGCGGCTGCCTCCCTATCCCCGCTCGGACGGGTTCTTTACCTTAGGCGGTTTGCGGTCACGCACGACGCGTTCGATCCTCCTGGCAGCCTCTTCGATCGGTTCATGCTCCCAAACCCGTACAACCTGCCAGCCGCCACGTTGAAGGCGCGCATCCGTGTCGCGATCGCGCGCAATGTTCGCCTCGATCTTCGCCCGCCACCACGTCGCATTGTTCTTCGGCCAAGTGCCATGCGCCGGGCAGCCGTGCCAGAAGCATCCGTCGATAAGCACCGCAACCCGTGCCCCCATAAATGCTAGATCGACCGTTCTCCTGGTTCCCTCGACAATCCGCTGATGCAATCGGAATCGTAAGCCACGCCTATGGAGCGTCGCGCGCAGAGCGCGCTCGTGAGGATTATCGCGTCGCGCCGTGCGCTGCATCCGCCGCCGGGTCGCTGGCGCGACCGCGTCCTGCCCACGCTCAGCCCTCATGGAGCGCGATATGGTGCTCAAGATCGGCGCGAAACGCGACTTCGTAGCGAAGCGAACTGGCGACCAGCCGCTTCAAAAACCCACCCGCCGCCTTGTTCGAGAGCCGTGCCGTCGGATGCTCAAGAAACGCCGCGAGGTGCTGGCGTGGCCGTTCGACTGGCCATTCAGAGACGTTGGCGCGGCTACGCGGCCCGTTGGGTTGCCCCCAGGCCGCACTCGGCCAGCCTCCCTGTTCCGGCAGTTCAACGAGTTCGCCGGTGTCATGGACTGGATGCGACATCGCCAAACGGTTGGCGATCCACTCGGACATCTCGACGCTAACCGCGTTGCCGACCATCCGCCAACGCCTACGCTTGGCCTTCGGGTCGTAGCCTTCGACATCCGTCCAGCCCGCCGGAAAGCCCTGCAACCGCTCAGCGTCTTCAATCGCCGGCGTCACGATTGCGCGGGCCTCAGGCAGCCAGATCGCCGGCGGCGAGGGGATGTGCAGCGCCGAACCGCTCTTCAACGGCGGGATTGCGTCGATCGCCCAGCCCAGCCCGGTGTTCCCTTCGGTCCAATAGAAGCCGCAAGCATGACCATCGCGTGCGCATTTCGCTGGCGCAGAGTGGTCTTCCCCTAGGAGCGCTGGGCGTGGATCGTATTGCAACGAGGCGAGCAGCAGCACACGCCGACGCCGTTGCGGCAAGCCGAAGGCGAGAGCATCGATCGTACGATAAGCCCAGTTGAAACCCATCTCCTCAAGCTGTCCTGTCAGCCAGCGAATGCCATGTCCCTTGTCGAGCTTCAGCATGAACGGGACGTTTTCGAGCAGTAGCCATCTCGGCGGCTGCTTTGCCTTGCGGAGGAGCGTGAGCACCTTGTCGATCAGCCCGGAATTGGGACCTTCAATTCCGCGTCGGCGGCCAACTTGGCTGAGATCCTGGCAGGGGAAGCCCGCGGTCAGAATTCCCCCTGCCGGAAGCGTCTTCAAGCGCCTCACGTCCTGTTTTAGGGTCGCACCTTTGAACCGTTGCGCAAGCACATAGCGGGCCGCCTCATCGTATTCGCAGAGCATCGCCGTCTCGTGTCCGGCGCGGCGAAATCCTTCTTCGAGACCACCGACGCCCGCGAAGAGCCCGGTCACGGCATAGGAGGTGCGAGCCGCCACGGTGATTTCCGGTCCGACCTGCATGCTCAGCTCGGCCAAGCGACCGGCGATACGCGACGGTTCGCCTTCACGCAACTCAAACGACCGGTCGGATGGGGCGTTCGTCGGGGACGATGAACCATTCGTGGCAAAGCTGAGCTTCACGCTTACTGCCATGCACGCGGAAGGGCCGGCAAAGCCGTCCCGCGCCAACCGCTCCGCTGCGTAGCGAGCCGTACGATTTCAGGGCCCAACATCGAATCACTCTGCCGGTTTGACGGCGGCCGATCTAGCAAGATCAGTGTTTCGTCGAAAGGTCCTGAAGCACTTCCGGTTTCGGGACCAATTAGGTCGACGAGGATGTCCGCTCTGGAGGATCTCGGAACGCCTCTGAACGTCGGCAAAGGGGACAATCCGGTCAGCAGTGGGAAGCACCGGCAGGCCGACCGCAGGTAGAAGGCCGAGGCCGTTGAGCGGCCCCGGCCAGATAGCTATTCAGCGGCGTCGGCGTATCGCTCGCCCTCGGCCGAGCCGGTACCCGCGTCCGGCTTCATCTCCGGCGTCCGGAGCAGCGCCGGCAGCCATCCGGTCCCGGCCAGAAGCTGTTCCGCCGCCTCGGCCATCTCATGCTTCTTCATGCTCTTCATCCGCTCCGCGGCCTCCTCGGAAGCGCCATCGCGCACGGCGGCGAGGATATGCGCCTTGGTGATCCGCTCGAAATAGCTCCGCGCGGTGGGCGACCAACAGGCGGTCATGTCGAGGCCCAGCGTTTGTGCCAACTCATCCGCCATGGCGAGCGCCTTCGGCCGCGGATCCCACGGAATCCTGATCGCAAACACGGTCAGAGCCGCGCAATGGGCGAACAAGGCCATGCGGCTGTCATGGTCAAGGGCGACGATGAAGCCCCACAGATCGACCAAGTCCGCCGGCATCTGCGCCGCCCAGGCGGCGTGCCGCTCCCCGAGCTTCTGTGCCGCCGCGGTGTCGGCGATGCCGTCGGCATGGCCGCCCAGGAACGCCGAGTTCGGGCGGATGTCGAGGCAGGTGCCGTCGTCCTCGCCCCGGTAGAAGGTCCGCGCGGCCAGACCGTGGGTGACGGCGAGCAGTGCCACGTCCGGGTTGTCGCCGAGAGCAACCCGCAGCCCCAGCGTCCGATGAGCCGTAGGGTCGCGGACCAGGCTGTCCGACAGCGGCTTGGTGTCGTCCTGGCCGTCGTCATCCTCGTCTGGAATGGCATCCACCTCGTTCGCGGCGGCATCCTCATGGTCGGTGGCGGGGTCCGCCTCCTCCTCCATAGGCGGCTCGTCCTCCGGGCGGATGAAGCCGCGCTCGATCCGGGGCGTGCCATCGGGGCCGAGCACCACGAAGCCGCTGCCCCGCGCGACCACGTCGGGATCATAGGTATGTCGCTGCGCCGACAGCCGCTCGATCTCGGCGTTCAGCGCATCGAGGCGGGCGGCCACCTTCTCCGGCAGATCGCCGATCCCGTCATACTGCTGGGCCAACTCGTCCCATTCGGTCGACAGCGCGTCAAGCCGCGCCTGATCCTCGTGCGGCAGTTCCATCGGCTGCGGATAGGTCCGGCTCAGGCCATGGGCATAGGGATGGTCGATGTAGACCTCGACCCATTTCCAGCCCTCGGCGCGAATGTCCCCTGCCACCCGCTCCAGCTTCTCCAGCACCAGCCGGTCGAGCAGGCCGGCGTCCTCGAACCAGCCGCCACCGTCCTCGGTGAACAGGTCGCGGACGATGGTCCCGCTCGCCTCCTCATAGGCGGTGGCGCCGACGAAGATGGCCCGGCGGTCGCGGGCCGAGACATGCCCCTCGGTCAGCATCCGCCGGATGTAGCCGGGCTCCCGGTTCCAGGACAGGCGAGTGAAGGCGTCCTCCTGGCGGGCATGGTCCTCGGTGACGGCGAAGGCCATCAACTGGTCCAGCGCCAGCCCGCCCTCACGATAGACCTGCATCAGATTCGGGCTGACGGCGCCGAGCCGCAGCCGCTGGCGCACCACCTGCGGCGTCACGCCGAAGCGCGCTGCGATCTCTTCCGCCCCCAAGCCGTGCTCGTCCACAAGGCGCTTGAAGGCCTCGAACTGGTCGGCCGGATGGGGATCTTAGGTCAGGTGGCAAGTGTCCTGCGTGGCGCTGTCTGGCGGATATCCGCCAGCTTTCCTGGCTCAGTCCCGCGGCGGTGTCTTTCGTGCGGCTGTGGTGATCGGTACTGCGCGAAGCGCGGCATCGCGTTCGGCGACGAGCCGGGCATGAAGCCGGCGGTAGCGCTGCGCTTCGGCCTCGGCTGAGCGGGCGCGTTGCAACAGCAGCGCGTTCTCGCTGACCATGCGCCGCTCGTCCTGCTTCATCGCCTTGATCGTCGCGCGCAGCTCGTCGAGCTTGTCCTGCCAGCTGATCGGCGGCTTCGGAGCGGCAGCCGCGGCCTGGAGCTCGTCGAGGATGGCGCGGTGGTTGGTGTAGATCGCGTTGCGACCGACGTCCGCCTCGCGGGCGAGGGCGGCGACCGTAAGCCGGTAGCCATCCTGGTGCCGCGGATGGATCGGGCGCCCTTGGACGAGCCGCTCGAGCGCGTCGCATAGGCGGGCGCGGCTCGCCCTGAGCCGTTTCTCATAGGGGCTTGGCATGCCGGTCCTCCCTGCCGTGATCGAGCTCCTCCA
Source organism: Inquilinus limosus (assembly GCF_002195995.1). Lineage (GTDB taxonomy): Bacteria > Pseudomonadota > Alphaproteobacteria > DSM-16000 > Inquilinaceae > Inquilinus > Inquilinus limosus_C. The sequence continues at coordinate 19,954 of NZ_NHON01000084.1, forward strand.
GGATGCGGTCGCATTCGGCGATCCGCGCCACGGCCAGCGCGCAGCTGCCGGCGTCGAGCGCCAGCTGGTCGAGCAGCTTCAGGTTGCGCGCGCGCCGCGCCTCCCAGACCGGCCGATGCCTGGCGGTCACCGCGAAGTTGGCGCAGGTCGAGCAGGTGGTCTCGGTGCGCAGCGCCGGGTTGGGGCCGGCCTCGCCGCCGAAGCAGGCGGAGGTCTCGGGACGATAGACGCAGTAGCCCCAGTCGCAGACGCCGAGCCGGAGGTCGGTTTCCGCCATCAGGAAGTCGACATAGGCCTGAACGTCGCCGTCGCGCGTGCGGCCACGGAACCGCGAGCGCGCGGCGATCCTGCGCCCGGCCTTCCCGCCGAGCGCGGCGGCGGTCAGCATCTCCTCCAGCGCCGCCCGCGTCTCCTCCTGCGCATGGGCGTCGATCAGCTCGTCGAGATGGAAGTCGGTGCCCACATAGCCGCGGTCGGTCATGGCCCGGGTCACATGGCCGAGATGGAGCTGCAGGGCGTGGAGCCCGGTGCGATCGCGCTTGCCGACGAACCGCGCGAAGGTCTTGCGGCCCTGGTGGGTGTTGAGGTGCCAGGGCTCGCCCTCGTGCAGCGGCAGGCCGATGAACGGCGCGAACAGCTCGTTCAGCCGGCGGATGATCGTCCCGGCGATCGGCAGGTCGATCTCGACCGCCGGCCCCATCAGCCCCGTGCTCGACGTCATCAGCCACAGATCGTTGCGGCCCGATCGACGGCGCAAGGGTTCGGAGAGCCGCTCCATCAACGCGATCGCGCGCACGACGGGTTCGGGCGCCACCCAGCGATGCGCATCGCCATGATATCCGCGCGCGGTCTTGTAGATCCGACCGGCAAGATAGGCGAACCGCTCGTCCCCGGCGGCGGAGTCGTGATGCTCGACGCACCCGACCTGCAGCCCGAGGATCTCGGAGACCCGCGCGCCCACCAGATAGGCGATCACCACGAAGCAGGCGTCGTAGAGGCGGTCGACGAGCTGGCGCACCCGCTTGGTGCTGGTGACCGGCGCCGCCTGCCAGGGGGCATCCTCGCCGGGCAGCGTGGCGAAGCGGAAGGCCGCGATCGCGTCGACCACCTTGAAGCCGGCCTTGGTCGGGCTGAGGCCCGAGCCGAGCGCCGCGTCATAGGCGTCCTGGGCCTGCCGGTGCAGCGCGATCACATCGTCGGCCGCCGGTCCGATCAGGCGCAGCGCCGACGAGACCAGCGGCACCGCGATCGCATCGGGCGTGTAGGGCAGCCATCCCCGCTCCCGCTTCCGGAACATGCCGGTGATGCCGGGGAACGGGTCGCCGATCGCCACGGCCGGATAACGCGCGCCCTGCAGGTAGATGAGGATGAGCAGTCCGCGATAGTGGTCGAGCGTCGACGGCGCGATCGGGTCGCCCTTCGGATTGCGTCGATCGGCCATCGCGGCCAGGAACCGTTCGCCCGCACCGCGATCGAGGTCCGCGAACCGGCGATGGCCCTGGTCGGCCATCCAGCGGATCAGGAGCCTCAAGCCTTTGAACAGGGTGACGAGCGTGCCATCATGCAGATGCCTGCGCCCCGGCGGTGGATCGACCTTCACGCTCCACAGGAAGGTCTTGGCCGCCTCGCGCCAGCTCGCGAAGCCGGGATCGGTGAACCGCCCCACGGCGACAGCAAAGTCCCAGTCGAGCGAGAAGTCGCTGCGGTTGCTTCCGGGACGCAGACCATCCAGGTGCCAGATGGTGTCACCGAAGCGCGAGCGTGATGAGACGGCGACGCCGGGCGCGAACGCCCCATGAGGCGATGCGGCGATCATTCGAGCACCGGGAGCGCCGGCAGGGTCGCCAGGATCGACCGCGCGTCCTCGTGCAGATGGCCCGGGAAGTCGGGCAGGATGTCGTCGACCAGGATGCGATGGCTCGGGCTGTAGATCAGCGCCCAGCGCGCCGGATCGAGCGTCAGCCGCGCCGCTTCCAGGACTTCGATCGCCTGCAGGATGCGCGCGAGATGCTCGGCGTCGAGCGGGACCACCAGGCCAGGGCATCTGAGGCAGGCGCCGAGCCGCGAGCATGGCCGGCCCGGCCTGTCGCCGGCCAGCGGGTTGAGGCAGTCGTGGCCGAACGGCACCGTCACGCGCATGGGCTCGGGCGCGGCGTCGGCCTTGTCGTTGGCTTCCCCCGTGATCCACCCGATCATCAGCGCCTGCGCCCGCGCGATGGTCTCTGTCTGCAGGCGCCTGGCGTCGGGACTGCGCACATAGCGCTCGGTGGTGTCGATGCGGGCATGGTTGAGCAGCGCTTGCGCGGCGATCAGGTCGCCCTGGCTCGCCGTGTAGACCCGGGTCGCCGCACTGCCGCGCAGGAACGCGGCGGCGAAGTCGGGTAGCGGCTCGCGACGCCGCTCGGGCGCGGCGCGGTTCCAGATCGCGATCCGGGCATTGGCGCGGACGATGAACCGCTTGATGCCGCTGGCCAGCGTGCCTGGCACCACGACCCCAACCCCGTGCGTCTTCTCGCTCTTGATCAGGAACAGCAGCTCGCGGTCCTGCGGCCGCGCCTGGGCCGCCAGCGGGGCGGTCATCGCGAGCAGCCGATCGATCAGATTGGGGGCGGCATAGGGCCGCCGTCGATCGAACGAGCGCCGCTGCGCCCGCTTCACCTTCATGCCGGCGCGCGGCTTGCCCCAATCGATCATCGCCCGGTGCTCGTCGAGCGGGTGCGGGCTCTGGCAGTCGCGCCGCAACCGACGCAGCGCGTCCGGATTCCCGGCGGTCTGGATCGCGACGGCGAGAAAGAACGCCGGCAGATGGTCGAGCGTCAGGTGCAGATAGCCCGCGAGCGCGCGCAGGCCGCCCCGCCGATTGAAGGTCGATCCTCCGATCCCCGTGTCTTTCGCCGCAGGCACGACGCCGTTGCCGGCCTTTGCAATCGTCCGGACGAACCGGCAGAGCTCGGCGTCGGCACCCTCCACCGCGGCGCGCGTGGCGAGGATCCGGCGCCCGGTCTCGAACCGCTCCCAGGCCTCGTCGATCTCTTCATAGGCCGCCTGCAGGATGCTCTTCAGCACCGCCTCGTCGAGCTTGCGACGGGGCTCGGGATTGCACAGAGGATAGGGATTGTAGGGGAAGTCGATCCGGCTCGGCAGCCGCTCGGGTGCATGCCGCTTGGTCCAGTCGATGAGCTGCCGCAGCGCCGAGAGCAGATTGGCCCGGCTCGGTGCCGACCAGCCACCGCCCCGCTGCCCGGGCTGCCGGTCGAGCCACGCCATATAGCGTCCGACCATCGCCGAGCTGAGATCCGCCGCACTCGCAATCCCGCCATCCTCGTGCGCGAAGGTCGCGAAGATCCTGAGCGCGCGCCAGCAGCCACGCTGCGTGTCATGGCTGGAGCCGGCATGATGTCCCTTGAATGCCGCCCCGAGCAGCATCGTGACGTCGGCCGGCAAGCCGAGTTCGCTCAGCTCGAACCGCTTGGCGATCTCGCCCCACGGATCGCGGAAGACCACGACGCTGGAGATGTCCTCGGGCACCGCCAGGCGGCGGTCGATCCGTGCGCGGCTAGCGGCCATCGCCGACCAGCGCGCCATAGAGATAGGCGACGCTCTCCTCGAGTTCGGCGCTGTGCAGTTCCACGCAGCGCAGGTAGATGGCGGTGCTGCTGATCGAGCTGTGGCCGAGCAGCGTCTGCACCACCTTCAACGGGTTGATATCCGGAGTCGCCCGGGCCTGATGCTGGAGCCGCGCCAGCATCGTCATCGCGAAGGTGTGGCGCAGCCAGTGCCCCGTCCCGGCCACGCCCGCAGCCGCGAACGCGGCGCTCATGACGGCGGTGAAGCGGGCCCGGCTGACGGCCAGGCCGTGGCAGGTGAGGAACAGCGCCGAGGGCGGCCGGCAGGTCCGATCGGCGTGGCGCAGCCTGCGGATCAGGGGGCCGCGCACCTCATCGATATAGCGGTGCGTGGCGTCGAGCAGCCGGATCGGCGGATAGACGACACGCGGCCGATCGCCCTTGGTGATCGCCAGCCCGACCCCGACCAATGGATGGTCGTCGGCTTCGAGATGGGCGGTCTCCGGGATCTGGTAGACGTTGAGCGCGCACAGTTCCTTCCGGCGCATGCCGGTCACCAGCGCCCAGCTCACCATCAGGTCATAGGGCGGCGCGAGCCTGGCGAAGACGCGGCGCAACTGGTCCGCCCGCAAGGCGCGCGGCAGCCGCTCCGGCTCGGAGACGGTCAGCACGTTGGCGGCGACGACGCCGGGCCGCAGCTCGAGATGGCCCAGCATGGATTCGCGGCGCTGGCCGATCCGGACGTCGGCGAAGTGGAACGGCAGAGCATCGATCCACCCGCGGTCATGGGCCCAGCTGTAGAAGCGGCAGACGGTGCGCACCCGGTCGTTGATGGTCGAGCGCGCATAGGGCCGCTTGGTGTGCGGACTCGGGCGCGCCAGCATCCGGTTGCGCCAGGCCGCGATCTCCGGCTCGCCGACATCCCGCCACCCGACACCGGATTGTTCGAGGCTGTCGAACCAGTCGTGGAGATGCTCACCATAGGTGCGGATCGTCTCGGCAGCATGCGAGCGGCCCGGGACGGTCGCCAGCTCGAACAGGAAGGCGAAGGCCGGCTCGATGATCGCCATCCCCTCGTCGACGATGATGGGGAGCCCTGCCGGGATCTCGCCATATCCCGGAAGGGCTCTCACGATGCGGGCCATCTGTCCTCCGTGGCGCGCTCCCCGCGCAGTGATCCAGGGCAGACAGTCCCCTTGGCAGCACAGCCCCTCGGCCAAAGAGGACGGATAGGCTCTCGTGACTTCGGGTGGCGGGATGTCGGCGAGCCGGAGATCGCGGCCTGGCGCAACCGGATGCTGGNACCCCCTGGGCTTGCCCAGGTGGGCAAACAGGCACCTCCCACGCGCGCCGCTCCGTCGCTAGTGGGGGCACTGCGCGTCGCGCGCGGGTCCCTCCTGTTCGCTACCTGGACAAGCCCAGTGTGGCCGGCGTTATCCCCGCCCCTCAAAGGACAGTTCTGAGACAAAACCTAACAGGTTCTCGCGCACCACGTTTTCGGCCAGGGACAGTTCCTCGCCCTCGCCTTCGACGACGACGCAGGGCACGGGGGCGGACTTCTGGGCCTGCTTTCGCCTGGCCAGCAGCTTCAAGGCGGCGAGGCGCCGACCGCCGCCAACTACTTCATACTTGCCAGTCTCAGCGCCCTCCCCGTCCAGCACCGGCCGGACCGACAGGCTCTGCAGCAGGCCGTGCGCGGCGATGCTCGCCGCCAGTTCCTCGATCCCGCTCTCCCGTCCGGTCCGGCGGACGTTGTGCGCCGAGGGGACGAGCTTCGACAGCGGGATATCGCGAATGATCGTCGTCATGGTCGCTCTCCATTGGCAAAACCACCGCGCCTTTGCCCGACACAGCGGGGTGGGCGGCGGAGAGCGGCCGGCAGGCCCGCCGAGGGAGGCGGTCCGCACCTAGTCGGGGCGGTTGAACGATGCCGGGGTGAGCGCCAGGGCCGGAACGGAGTGGAGGACGCGCGGAGCGCGTTGCGGACCGGCGCGGCGGGCCTACAGGCAAGCGACGCCCACCCCGCGCCGTCGGGAAAGGTCGGAGCGGGACGGTATGCTCCAAGCCCTATTGTCGAGGTCATGCCGTCCCGCTCGCCGCATGTCCTGAGATCCGGACATCCGCATATGAGGGAGTTCTGGCAGAGGCAGATCGGTGGACGCTGCCCTAGGCCTAGGTCACACTCTGAATGCACATGAGCGTCGGCGTTGCGTCGCCCAGACGGGCCGTGCACGTGACTCTTCGACTGGATTGATGGAGGAGAAATGACGAGTCGGACTCGTAGACAGCCGACATCACAGCGGCATCAGGGTGCGCTGCAACATGCGTTCAGTTGCTTCCCCCCTGCTTCCCCGCTTCTGCAAGCGAGGCCGGGGAAGCAGAAAACGCCCTACCGGACGCCTGCTAAGTCTCTGATTTTCCTGGAAGAAATTGGAGCGGGCGAAGGGATTCGAACCCTCGACCCCAACCTTGGCAAGGTTGTGCTCTACCCCTGAGCTACGCCCGCTCTGGCGTCGTCGGCACCGCAGCGCCGTCGAGGTGGCGGGTTATATCCGATGCCGCGGGATTTGCAAGCACCTAAATGCGGAAATTTTCAGGGGTGCGCCGGACGGGCGCGCGGGACCGTCGGGGGCGGGCTTGGAAGCGCCGCCGCGGGCTCGTATAACACCCGGCATGACCGCGCCCGACAGCACCGCCCCCGAATCGTCCGGCTCCGCCGCCACCCGGCCCCGCGCCACCCCCGCCGACCTGTTCGCCCGGCTGCGCTCGCTCGGCGTCGCGGTGACGACGCATGAGCACGAGGCCGTGTTCACCGTCGAGGAATCGCGCCACCTGCGCGGCCTGCTGCCCGGCTGGCACTCCAAGAACCTGTTCCTGCGCAACAAGAAGGGCCAGGAATGGCTCGTCGTCTGCGAGGAGGAGCGCCGCGTCGACCTGAAGGCGCTGGGCGAGCTGCTGGGCGCCGGCCGGCTGTCCTTCGGGTCGCCCGACCGGCTGATGGCGGCGCTGGGCGTCACCCCCGGCTCGGTCACGCCCTTCAGCATCATCAACGACGACGCCCGGCGGGTGACCATCGTGCTGGATTCCGAGATGATGCGGCACGGCACGCTGCACTTCCACCCGCTGGTCAACACCATGACCACGGCGATCGAGCCGGCCGGCCTGCTGGGCTTCATTGCGAGCTGCGGCCACGACCCCCATATCGTCGATCTCGACCCCGTCACCCTGCCGGCGGAGCCGGCGACTCTTACACCACCGGCGGAGGATGCGCCGGCCGGCGGCTGACGCCGCCGCTTGCCGCCGCCGGGCTTCGGCACAGATCAATACCAGACCTGGGACAACGCCATGGACGCCCTTCTGAATTCCGCTTCCGGCGGCGCCGCACCGCTGATCAAGGACAGCAGCACCGCCGGCTTCCGTGCCGACGTGATCGACGCCTCGATGGAGGTGCCGATCATCGTCGACTTCTGGGCCACCTGGTGCGGCCCCTGTAAGACGCTGGGCCCTCTGCTGGAGAAGCAGGTCCAGGCCGCCGGCGGCAAGGTCCGGCTGGTCAAGGTCGACATCGACCAGAACCAGGCCCTGGCGGCACAGCTGCGCATCCAGTCGGTGCCGACGGTCTACGCCTTCTACCAGGGCCGCCCGGTCGACGGCTTCATGGGCGCGGTGCCGGAGAGCCAGGTCAAGAGCTTCATCGACAAGCTGGTGCAGCTGGCCGGGCATGACGACCACGACCATGTCGACCAGCTGCTGGCCGAGGCCAAGAGCGTGCTGGACAGCGGCAATGTCGAGGAGGCGGCCGGCATCTACCAGCATGTGCTGGCGCATGCGCCGGACAGCGCCGCCGCCGCGGCCGGCCTGGCCCGCTGCCTGATCGCGCTGGGCGAGACCGAGCAGGCCAAGCAGTTCCTGGACAGCCTCACCCCCGAGATGGCGCGCCATGCGGACGTGCTGGCGGCGAAGAGCGCGCTGGAGCTGGCTGAGCAGAGTGCCGTCGCCCTCGCCGGCCTGGCCGGGCTGCGCCAGCGGCTGGAGGCCAACCCGAACGACCACGAGGCGCGCTACGAGCTGTCGACCGCCCTGTACGGCGCCGGCGAGCAGGACGCGGCCATGGACGAGCTGCTGGAACTGTTCCGCCGTGACCGCGAGTGGAACGAGCAGGCGGCGCGCAAGCAGCTGGTCAAGCTGTTCGAGGCGCTGGGCCCGACCGACCCGCTGACCCTGTCCGGCCGGCGCCGGTTGTCCTCGCTCCTGTTTTCATGAGCCGGCGGCCGCGCGCCCCAGCCTTCCAGGACCTCGGCACCGACCTGCCGGTCTTCCCCCTGCCCGGGGTCCTGCTGCTGCCGCGCGGCCTCCTGCCCCTCAACATCTTCGAGCCGCGCTACCTCGCCATGGTCGAGGACGCGCTGGCCGGCGGCCGGATGATCGGCATGATCCAGCCGCGCCCCGGCCAGTGGGGCGCGGCCCCGCCGCCGCTCTACGCCGTCGGCTGCGCCGGGCGGATCACCAGCTTCGACGAGACCGATGACGGCCGCTACTTGATCACCCTGACCGGGCTGTGCCGGTTCCGGGTCGAGACGGAGCTGGAGGAGCGGCGCGGCTATCGCCGGGTGCGGCCGGGCTGGGCCGGCTTTTCCGCAGACATGGCCGAGCCGACCGCGGCCGAGATCGACCGCGCCGGGCTGGACCGGGCGCTGACCGACTATTTCCGCATCGCCGGCCTGTCCGCCGACTGGGAGGCGATCGGCCAGACCCCGGATGAGCGGCTGGTCACGTCGCTGGCGATGATCTGCCCGTTCGAGCCGCAGGAGAAGCAGGCGCTGCTGGAGGCGAAGGATCTCTGCGAGCGCACCCGAGTCATGCTATCGATCATCCGGATGGCGATCCATGGCGGCCATGCCGGCCGCGTGCGCCACTGACGGCCCCTGTTCCCGGACCCCGTGCCATGACCGATACCCCCGATTCCGCCAGCGCCCCGGCCCCCAGCAGCCCCACGGCGGTGGACCCGCGCCTGCTGGAGATGCTGGTCTGCCCGCTGACCAAGTCGCCGCTGCGCTACGACGCCCGCGCGCAGGAGCTGATCTCGGACCAGGCGCGGCTGGCCTATCCGATCCGCGACGGCATCCCGATCATGCTGATCGACGAGGCCCGGCCGCTCGACCCCGACGCGCGGCGCTGATCCCATGTCGTCGATGGGGAGCCCGCCCCTGACGGGCAGCGCCGCCCGGCCGGTCGAGATCCGGCTGAAGCGGGCCGAGCGGGTGCTGGAGTTGCGCTTCGACGACGGACTGCACGTCACCCTGTCGGCCGAGTTGCTGCGGGTCGAGAGCCCGTCGGCCGAGGTGCAGGGCCACGGCCCGTCGCAGAAGACCATCGTCGGCGGCAAGCGCAATGTCGCGATCACCGCGATCGAGCCGGTCGGCCATTACGCCGTGCGGCTGGTGTTCGACGACGGCCACGACACCGGCCTGTATTCCTGGACCTACCTCCATGAGCTCGCCAGCCGCCAGGACGAGCTGTGGCGCGGCTATCTCGACGCGCTGCAGGCCCGGGGCCTGTCGCGTGACCGCTGACGGCCTGGCGCCGAGGACCGCCGCCGCCTTCACCGTCCTGCGGCGCTGGCTGGGCAACCAGGCGCTGCTGGCCGGGACGGTGCAGGATGTCGCCGAGGGCTTCGCCGACCGGCTGCTGGCCGCCGGCATCCCGGTGTGGCGGGCCTATCTGTCGGCCACCACGCTGCATCCGGACATGGAGGCCTTCGGCCTGACCTGGACCCGCGACGGCGGCCGGGAGAGCGAGGCGTACGGCCACGGCTCCTGGGGCAAGCTGTCGAGCCCCAGCCCGATCTACGCGGCGGTGGTGGCCGCGCGGGAGGCCGCGAGGGACCCCGCCGCCGCCCGGGCCGACGATCTGGTGCCGCTGACCCGCTACCGGCTGGAGCGGGGCGAGGGCGTGGACCATTTCCCGATCCTGGCCGAGTTCCGCGACGCCGGCGCCACCGACTATCTGTGCTTCATCATCCCCTTCGGCTTCGACGGCGCGCTGCACCCGTTGCGCACCGGCGCCACGGTGACGCTGGCGACCGACCGGCCCGGCGGCTTCACCGATGCCGAGGTTCGGGCGCTGGACGAGATGATGCCGGTGTTCGGCGCCGCGGTGCGCATCAGCATCGACCTGGCGGCCTTCCGCACGGTGCTGAGCACCTATCTGGGCCGCGATGTCGGGCAGCGGGTGCTGCGCGGCGAGATCCGCCGCGGCGCGGTCGAGACCATCTCGGCCGCGATCCTGGTCGGCGACCTGCGCGGCTTCACCGCTTTGGCCGATGCCATGCCGCGCGACCAGCTGGTGGCGATGCTGGACGACTATCTCGACGCGCTGGCCACGCCGATCGAGCACCGCGGCGGGCAGGTGCTGAAATTCATGGGCGACGGCCTCTTGGCCACCTTCGCCTTCGCCGAGGACGATCCGGCCGAGACCTGCGGCCGGGCCCTGGCCGCCGCGGCCGAGGCGCTGGAGCGGATCGCCGCGATCAATGTGCGGCGGGCCGCGGCGGAGGCGCCGGTGATGACGCTGGACGTGGCGCTGCATGTCGGCGACGTGCTGTACGGCAATGTCGGGTCGGGCCAGCGGCTGGACTTCACCATCATCGGCCCGGCGGTGAACGAGGCCGCCCGGCTGGAGCATCTGTGCGGCGTGCTGAACGTGCCGATGGTGGTCAGCCACCGCTTCGTCGAGGCCCTGGCGGCGCCGGAGCGCTTCCGCTGCCTGGGCCTGCAGACCCTGCGCGGGGTGCGGGCGCCGGTGGAAGTGTTCACGCCCGCCTGAGGGGCCGGAGCCCCCCCTCACCCGAAATCGCCGTGCGATTTCGACCTCTCCCCAAGGAGAGGTGAAGGAGCCGCTGCCCTGTTCCCTCTCCTTGGGGAGAGGTCGAAATCGCACGGCGATTTCGGGTGAGGGGGGGCTCCGGCCCCTCAGGCGGGCGTGAACACTTCCACCGGCGCCCGCACCCCGCGCAGGGTCTGCAGGCCCAGGCAGCGGAAGCGCTCCGGCGCCGCCAGGGCCTCGACGAAGCGGTGGCTGACCACCATCGGCCCGGCGGTGAACGAGGCCGCCCGGCTGGAGCATCTGTGCGGCGTGCTGAACNTCTGCGGGCGCATGGCATCTCGCAGTTCGGCTGGATGGCGCAGGATTTGAACCCCGGCGGCGCGGTCGGCAACGCCGGCAACGCCACGGCCGAGAAGGGCCGGCAGGTGGTCGACCACCAGGCCGCCGTCAGCTCACTCCGTCCACAGCCGCGCTAGGTCGAAGCCGTGCACGTCGCGGCACAAAGCGACGAAGGCGGCGGCCTGGTGGTCGACCACCTGCCGGCCCTTCTCGGCCGTGGCGTTGCCGGCGTTGCCGACCGCGCCGCCGGGGTTCAAATCCTGCGCCATCCAGCCGAACTGCGAGATGCCATGCGCCCGCAGATGCGCGAACTCCTCGATGAACTGCAGCTGGGTCGACCGGAAATCCTCGGCCAAGTCCATCTTTACCAGATCCGGGCGCAGATGCAGCATTACCGAGGTCTCCATGTCGCCGCCATGGATGCCGTAGGCCGCCTCCTCCGCCGGGAACAGCCCATCCGGGTTGCCGAAGCGCGACCAGGCCGAATGCACCGCCAGCATGCCGTGCCGCACCCGCAGCTCGCGCGCCACGACGTCGAGGATCGGCACGTTGCCGCCATGCGAGTTGATCAGGATCAGCTTGCGCACGCCCGCCCGCCGCACGCTTTCGCCGATCTCGATCAGCAGCTGAGTCAGCGTCTCCCAGGACAGGGTCAGGGTGCCGGGCGAGGCGATGTGCTCGTTCGACTTGCCGACCGCCTGGGTCGGCAGGAAGGTGATCGGCAGGTCGGCCGGCAGCAGCTCCAGCACCCGCCGTACCATGCCCTCGGCGATGCAGGTGTCGGTGTAGACCGGCAGATGCGGCCCGTGCTGCTCGATGGCGCAGACCGGCTGCACCGCGATCCAGCCCTCCGCGCCCCCGTCCCGGAAGTCGAGCGTCGTCATCTCGTGCCAGTAACGCTTCGGCAGCATGGGCGGTCCTTTCAAAGAGCAGATCGGAGAGCGTTTCGAAATGCGCTGGCGTGAGTCGGCTGGTGGTGGTTTCGAGAACCGGCGCGCAGCGGACGTTATAGTCCGTGAGCACCGGAAGCGGAGAAACCGCCATCAGACGGCCACGCCAGTAGCATTTCCAAACGCTCTCAGGCGGGGCCGGCGGCGATGACCTCCACCTCGACCAGGAACTCGGGCCGGGAGAAGCCGGAGACGATCATCAGGGTCGAGGCCGGGGGCGGGTCGGCGACGATTCGGTCGCGCACCGCCATGTAACCCTTCAGATGCTCCCGCCCGGTGACGAAGGCGTTGATGCGGATGATGTGCGACAGGTCCATCCCCGCCGCCGCCAGGATCGCCCGGATATTGGCGAAGCACAGCTCGGCCTGGCCTTCGACCGTGGGCGGCACGGCGTCGTCCGGGCCGATGCCGAGCTGGCCGGAGCAGACCACCAGGCGGCTGCCCGCCGGCACTTCGACAGCATGGCTGTAGCGGGCGAAGGGCGGCCGGATTCCGGCGGGGGTGATGGGGCGCGACATCAGGATTCGTCTCCCGCGAAAGGCAGCAAACCGTAGGGCCGGCGGCGGGCCCGCGCAAGGTTGCCGCATGCCGGAAAACTGGACTAGGCTGCCCAGTTGTTGGGCACCGGAGGGATGGGCGTCGGCCGCGGCGCGCCGCCTTCCGGGCGCCCGACGGGACCAGCATCCCGCGGATCCTCGGCCGGCCGCGGCGCCCCCGGAACCGGGGACGGGTGGCACGGCCGTTGCATCCTGTCGTCCTTGGCGCCGCGGCAAAGAAACGACACAGGGGATCGGCTTCATGCAACTCTTCGGACGGGTCCTCGCTCTCGCCTTCGGCCTGGCGGCGGGGCTGGCCACGGGCGCGGCCTCGGCGGCGGACAAGGTCAGCTTCGGCACCAACTGGCTGGCCCAGGCGGAGCATGGCGGCTACTACCAGGCGCTGGCGGACGGCACCTACGCCAAGGCCGGGCTGGACGTCACCATCGTCATGGGCGGGCCGCAGGCGGCCAACCGGGCGCGCCTCGTCGCCGGCCAGATCGACTTCTTCATGGGCGGCACGCTGGACGCCTTCGATTCGGTCAAGGAAGGCGTGCCGGTGATCAATGTCGCCGCCATCTTCCAGAAGGACCCGCAGGTGTTGATGGCCCATCCCGACCAGGGGATCGAGACCATCGCCGACCTGGCCAAGCTGGACACGCTGTTCCTGTCCGGCGAGGGCTACGACACCTATTACCGCTGGCTGAAATCGGCCTATCCCGGCTTCCGGGACGAGCAGTACAAGCCCTACACCTTCAACCCCGCCCCCTTCATCGCCGACCCGAAGTCGGGCCAGCAGGGCTATCTGACCTCCGAGCCGCGGGACATCGAGCAGCAGGCGGGATGGAAGCCCAAGGTCTTCCTGCTCGCCGACAACGGCTACGGCGCCTACTCCACCACCATCGCGGCGCAGCAGGCGATGATCGACCAGAACCCGGAGCTGGTGCAGCGCTTCGTCGATGCCTCGATCATCGGCTGGTACAACTATCTCTTCGGCGATCCGGCCGCGGCCAACGCGCTGATCAAGAAGGACAATCCGGAGATGACGGACGCCCAGCTGGCCTATGGCCGGGAGCAGCTGAAGGCCGCGCATATCGTCATCGCCGGCGAGGCCGAGACCCAGGGCATCGGCTGCATGACCCCGGCGCGGTACCAGAGCTTCTACGACAGCATGGTCAAGGCCGGGGTGCTGGAGGCCGGGCTGGATGTCAGCAAGGCCTTCACCACCCGCTTCGTCTGCAAGGGGGTCGGCCTCGACCTCTACAAGAAGCTGGCTGGCGGCTGAGGTGGATTCGGCCGCGTTGACCATGCCCGGATCCGCCGGGGTGCTGGTGTCGCTGGATGGGGTGTCGAAGCGCTTCGCCAGCGGCACCCTGGCCCTGTCGGCCATGTCGCTCGACATCCGGGAGGGCGAGTTCGTCAGCCTGCTCGGCCCGTCCGGCTGCGGCAAATCGACGGCGCTGCGGCTGATCGCGGGGCTCGGCGCCCCCTCGGGCGGCGCGATCCGCTGGCCGGGTGGCGGCCGCAGCGCGACCGAGGGCGAGGTCGGATTCGTGTTCCAGGAGCCGACGCTGATGCCCTGGGCCACCGTGTTCAAGAATGTCTGGCTGCCGCTGCGGCTGAAGGGCCTGTCCCGCGCCGCCGCGCGCGACCGGGTGATGGAGGCGCTGGCGATGGTCGGCCTCGACCGCTTCGCCGACGCCTATCCGCGCGAACTGTCGGGCGGCATGAAGATGCGGGTGTCGATCGCCCGCGCCCTGGTCACCCGACCGAAGCTGCTGCTGATGGACGAGCCCTTCGCGGCCTTGGACGAGATCACCCGGATCAAGCTGAACGACGACCTGCTGCGGCTGTGGCAGGGCCAGAACTGGACCATCGTCTTCGTCACCCATTCGGTGTTCGAATCCGTCTACCTGTCGTCGCGCATCGTGGTGATGGCGGCGCGGCCGGGCCGGGTGATCGAGCAGGTGGCGGTCGACGCGCCCTACCCGCGCGGCAACGCGTACCGGATGTCCACGCCGTACAACGAGCGCTGCCGCACCGTGTCGGACGCGCTGATGCGGGCGATCACGGGAGCGGCCGGATGACCCAGATCGAGCTCCAGACCGGCGAGGACGAGGCCGCGATCGCCGAGGCCCGGCGGGCCGACCCCGGCCGCATCCGGGCGCTGGCGGCGCGGATCGCCGTGCCGGTGGTCGCCTTCGGCGCCTTCGTGGTGCTGTGGCAGTGGTACGTCACGGCCTATCAGGTGCCGCGCTACATCCTGCCGGCGCCCACCGAGGTGGCGGCGACGATGGTCGGCGACTGGCCGATCCTGTCCTCCGCCCTCGCCGTGACGCTGACCATCACCTTCGCCGCCCTGGCCGCGGCGCTGGTCGGCGGCGTGGCCCTGGCCATCCTGTTCATCCAGTCGCGCTGGCTGGAGCTGGCCTTCTACCCCTATGCCGTGGTGCTGCAGGTGACGCCGATCGTGGCGATCGCTCCCCTGATCATCATCTATGCGCCGTCGACCGAATCGGTGCTGCTGATCTGCGCCTTCATCGTCGCCTTCTTCCCGATCCTGTCGAACATGACGCAAGGGCTGAAGAGCACCGACCACAACCTGCTGAACCTGTTCGAGCTGTACGGCGCCTCGCGCTGGCAGTCGCTGCTGCACCTCCGCATCCCGGCCGCCCTGCCCTATTTCGCCACCGGCCTGCGCATCGGCGGCGGTCTGGCGCTGATCGGGTCGGTGGTGGCGGAGTTCGCGGCCGGGTCGGCCGGCGCCCAGTCCGGCCTGGCCTTCCGCATCCTGGAGGCCGGGCGGCGGCTGAATGTGCCGCGGCTGTTCGCGGCGCTGCTGCTGATCACCCTGACCGGCCTGGCGATCTTCGCCCTGACCAGCCTGGTGTCGCATCTGCTGCTGCGGCGCTGGCACGAAAGCGCCATCCGGCGGGAGAACTGAGATGGGTTTTGCCCGCCTGCCGGATTCCCGGCGCTACCGCCTGACCAATGCCACGGTGCCCATCAGCCTGGTCGAAGGCGTGGAACTGCGGCCGGACCGTGACGGGCTGGCCCTGGCCGACCTGACCATCGACGGCGCCACCCTGGTGGCGATCCGCCCGGCCGGCAGCCCGGATCCGGACGGCCTGCCAGCGCTGGACCTCGACCGGGGCATGGTGTGGCCGGCCTTCATCGAGGCGCACACCCATCTCGACAAGGGCCATATCTGGCCGCGAGCGCCGAACCCGGACGGCAGCTTCGACGGCGCGCTGTCCACCGTCCGGGCGGATAAGGCGGCCCACTGGTCGGCGGAAGACGTGCGGGCGCGGATGGAGTTCAGCCTGCGCTGCGCCTTCGCCCATGGCACCCGCATGATCCGCACCCATATCGACAGCGACCCGCAGCAATACCGCATCTCCTGGCCGGTCTTCGCCGCCCTGCGCGCGGAATGGGCCGGGCGGATCGAGCTGCAGGGCGCGGCCCTGGTCGCCATCGACTGGCTGCTGGACGATGCAAATTACAACGATCTCAGCCGCACGCTGCGCGCCCATGGCGGCATGCTGGGCGCCGTCACCTACCCAGTGGCCGGGCTGGAGGCCGGGATCGAGCGGATGTTCCGCCACGCCGTCGAGCACGGCCTGGACCTCGACTTCCACGCCGACGAGACCGCCGATCCGGCGGTGCGGACGCTGGCGCTGATCGCCGAGGCCGCGATCCGCCACCGCTTCCGCGGCCGGGTGCTGGTGGGCCATTGCTGCTCCCTGGCCCGGCAGCCGGAGGAGGTGATCGACCGCACGCTCGACCGGGTGGCGGAGGCCGGCCTGGCCGTGGTGTCGCTGCCGATGTGCAACATGTACCTGCAGGATCGGCGGGCCGAGGCCACGCCGCGCTGGCGCGGGGTGACGCTGCTGCATGAGATGAAGGCCCGCGGCATCCCGGTGATGGTGTCCTCCGACAACACCCGCGACCCGTTCTACGCCTATGGCGATCTCGACGCGCTCGAGGTCTACACCCAGGCGACGCGCATCCTGCATCTCGACCACCCGGTCGGCGACTGGCCGCGGGCGATCGCCGCGACCCCGGCCGAAGTGCTGGGCCGGCCGGAGCTCGGCCGGCTGGCAGCGGGCGGCGGCGCCGATCTGGTGCTGCTGCGCGCCCGCAGCTGGACCGAGCTGCTGTCCCGCCCCCAGGCCGACCGCATCGTGGTCCGGAACGGCCGGGCGATCGACACCACCCTGCCGGATTACCGCGAGCTGGACGCGCTGCTGGCGCCCGAAGGAGGCAAGGCATGACCGATCTGTCGGCGCTGAAGCGCGACCTGGAGGGGCTGCGGGTCACCGAGGACCCGGTGCTGGTGAAGCAGAAGAGCCAGGATTTCTTCTGGTACTCGCCGGTGCTGAAGCGGCAGCTGGAGCATGTCACCGGCGACATCGTCGTGTCGCCGACCTCGGAGGCGGAGGTGGTGCAGGCGCTGAAGGCGGCCTACGCCCATGGCGTGCCGGTGACGCCGCGCGGCGCCGGCACCGGCAATTACGGCCAGGCCATGCCGCTGTCGGGCGGCATGGTGCTGAACCTGGCCCGGATGAACAAGGTCACCGCCATCCGCCCCGGCGCGGTGGCGGCCGAGGCCGGGGCGGTGCTGGCCCAGATGGACGTCCAGACCCGGGCCAAGGCCGGGCAGGAGATGCGGCTGTTCCCGTCGACCTACCGGATGGCGACGATCGGCGGCTTCCTGGCCGGCGGCTCCGGCGGCGTCGGGTCGATCCGCTGGGGCGGCCTGCGCAACCTCGGCAACGTCATGCGGGTGCGGCTGGTGACGATGGAGGCGGAGCCGCGCATCCTCGACCTGACCGGCGAGGACCTGCTGAAGGCGCTGCACGCCTATGGCACCAACGGCATCATCACCGAGGTCGAGATCCCGCTGACCGCGGCGCCGGAGTGGGTGGATGTCGTGGTCGGTTTCGACGACTGGATGGACGCGGTCCGCTTCTGCGAGGAGATCGGCCGCGCCGACGGGCTGCTGCTGAAGGAGATCGCGCCGGTCGCCGCGCCGGTGCCGCATGACTATTTCCAGAAGCACCAGAGATTCATCCGCCGCGACCAGTCGGTGGCGCTGCTGATGGTGGCCGACTTCGCCATGGGCGGCTTCGAGGCCTTCATGAAGCGGTCGAAGGGCGAGGTGCTGTTCCGCGCCGACACCGCGACCGATGAGGAGAAGCGGGGCCTGCCGCCGCTGTACGAGCTGACCTGGAACCACACCACGCTGCGGGCGATCAAGATCGACCCGACCATCACCTACCTGCAGGTGCTGTATCCCTTCCCCGACCATCTCCGCCTGGTCGAGGAGATGACGAGGATCTTCGGCGACGAGGTGCCCGGCCATCTCGAGGTGATCCGCTTCGACGGCAACGTCACCTGCTCCGGCCTGCCGATCGTGCGCTTCACCACGGAGGAGCGGCTGGACGAGATCATCCGCATCCATGAGGACCATGGCTGCCTGATCTTCAACCCGCACCGCTACACGCTGGAGGAGGGCGGGATGAAGCGCACCGACGCGGTGCAGCTGGAATTCAAGCGCGAGACCGACCCGCGCGGCCTCTTGAACCCCGGCAAGATGATCGGCTGGGACGACCCGGATTACGACCTGAACTCCGGCCGCATCTACCTGTTCCCGGGGCTGCAGGCGACGGGGTGATGGCCGGGCCGGTGCCGTCCCCCTCACCCTCCCATTCGCCAACGCGAATGGGCCCCTCCCTCTCCCCAAGGAGAGGGAAACAGATGCGGCGTCCCTTTACCTCTCCCCCGGGGAGAGGTCGAAATCGCACAGCGATTTCGGGTGAGGGGGTGGCCTCTCCACCTGGCGAAACCTGACCCATGCGCGTCCTGGTGCTGTTCGCGCATCCGGTCGAGACCAGCTTCCACGCCGCGCTGCACCGGGCGATGGTCGACGCGCTGCGCCGGGCCGGGCACGAGGTCGATGATTGCGACCTCTATGCCGAGGGCTTCGACCCGATCCTGACCCGGGAGGAGCGGCTGCACTACCACGACCTGTCGATCAACCGTCTTCCGGTCGAAAGCCATGTCGACCGGCTGCTGCGGGCCGAGGCGCTGGTGATCATGGCGCCGGTGTGGAATTTCGGCTTCCCGGCGATCCTGAAGGGCTGGTTCGACCGGGTGATGCTGCCCGGCGTGTCCTTCGTCATGCGCGATGGCCGGGCGTATCCGAACCTGCAGCACATCCGGAGCCTGACCGCCATCGTCTCCTATGGCGGCACGCGCTGGGCCTCCCGCCTGATGGGTGACCCGCCGCGCAAGCTGGTGCGGCGCTGGCTGCGCGGCCTGATCCGCCCCTGGGCGCCGGTGCGCTACCTCGCCCTCTACGGCATGAACCGCGCCACCGACGCCGACCGCGACCGCTTCCTGGCCCGGGTGGTCGAGGCGGCCGGCCGCCTCTAGCCCCGCACCGCCGCACCTCCCCCCGCCAGCAGCCCGCGGCCGCCGCCGCGATCGCCGGCGACGGCATCCATGTCCATTGGATCAGTACAATCCAGATGACCTCGATATTCCAAATTCCCGCCCTTCGAAGGACACCTTAATAACACAATGCCATATACATCCATGTAGATAGATAAATCGCAGTATTGTCGGGATGTATTTTCTTACGAATCAGTATCTGGAATCTGTCGTCCCAATTTGCTAGGGTCGCCGCTCGCAAGGAATCCCATTCCGTGTCCGACATGGAAGTGCGCGATGACGCTTGACGACTATGCCGAGACCTTGACCCAGGCCGGCCGCCTTCTGGCGATCGAGACACCGCTCGGCCCCGACGTCTTCCTGCTCGAGGAGATGACGGGCAGCGAGGAGGTCTGCTCGCTGTTCTCATTCCGGCTCCGCGTCCGCTCGAAACGGCAGGACGTGGCGCCGTCGGAGCTGGTCGGCCTGCCGGTCTCCTGGACGCTGGAGCTGCCCGGCGGCGCCCGGCGGGAGTGGTCGGGCGTGGTCGGCGCGCTCGAGGCCGGCCCGACCCTCGGCGACGGAATGCGCGCCTATGTCGTCACGGCCCATCCCTGGCTCTGGCTGTTCGGGCACACCTCGGACTGCCGCATCTTCCAGCACAAGACGACGCAGCAGATCCTCGAGACCATCTTCGACGAGGCGGGCATCCACGATGTCGACTTCTCGGGCGTGGTCGGCCCGAAGACGCCGCGGGAATACTGCGTCCAGTACAACGAGACCGATCTGCGCTTCATCTTCCGGCTGCTGGAGGAGGAAGGCTGGGCCTGGTGGTTCCGGCACGAGCCGGGCCAGGAGGGGGAAGCGGGGCGGCATGTGCTGGTCGTCGCGGACGGGGCCCATGCCTGGGCGCCGGGCGAGGAACCGTCCATCCGCTACGGCACCAGCGACGCGGACCTGAACGACATCACGGCGTGGTCCCGCCGCTACAGCTTCCTGCCCGGACGGCTGGTGGAAGCCGACTGGAACTTCGAGACGCCGCGGGCGCCGCAGATGCAGGACCAGCCGTCGGTGGCGCCGATCGGCTCGAACAAGCCCTTCGAGATGTATCACTGGGGCGGCCGCTTCACCGACCGCGACCGCGCCGACGCCGTCACCAAGCGCCGGATCGAGGCGCATGAGGCCCAGTTCGAGACGGTCCAGGCCGAGAGCTGCAACCGGCGCATCCAGCCGGGGCAGAGATTCGCCCTGCAATCCCATCCGGCGGCGGCCGAGAACGCGGACTACGCCGTCGTCTCGGTGCAGCACATGGCGCAGGACCCGACCTACAGCAACAGCCGCGGCGAGCCGCCCCGCTACGCCAACCGCTTCGTCGCGATCCCGGCGACCGTGCGCTACACGCCCGAGCAGCGGACCCCGCAGCCGCGGATCGACGGCGTGCAGACGGCCATCGTGGTCGGCCCGGCGGGGGAGGAGATCCACACCGACCAGTATGGCCGGATCAAGGTCCGCTTCCCATGGGACCGCTATGCCAGGGGGGATGAAAGGGATTCCTGCTGGCTGCGCGTCAGCCAGCCCTGGGGCGGCCGCAACTGGGGTGCGCAGACCATTCCCCGCATCGGCATGGAGGTGCTGGTCGCCTATGTCGAGGGCGATCCGGACAAGCCGATGGTCGTCGGCGTGGTGCCGAACAGCGAGATGATGCCGCCCTTGTCCCTGCCCGGGGACAAGACCCGGACCTCGCTGAAGACCTCGTCGAGCCCCGGCGGCTCCGGCTTCAACGAGCTGAGCTTCGAGGACAAGGCGGGCGCCGAGGAGGTGTTCCTGCACGCCCAGAAGGACGCCAGCGAGATGGTCAACAACAACAAGCTGCTGACCATCGGCAACGCCTATACGGCCGCGGCCCAGACGCTGCACATGGCCACGGTGCAGGCATCGCAGACGACGATGACGCCGGCCGACATCGTGCTGCAGCACCTGGGCAGCATGATCCGGATGGATGCCACCGGCATCACCATCTCCTTCGGCAGCGGCCATGCGATCCAGCTAAGCGATGCCGGCGTCCAGATCCGCTCGACCGCCAAGGTGGAGGCCGTGCAGGGCGATACGGCCAACTTCGTCTCGCTCACCGACGACGGGGTCTACACCAAGGGCGTGACCGTCACCCAGGACGCGGCCGGCGAGGGCGACCACCAGATCCACATGAGCAAGGAGGGCGTCCAAATTCACTCCAAGACCCTCGTCTGTGCGTGGCAGGCCGACGACAATTCCGTCCAGATCGATCACGAGGGCGTCGTGAGCAGCGGCCGAACCCACATCAAGAAGCTGGCGGCCGGTTCGAGCCTGGAGATGAACGGCGAGGGCATTTCGCAGAAAGGCCCCCTGATCCGGCTGAACTGACCGGCCCGCAGCGCAAGGGAGGACCACCCAGATGGTGTTTGCCGGGACTCGAATCACCGCCCCCGCCATGGCGGCAGCCCAAGGCATGAAGGACATCGCGCTCCATCAGGCCACCAACAAGACGGTCCGGCCGCTGACGGAGCAGATGGCCGGGCCTGCGCCGGCGGCGGGCAAGGATCCGGCGGGCCAGGCCGCCGCGTCCCTGCCCGCCGCCGGGCTGAGCGAGCTGGCGGGCGGCATGCTGCCGTCGCTTCCCGACCTGGTTCCCTTCCCCATCTTGCCGCGGGCCCGGCCGGCTCGCTTCGGCGGCCGGTTGCCGGCGTCGGGCGGTATGCCGCAGGCCCTCTCGTCCCTGCCGGGGATGCCGGCCGGCGCGGCGCCCATGCGGCAGCCCGGCGCGGCGGCACCGCAGGCGCCCGCCCCCCCTGCGGCAGCGGCGGCCGAGGCGGCCGCCGCCGCGATGGAACCGGCACAGGCGGACGGCCCTGAGGCTCCGGGCCGGAAGGATCGGCCGGCCGCCGCCCCGTCGCCGGAGGACATCGCCGCCGATGCCTTGAACAAGAAGCCCGCGGGCCCCGCATCCCCCGAGGACATCGTGGCCGAAGCCTCGGGCGGAAAGCCTTCGGAGCCCGGCGCGGCATCGCCGGAGGATACCGCTGCCGCCGCGCTGGGCGAGAAGACAGTGAGGCCTGGCCCGGCGTCGCCCCAGGACGTCCCCGCCGACGCGCTGGATGAGAGGACCCGGCGACCGCGCAGGATCCGGCGGACCGACGGCTGAGACCGCTGCTTCGGCAGCGCGGATGATCACGACGCGAGGGCCCCGGCATGCCGCTGACCGCGTTCTTCTCCGAGCAATTGGACCAGATCGAGGACTTCCTGGACGAGCCGGACGCAGTGGTCCGCATCGTCCTCGTCGACCCGGAGATGCGGGGGATCTTCCTGCGGCTGCTGGGAGGGCTGGAGGAGCAGGAGGAGTTTCGTCATCTGGTGATCGCGCACCGGGCCCCCTTCCGCGACCCCGTCGGCTGGTTCGAAGGCCTGCTCGACGCCCTGGATGCGCAGGTCGAGCAGCATGCGGAAGCCCTGGCGGAGGCCGGCGTGGCGGGCGGCCCGGCGGATGAGGACGAGGAACTGTCCGCGCCGTGGCGCTTCCTCCGGCGCGCCGAGCGGCTGGCCGAGAGCCTGCCCGAGGAGATCGGCAGCCTGGCCTTCCTGATCGATCCGGAAGCGGTCGAGGATCCTGAGGGCTTCACCCGGTCCGTCGCCTTCCTGGCCGACAAGGCCGGCAGCCCGCGGCTGAAATTCGTGATGCTCGACCAGCGGCGTTCGCCGGCCCTGGTCCTATCGGCCGCCGACCATCCGCGGGCTGCCGTGCAGACCTTCTGGTGCTCGCCGCAGGAGATGGAGCGGCGGGTGAACGCCATGCTGGAGCAGCCTCCGGCATCCCCGTCGGATCGCCGGCGGACCCTGATGATGGCGGCCGGCTTCGCCTATTCGAACCGGGACTATGCGCGGTCCGAGGCGCTGCAGCGGCAGCAGCTCGAGGCCGCCGAGGCGGCCGGCGAGCCGCTGGAGCAGGCGGTCGGCGCCTATGGCCTGGGCAACACGCTGCTGGCCGCGGGGCGGGCTGAGGAAGGGGTGGAGGCGTTCCTGCGGGCCTGCGACCTCTGCGTCGCGCACAGGCTGAACGAGCTGGCGCCGATGGTCTACACCAATCTCGGCGTCGCGCTGCACCGGCTGGGCCATTTCGAGCAGGCCTTCGAGGCGCTGCGCGTCGGCAGCCGGTTCTTCCAGGCGCAGGGCAACCGGCCCGGCGAGGCCTTCGTCTGCGACAACCTCGCCGCGATGTATCGCGAGCAGGACCGGCCGGAGGAGGCCGCCCGGGTCTGGCGCTATGCGCAGGGCCTGTATGACGGCATTACCAACCCGGCCCTGCAGGATGTGCGGGAGGCCGGCCTCGCGGACATCCGCGCCAAGCTGGACCAGCTGGGGCAGGCCGGCCATGGCGCTTGACCCGGACGACATCGGCGGGGCCATCGCCCGCGGCGGCAACGCGGCGCACACGGCCCAGTCCGCGGCCGGCGAGTACAACCCGCTGGATGTCTGGACCCACACCGGCGAGGGCTTCGACCAGCAGGGCTTCACCAGCTCGATGGATCTGAGCCATATCAGCTCGACCCCGGTCGGCGACATTCCGGGGGCCCTGAAGGGGCAGGCGGGCGAGCTGGGCGACGCGCTGAAGGCGATCAAGGACGCCGATGGCGCCCTGGCCACGACCGGCGCCGTGTTCGGCGCGCTGACATCGCTCGAGCAGCTGATCTCGATCCCGTTCTCGGCGATTCCGTTTCCGGCGCTGCCGGCGGTGCGGATCCTCGACTTCGCCATCGGGCTGCCGCATGCCCACAGCCATCCGCCGAACCTGATACCGCCGGCGCCGCCGATCCTGCTGCCCAGCTTCGGCCCGGTGATCCCGATCCCGTTCCTGTCGGGGGCGGGCACGGTGCTGATCAACGGCATGCCGGCCGGCCGCTGCCTCGACATGGGGTTGGGGATCTGGTGCGGCGGCTACTTCCCGATGTTCGAGATCTTCCTCGGCTCCTCCTCCGTCTGGATCGAGGGGATGCGGGCGGCGCGGATCGGCGTCGACATCACCAAGCACTGCGTGTTCTCGTCGTTCAAGGTCGGGCCGAGCGACCCGCCGCTCGGCGTACCGATCGGCACCACGGTGACGGCGAGCCCGAACGTCATCATCGGCGGCGTGCCGATGCCGTCGCTGACAGCCTTCGCCATCGGCGCGGCGATGAAGGGGGCGTTCAAGGGGCTGGGGAAACTGGCGGGCGCGGTGAAGAGCGCGCGGGCCGCCCGGGCCGCCGCGCGGGCGGACAAGCCGCCATCGGTCCGGCCGCCGCCGCGGGCGCTGCCGCCGGCCCCCAGAAGGCCGGCGCTGGAGGCCGCGCCGGAGAGTTCCTGGCCGCCCCGAACCCCGGAGGCCTATCACGCTGCCGGGCAGGTGCGTCAGGCGCTCGACACCGTCAATGGCGAGCGGATGCAGCTGTTCGGCAGAATTAAGATGCCCAAGAAGCTCAACCCCGGATGCATAGATCTCTACACTCACGCCGATGGAAGCCGTTCGGTGGGTCTGTCCGGTAGGGCGGGGAGGCGTGCCGCTCCATACGTCGAGGACATATTGAACAGGCAGTTCCCATTGGGCAGACCGTCCGAGCCTTTCGTCGTCGACGGCGCACGTGTGGCCAGTCGCGATGCCGGTGCCGTCAACGGCCCTGTCTGGCGGGTGAGAGGCCGCACCGATCCCGAGCTTGCTGGACGTCTCGGCAACGCCCCGGGACGCAACCTCCCTCCGACCAACTGCGCCGAGCCTCGCGCGGCATCTGCCGCTCATGCATCGGACAGCCCGATCACCGGGCACGAGACCATATTCCCCGGAGACGAACTTCCAGACAATCTCAAGAAATACGATTTTCCAGAGGACGAGCGTTGGCCCGGCGCGGAGAATCAGATGCACCCATGTGAAAACTGCGACTTAAACAAACATACGATCTCCGAATATGCTCGCGGTCACGGCTAGGAATCTCTCGTCATGCCATGGACAGAAAATCTAAGAGAGACGATCGAAAAATTCGACCCCGAATTCCTTACTGGAATTCGGCCAGCGTCCATTTCCGATATTTTGGAATTGACCACGATTTTGCGCAGAACGTTACCAAGCGGCTATGATGAATTTTTGAAATTCATGGGAAATATGGATGGTGGATTACTTTACTCCGAGAGAATATCAACAGTGATTGGAGACATTGTCTCCTATTGCGAGGATGCCTTGGAGGACGATCCGGAGCACAGCTTTGACCAATGCATCCCAATCGCAGTTGGCCTCGATTTCGAGGGGTTCGGGGTGATTCCATCGCCGGATGCGGAATGGCAGAGAATTGTCTTTCTTGAAGATGGACAGGCAGGAGATCTGGCATTCGAGAGCCTGCCGGCCATGTGCTTCTCCCATGCCTTCATGTACGAGCAATGCGCGACAGGTGGATGGGCCTTGATACGCGCGGTTCCCGAGCCGTCGGACATCGACGCCTTGTCGCGGCGCCTGGCAGAGAACGGCTATATCCGGCAGTGGTTCAGCAAAGGCAACCGGCTGTATTTCCGCCACGAAAACAAACTGATCACCATTGTTGCCGATCGAGCTCGACCCCCGGCTGTCTATATCGGCGGGCGAGAGATGTCGGCAATAGACGCCGCGATCTCCGACGTAGAAGGCATGATTGGAAATTGCCATCCGGAGTGGAACAAGAGGACAACTCTGGCAGAGGCTCGAAAATATACGCTTGATGCTGCCGGAAACGAAGATGACGACTGAAGTCAATGCCGCAACGCTCGGCAAATGAACGGTCCAGCCGCAGCGGCATCATCGGCCAGATCCGCGACGTGAAGACCCTGGCCACGCTGCGCGTCGCCAAAGACCGCAGCCCGGCCTCACCCACCGCCGGTGCGGCCCTGCCGCCGGCAGCCGCGACCTACACCTCGACCTCGACCAGCGCCGTCTCGGGCTGGGAGCAGCAGGCGAGGATCCAGCCCTCGGCGATCTCCTCGTCGGCGATGCCGCCCAGATGCTCCATCCGCACCTCGCCCTTCAGCTTGCGCACCAGGCAGGTGCCGCACAGGCCCTGGCGGCAGGCGGTGGGGATGCGCAGGCCGCAGCCTTCCGCCGCCTCCAGCACCGTCTGGCCCGGCAGCACCGTGGCCTTGCGGCCGGAGCGGGTGAAGGCGACCTGCATCCCCTCCCCCGCCGGCTCGGCCGGCGGCGCAATCGGGGACGCGGCGGGCACCGGCGCCGGGGTGGCGCCGAAGCTCTCCTCATGCCAGCGCACCGAGGGCACGCCGAGCTCGCCCGCCACATGCCTTGCCGCGTCCATGAACCGGTCCGGGCCGCAGCAGAACACGGTGCGGCCGGCGACGTCCGGGCACAGGGCGGACAGCAAGGCGTGCTCCAGCCGGCCGCTGGACCAGCCCTCGCCCGCCGGCGCGCCGGTGACGACGAAGCGCAGGCGCAGGCCGGACGCGACCTCGGCCATGTAGCCGAGCTCGGACCGGAACAGCAGGTCCTGCGGCCGCCGGGCGAAATGGACGTAGACGACGTCGGTCTGCGGCGCGGTGTCGAACAGCCAGCGCGCCATCGACATCATCGGCGTGGCGCCGCTGCCGGCCGACAGGAACAAATAGCGCTCGCCCGGATGGTCGAGCAGCGAGAAGCGGCCGGTGGGGCCGTGTGCCGTCAGCGCGTCGCCGACCTTCAGCTTGTCGAACAGCCAGCGGGTGGCGACGCTTCCCGGCTGCACCTTGGCGGTGATCTTGGCGTGGTGCGGCCGCGACGGGGTGGAGGCCAGGGTGTAGGTGCGCAGCACCGGCTGCGGCCCCGCCGGCAGCTCCAGCGTCACGAACTGGCCCGGGCGGTAGGAGAACCAGCTGCCGTCCTCCGCCTCGAAGCGGAAGGTGCGGACGTCCGGCGCCTCCTCGCGGATGCCGATGCAGCGCAGCCGCGCGGTCTTGGCGTTCCACAGCGCCGGCGTGGCGGTCAGCGGGCCGGGCATGACGATCTCCCGGAGAATGACCGGCGCAATCGAACAACGCATCGCCTCTCCCGCTTGCGGGAGAGGTCGGAGCCGCGTTGGCGGCTCCGGGTGAGGGGAGTTTGTCGAGGCCTGGGCCAGCCCTCACCCGGTCTCGCTGCGCGAGCCCGACCTCTCCCGCCAGGCGGGAGAGGCAACGCGGAAATCGCAAGTCCCGCTTTCAAGCCGACGCTCCCTACGCCACGTCGCGGATCGGGGTGGCGGCGGTGCCGCCGCCGAGCCGGCGGGACATGGCGTCGGCGTACCAGTCGACGAACTGGATCACCGCGCCCTCATGCAGCTTCGAATAGGGGCCGGGCTCATAGGCCGGGGACAGGATGCCGCGCTGGTTCTCCTCGACGATGCGGCGGTCCTCGTCATTGGTCGCGGCCCACACCTCGGTCAGCGCCTGCAGGTCGTAGTCGACACCCTCAACCGCGTCCTTGTGCACCAGCCATTTGGTGGTGACCTCGGTCTCGGTCGGGCTGATCGGCAGGATGCGGAAGCTCAGCGCGTGGTCGGCCAGCAGGTGGTTCCAGCTGTTCGGGTAGTGGTACAGCAGCATCGAGCCGAGCTTCGCCGTCGGGAAGTCGGCGAGAAGACGGCTCACCGCCGGCCGGCCGCTCATGGTCATGGAGTCGGCGTCGTTGATGAACGGCACCCGCATCACCCGGTACTGCATGTCGTCGGAGATCTGGTAGCGGCTGGGCAGGCCCATCGCCTCGCAGCTCTGCCAATGCTCCAGGATCTGCGGGGCCTCCTCCATGCCCTTCTGGCCGCTGGTCAGGGTCGGCTGGTCGGAGAAGACGCGGCACAGCTCCGGATGGTTGGCGGAGCAGTGATAGCATTCGCGGTTGTTCTCCATCACCAGCTTCCAGTTGCCGCGCTCGATGATGGTCGAGCTGTGGGCGACCTTGGCCTCGGACAGCAGATGCGGCGCCATATAGGGCTCGACCATCCGGCGCAGCGGCTCGAAGTCGCGCGGCTGCTCGGCCAGGGAGAGGAAGATCCAGCCGCCGACCTCGTGGCAGGCCACCGGCTTCAGCCCGAACTGCGCCGGGTCGATGTCGTCCATCATGTCGCGGGCGAAGATCAGCTTGCCCTCGAGGTCGTAGGTCCACTGGTGGTAGGGGCACACCAGCCGCGGGCGCGAGCCGCGCTCGTCGGTGCACAGGCGCGAGCCGCGATGGCGGCAGACATTGTGGAAGGCGCGGATGGCGCGGTCGCGGCCGCGCACCACGATCACCGGATACTCGCCGATCTGCACGGTCAGGAAGTCGCCCGGCCGCGTCACCTCGCAGGCATGGCCGATGAACAGCCACTCCTTGTAGAAGATGTGCTCCAGGTCCAGCGCGTGATAGGCGGGGCTGGTGTAGAAGTCCCGCTTCAGGCTGAAGCCCGGCGCCCGGGACATCAGATCCATCGCCATGGCCGAACGCGCTTCCATCTCCACCACTCTCCTGCGGCTCCGGACGGGATCCATCGCCGTCCGTCCCCGACCATCGCGCGACTCGGGGGGGCCACCCGCTCCGCAGCCGACACGCCATGACGCAAGCGCGACACGGCAACGGTCGTCCGATCGACTCGGCATTTTCTGCTGCGGAACGGCCACACCGCGCCAGCCTCTGCCGCCGCCGGGGCGCATTGCGCAGCCCCTGCCGGCAGCGGCGGCGCATCATCGACGCATCGACACCGGAGATCCGCCATGAAGCTGACCGACTTCAAGATCCTGACCTTCGACTGCTACGGCACGCTGATCGACTGGGAGACCGGCATGGTCAACGCGCTGGCGCCGCTGACCGCCCGCGCCGGAACGAAGCTGACCCGTGACCAGATCCTGGAGGCCCATGCCCGGCATGAATCGGCGCAGCAGCGCTGGACCCCGGCGCGGCGCTACAGCGAGCTGCTGGCCATCGTCTACAAGCGCCTGGCCGAGGAATGGGGCGTGGCGGCGAGCTGGGAGGAGGCGCTGGCCTATGGCCGGTCGATCAAGGACTGGCCGGCCTTCGCCGACACCGCCGGCGCGCTGCAATACCTGAAGAAGTATTACAAGCTGGCGATCCTCTCGAATGTCGACAATGCCAGCTTCGCCCTCAGCAATGTCCGGCTGCAGGTCGAGTTCGACGCCGTCTTCACCGCCGAGGACATCGGCAGCTACAAGCCGGCGGCGCGCAACTTCGACTACATGCTGGAAAAGCTGGGCGGCATGGGCATCGCCCCGGGCGAGGTGCTGCACACGGCCGAGAGCCTGTTCCACGACCACGAACCGGCGACGGCGGCGGGGCTGGCCACCTGCTGGATCCATCGCCGCCACGCCGAGGGCGGCTTCGGCGCCACCATGAAGCCGGCGACCGAGCCCAGGGTCGATTTCCGCTTCACCAGCATGGCGGAACTGGCAAAAGCTCACCAAGAGGCGCTGCGGGGCTGAGTCCCGCGGCCGAGCGGACGAGGGCAGGATGGCGGGCGCGCCGAAGCTGGACCGGATCGACATCGCCATCCTGGCCCGGCTGCAGGCCGACGGGCGGATCACCAACGCGGCGCTGGCCGACGCGGTCGGCCTGTCGCCCAGCCCGTGCCTGCAGCGGGTGAAGCGGCTGGAGGCGGCGGGCTACATCATCGGCTACGGCGCCCGCATCGCCCTGGCGAAGCTGACCGAGACCGTGACCGTGTTCACCGAGGTGACGCTGAGCGACCACCGGCGCGAGGACTTCATCCGCTTCGAGGCCGGGCTGGCGACGGTCGAGGAGCTGCTGGAATGCCACATGGTCAGCGGCGGCTACGACTACCTGCTGCGCTTCCTGTGCCGCAGCATCGCCCATTACCAGCAGGTGATGGAGGCGCTGCTGGACCGGCGCCTCGGCATCGAGAAATACTTCAGCTACATCGTCATCAAGTCGCCGATCCTGCGCCAGGCCGCCCCGCTGCAGACGCTGCTGCGGGGGGAGTAGTTCTCCGAGTCCCCCCTCCCCTCGCGGGAGGGGGATAGGGGGAGGGGGTTTTCAACGCCAGAGCCGGCCAGAAACTTAGTGATCTGGCCCCGGCGGCGAAACCTGTCCTTTGCCCATTCGCGCGCGGACGCGCGCAGACCCCTCCCCCTGCCCCCCACCCGCAAGGGGAGGGGGGACAAGAAAGGAGCGGGGTAGCTCCATTCTGAAAAGGTCCCGCTTGCGGGGATGAGGGCCGCCACCGCCCGGTGCTGCGCGCTGCTGCAGGGGCGCGCCACCGCGATGGAATCTGCATGGCCGGATGTTCAGACGCCGACGGAATCTGCCGAGAGGCGTTCATTTCCCTTGCGTCGCGGACCGGGCCGAGGATGAGATCCGGGAGGATTTCGGCNCCCCTCCCCCTRYCCCCCTCCCGCAAGGGGAGGGGGGACTTGGTAAGGGATCCCGGCGAAAGGCGGCCCCGCCATGACCGCCTATGCCGAGCTGCAGGTCACCACCAACTTCTCCTTCCTGCGCGGCGGGTCGCATCCGGAGGAGCTGGTGGAGACGGCGATCCTGCTGGGCCTGTCGGCCATCGCCGTGACCGACCGCAACTCCCTGGCCGGGATCGTGCGCGGCCATGTCATCGCCAACCGCGACGAGGACCGGCAGAAGGCCAGCCGCATCCCCTACATCGTCGGCTGCCGGCTGGACCTGATCGATGCCCCGGGCCTGCTGTGCTATCCGACCGACCGCGCCGCCTATGGCAGGCTGTGCCGGCTGCTGACCATCGGCAACCGGCGGGCGAGGAAGGGGCAGTGCGACCTGGCCTTCGCCGACCTGCCGCCCTGGCTGGACGGGCAGATCCTGGTGGCGCTGCCGCCGGACCGGATCGACGACGCCTTCGCCGACCATCTGGCCCGGCTGCGGGCCGAGGCGCCGAAGCGCCTGTTCCTGGCCGCCAGCCACCGCTACCGCGGCGACGATTCCCGCCGCCTGGCCGACCTGGCCGAGCTGGCGCGGCGGGTGCGGGTGCCGCTGGTCGCCACCAACGACGTGCTGTACCACGTGCCGGAGCGGCGGCGGCTGCAGGACGTGGTCACCTGCATCCGCGAGCACTGCACCATCGACGATGCCGGCTGGCGGCTGGAGGCCAATGCCGAGCGGCACCTGAAGGGGCCCGAGGAGATGGCGCGGCTGTTCCGCGACCACCCGGAGGCGCTGGAGCGGACGGTCGAGATCGCCGAACGCTGCCGCTTCAGCCTGGACGAGCTGGCCTACGAGTACCCCGAGGAGATCACACCGGACGGCATCCCGGCGCAGGAGCGGCTGGAGCAGCTGACCCGCGAGGGCGCGGCCCGGCGCTATCCCGGCGGCGTGCCCGAGAAGGTGCAGGCCCAGATCGACCGCGAGCTGGATCTGATCGGCCGGCGCGACTACGCCCCCTTCTTCCTGACCGTGGCCGACATCGTCGCCTTTGCCAGCCGGAAGGAGATCGGCATCCTGAACCAGGGCCGCGGCTCGGCGGCGAACAGCGTCGTCTGCTACTGCCTCGGCATCACCGCCATCGACCCCATCCAGATGGACCTGCTGTTCGAGCGCTTCGTCAGCGAGGAGCGCAACGAGCCGCCCGACATCGATGTCGATTTCGAGCATGAGCGGCGCGAGGAGGTGATCCAGCACATCTACGAGAAGTTCGGCCGCCACCGCACGGCCCTGACCGCGACCGTGATCTGCTATCGCACCCGGGCCGCGGTGCGCGATGTCGGCAAGGCGATGGGCCTGTCGGAGGACATGATCAGCGCCCTGTCCGGCTCGGTCTGGGGCTGGAGCATGAACGGGCTGGACGAGGGTCAGGTGCGCGAGGCCGGGCTGGACCCGGCCGATCCCCGGCTGCGCCTGGCGCTGGGGCTGGCGGTCGAGCTGATGGGCTTCCCCCGCCATCTCAGCCAGCACACCGGCGGCTTCGTCTTCGCCCGGCGGCGGCTGGACGAGATGGTGCCGATCGAGAACGCGGCGATGGACGACCGCACCGTCATCTGCTGGGACAAGGACGACCTCGACGCGGTCGGCATGCTCAAGGTCGACGTGCTGGCGCTGGGCATGCTCTCCGCGCTGAAGCGCTGCTTCGACCTGATGAACCAGCACTATCCGGAGACATACCCGCAGCCGCTGGCCCTCGGCATGACGCCGCGCGAGGACCCCGAGGTCTACGAGATGCTCAGCCGGGCCGATTCGATCGGCGTGTTCCAGGTCGAATCCCGGGCCCAGCAATCGATGCTGCCGCGGCTGAAGCCGAAAAGGTTCTACGACCTGGTGATCGAGGTCGCGATCGTCCGGCCGGGGCCGATCCAGGGCGACATGGTGCATCCCTATCTGCGCCGCCGCGACGGGATCGAGCCGGTGACCTATCCGAAGCCGGAGATCCGCAGCGTCCTGGAGAAGACGCTGGGCGTGCCGCTGTTCCAGGAGCAGGGCATGAAGCTGGCCAGCGTCGCCGCAGGGTTCACGCCCGGCGAATCCGACCGGCTGCGCCGGGCCATGGCCACCTTCCGCAACGAGGGCACGATCCATCGCTACGAGACGCGCTTCATCGAGGGCATGGTCGACAACGGCTATGAGCGCGATTTCGCCGAGCGCTGCTTCAACCAGATCAAGGGCTTCGGCAGCTATGGCTTCCCCGAGGCGCATGCCGCCTCCTTCGCCCTGCTGGTCTATGAGAGCGCCTGGGTCAAGCACCACCATCCCGAGGTGTTCTGCTGCGCCCTGATCAACTCCCAGCCCATGGGCTTCTACGCCCCGGCCCAGCTGGTGCGTGACGCGCGCGAGCACGGCGTCGAGATCCGGCCGGTCGACGTCAACCGCAGCGCCTGGGACTGCACGCTGGAGCCGACCGGCGGCCAGGACCACGCCGTGCGCCTGGGCCTGCGGCTGGTGAAGGGGCTGAACGAGGAGGAGGGCAAGAAAATCGTCGAGCGCCGCGGCGCCGGCTACGCCGCGCCGGCCGATCTGGCCCGCCGCGCCGGCGTCACGTCCCGGGCCCTGAACCGGCTGGCCGAGGCCGCCGCCTTCGGCTCGATGGGGCTCGACCGGCAGCAGGGGCTGTGGGCCGTGGCCGGGGTGGAGGGCGAGGCCCTGCCGCTATTCGCCGCCCGCCCGGACCAGCTGGCGCTGTTCGAGGAGGCGGCGGCGGAGCTGCCGCCTTTGCCGCCGGGGCTGGAGGTGCTGGAGGACTACGCCACCACCGGCCTGTCGCTGACCCGCCACCCGCTGGCGCTGCTGCGCCCGGCGCTGACGCGGCTCGGCATCGTCCCGGCGCGCAGCCTGCGCGACGACGGGACCCGCGACGGCGCCCGCATCCGCATTGCCGGCATCGTGCTGTTCCGGCAGCGGCCGCAGACCTCCAACGGCACCATCTTCGTCACCGTCGAGGACGAGAGCGGCGCCGCCAACATCGTGGTCTGGTCGCAGGTGTCGGAGCAGTATCGCCGCGCCGTCTATGCCGGCCGCCTGCTGGCCTGCGAGGGCCGGGTGCAGAAGGTCGGCGAGGGCGAGCACCAGGTGATCCATGTGGTGGCCGAGCGCTTCGTCGACTGGACCGACCAGCTGCCGGTGCTGGCCCGCGGCACCGACCAGGTGGTGCTGGACCCCGAGGCCCAGCGCCGCCCCCGCGCCGCCGCCGGCCGCGGCCACCGGGTGACGCTGAAGAGCCGGGACTTCAAGTGACCCGACGCGGTGCCTCTCCCGCTTGCGGGAGCTTTTCTCAACGCCCCCCTTGCCGTCATTGCGAGGAGGCGAAGCCGGGGTCGCAATGACGGCGGTGGGCTATGCGATCGCAGTAAACATCATGTTCATTGCGCGATCGCATCGATATAGTTCATGATATGTTCTATGGACATGGCGCAGCCCGACTCTGGTCCGATCAAGCCCCGCGACACCGACCTGCACTGGACGGAGTGGGCGCTGGACCGGCTGCGCGAGGTGGTGGATCTCGACATCCGCACCATGCGGGCCACCGTGCGGGAGCACGAGCGGGTCCTGCGCGGCGCCGAGATGCCGGACTATCCGCTGATGCAGTCCCGCCTCTCCCGCTCGGTGCGCCTGTCGATCGCCATGACCGAGCGGATCCGGCGTGACTATTACCTGCGCATGCAGGCGCGGATCGCATCCGGTGAGCAGGAACGCCGCCGGGCGAAGCGGGAGCAGGCGGTCGAGACCGCGGTGAAGGCGATCGCCAGGCCCGCCGAGCCGGAAGACGCCGAACGCGTCCGGTTGCTGGTCCGGGAGAGG
This sequence comes from Inquilinus limosus, assembly GCF_002195995.1. GTDB lineage: Bacteria > Pseudomonadota > Alphaproteobacteria > DSM-16000 > Inquilinaceae > Inquilinus > Inquilinus limosus_C. Next base: position 53,843 of record NZ_NHON01000084.1, read on the forward strand.
CTGACCGAGGACGAGGTTCTCGACGTGCAGCTGGACCTGCTGTCGCCGGAGGAATTCGTGCGCGCGGTGAGCCGCAGGATCGGCCTCCCGCCCGACCCGTCCTGGCTGCCGCCGGGATGGGCGGATGAGGCGGTGACCGTCGAGGTCGTGGCGGAGACGGCCGAGCCTGCCGAGGCCTGGCCTCGACCGGCGGATGAGTCCATCGCCGGCCGGCTTACGCCACCGCCGTCGAAACCGGACAGCAGCTGATCGCTGCGTCGCCTCCCCTCACCGTCATTGCGAGGGGGCAAAGCCGACGAAGCAATCCATCGTCCCGTGCAAGCTGCTGCATGGATTGCTTCGCTGCGCTCGCAATGACGGCTTGGGTTGGAGAGTCAGAGACCAGAATCGTTGTTTTGCCTCTCCCGCTTGCGGGAGAGGTCGGAGGCGCTTGCGCCNGCAATCCATCGTCCCGTGCAAGCTGCTGCATGGATTGCTTCGCTGCGCTCGCAATGACGGCTTGGGTTGGAGAGTCAGAGACCAGAATCGTTGTTTTGCCTCTCCCGCTTGCGGGAGAGGTCGGAGGCGCTTGCGCCTCCGGGTGAGGAGGTTTTGTCGAGGCCGGGACCAGCCCTCACCCGGTCTCGCTAACGCGAGCCCGACCTCTCCCGCCAGGCGGGAGAGGTCACGCGAAAGCCGTTCTTCCGATAACCTCGCGCTCCTTGGAAAAGGAGGGAGCCCCCCTATTTCCGCGGCCGCAGGGTCGGGAACAGGATGACGTCGCGGATCGAGGCCGAGTTGGTCACCAGCATCACCAGCCGGTCGATGCCGATGCCCATGCCGCCGGTCGGCGGCAGGCCGTATTCCAGCGCGGTGACGTAGTCGCGGTCCATCATCTGGGCCTCGTCGTCGCCGGCGTCGCGCGCCGCGACCTGGGCGGCGAAGCGCTCATACTGGTCCTGCGGGTCGGTGAGCTCGGAGAAGGCGTTGCCCAGCTCCCAGCCATTGGCATAGGTCTCGAACCGCTCGGTCAGGCGCGGGTCGGTGCGGTGCGCCTTGGCCAGCGGCGAGATCTCCTTCGGCATGTCGGTGACATGGGTCGGCTGGATCAGCGTGTGCTCGACCGTCTCGCCGAACACCAGCTCCACCACCTGGCCCCAGTTCTCCTTGCCGGTGACCTTGAGCTGGAGACCCCGGGCGGCTTCCCGCGCGGCCTCGGCGCCCTGGATCTGCAGGAAGTCGACGCCGGTCGCTTCCTTCACCAGCTCGGTCATCGGGGCGCGGCGGTACTGGCCGCCGAACTCGATCCTGTGCTCGCCGAAGGTCACCGTGGTGCCGCCGGTCGCTGCCCTCGCCGCCGTGGCGAAGATGTCCTCGGCCAGCGCCATCATGTCGGTGTAGTCGGCATAGGCCTGGTACAGCTCGAGCATCGTGAACTCCGGATTGTGCCGGGTCGAGATGCCCTCGTTGCGGAAGTTGCGGTTGATCTCGAACACCCGCTCCGACACGCCGCCGACGATCAGCCGCTTCAGGTACAGCTCCGGCGCGATGCGCAGGTACAAATCCATGTCGAGCGTGTTGTGATGCGTCACGAACGGCTTGGCCGAGGCGCCGCCCAGGATCGGGTGCAGCATCGGCGTCTCGACCTCGAGGAAGCCGCGGTCCTGCATCAGCCGGCGGATGTCGGCGACGATCCGGCTGCGGGCGCGGAAGGTCTCGCGGCTCTCCTCGCTCATGATCAGGTCGAGATAGCGCTGGCGGTAGCGCGCCTCGACATCGGTCAGGCCGTGATACTTCTCCGGCAGCGGCAGCAGCGTCTTGGCCAGGAGGTCGACATGCTGGACGTTGATGGTCAGCTCGCCGCGCTTGGTGCGGCGGATGAAGCCCTCGACGCCGATCAGGTCGCCGATGTCGAGCAGCCCGACCAGCTCCTGCGTCGCCGGGTCGGCATAGTCCTTGTGGCAGAACACCTGGATCTTGCCGCTGACGTCGTGCAGGTCGATGAACATGCCGCTGTTGCGGTAGGCCCGGATGCGGCCGGCGATGCGGACCACATCCTCCGGCTTCTCCGCCTCGGCCGGCAGCTCGGCATAGCGCGCCTGCAGCCCGGCGGCGTCCGCATTCTTCTCGTAGTGATAGGGGTAGGGGTCGATGCCCTTCTCCCGCAGCGCCCGCAGTTTCTCCAGCCGCGGCGTCTTCAGCGGGTTGTCGGCATCGTCGTGCGGGGCACGGACGCTCTCGACGCTGTCGGACATGGCAGGGCACTCCAGGGCAGGGAACGACAAGACGGACAGACCGGGATCGCGTCCTCTACCCGCCGTATTCCGGGGGTGCAAGCCGCTTCCGCGCATGGCGCCCCTCTTCCTCTCAGGGGGTGATCAATTTCGGTATCCGATTGTTTCACATCTGTTTATGAGAAATCAGAGTCATACTTCCGTATTGAAGCCGGCGCAGCACCGACCGGCGGCCGAGCAGTGAGGGCGTCCGAGATGAGAGAGAGCATGTCCCGCATGGCGATGGTCGCGACCGTCGCCACGGTCGGCCTGGCAGCCTGCACCGATGTCACCCCCTGGGCGTATTCGACCGAGCCGGAGACGGCGCAGCGGGCCACGCCGGTCAGGACCGAGCCCCTGCCCGGGCCGAAGCCGGTGCCGCCGGCCTACACCGCCCCGCGGGTGGTCGCCGCCGCCCCCGCCCCGGTGGCGCCGCCGCCGGCCGTCACCTATGCTCCGCCCCGCGTCGTGGCCGCCGCGCCCGGTCCAGCCGGCGCCCGTGGCCCCGGCCCGCGCCGCCCCGGCACCGGTGGTGATGGCCCAGGCGCCGGTCGTGGTGGCCNCCGGGGCGTCGAGCAGGTCGGTGCCGGCGGCGGCCAGGTCGGCATGCATCCGCCGCACCGCCTGGGGCGCGATCGTGCTCATATCGACCACCAGCCGGCCGCGCGGCGGCGCCGCCCCTCCGGTCACGACCGTGCCGCCGCGCCCGGTCCAGCCGGCGCCCGTGGCCCCGGCCCGCGCCGCCCCGGCACCGGTGGTGATGGCCCAGGCGCCGGTCGTGGTGGCCCAGGCCCCCGCCACCACCGTCTATGTCCCGGCCCGGCCGATGCTGACCGAGAAGAGCGGCCTGATCGACTTCGTGCTGACCGACGGGTCCGGCCGTCCCGAGGGCGCGATCCTGCGGGACAAGACCCTGATCCGCTTCTCTCCGTCCCTCGCCGCGGCGATGGACCCCGACCGCAGCCGCCTGGCCCCCGGACGGCCCCTGGTCGTGCGCGGCACCGTCACCGGCGGCCGCAAGAGCCCGGCGCTGGAGGCGGTGGAGATGGGCACCGACATCTACTCGATGGTGACGCTCGGCTACTGATGCCCGCATGACGGGCACGATCCGGCGCGCCGGGGTGTAGATAGCAGTCCCAGACCGCCGAACGGACCAGAGGCCGGATGACCCAGGACCAGATCGCGATCGTCGCCCTGCTGGCCGCGACGCTGGCCTTGTTCGTGTGGAACCGCATCCGCTTCGACCTGATCGCGGTCGGAGCGCTGCTGGCCGCCGTGCTGCTGGGGCTGGTGAAGGCCGACGACGCCTTCTCCGGCTTCGGCAACCCGGCCGTGGTCACGGTCGCCGCGGTGCTGGTGATCGGCCGGGCGCTGGCCCTGTCCGGCGCGGTCGACCGCATGGTCGCGGCGCTGGCGCGCGTCGCCGACGGCCGCTTCGCCCAGATGGCGGTGCTGTGCGGCTTCGGCGCCCTGATCTCGGCCTTCATGAACAATGTCGGGGCGCTGGCGCTGGTGCTGCCGGTGGCGATCCAGGGCGCGCGCAAATCCGGTTATTCGCCCTCGGCGATCCTGATGCCGCTGTCCTTCGCCACCCTGCTGGGCGGCACCGTCACCCTGATCGGCACGCCGCCGAACCTGCTGATCTCCGCCTTCCGCGAGAAGGCGATGGGCGAGCCGTTCCACCTGTTCGACTTCACCGCGGTCGGCCTGCCGCTGACCGTCGCCGGCCTGGCCTACATGCTGCTGATCGGCTGGCGGCTGATCCCGTCCAGCCGCCGCGGCCGGAAGGCGGAGGAGGAGAGCTTCGAGATCAGCCGCTACGCCACCGAGGTCGAGGTCACCCAGAAGTCGAGGATGGCCGGCCGGTCGGTGATGGCGTTCGAGGAGGCGCAGAAAGGCCGGATCGTCGTGCTCGGCCTCGTCCGCGGCCAGCGCCGCGTCGCCGGGCTGATCCGGCTGGAGCATCTGGCGCCCGGCGACCTGCTGATGGTGCAGGCCGACACCCAGGCGCTGGAGCAGGCGCTGGGCGACGGCGACATCGTGCTGGCGGCCGAACGGCCGCCCGAGGCCGGCGGCCTGGGCAGCCTGGTCACCGCCGAGGCGGTGGTGCCGGCCAATGCCTGGATCCGCGGGTCCAGCCCGGCCGCGCTCGACCTGCGCCGTCGCCATGGGGTCAACCTGCTGGCCGTCTCGCGCCATGGCCATCCGGTGAAGCAGCGGCTGCGCGACATCGCCATCGAGCCCGGCGACGTGCTGCTGCTGCAGGGCGACGCCGACACCTTGCCGGACACGCTGCAGGCGCTGGGCTGCCTGCCGCTGGCGCAGCGCCGGCTGACCCTGCGCAGCCGCAACCTGTGGCTGCCGCTGGCCCTGTTCGTCGCCGCCATCGCCGCCACCGCGACCGGCGCCGTCGACGCCACCATCGCCTTCGCCCTGGCGGTGATGGGCATGCTGGCCGTCCGCGCCATCCCGCTGCGGGACCTCTACACCGCGATCGACTGGCCGGTCGTGGTGCTGCTGGGCGCGATGATCCCGGTGGGCGGCGCGCTGGAGACCACCGGCGCGGCGCAGCTGATGGCCGACGGCATCGCCGCCCTGGCCCGGGACCTGCCGCCGCATCTGGTGCTGGCCGTGGTGCTGGCCGCGACCATGGCCGTCACCCCGATGCTGAACAACGCCGCGACGGTGGTGATCATGGCGCCGATCGTGATCGGCATCGCCCAGCAGCTGGGCCTCAGCCCCGACCCGTTCCTGATCGCCGTCGCCATCGGCGCCAGCTGCGACTTCCTGACCCCCTTCGGGCATCAGAACAACACGCTCATCATGGGCCCGGGCGGGTATGAGGTGTCGGACTTCTGGCGCGTCGGCCTGCCGCTCGACGCCGTCATCATCACCGTCTCGGTCCTGCTGATCCCGATCGTCTGGCCTTTCACCGCGTGACCAAGCCAATGCCGCCGCCCTTGGCCCCTCTCCCGATCGACTCCGCAGTGCCGCCGCTGCGCGCCGCCCTGGCGGAGCGCGGGCGCGCCGTGCTGCAGGCGCCGCCCGGCGCCGGCAAGACCACGCGGGTGCCGCTGGCGCTGCTGGACGAGCCCTGGCTGAGGGGCGGCCGGATCATCATGCTGGAGCCGCGGCGGATCGCGGCCCGCGCCGCCGCCGGCCACATGGCCGCGCTGCTCGGCGAGAAGGCCGGAGACACCGTCGGCTACCGCATCCGCATGGACCGCCGGATCGGCCCGGACACCCGGATCGAGGTGGTGACCGAGGGCATCCTGACCCGGATGCTGCAGGACGACCCGGCGCTGGAGGGCGTCGGCGCCGTGATCTTCGACGAGTTCCACGAGCGCAGCCTGAACGCCGATCTGGGCCTGGCCCTGGCGCTGGAGACCGCGGCGCTGCGCGACGATTTGCGCCTGCTGGTGATGTCGGCGACGCTGGACGGCGGGCCTGTGGCGCGCTTGCTGGGCGACGCGCCGGTCGTCACCTCGGAGGGCCGGGCCTGGCCGGTCGAGACCCGCCATCTGCCGCCGCGGCCCGGCGAGCCGATCGAGGACGCCGTCGCCCGGGCGGTGCGCGACGCGCTGGCGGGGGAGACGGGCAGCCTGCTGGTGTTCCTGCCCGGCGCGCGCGAGATCCGACGGGTGCAGGCGAAGCTGGCCGGGCTGGGCGACGGCGTGGCGGTGGCGCCGCTCTATGGCGACCTGCCGGCGGCGGCGCAGGACCAGGCGATCCGCCCGGCGCCGGCCGGCACGCGCAAGGTGGTGCTGGCCACCAACATCGCCGAGACCAGCCTGACCATCGAGGGCGTGCGGGTGGTGATCGACAGCGGCCTGGCCCGGGCGCCGCGCTTCGACCCGCGCACGGGCATGAGCCGGCTGGAGACGGTGACCATCGCCCGCGCCGCCGCCGACCAGCGCCGCGGCCGCGCCGGCCGCACCGAGCCGGGCGTGTGCTGGCGGCTGTGGGCGAAGGCCGGCGAAGGCGCCATGGCGCCCTTCGACCCGCCCGAGATCCTGGTCGCCGACCTGGCGCCGCTGGCGCTGGAGCTGGCGCTCTGGGGCGTGGACGGGGCCGACCTGGCCTGGCTGGACCCGCCGCCAGCCGCCGCGCTGGGGCAGGCCCGCGCGCTGCTGGCCGATCTCGGCGCCATCGGTCCCGACGGACGGCCCACGGCGCATGGCAAGGCGATGGCCCGGCTGCCGCTGCATCCGCGCCTGGCCCATATGGTGCTGCGCGCCAGGGTCGAGGGCGTCGGCGGCACGGCGGCGGAGCTGGCGGCGATCCTGGAGGGCCGGCGGCCCTCGCCGGAGACCGACCTGCGCAGCTCGATCGAGCTCCTGCATCGCGACCGGGGCGACCCCGGCGTGGCCCGGCTGCGCGAGGCCGCGCGCGACATCGCCCGGCGCTTCGACCTGAAGGGCGGCGGCCGGGCGGAAGACGCCGGTGCCCTGCTGGCCCTGGCCTATCCCGACCGCGTCGCCAGGCGCCGGCCCGGCAGCCGCGGCAGCTTCCTGCTGGCCAATGGCCGGGGCGCCGCGCTGCGGGACAGTGATCCGCTGGCCGGCGCGGACACCCTCGCCGTCGCCGAGACCGACGATGCCGGGCGCGAGGCGCGCATCCTCGCCGCCGCGCCGCTGGACGAGGCGACGCTGGAGGCGGTGCTGGGCGACCGCATCGCCTGGGTCGAGACGGTCGCCTGGGACCCGGCCGAGCAGGCCGTCGCCGCCCGCCGCCAGCGCCGGCTGGGCGCGCTGGTGCTGGCCGATGCGGCGCTGCCGACCCCGGACCCGGCCGCCGTCGCGGCGGCGCTGCTGGAGGGGGTGCGGCGGCTGGGCCTCGACGCCCTGCCCTGGCGCGACGGCGCGGTGGCGCTGCGCCGGCGGACCGGCTTCGCCCGGGCGGTGGAGGGCGAGGCCTGGCCCGACTGGTCGGATGCGGCGCTGACGGAGACGCTGGCGGAGTGGCTGGGGCCGCATCTCGGCGGCATGCGCCGGCGGACCGATCTCGATCGGCTGGACCTGGCGCAGATCCTGTCGACGGCTCTGGGCTGGGAGCGCCAGCGCGCGCTGGACGCGCTGGCGCCTGCCACGATCCCGATCCCCAGCGGCCGCCGCGCGGCGCTGGACTATGCCGACCCGGCCCAGCCGGTGCTGGCGGTCAAGCTGCAGGAGATGTTCGGCCAGGCCGAGACGCCGCGCGTCGGAGGTGGCCGGGTGCCGGTGGCGATCCACCTGCTGTCCCCCGCCGGCCGGCCGCTGCAGGTGACCCGCGACCTCGCCGGCTTCTGGGCCGGCAGCTATGCCGAGGTGCGAAAGGACATGCGCGGCCGCTACCCGCGCCACCCCTGGCCCGACGACCCGCTGGCCGCTCCGGCCACGGCCCGGGCCAAGCCGCGGGGGACCTGAGCGCCATGGCCGTCGACGACGCGTCGCTCGATGCCGCCCTCGCCGCCAGCCCGACAGCCGGCGTCTCGCGCCGCGACCGGCTGACCATCGCCCGGATCCTGCGCGTCAACCATGCTGGCGAGTCCGGCGCCATCCGCATCTACGGCGCCCAGATCGCCGTCGCCCGCCGGCTGTGGCCGGACCTGGTGCCACGCCTGGAGGCGATGCGGGCCGACGAGATCCGGCATTGCCGCCTGTTCCGCAGCGCCATGCCGACCCGCAACTCGCGCCCCTGCCGGGTGATGCGGCTGTGGAGCCTGGGCGGCTTCGTGCTGGGCTTCGCCACCGCCCTGGCCGGACGGCGCATGGTCTGGATCTGCACCGCCGCGGTCGAGGCCGCGGTGCATCGCCATCTGGGCGACCAGCTGCATTTCCTCGCCGGCAAGGACGACGGCGTCGGCGCCATCATCCGCGACATCAATGTCGAGGAGATCGACCATCTCCGCATGGCCGAGGCCCAGCTGGGGCCCGGCCATGCGCAGGGCCGGCTCTACGCGGCGATCGCCGCGATCACCGATCTCCTGATCTGGCTGTCGACCTGGGGCGACTCTGCCCGCATGGCCAGGGCTATATCCGTCCCATCAGCACCAGGATCAGCAGGACGATGACGATCACGCCCAAGAGGCCGCTCGGCCCGTAGCCCCAGCCGCTGCTGTAGGGCCAGGACGGGAAGGCGCCAACCAGCAGGACGATCAGGATGATCAGCAGAATGGTGCCCATCGCGGCACCTCACCGTTGTTCACGCTGATTCTCTCAATAGCGGCCGGGAAATTTCAGTTCCGGCGGCAGGCCCGGTCAGTCGCGCTTGGACTGCAGCGCCAGGGCGCCGATCACCGCGGCCAGGGCGAGGCCGGCGGCGAAGCCGATGCCCATGCCCCACAGCCCGACGCTGCCGCTGCCGAGCAGGTGGCCGGCCACGGCGCCGACCAGCGCCAGGATGAAGGGCAGGAAGCAACCGATCAGAACCATCGTGTCATCCCCATGGCATCGCCCCCTGCGTTCCTTAGAACCCAGTTGCGACCATTCGTCGAGCCCGCATCCCTTGCGCCGCCGCCCGGGCTCGGCCACAAGGACAGGATCTCCCGACACGGCGGCGACCATGGCCACGCCCCAGGCCGAAAACGACGCGATCACCTCTTCCGCCCGGCGCGGCCCGCTGGTGCGCCGGCAGCTGCAGCGCCTGCATCTGTGGACCCGGCTGCGCAGCGCCGTGCGCGCCAACGAGGTCGCCCTGCCGCTGCTGGCAGTGGCGATCGGGGTGATCGTCGGCCTCGGCGTCGTCGCCCTGCGCTGGGGCCTGCAGCTGATGCATGAGCTGCTGTTCGACCTGCCCGGCGGCCAGCGCCTCAGCGCCAGCATCGACACCAGCCCGCTGCTGACCGTGCTGGTGCCGGTGCTGGGCGGCCTGGGATTCGGCGGCGTGATGTGGGCGATCAGCCGCTGGCGCCCCCGCCCGCCGGTCGACCCGATCGAGGCCAACGCCCTCTATGGCGGCCGGATGTCGCTGCGCGACGGCTTCGTCGTCGCCGGCGCCACGCTGATGTCCAGCGGCGTCGGCGCCTCGGTCGGCATGGAGGCCGGCTACACCCAGATCGGCGGCGGCTTCGCCTCGCGCATCGGCCAGATCTTCCGCCTGCGCCGGGCCGATCTGCGCACCATGGTCGGCTGCGGCGCCGCGGCCGCGATCGCCGCCGCCTTCGACGCGCCGCTGGCCGGCACCTTCTATGCCTTCGAGCTGATCATGGGCGCCTACACCGCGGCGACGCTTGCGCCGGTGGTGGCGGCGGCGCTGGCGGCCACGGCGGTCGAGCGGGTGCTGCTGGACGAAGGCCCGTTCCTGACCGTGACCTGGACCACCGGCCTGCACGCCGCCGACTACGCGATCTTCGTGGTGATCGGCCTGGCCTGCGCCGGCCTGGGCATCCTGATGATGCAGGGCGTCACCTGGACCGAGCGGGCGATGCGCAAGCTGGCCCTGCCGCAGCTGCTGCGCCCCGCCGTCGGCGGGCTGATCGTCGGGCTGATGGCGCTGCGCTTCCCGGAGGTGCTGAGCTCCGGCCATGGCGCGCTCTATGCCGACCTGACCCTGGCGCCGCCGCTGACCGCTCTGGTGCTGCTGCTGATCGCCAAGACGGCGGCGGCAGCGATCTCGCTCGGCGCCGGCTTCCGCGGCGGCCTGTTCTTCACCTCGCTGCTGACCGGCGCGCTGTTCGGCGGCATCCTGGCCCAGCTGACCGCCTTCGCCCTGCCCGGCCATCCGGTCGAGCACCTGGCCTATTCCCTGGTCGGCATGGCGTCGATGGCGGCCGCGGTGATCGGCGGGCCGCTGACCATGACCTTCCTGGCGCTGGAGCTGAGCGGCGACTTCTCCGTCACCATCGGCGTGATGGTCGGGGTGGTGGTCGCGGCGGCAGTGGTGCGGCACCTGTTCGGCTACTCCTTCGCCACCTGGCGCTTCCACCTGCGCGGCGAGGCGATCCGCGGCGCCCAGGATGTCGGCTGGATCCGCGACCTGACCGTCGCCCGGCTGATGCGCCGCGACGCCCGCAGCGTGCCGGAGACGACCACGGTGGCCGATTTCCGCAAGCAGTTCCCGGTGGGGTCGACCCAGCGCGTCTTCGTCACCGACGCCAACGGCCGCGCCGCCGGGGTGGTGCAGGTGTCGGACGCGCACAATTCCGACCACGATGCCGAGGCGGAGACCGCCGAGATCGGCGCACTGCGCCACGCCGCCGCCTACATCCTGCTGCCGGGCCAGACCGTCCGCACGGCGCTTGAGCTGTTCCAGGCGGCGGAGACCGAGACCCTGCCGGTGGTCAGCGACGCGCAGGAGCGGCGGATCATCGGCTATGTCAGCGAGGCCTACGCCCTGCGCCGCTACAATGAGGAGCTGGAGCGCCGCCGGGCCGAGGACACCGGCGAGCGCTGGTTCCGCTCGACCGAATAAGGGCTCAGTCTGAGCCCGTCCGAGACTGCGCTGGCGTGAGTCGAATGGCGGTGATTTTGAGAACCGGAGCGCAGCGGACGTTTGAGTCCGTGAGCACCGGAAGCGGAAAAATCGCCGTCAGGCGGCCACGCCAGTAGCAGTATCGGATGGGCTCAGGGCAGCTCGTTCGCCGAGTGCGGATCAATCGAGTACGGGAAGGTCTCGGCCAGGAAGCGCGGCTGCGACCGCACCCGGTCGATCCAGGCCGTCACGTTCGGGAAGTCCGCCAGCGGCAGCCCCGCCTCCTCCGCCCGGTGGACATAGGCGAAGACGGCGATGTCGGCGATGCCGTAGGCCGGCCCGGCGAGCCAGGCGCGGCCGGACAGTTCGCGGTCCAGGATCGCCAGGGTCTTCAGCGAGCCTTCGCGCTTGGCCTCAACCAGCGCGGCGGGGCGGCGGGCCGCCTTGCCGGTCATGACCCAGTGCCGCAGCGTGGCGACGGTGGCCTGCACATAGTCGCCCTCGAAGGACAGCCATTGCAGTACCTTGGCCCGGGCGAAGCGGTCCTCCGGCAGATAGGGCGTGCCCTCGGCCAGGAACCACAGGATGGCGTTGGACTCGGCGATCACCCTTCCGTCGTCCAGCCGGATCGCCGGCACCGCGCCGGTCGGATTGATCGCCAGATACTCCGGCCGCTGGCCTTCGCCCTCGAAGATGCTGATGATCTCGGTGCGGTAGGGCCGCTGCAGCTGGGCCAGCAGCAGCCGGACCTTGTAGGCGTTCTGCGACGGCGGGTAGTCGTAGAGGGTGATCATGGGCATCCTCGGGCCTCAGCGATGATGGTCCAGTGTCTCGCCGCCCGGCCGTGCCGCCACTCCGCTTCTTGCGTCCAATTTGACCGCAAGGGATGGAATGCACCGGGCGAAACGGTCCTGTAGATCCGTGCAGACCTGATGGTGTTGAAGGAGCCGGAGCATGACGGCCGATCTGTTCGACAGCCTGCCCGGACCGGGTCCTGACGAGGAACCGCTCGCCGAAGGCGCCGTGCTGCTGCGCGGCTTCGCCCGCGAACGGGCGGACGCGCTGGTCGCGGCTGTGCGGGCGGTCGAGGCCGCCGCGCCGTTCCGCCACCTGGTCACGCCCGGCGGCTACCGCATGTCGGTGGCGATGACCAATTGCGGCACGGTCGGCTGGGTCAGCGACCGCAGCGGCTATCGCTACGACCCCGACGACCCGATCGCCGGCCGCCCGTGGCCGACGATGCCGCCGGTCTTCGCCGCGCTGGCCGACGCCGCCTCGGTCAAGGCCGGCTTCGGCCCCTTCGCGCCCGATGCCTGCCTGATCAACCGCTACGAGCCCGGCTCGCGGCTGTCGCTGCACCAGGACCGGGACGAGCGCGACACCGGCGCGCCGATCGTCTCGGTCTCGCTGGGCCTGCCGGCGACCTTCCTGTTCGGCGGGCTGCAGCGCAGCGACCCGACCCGCCGGGTTCGGGTGGAGCATGGCGACGTCGCGGTCTGGGGCGGCCCGGCGCGGCTGGCCTTCCACGGCATCGCCCCGCTGCCGGACGGCAGCCATGCGATTCTGGGCCGGCAGCGGATCAACCTGACCTTTCGGAAGGCCCTGTGATGCCGCTATGAAGGTCGGGTCGGTTGGTTGGAGGCAGGCGGCGCGATGCTTCAGGGCAAGGTCATTCTGGTCACCGGATCATCCTCCGGCATCGGCCTGGCGATCGCCCGGGCGGCGCAGGCCGAGGGCGCCACCGTGGTGCTGCACGGCATCGAGGCGGAGGCGCTGGCCCAGGCTGCCGTCGATCTCGGCGGCGTCGCCTCGGTGCTGGCCGATCTGACTGCGCCCGATGCTGCGGCATCCATCATCGACACCGTGCTGCGCACCCATGGTCGGATCGACGGGCTGGTGAACAATGCCGCGTCCCTGGCCCGCACCACGCTGGAGCAGGCCGACGAGGCTGCCTTCGACGCCATCTTCGCCGTCAACGCCCGCGCGCCGCTGCTGCTGTGCCGCGAGGCGGTGCGGGCCTTCCGCGCCGCAGGCAACGGTGGCGCCATCGTCAATATCGGCTCGGTCAACGCCCTGTGCGGCCAGGACAACCTGCTGGTCTATTCCATGTCCAAGGCAGCGCTGATGACGATGACGCGCAACCTGGGCGACGCGCTGTCGGCCGAGCGCATCCGGGTCAACCAGCTCAATGTCGGCTGGACCCTGACCGAGACCGAGCGTGCCATCCAGCGCCGCGAGGGCCAGTCCGAGGATTGGGCCGAGCACATCCCGCCGGCCTTCGCCCCCACCGGCCGCATCCTTCGGCCGGAGGAGGTGGCGCAGCACGCGGTGTTCTGGCTGTCCGACCGGTCGGCGCCGGTCACCGGCCAAGTGTACGAGGTCGAACAGTATCCGCTGGTCGGCCGCAACAAGATCAACACGCGATGAGGGGCGGGAGACGATGAAGGAGACCTGGCGCTGGTTCGGGCCGAACGACCCGGTGACGCTGGACCATGTCAAGCAGGCGGGGGCCAGCGGCATCGTCACCGCCCTGCATCACCGCCAGGACGGCAGCGTCTGGCCGGCGGCGGAGATCGCCGAGCGCCGCGCGGTAATCGAGGGCGCGGGCCTGGCCTGGTCGGTGGTCGAAAGCATCCCCCTGCCGGACGTCATCAAGATCGGCGGCGCCGGCGCGGCCGAGGCGACCGCGATCTTCGCCCAGTCGCTGCGCAACGTCGCCGCGGCCGGGGTGACGACCATCTGTTACAACTTCATGCCGGTGGTCGACTGGACCCGCACCAACCTGCTGTGGCGGCTGCCCACCACCGGCTATGCGCTGCGTTTCGACGCGGTCGACATGGCCGCCTATGACGCCTTCATCCTGAAGCGCAAGGGCGCCGAGGGCGACCACCGGCCCGAGGTGCTGGCCCGCGCCCGCGACCGTGCCGCGGCGATGAGCGAGAGCGAGCAGGCCGAGCTGGAGAAGACCATCATCGCCGGCCTGCCGGGCGTGGCCGGCGCGGTCAACGACCGGGCCGGGTTCGAGCGCCGCCTGGCCGCCTATGCCGGCATCACCGCCGACGATTTCCGCGCCAGCTACAAGGCCTTCCTGAGCGCGGTCGTGCCGGTGGCGGAGGCGGCCGGCGCCCGCCTGGCCGTCCATCCGGACGACCCGCCCTTCCCGCTGTTCGGCCTGCCGCGCATCGTCTCCACCCCCGCCGACGCCCGCGCGGTGCTGGCCATGGTCGACCGCCCGGCCAACGGGCTGACGCTGTGCGTCGGCTCCTACGGCTCGCGCGCCGACAACGACCTGGCGGCGATGGCACGCGAATTCGCGCCCCGCATCCACTTCGCCCATCTGCGCAACGTGACGGTGGAGGCCGACGGGTCGTTCTTCGAGGACGAGCATCTCGAGGGCGGTGCCGACATGGTGGCGGTGATCGACGCGCTGATGGCGGAGGAGCGGGCGCGCCGGGCGGCCGGCCGGGCGGATTGGGAGATCCCGATGCGGCCCGACCACGGCCACCTGCTGGCCGACGACGTCAACAAGAAGACCAATCCCGGCTATTCGCTGATCGGCCGGCTGAAGGGGCTGGCCGAGCTGCGCGGCGTCGCCCGCGCGATCGGCCAGCTGCGCGGCGCAGCATGACCGACACGGTCGATGCCGTCGTCATCGGCGCCGGGGTGGTCGGCCTGGCCGTCGCCCGGGCGCTGGCCCTGGCCGGGCAGGAGGTGATCATCCTGGAGGCGGCGGATGCCTTCGGCACCGAGACCTCGGCCCGCAACAGCGAGGTGATCCATGCCGGCATCTACTACCCGCAGGGCAGCCTGAAGGCCCGGCACTGCGTCGCCGGGCGGCGGGCTCTCTATCGGTTCTGCGATGAGCATGGCGTCACCGCGAAACGCTGCGGCAAGCTGATCGTCGCCACCGACGAGCAGGAGGCGGCGACGCTGGCGCGGATCGAGGCCGGCGCCCGCGCCAACGGCCTGACCGGGGAGGACGACGCGCTGCGGCCGCTGACCGCGGACGAGGCGCATGCGCTGGAGCCGGAGATCGCCTGCACCGCGGCGCTGCTGTCGCCCTCGACCGGCATCGTCGACAGCCACGGCTTCATGCTGGCGCTGCTGGGCGATGCCGAGGCCGGCGGCGCGATGATCGCGTATCACAGCCGGCTGGACTCCGCGGCGGTGACGCCGGACGGGCTGCACCTGCAGGTCGCCACGGAGGATGGCGGCATGGAGCTGCTGGCCCGCCGGGTGGTGAACTCGGCCGGCCTGTCGGCGCCGGCGGTGGCCCGCCGCATCGCCGGGGTGCCGGAGGCGTCGGTGCCGCAGCCCTTCCTGGCCAAGGGCAACTATTTCGGCCTGTCCGGCCGGCCGCCCTTCCGCCACCTGATCTATCCGGTGCCGGTGCCCGGCGGCCTGGGCACCCATGCCACCATCGATCTCGGCGGCCGGGTGCGCTTCGGCCCCGATGTCGAATGGGTCGAGGATCTCGACTACCGCGTCGACCCGGCACGGGCGGACAGCTTCTACGCCGCCATCCGCCGCTACTGGCCGGCGCTGCCGGACGGGGCCCTGCAGCCGGACTATTCCGGCATCCGCCCGAAGATCACCCCGCCCGGCGCCGCCGCCGCGGATTTCGTGATCCAGGGGCCGGAGGGGCATGGCGTGCCCGGCCTGGTCAACCTGTTCGGCATCGAGAGCCCGGGCCTGACCTCAAGCCTGTCGATCGCCGACGAGGTGGTGCAGCGGCTGGGGCTGGCGGGCGCGTAGCCGGCGCAATCTCGCCGCATTCCTCGGGCCCTATCGAGCCTGACCGTGTCTGCGAGGGGATGCTCGATGAGACCTGCCGCCGTCCTGCTCGCCGCTGGCGTCGCCCTTCTCGCTCCGGCGGTCGCCTGGGCCGCACCTCCGGTCGAGACGCCGGCCGCACCCCTGTCCTGCGGCGGGTCCGAGCCGTTCTGGAGCCTGACGCTCGACGCCGGCGGGAACGCCCGCTTCTCGGATGGCGACGGCCGGGAAATCACCTCCCGCTACACGCTGCAGCCGAGCCGGAACACGACGCTGATGGCGGGGACGACCTTCGGGCCGGCAGGCTCCCTCCGTGCCGTCATCATCAACAATGCCTGCGTCGAGGACATGTCGGACGGCGAGGGCGGCTTCGTCTACGAGATCGCGCTCTTCGATGGCGACAAACTGCTGTCCGGCTGCTGCAAGCCGGGCTAGAGACCGGGGTTCGCCCCTCGCGCCGCGCGCTGGAACGCGCCGGGGGTGACACCGTAGGCGCCCTTGAAGCGACGGGTCAGATGCGCCTGGTCGGTGAAGCCGGTCTCGGCGGCCACCTGGGCCGGGGCCTCGCCCGCCGCCAGCAGGCGCTTCGCCCGCTCCAGCCGGATCCAGCGCAGATAGGTCGCCGGCGCCGCGCCGTAGCGGCGGGTGAAGGCGCGGGACATATGGAAGCGGCTCAAGCCCGCCACGGCGGCGAGGTCGTCGGCGGTGACGTCGTCGCCGAGATGGGCGTGCAGATGGTCGCGCACCCGCGCCAGCGCCGCATCGGCGGGGCGGGACAGGCCGGGCGCCGACGCCCCGGCCCGGCGGTGCGCCAAACCCACCACCATCGCCGCCAGCGCCTCCGACCGCGCCAGCGTCGCCCCGGGCTCGGCGAAGGCATCGACCGTGCGGGCGATCAGTGCCGCGAGGACCGAATCCTCGGACAGGATGTCGGGAAAGGCCAGCGCCCAGGGCGGGCGCATGCCGGCATCGTCCAGCACGGCCGCCACCGTCTCCGGCGCGACATAGAGCATCCGGTACAGGAAGCCCTCGGCGCCGGTGGCGTGGCCGTCATGGATCTCGGCCGGGTTGAAGGTGATGACCGATCCCGGCCGGGTGCGGTGGGTGCCGCCGCGGCAATGGAAGCTCTGCGACCCCTGTTCGGTCAGGCCGATGGCATAGGTCTCGTGCGCGTGCCGCTCGTAGCAATGGGCGGTGAAATGGGCGCGGAACCGCTCGACGCCGAAGCGCCGGTCCAGCCCGACCGTGACCCATTCACCGCTGTCCATGGCCGGCATTTTAGGCCGCGCCAGGCGCCGCCGCCACAGCACGATCGTACAAGCCGGCCCGCCGGCCCCGCCCCTACTGTCCTCGCGTCACAGGAGGATGCATGCGATTCGACACCAAGATCGCCGTCGCGTTGCGCGACGACCTGCCGGTCTGGCAGAAGCTGAACGTCGCCGCCTTCACCGTCAGCGGCCTGGCCGGCACGAAGCCGGAGCTGGTCGGCGCGCCCTATGAGGACGGGTCGGGCAACCTGTACCTGCCGATGTTCCGCCAGCCGGTGTTGGTCTTCGCCGGCCCGGCCGAGGCGCTGAAGGCGGCGCATGCAAGGGCGCTGGCCCGCAATCTGCGCATCGCGATCTATACCGCCGAGCTGTTCGCCACCGGCTACGACGAGGCCAACCGCGCCGCGGTCAAGGCCGTGCCCGGCGACGCGCTGGACCTGGTCGGCTTCGCCCTGCACGAGGACCGCAAGGATGTCGACCGCGTGCTGAAGGGCTTGTCGCTGCATCCGTAGGAACGAGGAAAATCGGACGAAGGCCAGCCTCCAATTGTCATCCTCGGGCTTGACCCGAGGATCCAGGGGCTTTCAAGAGCGGTTCTCGGTGGCCCCTGGATTGCCGGGTCAAGCCCGGCAATGACAGAAAGGGAAAATAGCTCCGTCAGCTTGATCATTCGCCAATTTTGTTCTATATTTGTTCCCGCTCAGAACAACGCGGCGGACCGCCGGCGCGATGGACGCGACCATCCTCCATGCCGACCTGGACGCCTTCTACGCGTCGGTCGAGCAGCTGCTGGACCCGGCGCTGCGCGGCAAGCCGATCGCGGTCGGCGGCGGGGTGGTGCTGGCCGCCTCCTACGAGGCCAAGGCCTATGGCGTGCGCGGCGGCATGCCGGGCCGCCGGGCGCGGGAGCTGTGCCCGGGGCTGATCTTCGTCGGCGGCCATTTCAAGGAGTACCAGCGGCTGGGCGACGCCGCGATCGGGGTGCTGGGCGACTTCACGCCCCTGGTCGAGCGGATCTCGATCGACGAGGCCTTCGCCGACGTCGCCGGCTGCACCCATCTGTTCGGCCCGCCGGCCGAGATCGCCGCCGCCATCCGCCGCCGGGTGCGGGCGGAGTTGGGCCTGCCGATCTCGATCGGCGTCGCCCGCACCAAGCACCTGGCCAAGATCGCCTCGCAGGTGGCCAAGCCGGACGGGCTGGTCGCCGTCGACCCGGCGGCCGAGCTGGCGTTCCTGCACGACCTGCCGGTGGAGCTGATGTGGGGCGTCGGTCCGGTCAGCAAGGCACGGCTGGCCGACAGCGGCATCCACACCATCGGCCAGCTGGCGGCGATGCCGGGCCGGTCGCTGGAACGCCTGCTGGGCCATGCGGCGGGGGAGAAGCTGGCGGCGCTGGCCTGGAACCGCGACCCGCGCGAGGTGCGCACCCATCGCCGGGCGCAATCGGCCGGCGCCCAGTCGGCGCTGGGCCGCAAGCCGGCCGAGGAGCGGGTGTTCGTGCCGACGCTGCGGCACCTGGCCGACCGGGTGGCCACCCGGCTGCGCGCCAAGTCCCGCCCCGGCCGCACCGTGACGGTGCGCGTCCGCTTCGCCGACCTGCGCGCCGTCACCCGGTCGGTGACGCTCGATGCCCCGGTCTCCGCCACCACGATCCTGGCCGAGATCGCGGAGGAGCTGGTGCGCGCGGTGCTGGCGGACCATCCGCGGGAACGCTTCATCTCGCTGCTGGCCATTTCAGTTTCGCATCTCGAGCACGAGCCGGCGATGCAGCTGGACCTGCCGCTGGGGCTGGCCGACGAGCGGCGGCGGCCGGGCAGCCGCAAGGGCAATGCGCGCTGGCTGGCCGACCGGGCGGTCGACCGCATCCGCGAGCGTTTCGGCTGGGATGCGGTCGGCTACGGCTCGGTCGCGCTCGGCGGCGCCCGCTCCGTCCCCGACGCCTTCCGCGAGCTGGCGGAAAAGGATCTCAGTTAGTCCTCCCCGGCCGCATCCGCCGGCGTGCCGAGGCTGGAGACCCGCGAATCGAGCTTGCGCAGCAGGCGGCGCAGCACCTCGCGCTCGCCGGGCTCGAAGGCGGCCATCAGCTCGGCCTCGATCTCCTGCGCCAGCGGCACGATCGAATCATAGACCCGGCGGCCGGCGGCGGTGAAGTCGAGCTGGATCAGCCGCTGGTCGGCCGGATGGGTGCCGCGGCTGAGATGGCCGGCGGCGATCAGCCGGCTGACGGCGCGGCTGACCTTGGCCTTGTCCATCGCCGTGCGCTCGCAGATCTGGTTCGAGGACAGGGGCGCGTAGCGGCCCACCATCGCCATCACCCGCCATTCCGGGATGCTGAGGCCGAAGGCATCGGCATAGCGCCGGGCGAAGGTGCGGCTGACCCGGTTGCTGACCACCGACAGCTCGTAGGGCAGGAACGCTTCGAGATCGAACTGCGCCATCCGCACCGCCTGGTCCCGCATCGCCGGCCTCCCCGCCCGCTTGACATTCGTTTCATATGAAACGAGATTGATTTTGCCTTCAAGACAATCCGGCCGCCACGCCACGGGCGCGGCCGGCGGAATGTCCGACCATACGCAAGGGCGCGGCGGCGGCAAGCCCGGCGCACGGCAGGGGTGGACTGCCGGAACCAAAGGATGAGGGGAGGATCCATGGCCCAGACGACCTCGATCGCGGAGCGCGTGCGCCTGCTGTTCGCCAGTGCGGTCGGCACCATCATCGAGTGGTACGACTTCTTCATCTTCGCCTTCTGCGCCGTGCTGGTGTTCGACAAGGCCTTCTTCCCGGGCGAGGACCGGCTGGCGGGAACCATGGCGGTGCTGGGCACCTTCGCCATCGGCTTCCTGGCCCGGCCGCTGGGCGGCATCCTGTTCGGCGCGCTGGGCGACCGCATCGGCCGCAAGAACGCGCTGGTGGTCAGCCTGCTGATGATGGGCGCCGCCACCTTCGCCATGGGCCTCTTGCCGACCTATGCCACCGCCGGGGTGCTGGCGCCGATCCTGCTGGTCACCCTGCGCGTGCTGCAGGGCATCGCCGTGGGCGGCGAGGCCACCGGCGCGCTGCTGATCGTCGCCGAATCGATGCCCGGCAGGCGGCGCGGCTTCTGGACCAGCTTCCCGATGATCGGCGGCCCGGCCGCCAATGTCCTGGCCGCCGCCACCATCGGCGCCCTGACCGCGCATTACGGCGAGGCCGGCTTCGCCGAATGGGCCTGGCGCCTGCCCTTCCTGTTCTCGATCGTGCTGGTACTGCTGGGCCTGTGGGTGCGGCGGCGGATCGAGGAATCGCCGGTCTTCGCCGAGCTGGCCGCGAAGCGCCGCGCGGTGCCGGCGGCGCCGCTGGCCGAGGCGGTGCGCAGCCATTGGCGGCCGATGGGCCAGGTGTTCCTGGTGAAGGCGGCGGAGAACACGCTGTTCTACCTGTTCACCACCTTCTTCCTGGTGCTGGTGGTGCAGTTCCTGAACCTCGCCCGCGGCGTCGGGTCGGACGCGCTGTTCTGGGGCTCGATCCTGGAGGTCGCGGTGATCATGGCGGCGGCCTGGGTCTCCGACGTGATCGGCCGGCGGCCGGTGATGCTGCTGGGCCTGGTCGCCGGCATCGGCGCCGCCGCCTGGCTGTTCACGCTGCCGCAGGGGACGGTGCCGGAGACGGTACTGCGGGTGACGCTGCTGACCCTGACCTGCCACGGCATCATCGTCGGCAGCATGTCGGCCTGGTTCACCGAGCTGTTCCCGACCCGGGTGCGCTACACCGCCATGTCGGTCAGCTACCAGGTCGCCTCGGTGGTCGGCGGGTCGGTGGCGCCGCTGATCGGCACGGCGCTGCTGGGCTGGACCGGCACGCCACAATCCGTGGCCATCTACGCCGCGCTGATGGCGGTGCCGGGCATCCTGTGCGTGCTGCTGTCGCGCGAGACCCGCGGCGCCGACCTGGCGGCGGTGGAGGCGGAGACCGCGCCGACGCCGTCCGCCCTGGCGGAGCGGCCGCGCTAGCCTCTAAGTGGCGCCCTCACGCTCCAGCGCCGCCTCGACCAGATCGTCGGCCGGGGTGCGCAGGAAGCGGTCGCAGGTCAGCTTCAGGCTGACGATGCCGTGCAGCGTCGCCAGCAGCACCTCGGCCCGCCGGTCCGGCCCCGCCGCGCCGAGATCGGCGAAGGCCTGGACCAGCGCCAGGAAGGCGCGCGTGCCGGGGCCGTCCGGGTCGTCGATCGGCCGGTCCCGGTACAGCGGGTCCAGCAGCTTCGGATCCTCCATCAGGATCAGCCGGTACAGCTCGCGCTGCTCGAGCCCGAAGCCGACGAAGGCCCGGGCCAGCGCCGCCAGCCGGGCGCGCGGATCGGCGATGGCAGCCGCCGGCTCCAGCGCCGTCCACAGCGCCCGGTAGCCTTCCAGGCACAGCTCGCGCGCGATCGCGTCGCGGCCGGCGAAATGCAGGTAGATCGTGCCCGGCGCGTATTCCACCGCGGCCGCCAGCTTGCGCATGGTCAGCCCCTCGAATCCCTCGCGCAGCGCGATCTCGCGCGCCGCGTCCAGGATGCGCCCGCGCAGCGCCGCCTTGTCGCGCGCCCGTCGTTCCATCGTGCCCATGCCGGATGCTGGCCGATTGACCCCGCCGCCGTCAATGCGTATATGAACATCGTTCAGTGAACATTGTTCATTCACAGATCGACGTTCATGGGGCTGCGTGGATGAGTGGGATCGCGTTGTTCGGCGCCGCCGGCGCCATCGGCCGCAGCATCGCCGCGGCGCTGCGGGCGGAAGGCCGGCCGTATCGCGTGGTCGGCCGGTCGCGCCCGGCGCTGGAGCGGGAGTTCGGCGCCGACCCGCTGGCCGAGATCGCGACCTGGGATCCGGACGATCCGGCCTCGGTCCGCGCCGCTGCCCGCGGCATGGGCACGATCGTGCATCTGGTCGGCGTGCCCTATCACCAGTTCCGGCTGCATCCGGTGGTGATGCGCCAGGTGCTGGACAGCGCCGTGGCCGAAGGCGTGGCCCGGCTGCTGCTGGTCGGCACGGTCTATCCCTATGGCCGCCCGCGCGCCCGGCCGGTGCGTGAGGACCATCCGCGCGAGCCGCACACCTTCAAGGGCCAGATGCGCAAGGCGCAGGAGGATCTGGTGCTGGAGGCGGACGCCGCCGGCCGGATCCGCGGCGCGGTGCTGCGCCTGCCGGATTTCTACGGCCCGGGGGTGGAGCGCAGCCTGCTGCACGACCTGTTCCTGGCCGCGGCGACGGGCCGGCGGGCGAGGATGGTCGGCCCGATCGACCGGCCGCATGAATTCGCCTTCGTCCCCGATATCGGCCCGGTGGTCACGGCCCTGGCGGCGCGGGAGGAGGCGTGGGGCCGGGTCTGGCACCTGGCCGGCCCCGGCACCATCACCCAGCGCGAGGCGGCGGCCCTGGCCTTCGCCACGGCCCGGCGCACGCCGAGGCTGATGGTCGCCGGCAAGACCATGCTGCGCCTGGCCGGGCTGTTCGACCCGCTGATGCGCGAGCTGGTCGAGATGCACTACCTGCAGACCGACCCGGTGATCATGGACGACAGCGCCCTGCAGGCCCTGATCGGCCCGATCCGCAAGACGCCCTATGCCGAGGGCATCCGCCGCTGCGTCGAGGCCGCGGCGACCGCCTGACCGGAGGCGCCCGTCAGGGCAACCGGCGGGCCTTCAGGATCGGGATCGGCGAGGCCAGGCGGTCATCCGCCTCGGCCCTGGCGAAGATCTTCCGCACCACATCCATGCCGTCGACCACCTGGCCGAAGGCGGCGAAGCCCTGGCCGTCGGGGTTGCGGCGGCCGCCGAAATCCAGCTCCGGCTGGTCGCCGATGCAGATGAAGAAGGCGTTGCTGGCCGTGCCGGGCGCCAGCCGCGCCATCGACAGCGTGCCGTCCCTGTGCCGCAGCCCGGTGACGCTGGTCGGCTCATGTGCGATCGGCGGCACCGGCGGCGGCGCGTCGTCATTGCCGTCGGGCGCGCGCCAGCCGAACTGGATCACCTCGATCTTGGCGGGCACGGTGTCGGGCTGGTTCGCCATCGAGACGATGCGATAGACGGACTGGTTGTCGAGCAACCCCCTGTCGACATAGGCCAGGAAATCGGCGGCGGAGAGCGGGGCGCGGTCGGGATAGACCTCGACCGTGAAATCCCCGAGCGCGGTCGAGACCACGACCCGCGGAGCCGCCGGGGTCGCGGCCCATCCCGGCGCCGGCGCCAGCGGCAGCGCCGCGAGCCCGGCCAGGACCGTGCGCCGGGCCGGCCCGGCGGCGGAGCCCTCCGGCCGATCGTTCGAACGGGTCATATCCTCCCCCTGCGGCAGACATGATGATCACCGCAGTTGGATGGAGCGGCAGCCCGCGGTCAAGCCCCGCCCGAGCGGCCTACAGCGCCCGTGCCCGGTCGCGCAGCACGAATTTCTGGATCTTGCCGGTCGAGGTCTTGGGCAGGTCGCCGAACACCACCGTCTTCGGGCATTTGAAATGCGCCAGGTGCCGGCGGCTGAAGGCGATGATCTCCTCCGCCGTCGCCTCGGCGCCCGGCCGCAGGGTGACAAAGGCACAGGGGGTCTCGCCCCATTTGTCGTCCGGCCGCGCCACCACCGCTGCCTCCAGCACCGCCGGGTGGCGGTACAGCACGCCCTCGACCTCGATGGTCGAGATGTTCTCGCCGCCGGAGATGATGATGTCCTTCGACCGGTCCTTCAGCTCGATATAGCCGTCCGGGTGCATGACGCCGAGGTCGCCGGTGTGAAACCAGCCGCCGGCGAAAGCCTTCTGCGTGGCCGAGGGGTTCTTCAGATACCCCTTCATGGTGATGTTGCCGCGCATGAACACCTCGCCCAGCGTCTCGCCATCGGCGGGCACCGGGGCCAGGGTCTCGGGGTCGGCCACCATCAGCCCTTCCTGCACCACATAGGGCAGGCCCTGGCGCGACTTCAGCCGCGCCTGCTCCCCGGCCGGCAGCGCGTCCCATTCCGGCTTCCAGTCGCAGACCACGGCGGGGCCGTAGACCTCGGTCAGGCCGTAGACATGGGTAACCTCGATGCCGAGCCGGGCCATGCCCTCCAGCACCGCGGCGGGCGGGGGCGAGGCCGCGGTCATCATCTGCACCGCCTGCGGGAAGTCGCGCCGCTCCCCGGCCGGGGCGTTCAGCAGCATGCTCATGACGATCGGCGCGCCGCAGAGATGGGTGACGCCGTGGTCGGCGATGGCGGCGTAGATGTCGCGCGCGGCGACCCGGCGCAGGCAGACATGGGTGCCGGCCATCGCCGTGACCGTCCAGGGGAAGCACCAGCCGTTGCAGTGAAACATCGGCAGGGTCCAGAGATAGACCGGATGGTGCGGCATCCCCCAGGTCACGACATTGCCGAGCGCGTTGAGATAGGCGCCGCGGTGATGGGTGACCACGCCCTTCGGGTCGCCGGTGGTGCCGGAGGTGTAGCCGAGCGCGATCGCGTCCCATTCGTCGCCGGGCATCACGCCGGCCCAGGCCGGGTCGCCCTCGGCCAGGAGATCCTCATAGGTCAGGCCGCCGACCGGGTCGCCCGCCACGGCCGGGTCGACGATGTCGACCACCGGCGGCGGACTGTCGAGCTGCGCCAGTGCCGTCCGCACCACCGGGCCGTATTCACGGTCGGCCAGCAGGATCCGGGTCCCGGAATGGTGCAGCTGGAAGGCGATGGCCGCGGCGTCCAACCGGGTGTTGAGGGCGCACAGCACCGCGCCGGCCATCGGCACGCCATAGGTCGCCTCGAACGCCTCCGGGATGTTCGGCGCCATCACCGCCACCGTGTCGTTCTTGCCGATGCCGCGGCCGGCAAGGGCCGAGGCCAGGCGGCGACACCGCTCCGCCGTCTCGCGCCAGTTCCGCTTCACCTCGCCATAGACCACGGCCGTCCGGTCGGGATGGGCCAGGGCCGTCCGGCCGAGGAAGGAGACCGGCGTCAACGGCACGTGATTGGCCGGGTTGCGGTCGAGATCGGTGTCGTAAGCGTGCGGCATCGGCGGGCCCCCTGGTGCGGAGACATTCTGGCATCGCCGAGCGTCCAGCGGAACGGCGGGATCGGGCTCCGCCCACCGCGGCCGGCGGTGGCCGGAACGCGACACCCGCAGCCCCTCGCCCTGTCGACTTGACGGCGTTACGCTCGCAACAAACAGGGGAGGACGCCATGGGTGCCTATGCCGAGGCCTATCGCCGCGCGCTCGACGATCCCGAGGGGTTCTGGGGCGAGGCCGCCGCCGCGATCGACTGGGACCGGCGGTGGGACCGGGTGCTGGACGACGGCAACGCGCCCCTCTACCGCTGGTTCACCGGCGGACGGCTGAACACCTGCCACAACGCGCTGGACCGCCACGTCGCCGCCGGCGATGGCGACCGCATTGCCCTGATCTACGACAGCCCGGTCACCGGCGCGGTGCGGCGCTTCACCTATGCCGAGTTGACCGGCCGCGTCGCCCGCTTCGCCGGCGCGATGCGGGCCTTGGGCGTCGGCCCCGGCGACCGCGTGGTGGTCTACATGCCGATGGTGCCCGAGGCGGTCATCGCCATGCTGGCCTGCGCCCGGCTGGGCGCCGTGCATTCGGTGGTGTTCGGCGGCTTCGCCGCGCCCGAACTGGCATCGCGGATCGACGACTGCACGCCGAAGCTGGTCGTCACCGCCTCCTGCGGCATCGAGGCCAGCCGGGTCATCCCCTACAAGCCGCTGCTCGACGCCGCCCTCGGCCTGGCCAAGCACACCGTGCCGGCAACGGTGGTGCTGCAGCGGCCGCAATGCGAGGCGGCGATGACTTCCGGCCGCGACCATGACTGGGCGGCGCTGGAGGCGGCTGCCAAGCCCGCCGCCTGCGTGCCGGTGGCGGCGACCGACCCGCTCTACATCCTCTACACCTCCGGCACCACCGGGCAGCCCAAGGGCATCGTCCGCGACAATGGCGGCCATGCCGTGGCCCTGGCCTGGACCATGGGCGCGGTCTACGGCGTGAAGGCCGGCGAGGTGTACTGGGCGGCCTCCGACATCGGCTGGGCCGTCGGCCACTCCTACATCGTCTACGCGCCGCTGCTGGCCGGCTGCACCACAGTGCTGTACGAGGGCAAGCCGGTCGGCACGCCCGATGCCGGCGCCTTCTGGCGGGTGATCGCCGACCATGACGTCAGCGTGCTGTTCACCGCCCCCACCGCCTTCCGCGCGATCAAGCGCGAGGACCCGCAGGGGCGGCTGCTGGCCAAGTATGACCTGTCCCGGTTCCGGGCCCTGTTCCTGGCCGGGGAGCGCTGCGATCCGGACACGCTGGCCTGGGCCCAGCGGCTGCTGGGCGTGCCGGTGGTCGACCATTGGTGGCAGACCGAGACCGGCTGGCCGATCTGCGCCGACCCGCTGGGGCTGGAGCCGATGCCGGTGAAGCCGGGATCGCCGACCCGGCCGATGCCGGGCTGGGACGTGCGCGTGCTGGGGCCGGACGGGCAGGACCTGGCCGCCGGCGAGATCGGCGACCTGGTCTGCCGCCTGCCGATGCCGCCCGGCGCGGCCCCCACCCTGTGGCAGGCCGAAGCGCGGTTCCGCAGCGCCTATCTGACGGCCCATCCGGGATTCTACACCACCGGCGACGCCGGCTATATCGACGAGGACGGCTATGTCTTCGTGATGAGCCGGACCGACGACGTCATCAACGTCGCCGGCCACCGGCTGTCGACCGGGCAGATCGAGGAGGTTCTGGCCGGCCACCCGGATGTGGCGGAATGCGCCGTGATCGGCGCGGCGGATGCACTGAAGGGCCAGGTGCCGCTGGGCTTCCTGGTGCTGAAGGCGGGGGTGGCGCGGCCGCACGAGACCATCCTGGCCGAGGCGGTGCAGCGGGTCCGCGACGGCATCGGCCCGGTCGCCGCTTTCAAGACGGCGATGATCGTCGACCGCCTGCCGAAGACCCGTTCGGGCAAGATCCTGCGCGGGACGATGGCCCGAATCGCCGATTCGCTTCCCTTCGCGGTGCCGGCGACGATCGACGACCCGGCGATCCTCGATGAAATCCGCGTGACGCTTCGGCGAACGGGGTATGGAAGCGGGTAACGTTCCCGCTTTCATCCGATCTAAAGCCCGGACGGCAACCCCCCATAAATATTACATTTTTAAGATCATTTAGCACTCTTGCTGTTCCGGGGGTGCTCACCGGAACCGGCCGAACAACTGAAAACCCTTCAAAACAAAGGGTTTTTCTGACCCAAACGAGTGCTTGACGTCGCGGCAAAATGGCTCTTATCGTCGCGCAATGCTCGAGTTGAGCAGGCGAGGCTTCAAAAAACGAGGGCCGCAGAAAGCGGCCCTCTTTTTTGTCTCTCCACTCCGGAGACGGGGCGCTGCCGCGGCGGCGGCGCCCCCATCCGAAGCCATCAGGCCGAGAGCGATCAGGCGGCGATCTGCTTCGGCGCCTCGCCCTGGCCGACGGCGATCTTCACCGTGCGGGGCTTCTGCGCCTCCGGCACCTCGCGGACCAGCTCGATGTTGAGCAGGCCGTTCACGAGGGTCGCGCCGCTGACCTTGATGTAGTCGGCGAGCTGGAAGCGCCGCTCGAAGGCCCGGCCGGCAATGCCGCGATGCAGGAAGACCCGGCTCTTCTCCTCCTCGTCGGGGGTCGCCTTGGCCCGGACGGTCAGGGTGTTCTCGGAGGTCACGACCTCGAGGTCGTCCTCGCCGAAGCCCGCCACCGCCATGGTGATGCGGTAGGAATCCTCGCCGGTTTTCTCGATGTTGTAGGGCGGATAGGCCGGCGCCGCGGTGTCGAACTGCAGCGCGGAATCGAGAAGCCGCGACATGCGGTCGATGCCGATAGTCGAGCGGAACAGCGGGGACAGGTCAAGGGTACGCATGGATATCCTCCTTTGAGCGATACCTGGGCGACGCACCGTCATGGTCGCGCCGCGGTTTGCGATCGTGGCGACCCCGGCTGGGCGCCGCCACGAAACTGTATCTGGGGAGGATGAAACCCGGTTCAAGGGGCGCCGCGCGGCGCCCCCGCCGGCCGGAACTGCCGGCTGAACCTCCGGTTACTGGGCGGTCCAGCCGCCGTCGACCGACACGCTGGTGCCGGTGATCTGCTCGGCCGCGTCCGAGCACAGGAAGGCCACCGTGCCGCCCAGCTGCTCCGGCGTCACGAAGGTCATCGACGGCTGCTTCTCGCCCAGCAGCTGCCGCGACGCCTCCTCCTGGCTGATCCCCTTCTCGGCCGCGATCGCGCTGATCTGCTTCTCCACCAGCGGCGTCCGCACCCAGCCCGGGCAGACGGCGTTGCAGGTGATGCCGTTGCCGGCGTTCTCCAGCCCCACCACCTTGGTCAGCCCGATCAGCCCGTGCTTGGCCGCGACATAGGCCGCCTTGTGCGTCGACGCCACCAGGCCGTGGGCCGAGGCGATGTTGATGATCCGGCCCCAGCCTTGGCTCTTCATCACCGGGATCGCCGCGGCGATGCCGTGGAACGCCGCCGACAGGTTGATCGCCAGGATCGCGTCCCACTTCTCGGCCGGGAACTCCTCCACCGGCGCGGTGAACTGGATGCCGGCATTGTTCACCAGGATGTCGACCCGGCCGAGCTGCTCGACCGTGGCGGCGACCAGCCCGCGCACCGCGTCGCCCTTCGACATGTCGGCGCCGTTGTACACCGCGCGCACGCCATGCTCGCGCCCGATGCCGCTGCGGATCGCCTCGATCTCGCCGGCGTCGCCGAAGCCGTTCAGCACGATGTCCGCGCCCTGGCCGGCCAGCACCTTGGCAATGCCAAGCCCGATGCCGCTGGTCGATCCGGTGACGATCGCGACCTTGCCCTTCAACATGGGTCCGTTCCTTAACGATGACGGGAGGGTGGAGTCTTCGTGGGCGCTCACTGTCTCAGCGCTTGAACAGCGCATCCGCGGCCGATTTGTGGCTCTGCTTGCCGGCGATCACGCCGCGGGCGCGGGTGATCTCCGCCTCCAGCTCGGCGACATACTCCTCCAGCTCGGCGACCGACAAGCCGTCCAGCGGCTTCGGCGGCGCCTTGCGGTGGCGCGGTTCGAGATCTTCCGGATCCATCGGCCATCTCCTTCGGCAGCGGATGGACAATCCTCGCGGGCGGCGCGAGGATCGGCAAGCCCGGAGCGTCGAGCACCGGAGCGCCTTCACTGTCGACGGGCGACCTTAGGCCGCTCCATCCGACGCCCGGATGACGGCTGCATGACATTTCGGCCATCATCCGGCCCCTCCCGTAGACAGCGTGAGAGCCGATGACCAGCGTGCTTCCCGAGACCATGACCGCGATCGTGATCGAGGCCCCCGGCGGGCCCGAGGTGCTGAAGCCGGCGACATTGCCCGTGCCGGCTCCCGGGGCCGGGGAGATCCTGGTCAAGGTCGAGGCCGCCGGGGTGAACCGGCCCGACGTGCTGCAGCGCCGGGGGATGTACAACCCGCCGCCGGGCGCCAGCCCGCTGCCGGGGCTGGAGGTCGCCGGCACCGTCGCCGCCCTCGGCCCCGATGTCTCGGGCTGGAGCGTCGGCGATCCGGTCTGCGCCCTGGTCGCCGGCGGCGGCTATGCCGAGTTCTGCGTCGCCCCGGCGCCGCAATGCCTGCCGGTGCCGAAGGGCCTGTCCGCGGCCGAGGCGGCGGGGCTGCCGGAAACCTTCTTCACCGTCTGGACCAATGTGGTCGACCGCGGCCGGCTGCAGGCGGGCGAGCGCTTCCTGGTACATGGCGGGTCGAGCGGCATCGGCACCACCGCGATCCAGCTGGCCAAGGCGCGCGGCGCCACCGTCTTCGCCACCGCCGGCAGCGCCGAGAAATGCCAGGCCTGCCTCGACCTCGGCGCCGATGTCGCGATCGACTACCGCGAGCAGGACTTCCTGGCCGTGGTCAAGGAGAAGACCGGCGGCCGCGGCGTCGACCTGATCCTCGACATGGTCGGCGGCGACTATGTGGCCCGCAACATCGACGCGCTGGCGGTGGACGGGCGGCAGGTCAGCATCGCCTTCCTCAAGGGCTCGAAGGTCGAGATCGACCTGCAGAAGGTGATGGCCAAGCGGCTGACCCTGACCGGGTCGACGCTGCGGCCGCGCAGCGTGGCCGAGAAGGGTGCCATCGCCACGGCGCTGAAGGCCGAGGCCTGGCCGCTGATCGAGGCCGGGCGGATCCGGCCGGTGATCCACGCCACCTTCCCGCTGGCCCGCGCATCGGAGGCCCATGCGCTGATGGAATCGAGCGCGCATGTCGGCAAGATCGTACTCCTCGCTTGACTTGCGGGCGCGACATCCCTAGGTCCAGCAGCTTAGGGCGGCGCCGCGCCGACCCCGCTCCCCTCCCTTAAGCGCGAGTGCGAGAGGACAGGCCGGCCCCAAGGCCGGTCGCGGCGGGATCGCTTTGCGCAGAGGAGATCGAGAGGATGAACAAGCAACCGCTGATGCCGAAGGCGACCGCCGTCTGGCTCGTCGAGAACACATCGCTGAGCTTCGACCAGATTTCCGCCTTCTGCGGGCTGCATGAGCTGGAGATCCGGGCGATCGCCGATGGCGAGGTCGCGATCGGCATGGTCGGGCTGGACCCGATCGTCAACGGCCAGTTGACCCAGGCCGAGATCGACCGGTGCCAGGCCGACCCGAGCGCCCGCCTGCGCATGGCGGTGTCGGACATGCCGCAGCCGGTCGCCCGCTCCAAGGGCCCGCGCTACACGCCGGTGACCAAGCGCGGCGACAAGCCGGACGCCATCGCCTATCTGCTGAAGGAGCATCCGGAGCTGTCGGATGCCCAGATCTGCAAGCTGATCGGCACCACCAAGCCGACCATCCAGGCGATCCGCGACAAAAGCCATTGGAATTCGCCGAACCTGAAGCCGCGCAGCCCGGTGATGCTGGGTCTTTGCTCCTACATGGAGCTGGATGCGGCCCTGACCAAGGCCCGCGCCAACCTGCCGCCGGGCGCGATCCCGACCCCGACCGTCAGCTTCGACGAGGACGTCGAGGAGACCCAGGAGGACTGAGCGCGACTCGGGGTCTGAAACGACAAGGGCGGCGCCCCCCGGCACCGCCCTTTTGGATTCGGAGATCCATGATCTCTCCGTCAGGCGTGATCCAATCGCGCCATCTCATCCTTCAGTCTCAGCTTTTCCTTTTTCAACCGGACGATCTCGATCTCGTCGGGTAGCGGGCGGTGGACTGCCTCTTCCAATGTGCGATCCAGGGCGGCGTGCTTGGTCCGAAGCGCTTCAATACGCTCTGCGACGGCCATCTCTCGCTCCTCTGTTAAAAGCTGGACAGTGGTTCAGCCCCTCCTTTTCACACATGTTACGCCCCGATGGCGGTTGCAAGTCAACGAGGCTTCTATTCCTGATACCTGGGCGAGACATTCGGTCGCCGGTCTTGGGCATACCGTTTCCCGCGACATGAAATTTCCTTAACGGCGCGGTTTCCGACTCCTCTTGCCGCTCCGCTCGGCTAGTCTTGTGCACTGCACAATAGCGAGGACGCAGTGCGATGGATGCCGAGACCGTGCGGAAGACCGCCTTCGCCATGCCGCTGACCAGCCCGGCCTTCCCGCCGGGGCCGTACCGCTTCGTCAACCGCGAGTACTTCATCATCCGCTACCGCACCGACCCCGAGGCGCTGCGCCGGGTGGTGCCGGAGCCGCTGGAGATCGCCGAGCCGGTGGTGAATTACGAGTTCATCCGGATGCCGGATTCGACCGGCTTCGGCGACTATACCGAGAGCGGCCAGGTGATCCCGGTGCGCTGGCAGGGGCAGTTGGGCGGCTACACCCACCAGATGTTCCTGAACGACCACCCGCCGATCGCGGGCGGGCGCGAGCTGTGGGGCTTCCCGAAGAAGCTGGCCCAGCCGACCCTGGCGGTGGAGACCGACACGCTGGTCGGCACGCTGAACTACGGCTCGATCCGCATCGCCACCGGCACCATGGGCTACAAGCACCGCACCCTGGACCCGGCGGCGGAGGCGAA
>NZ_NHON01000085.1 GCF_002195995.1 Inquilinus limosus
GGACATACCGTCAGTGTCCCCCCTCCCGCAAGGGGAGGGGGGACACTGACGGTATGTCCACCCCAGCGCCGGTCTTCGGCCCCCGGCTCAGAGCACGAAATCCGTTGCGACGAGCGCGATGGTGCCGGTCAGCTGGATGTGGAAGTCCGAGGCGCCGTCGCCGTTGACGTCGCCGGCGACGGTGGTGACCCCGGGCGCCGTGACGGCGAAGCGCAGCTGCCCGGCCACGCCGGTGTAGAGGCCGGTGCCGATGAAGGTGAAGGCCTGGTCGCCGGCCGCGCCGGTGTTGGCGTCCATGAGCGACAGGTCGATGCGGTCGCCCTGGGCATGGCTGAAATCGGTGATCCGGTCGGCATTGGCGCCGACGGTGCTGTCCGCGGTCGCGGCATAGACGAAGCGGTCCGCCCCGACACCACCGGTCAGCGTGTCCTTGCCGGCGCCGCCGCGGATCAGGTCGTTGCCGCCATAGCCGGCCAGCGCATTGGCCCCGGCGCCGCCGATCAGCGTATCGCCGCCGTTGCTGCCGTTGACGTTCTCGATCGAGACATAGGTGTCGCCCGCGGCGTTGCCGCCGCTGCCGGTGCCGGTGGCGAGATTCACCGTGACGCCGGTGGCCTCGCCCCAATAGCTGGTGAGGTCGGTGCCGGCGCCGCCGTTCAGCGTGTCCGCGCCGCCGCGGCCGCGAAGCACGTCATTGCCGTTCCAGCCCTGCAGCAGGTTGGCGCCGGCATCGCCGGAGAGGGTATCGCCGCCCTGGCTGCCGCTGATGTTCTCGATCCCGACCAGGGTGTCGCCCTCGGCCTCGCCGCCGCTGCCGGTGCCCGCGGCGAGATCGACGACGACGGCTTCCGGCCGGTTGAAGTAGCTGGCGGTGTCGATGCCACCGCCGCCGTCGAGCTGGTCGGCGCCGTTTTCGCCGTAGAGCACATCGTTGCCGTCGCCGCCGTTGAGGATGTCGTCGTCATCATGGCCCCGCAGAATATCGGCGCCGCCGAGGCCGCTGAGGATGTCGTCCCCGCCCCGGCCGTCGAGAAGATTGTTCCCGGCCGATCCGGTCAGGACATCGTTGACGAGGAAGGCGCCGTAGACATTCTCGATGCCGGAGAGCACGTCGCCCTCGGCATCGCCGCCGCTGGCGGTGCCGGTGCTGAGATTGATCGTCACGGCGAGGGAGCCGGCATAGTCGACGAGGTCGATCCCGGCGCCGCCGTCGATCTGGTCCGCCCCGCTGCCGCCGGTCAGGTGATCGTCGCCGGCCCCGCCGATCAGCGTGTCATTGCCGCCCAGCCCCTCGAGATCGTCATTCCCGTCATTGCCGGTGAGGACATTGGCGGCGACATTGTTGCCGATGATCGTGTCCCCGCCCGCGCCGCCGATGACGTTCTCGACATCGACGAAGCTGTCGCCGGTGGAGTCGTTGTTGCCGCCGGAGCCGACGCCGGAGAGGAGGCTGACGACCACCGCGGCGATGGCGTCGGCATAGGTGACGGTGTCGATGCCGGCGCCGCCTTCGAACCGGTCGCCGCCGGCGCCGCCATGAAGCACGTCATTGCCGTCGCCGCCGACCAGCTTGTCGTCGCCGACGCCACCATCGATCAGATCGATGCCGCCGCCGCCATAGATGATGTCGTTTCCGGCGAGGCCGCCCAGAGTGTCACCGAAGGCCGTCGCCAGCGGGATATCGGTGTAGCCGGGCGGGAGGACTACCCCGTCGCCGGCCAGATGGATCAGGTCGTTTCCCGCGGTTCCGTTGACGACGGCCATTGTCGAACTCCAGAGTATGGACGGGCGCGGCATCCGCACCGTCGGCCATTCTGCAGGAGATCGGCGGGGGCGCATCTCCCAGATGGGAGGGCGCAGGCTGTCGCCGGGGACGATGATCGCTGGTCGCGAACGGAGCAGCTCTGCGCTGCCTCTCCCGCCCCGTCATTGCGAGCGCAGCGAAGCAATCCAGGGCGGCTCGAACCGGCCCCTGGATTGCTTCGTCGGCTTCGCCTCCTCGCAATGACGGCGAGGGCTGCCCCCTACCCCTCCACCCGCTTCACCTCGAACCGCTCGGGCGGGGTGGCGATGGCGTCCTGGGCGGCGACCAACTGGATCTCGCGCTTGCCGGAGCGGTGGGTCTCCTCCATCACCGCATAGACCGTGCCGGCGGTGCGGCCGAGGGCCACGCCCGGGTCGCCGCTGCGCAGGTAATGCGCCAGGAACAGCGCCGCGGTGATGTCGCCCGAGCCGTTGACGGCGATCGGCAGCCGCGGCGTCGCCACGATCCACGCCCCCTCCGGCGCCACCGCCAGCATCTCGATCACGCCGTCCGGCGCGTCGCGGCGGATCAGGCTGGTGACCAGCACGATCCGCGGCCCGGTCGCCTGCACCTTGCGGGCCGCGGCCAGCGCGTCGCCCAGCGTGGCGATGGCGCGGTCGTCCCCCACCCCGGCGCCGAGCCCCGCCAGGAACTCCAGCTCGAACTGGTTCGGGGTGATGATGTCGGCCTTCGGTACCGCGTGGTCGCGCATGAACTCCGGCAGGCCGGGGCGGACGAAGAAGCCGCGGTCGACATCGCCCAGCACCGGGTCGCAGCAATAGATCGCCTTCGGGTTGGCCGCCTTCACCTTGGCCACGGCGTCGAGCACCACGGCGCCGAGCGACACGTCGCCCATATAGCCGGACAGCACGGCGTCGCAGCCCGGCAGCACGCCGCGCTCCTCCACCCCGCGCAGCACCTCGGCGATCTGGTCGGCCGGCAGCACCGGGCCGCGGAAGCTGCCATAGCCGGTGTGGTTGGAGAAATGCACGGTCAGGACGGGCCAGACATCGATGCCGAGGCGCTGCAGCGGGAACACCGCGGCGCTGTTGCCGACATGGCCGTAGGCGACGGAGGACTGGATCGACAGGATGGCGGTCACGGGTCGGCTTTCTGGTTGACGTGGGTCGTTGAGGGCGGACAAGGGCGGCTCGGCCTGATCTTCACTACGACAATCTGCTCCGCGGCGGCGTCCCCCCTCACCCTCCCGTCGCTTCGCGCCGGGCCCCTCCCTCTCCCCGAGGAGAGGGAGAGCAAGCGCCGGCTCTATACACCTCTCCTTGGGGAGAGGTCGAAATCGCGGAGCGATTTCGGGTGAGGGGGTGGCTCAGGCCTCTCCAGTTTCAAGCGGCGGCCAGGCTCAGGTCAGGATCGCTCCTGAGCAGGTCGACCAGCAGCCGCAGGCCGCGCTCCAGCTCCTCGGCATCAGCGGCGGCGGTCAGGGTGATGCGCATGGCGTGCGGCGTCTCGGACCGGCCGGGCACGAACAGCTCGGTCGAAGTCATGGCCAGGCCCCGCTGCCGCGCCGCCGCCACCACGTCCTGCGCCCGCCACGGCTCCGGCAGCTCCAGCCAGATGTGGAAGCAGCCGGGCTTGCTAGCCCAAGTCAGCCCCTCCAGCGCCCGCGCCGCCACGGCGTGGCGGGTCTTGGTCTCGCGCCGGATGCGGTCGGCCAGCACGTCGCAGGTGCCGTCCTCGATCCAGTCGGCGACGATCTGCCCCATCACCGGCGGCGCCATCCAGTTGGTGGCGCGGGCGGCGGAGCTGAAGCGCCCCAGCCGGTCGGACGGCATGGCGGCGAAGCCGATGCGCAGCGACGGCGCCATCGCCTTCGACGCGGCGGTGATGTAGATGCTGCGCTCCGGCGCGTAGCTGGACAGGGCCGGCGGCGGGTCCTCGGCGATGGTGCCGTAGATGTCGTCCTCGACGATGGTGATGCCGAGGTCGCGGCAGATCTCGGCGATCGCCTTGCGGCGCTCGACCGACATGGTCTTGGTGGTCGGGTTGTGCAGCGTCGGGGTGGTGTAGAGCAGCCGGGCGCCCGAGGCACGAGCCGTCGCCTCCAGCGCCTCCGGCGTCATCCCCTCCTCGTCCATCGCCACCGGCCGCAGCGACAGGCGCAGCAGGCTGGACAGGGCGCGGACGCCGGACCAGGTCAGCTCCTCCACCAGGATCGGGTCGCCGGGGTCGCTGAACGCCATCAGCGACGCGGTGATGGCGTGCTCGGCGCCGCTGGTGACCAGCACGCGCTCGGGCCCGACCTCGATGCCGCGGCGGCGGATCCATTGCGCCCCGGCGGCACGATGCTCCCACCGCCCGGTATGGGCCTGGTAGTTGATCAGCTCGCCCAGCATGTTCGACCCGGCGATGCGGCGCATGGCGTCGGCATATTCCGGGGCGATGACATGGGTCGGCGGCCGGTTGACGCCGAGTTCGATGGTCTGCGGCCCGCCGACGGCTGGCATGTCGAGCGTGGCCTGGGACCGGGCGCCGGCCTTGACGAAGCTGCCGCGCCCGACCTCGCCGGCGACCAGCCCGCGGCGCTCGGCCTCGGCATAGGCGCGGCTGACGGTGCCGACGGTGACGCCGAGGCGCCAGGCCAGGTCGCGATGGGTCGGCAGCCGCTCCCCGACCTTGAGCCGGCCGGCATAGACGTCCTCGGCGATGGCGTCGGCGATGCGGAGATATTTCGGCCCCGCGCGGTCGACCAGCGACGGCATCCACATGGCGGCCTCCTGTCCTGCCCCGATTGTCTCGATCCACATCACAGCATGATCGGGACAATCGAGACAAGAACGGGCGGAATGCAGCGAAGGCAGGGCAGGATTGTCGGGGTGCGGCAGCCGCGGCGAGTCGAGCCGGCCGGTTCGGGCGACGACATCACGCGCCGGCCCGGATCGTCCCCCGCGGACCGCCCGGCCGGCCGCTCCCCTCCCCGACCGCGGCCGATGGCGGGATGGGACTCGGAGTCGCCCGTGACGGGTGGCCTTCCGGCCACGCTTCGGTCCGCTCCGGTTGCAGACACAAAAATTTTTGCAATCGCCGAAAAATCCGGTCCGGTCCGAAATAAATGAGAATTCGATCGAACACCCCGGCCAGGAAACTCCATCGCCGGCCGATTTTGCTCTAATTTTAGAAAGAACAGACGAAGACTTTATGATTTCAGCAACACGGCACTAGCACCGGACCCTTGCAGAGTCGAATGACGTTTCCGCCTGTCTTCCATGACTCCATGAATTTCCCTTTTGGCCTTTGCGGAACGGATCGCTTGGCTAGGCTGCGAAGTCTTACAAGACGTTCATCCAAAACATCGATCAACAGGGTTGGCTTTCCGTCGCGATCGGGGGGGGACGCGCGCACCCTTCTGTCGTGCTCGACCAGACTCCGGCCGAGGCCCCGCGCGGGGCACGCTCGCGCAGCCATGCCCTGCCCGAGGATCCGGGGGCCGTCCGCCTCCGGGCCGAAGCCCGCATCGCAGCATCGCCGCCGCGCCGATCCATTTCCGCACCGGCATTCCGCAGAACCAGATCGGCGCCCCGACGGATCGCCCCGAGGACGGGCCCATCAACGTCGAAGTCGACATAGAGGAGGAGCGAGACATGTCCTTACGCATTGTCGCGGCTTCATTCGCTCTCTGCCTGGCGGCCAGCGCCCCGGGCCTGGCGGCGCCGCCGGGCGCGGCCGCCGACACCGCCGGCGCGGCGCAGGCATCCCTGGCGCAGGCGGCGCCCCGGGCCGAGCCGGACCGGGTGGTGAACGACCCCACCATCTACAACACCGGGCCGACCGGGCAGGTCAACCTGGCCCAGGTGAACGAGACCACCTCGCTCAAGCACCACAGCATGGCGATCGACGGCAAGCTGGTGCGGTTCACCGCCGGCGCCGGCCACCTGGTGGTCAACGGCGCCGACGGCAAGCCGGAGGCGGCATTCTTCTACACCGCCTACACCATGGACGGGGCGGCGAAGAACACCCGGCCGGTGACCTTCCTGTGGAATGGCGGCCCGGGCTCGGCCTCGATCTGGCTGCATATGGGGTCCTGGGCGCCGAAGCG
The DNA here is from genome assembly GCF_002195995.1 of Inquilinus limosus. Lineage (GTDB taxonomy): Bacteria > Pseudomonadota > Alphaproteobacteria > DSM-16000 > Inquilinaceae > Inquilinus > Inquilinus limosus_C. The sequence goes on from NZ_NHON01000085.1 coordinate 5,859, forward strand.
GCTGAAGTCGGACGCGCCCAACATCATCAACCCGGCGCAGCAGCCCGACAGCTTCCCGCTGGTCGACAACGAAATCACGCTGCTGAAGCAGTCGGACCTGGTGTTCGTCGACCCGCCGGGCACCGGCTATTCCGCCGCCATCGCCCCGCACACCAACCGCGACTGGTGGGGCGTGGATGCCGACGGCGTGGTGGTGGCCGACTTCATCACCCGCTACATCAACCAGTACAATCGCCAGAGCTCGCCGAAATACCTGTACGGCGAATCCTATGGCGGCATCCGCACGCCGATCGTGGCCAAGCTCTTGGAGCGGCAGGGCACCAGCCTCTACGCGCCGGACCCGACCGGCAAGCCGCCGGTGGTGCTGACCGGCGTGATCCTGAACTCGCCGATCCTCGACTACGCCTCGAACTGCGAGATGGAGGAGGCCGTCTCCTGCGGCGGCTACCTGCCGAGCTACGCGATGATGGCGAACTTCTTCCACAAATCGCCGGCCCGCGGGTCGCAGACGATCGAGCAGTATCTCGCCGGGCTGCGCCAGTTCACCTCGGTGCGCTACGCGCCGGTGGAGGCGATGACGCCGGGGGCGCGCAAGAAGTTCCTCGACACCCAGAAGGGCTGGGCCCTGCTGAACGACCTGGTGGCCCGGGCGGCGCTGGACACGCTGACCTGGTACAAATCCTTCAAGCAGCTGCCGGGCGACTACCGCAACGAGCTGATGCCGGGCTACGAGCTCGGCCGCTATGACGGCCGGATGAAGGTGCCGGCCGGCAATTCCTACGCGCCGGACGACTACATCAACCTGGCCTTCCTGAACCAGTTCAAGCAGCTGATGCCGTACTACGTGAACTATCGCAGCGCCTCGACCTACGAGCCGCTGGGCAACGCGATCTTCTACTGGAACTGGAACCACAACGGCACGACCGACCCGAACAGCCTGGGCGACATCCAGATCGCCCTGACCTACGATCCGGGGCTGAAATGGCTGGTCATGCACGGCTATGAGGACAACGCCACGCCGGGCTACCAGACCGAGCTCGACCTGATCGGCGTCGACCTCTACGACCGCGTCCCGGTCAAGTGGTTCGAGGGCGGCCACATGACCTACAACACCGAGGCCTCGCGCCCGGCGCTGGAGGCGGTGATCAGCGATTTCTACGCGGCGCCGCCCTTCGGCTCCGACGCCGCCGAGATCGCGCAGCAGGCCGCCAACTAGCCAAGGAGGGGATCATGAGGATCAAGCATTGGGTGGCCCCGCTGGCCCTGGTGGCGGCGGGGATGGCGCTGGCCCAGCCGTCCTGGGGCTATGACGACGTGCGCAAGCCGGTGAAGCCGGCCGGGACGCTGGCGCTGCGGACGGCGCCGGCGCCGCGGCCGAGCCCGGCGACGATGGCGCAGGGCATGCAGGACGAGCTGGCGGCGCAGTTCCAGCGCGCCTCCGGCGCGCGCTCGTCGCTGACGGCGCAGCAGGCGAAGAAGGCCGGCTGGGGCTTCGTGGCCGACCATTTCGGCCAGATCGACAGCTCCGGCAAGGGCTATGTCACCCTGGCCGAGATCAGCAGCTTCATGGCGGCCCGGTCGCCGCAGAAGCTGATGCAGGGGGCGCCGCAATAGGACGGTGCTCGGGCGGCCCGGCCGGGTGAGCCGGGCCGTTCACCGCGGGAGGAACCGCTCCGCCGCGGCAGCCGGCGGGGCGTCCCGCGGCGACGGCGCCCTCACTCCCCGACGGGCGGCAGCCGCGGGCGGAAGGGGCCGATGGTCCAGGGCGGCGTCGCCGGTTCCTCGCGCCGCACCTCGCGTGGCGCCACGCCGCACCGCGCCCGGAAGCGGCGGTTGAAGGTGGACAGATCGCGGAAGCCCCAGGTGAAGGCCACCTCGGTGATGGAGAGGTGCCGCCACGCCGGATCCGCCAGCATCTTCCGGCACTCCTCGATCCGGCGCCGGCCGATCCAGCCGGCCACCCCGATGCCGGTCTCCTCGAACAGCATCTCCAGCTTGCGGCGCGAGCAGCACAGCCATTCGGCCACCTCGCCGACGCTGAGCCGCGGGTCCTGCAGCCGGCTCTCGATGAAGGCGCACGCCTCCGGCAGCGATGCCTGGCGGGAGCCGTTGCGGCCGGATCTGTGCGCGACCGAGGCCGGGCTGAAGGCCAGCGCGACAAGGCGGCAGATGGACTCCTGGATCCGGTGCTGCATCGGCCGCGCCAGGCCGCCGCATTCGCGCCAGGTCGTCTGCAGCAGGCTCAGAAGCAAGGCGCCGGCCCCGTGCCGGCTGTGGATCCCCATCCCGGCCGACAGGTCCGGCGCGATCAGCAGGGGGGCGAGCACATGGCGCGGCAGCCGCCACAGCTGCACATGCGGGGAGCCCAGGCCGACCTCCTCGAAGGGCAGCGCGGCATCCGTCAGGGTCATCTCGCCGAACCGCCGGTGAACCATCCGGCCGGCATGGCTGACACGCCCGACGCCATAGATCTGCAGGATGAGGTTGTAGCCGTCCCACCCGTCCCCGGCGGGATCGCACCCGGCACCGGCCAGGCGGGCCGCGCTCTGCTGGCACTCGCCCGCCCATCCGTCGGCGAAGCCGCGGATGACGAGGCGGCCGCGCACCGCCTCCCCGTCGAGCGGCTCCAGGGCCGTCAGATCGGGATAGAGGCGGCGGAGCGCCCCCCGCCAGTATTCCTCCCGCTCCGGTTCCGGCACTGAATCCGTCGTCCAGACGTCGTCCGCCTTGCCGGCGGAGACCTGCAGTGACCGCTTCTCGAGCATCGGCTGCCTAACCCTGTGGCCACATTCGCCGGCTGGGCCGGGCGAATGCGGATGGTTGACGGGGTCTGAACGCCACCATCCCGGACCTCGGGTTCGACCGAATGCTCTCCGGCTTCGGGTCGCCAGCCGCCCTGTGGCTGGCTGGACCACAGAGACTATACCATCTCGTCCCGAAGGAAAGAGTCGATCAAGTCGATAGAATTATGTTCTTGCCCATAGGAATACTGGCAAAATCACAACCATGACCGGCTCGCCTCGTTCTTCGAGACGCCGGAAACGCCAGAGTCTTCACGAATACTTCGAGCCACGGCCCGGCAGAGCACCCGCCGGCGTCGATCATCGCCCCGCCGGAGCCGTCAGAACCGGCTGAAGCCTCCGGCCAGCCGTTCGGCGTCGCCCGGCACCACCCGGGTGCTGTTGCCGATGACCTTCCCCTCCTGGGTGAAGGATATCGTCTCGCCTGTCCTGTAGACGACACCGCAGGCCGTGGCCGCATTCTCGGAATAGCAGAGCTTGCCGTTCGCCACAGACCAGCGCCCCACGAAGGAGCGGCGCTGGTCCCTGTAATAGTACTGGCCGTCCGGCCGATAGTACTCGACCCACGGATCGCCCGCGCGCAGGGTCCCGGTGTTGATGGCGTAGCGGGCATAGACCGTCTGGTTCGACAGCAGCGAGACGATGTCGGGGCCGGACAGCGGCATCCCCGCGGTGGACACCGGGGTCGCCATGACGGGAGCCGGGGACCGCGGAACGGAGACCGGCGGCGCCGGCGTGAACACCGGGTTGCCCGCCGCGGCGGCCGGGATCCCGGGCGTGACCAGCACGACCTGGGTCCCGGGGCCGATCGCGGGTCCCGGCGTGATGACCGGGGTGCCTGCGGGGACGACCACGGTGGACCCTCCGGTCTCGACCGCCACGGTCCCCTGCCGCGGCGGGGGCTGGCCGCAGGCCGACAGCACCAGGACGGCCGCGGCGGATGCGATGAAGCCGCTTCTGACGGCTCCGGCGGCGAGGGCGCCGGCGACCACCAGGGCGGGAGACGGTTCGTCACTGGCCGGGATCACCATGGTCATCGCTCCTCATTCGGAGGACGGCGGCCCGAGGGACCGTCCCGCACGGCTCCAGCATCCGAAAACGCGCATCCTTCAACAGGCGCCATCGAATGCCCGTTCCCCTCCACCGTCCGATTTTTCGGCTTCGCGGTGCAGCCGCGGGGCCCGGGCCCGCCGCGACAATGGCTCCCGGGGTCAATTGCGGAACGCGCTGCCGACGCTCCTCGACATCCCGCCGCTGAACGCGCTGCCGATCCCGCCTCGCGAGGTCGAGCTGGCGCCCGATGCCGTGATCCCGGACGCCACGGCGGAGGTGCCGTCCGGCCCCGCGGTGCCGCCGCCGACGGTGATGCCGGAATGCGATGCCGCCGCATCGGCATCGCCGATGACCGAGGCGCCGCCCATGCTGGTCGACATGCTGATGCCCGCGGCGCCGGTCACGCTCATCGGGCCGGCGGTGTTGTTGACGTTCAGCCCGCCGCTGACGCCGAAGCTGGAATTGACGCCCAGCGAGCTGGCGAAGCCGCCCGGCGTCCCGGTGGCCGTCGCCAGGCCGTTCGACGCGGCGCCGCTGAACCCGGCCGCGTTGTCGGTCGAGGCGGTGCTCACGCCGACGCCGGTGCCGAAGCCCGCGGCGGTGCCGGAGGCGCCGTCGGTGCTCACCGACCCGGCTGCGCCCAGGCTGGTGCCGCGGCTGATCGTGCCCGAGAGATCGAAGGCCATCGCCGGACCGCCGGCGAGGCAGAGGGCGACGGCCGATGTCAGGAAGATGGTTCTGTTCATGACCCTTGTCCCCGATGGTGGAAGACGTGCAGCGCCCCGCCGGGCAGGCCCGGGCACGCCGGACCTGCCCGGCGGGGGCGGGAGGCGGGCCGGCGCGGCCCATGGCGCGCCGGCCCTTGCGAAAGCAGTCGGTCGCCGGGATCAGCGGTGCGACGCCGTGCCCTCTGCGGTCGACTCACCATGGCCGGTGGCCGCCGCCTCACCACCATTGGACGACGCCTGGGCCCGCCCATCGGCGATCGAGCTGGCGGATGCGGACGTGCTGCCGTCCGAATTCACGCTGCCCGAACCCAGCCCAAGGCCGGATCCCTCGCCCAGGGCGGAGCCGACGCCCTTGGTCGCCGCGGTGCCGTTGCCGAAGGCGGAGCCCGAGCCCATCGCCTCGCTCGACTGCAGCGAGCCGCTCGTGTTGTTCTGGTTGCTGCCGAAGCCCAGCCCGTCGGCGATGCCGTGGCTCACGGTGCTGGCGGTGCCGCCGAGGGCGCTGTCCGCCTGGGCGGCGCCGTTGGCGAAGGCCCCGCCCGCGCCGGTCGCGGTGTTGGTGCCCGCGGTGCCGATGCCCGCACCGGTGCCGACGCCCGCCCCCTGGGGCAGGCCCAGCGCGTTGGACACCGTGGAAACCGCCCCGCTGCCGTTGCTGGTGGAGCCGGCATTGCTGAGATCGAAAGCAAAGGCGGAGCCGCCGCTGACGATCACGATCGACGAGGCCAGAAGCGCCATACGAAGCGTCTTCAATGTCCACTCTCCTGTTGCTGCCTACACTCACCCATCAAGGACGCATGCCTTGCTGAGGTGAGCGGGATCATGGCAGCGGCTGTCAACCGGCTCTGCGCAGATCACGAAATGAATGACGCGATCTGCGCAAATCTTCGATGAATTACCAAAAATTCATCATCCGTCCTGCAATCGACTCTTGCCGGACTCGGTACATCAGGCTCTCTTTAAAACAGACAATCCATAATCAATCCATAGATTATACACACTATAATCTGCGACACGGCGTTACAGAACTTTTCTACACTCAGGATCCGATGATATTATATTGGTATCATCCGAGCGGGATGGCAAAATTTCGGCCGCGATACGATCCCTCGACGGCCGCCGCCGCCCCGGTCTCGGGCGCCGAAGGGTCCAGCGGAGACACCGCCCCATGGCGGCGGCTGCGCCCGGATGCGCAGCACGGCCCGGATCCGGAAAACCGCGAATTCGCCGCGACGGACCGGAACGGGCGCCCGGCCCCGCTCGTTGGTAGAGGAACGTTTGGAAAAAAGCGCTGGCGCGAGCCGGCTGGTGGTGGATCCGGGAACCGGTGCGCAGCGGATATCAGGTCCGCTGGCATCGGAGCTTCGAGTCCGGCATCAGCCGGCTCGCGCCAGTTTGCGTTTCCAGGCGATCCCTCAGCGGGTTTCCGTTCGCGGGCGTCCCTATCCAGGAGAAGTCAGCATGCTGCGGATTCTTGTCATCGCCTCGGTCCTCGCGATTCCGGCCGGGCCGTGCCTGGCCCAGTCGACATCGAGCGCCACCGGCAACGCCACGTCCAATGCCGTCAACAATGCGGGGGCCACGGCCGGCGCCATCTCGGCCGGCGGCACCGTGAGCATCGTCAACGGCGCGCCCGGCGACAGCTCGCTGCGATACAGGGGGTCCTATACCGTCCACAACACGCCGGACATCGTCGCGCCCGGCCTGACGGCGGGGCTGAACACCTGCGCCGGCTCCTACGCCGCCGGCGTGGCCGTCGCGGGATTCGGCCTGACCGGAGGCGGCACCACCGTCGACGAGGGCTGCGAGCGCCGGAACATGGCCGCCCTGCTGGGCCAGATGGGCGAAGGCGATGCGGCGCGCGAGGTGCTGTGCGACGACGATGTGGTGCGGTCGGCCTTCGCCCGGGTCGGCCGCCCCTGCATCGTCGACCGTCCGAAGGTGCAGGCGGTGTCCGCACAGCCGGCTACCGGGCTGCCGGCCGCCGCACAGCCGGCCGTCGCGGCCCTGCCGCCCGCGCCGCCGCGCATCGTCACCATGCAGCCGATCGTCAGCCGGGGCGATCCGGGCTATCAGCGATAGCCGCGGGAGGACTCCGGGTCGGGACCCGCCGGAACATCGCGGGGTTCCTCGTGACGCGCTGGACAGCGGCCGCGAATCCGTACGCTCCATGAAGAAGGCGCGCTCCGTCCCACCCCGCGTCAGGTGACGGCCAGCGAGCGCAGGAGAGCTATTGAGCTCGGCATCGGAACAGAAAGGTCCTGCCGCCCGCGCATCGGACACGGCCACTAGACCCAACAGCACCGCAGCCACTGCGGCGCCGGCGGATACGGCACTTCGGTTGCGACCGAACACGACGGCTGCACGTATGAGATGCTTGAGAAGAACAGGCGTGGCGATCTCGCGCTCACTTCGATGGCCCGGAAGGCGACGTCCCGCACGAGGTGACGCGCCGGCATCGACAGGCGCCATGGTACGTCTGCCAGCGGCGCGACGGAGGCTCGGCGTCGATGCAGGCTGACGGCGACGCGCCGGGACCTCGCCCCCGATGTCGTCGTCGGCATGAAGACGCTCCCTCGAGGAGGCCCGTCTTGCTGCCCCCCCCGGCGATGCACGGCCCTCTCGGAGAGCCGCAGATCACCTGAGTTTCCGATGCTGGGCTGGACTTAATTCACGACTTCGTTCATGATATGTTCTATGCAGAAGGCACACTCCGTCCCGACCCCGCAGCCCGCCGTCCCGGCCCTCGACCCGGCCGAGGCGGAGTGCGCCGGGCGCATGCTCGACCGGCTGGCCGAGATGGCGATGGAGCGCGCCGAGGCCATGCATGCCGCCTCCCTGGCCGCGATCAGGGCCGGCGACACCGCTGCGACCAGGGATCTCGAGCTCTCGCTCGACCGCATCGCCCGCGGCGTCCGCCGCCTGCTGGCGCTCAAGCTGCACCTCGCCCAGAAGCGCCAGGAGATGGCGGAGAAGGCTGCCGCCCGGGCCCGCGACCAGGCCGCGGAGAAGGAGAAGCGCCGCCATCGGGTGGCCCGCGCCGTCGCCTGCTCGGTCGCCGCCAACCGCGACCTCGACGCCGAGACCTGCGAGGCGCAGATCGCCGCGATGTGGAAGCGGCTGGTCGACGACCCGGAGATCGACGCCGACCTGGACTTCGCCGGCCACTCGCTGGAGGCGATCGTCTTCCAGCTCTGCCGCGACATGCGCATCCGCCCAGNGCCGGGCCGCGGAGAAGGAGAAGCGCCGCCATCGGGTGGCCCGCGCCGTCGCCTGCTCGGTCGCCGCCAACCGCGACCTCGACGCCGAGACCTGCGAGGCGCAGATCGCCGCGATGTGGAAGCGGCTGGTCGACGACCCGGAGATCGACGCCGACCTGGACTTCGCCGGCCACTCGCTGGAGGCGATCGTCTTCCAGCTCTGCCGCGACATGCGCATCCGCCCAGACCCCTCCTGGCTGAACCCGGACTATTCCGGCGCCGACTGGTTCGGCCGGCTCCGGAAGGCGGAGGGCGACAAGCCCGCCGCGCCCTGGTGGCCGGAGGACGGGCCGGATGCCGGCCGCTACTGGCATCTCGACGAGAGCGACAAGATCCCGGACCCGGGCTGGTACGACATCGAGACCGGCGAACGACTCGACCGCGCCCCCTGGCTGCTGAAACCGGGCGGCGGNCCGCGCCCTGGTGGCCGGAGGACGGGCCGGATGCCGGCCGCTACTGGCATCTCGACGAGAGCGACAAGATCCCGGACCCGGGCTGGTACGACATCGAGACCGGCGAACGACTCGACCGCGCCCCCTGGCTGCTGAAACCGGGCGGCGGGTGACCGCCGGCGGCCGGCCCTCACCGCGAAGCCCGATGGTTTTGCCTCTCCCGCGTGCGGGAGAGGTCGGAGGCGCTTGCGCCTCTGGGTGAGGGGGGCGTCGAGGCCTGAGCCAGCCCTCACCCGGTCCCGCTGCGCGGGCCCGACCTCTCCCGCCAGGCGGGAGAGGCAACGCGAAAAGACGATCGGGATTGCCGAGGGTGGCCAGCTCTCGCCCCCTCACCCGACATCGCCATGCGATGTCGGCCTCCCCGGCCAGGCGGGCCCCTTTCAGAATAGCCGGCATCGTCATTGCGAGCGCAGCGAAGCAATCCATGCGGCAGCCCGTGCCGGCCCATGGATTGCTTCGTCGGCTTCGCCTCGTCGCAATGACGGCGAGGGCCGGCGTTCTGAAAAGGTCTCGCTTGCGGGAGAGGCAGCGCGAGAAGACGATCGCGATTGTTGCGGATGGAGTGCCCGCGGTCACACCCGCTGGTATCGCCACACGCCGTCCGCCCCGGTCTCCCGCTCCAGCTCTCCCGCCGCGACCAGGCGGTTCAGATGGGCCGTGGCCTCGCCCACCGCGAACATCATCTGCTGCCGGTCCAGCGCGCGGTGGAACATCGCCGCCATCAGATCGGCCACCGTCGCCGGCCTGCGGCAGACCTCGCGGGTCAGGTCCAGGCGTTCGGCGTGATGCGCCGCCAGCCAGTCGATCCGCTCGACCAGGCCGAAGAAGGGCAGGCCGTGCGAGGGCAGCACCAGCGTCTCCGCCGGCAAGTGCCGCAGCACCGAGAGGCTGCGCAGGAAATCCGCCAGCGGGTCGGCCTCCGGCTCCGACGGCCAGACCGACACGTTCGGGCTGATCTTCGGCAGCACCTGGTCGGCCGAGATCAGGATGCCCCGTTCGGCATCGTACAGGCACGCCATCTCGCTGGAATGGCCCTCGCCCACCATCACCCGCCACGGCCGGCCGCCGATCGCGAGGGTGTCGCCGTCACGGATACGGCGGGCGGCGACCGGGATCGGCGAGACGCCGCGGCGATAGACATTGCCGCGCGCCTCCACCGTCTCCGCCGCCTCGGGCGGCAGGCCGGAGGCGCGGTAGAAGGCAGCATGCGCGGCCGCCACCTCGGGCCGGTCGTCCGACCAGGTGGCGCGGGCGACGGCGTATTCCGACAGCGTCATCGTCAGCGGCGCCCGGAAGCGCTCGCACAGCCAGCCGGCCAGGCCGATATGGTCCGGATGCATGTGGGTGATCAGCACCCGGCGGATCGGCCGGTCCTTGAGCGGCCCGGGCAGGAGGGTCTCCCAGATCTCGCGCGACGCGGCGTTGCCGATGCCGGCGTCGACCAGGGTCCAGCCGGGGGCGCCTGTGAGGTCGGGGTCGTCGATCAGCCACAGGTTGACGTGGTTCAGCGCCATCGGCAGCGGGAAGCGCAGCCACAAGAGGCCGGGCGCCACCTCGACCGGCACGCCGGGCTCGGGCGCCGTGGGGTGGGGGTATGTGAGGATCGGTGCGTCCATGGCCGGCATCCTCGCGATGTCCGGCGGCGCCGCCAAGCGATTGTTGCGCGGGGATGAAATGTTGCTGCCGACGGAGAGGCCGAAGCCGCCCCCTCACCCGAAACCGCTACGCGGTTTCGACCTCTCCCCGGGGGAGAGGTGAAGGGGCCCCGGTCTTCATTTCCCTCTCCTCAGGGAGAGGGAGGGGCCCGTCGCGTCGGCGACGGGAGGGTGAGGGGGAATCGCGCCGCGCACGCCGGTACAAGATTCGCGGCGCCGGACGGGCCACATCTGCGGTCCCATCCGAGAGGAGATCCCGATGCCCTACGCCCCGATCAACCTGGCCGAGAAATTCGCGCTGTTCACCGACCGGTGGCAGCCGCGCGTGGTGGCCGAGATGAACGAGCTGCAGTTCAAGATCGTCCGGCTGGAGGGCGACTTCCTGTGGCACCACCATCCGGAGACGGACGAGGCCTTCCTGGTGCTGGAGGGCACGCTGCGCCTCGACTTCCGCGACGGCGCCGTGCGGCTCGGCCCCGGCGAGATGTTCGTGGTGCCACGGGGCGTCGAGCACAAGCCCTGCGCCGAAGGCGAGGTCAGGCTGATGCTGATCGAGCCGCGCGGCATCCTCAACACCGGCCACGAGGGCGGCGAGCGGACGGCGGCCAACGATGTCTGGATCTAGACCCCCTGCGGCTGCGCTCCAGGTCAGCCGGCGCCGCGTTTGACATTGCCGGGACGCTGCCGTCTCGTTTCCCGGCCCCAAGACCGGGGCGGGAGAGCCATGCAATGACACAAGATCGCGGCGCCAATGCTGCCAGCAATCCGATCGTCGAACGCCGGGCGATCGACCATATCCCTGCCAGCGAGCGCCACGGCCGCCCGTTCAGCCAGTTCACCCTGTGGATCGCCGCCAACCTGCAGATCACGGCGGTGATCACCGGCGCGCTCGCCGTGGTGCTGGGCGGCGACGTGGTGTGGTCGCTGGTCGGCCTCCTGATCGGCCAGGCGCTGGGCGGGGCGGTGATGGCGCTGCACGGCGCCCAGGGGCCGCGCCTCGGCCTGCCGCAGATGATCTCCAGCCGGGTGCAGTTCGGCGTCTGGGGCGCCGCCATCCCGATCGTGCTGGTGTGCCTGATGTATATCGGCTTCTCCGCCACCGGCACCGTGCTGTCCGGCCAGGCGCTGTCGCAGCTGCTGGGGGTGGGCGACGCCGCCGGCATCGTCATCTTCGCCGCCGTGGTGGTGGTGTTCGCGGTGCTGGGCTATCGCGTCATCCACGCCGTCGGCCGGGTGGCCAGCATCGTCGGCATCATCGCCTTCGCCTATATGTTCGGGCGGCTGCTGGTCGACCAGGACATCGGCGCGCTGCTGGGCAACCAGCATTTCGCGCTGTCGAAGTTCCTGCTGGCGATGTCGCTGTCGGCCTCCTGGCAGATCGCCTACGGCCCCTATGTCGCCGACTATTCCCGCTATCTGCCCGAGGACACGCCGCCGCGCCGGGTGTTCTGGATGGTGTGGCTGGGCTCGGTGATCGGCAGCCAGGTGGCGATGACCTTCGGCGTCTTCGCCGCGGCCCTGGCCGGCGACCGCTTCGGCCACGGCCAGCAGGTGGCCTTCATCGTCGGGCTGGGCGCCACCGGCACCATCGCCGCCCTGCTGTATCTCTCCATCGCCTTCGGCAAGATCACCATCACCACGCTGAACGCCTATGGCAGCGTGATGTCGCTGGCCACCATCGTCAGCGGCTTCCGCGGCAATGCCCGGCTGTCGCAGGCCGGGCGGCTGTTCTACGTGCTGCTGATGATCGGGCTGACGCTGTGGCTGGCCCTGGCCGAGCGCGACAGCTTCCTGAAGCAGTTCTCGGCCTTCCTGCTGTTCCTGCTGACCTTCTTCACGCCGTGGAGCGCGATCAACCTGGTCGACTACTACTTCATCAACAGGGAGCAGTACGACATCCGGGCGATCGCCGACCCCGACGGGCGCTACGGCCGCTGGAACTTGGCCGGCATCGCCTGCTACGTCATCGGCGTCGTGGTGCAGATCCCGTTCATCGACACGCCTTTCTACACGGGCGGGCTGGTGGCGTCGCTCGACGGGGTCGACATCTCCTGGATCGTCGGCCTGGCGGTCCCGGCGGTGCTGTACTTCCTCACCGCCAAGCGCCAGCCGGCCCGGGGCTGATCATGGCCGCCGGGCTCCGCTCCGCTGCTCCGCTGTCGCTGGCGGAACAGCGGGCGGCGTTCGGCTGGCGGCGCGGCGGACCGGGCGGCCCTAAGTCTCGCGGCGTGATGTTGCGAGCCTCCGAACCATGAGCCACATGCCAGCGGCCGACACGGCCCTCCTGACCCTCGACGGCGACAGCCTCGGCATCGCCGCCCTGGCGCGCTTCGCCGCCGGCGCCACCCGCCTCGCCTTGTCCGACGCCGCCTGGGACCGGATCGCCGAGGCGCGCGGCATCGTCGATGGCATCGTCGAGGCCGGGGTGCCGGCCTATGGCATCACCACCGGCTTCGGCTCGCAGAAGGACTTCGCCGTCGACCCGCGCCGCGACGCCGCCTTCAACCTCGCCGTCCTGACCGGCCACGCCACCCGCGCCCCCGGCCCGCGCGCCCCGGCCGCGGTGATCCGCGCCGCGCTGGCGGTGCAGCTGAACGGCTGGGCCCGCGGCTGGTCCGGCGTGCGCCCGGCCCTGTGCGCGGCGCAGCTGGCCCGGGCCAATGCCGGCGTCGCGCCCGATGTCCGCTATGGCAGCTCGATCGGCGCCTCCGACATCGTCGGCCTGTCGCAGCTGGCCCTGCCGCTGGTCGGCCGCGCCGCCGACGGGCCGGGCGCCGACAGCTTCGCCTCCGCCGCGCCGCCGCTCGACGCGTTGGCGGCGAAGGAGGCGATGTCGCTGCTCAACAGCAACGCCCTCACCCTCGCCGCCGGCGCCCTGGCCCTGGCCGAGGCGAAGCGGCTGCTCGACGCGCTCGACCTCGCCGCCGCGCTGTCCCTCGAAGGCTTCCGCGGCAATCCCGGCGCCTGGTCGGAGACGGTGGAGCGCGCCCATCCCCAGGCCGGCCATGCCGCCGCGGGCCAAGCCCTGCGCCGGCTGCTGGCGGACAGCGTGCTATGGCAGCCCGGCGCCCCGCGCCTGCTGCAGGACCCGCTGAGCTTCCGCTGCGCGCCGCAGATCCACGGCGCCGCCCGCACCGCCCTGGCCTGGGCGTGGGAGGCGTGGGAGGCGGCGCTGAACGCCGTCGCCGACAATCCGCTGATCGACCGCGCCACCGGCGCCGCCGTCTCTCACGGCAGCATGGAGACGACACTGCTGGCGGTGGTGCTCGACGCGCTGCGCCTCGCCCTCGGCAAGGCCGTCGAGGCGTCGGGCGAGCGGGTGCACAAGCTGCAATGGCCGTCCTTCAGCGGCCTGCCCGCCGGGCTGGCGGCCGAGGCCGGGGCGGCCGGCGGGGTGCAGTTCCTCAATCTCGGCCACATCGCTGCCGCGAAGGTCGCCGCCGCCCGCATCGCCGCCCAGCCGGTGTCGCTGCAGTATCGCGGCCAGGTCTGCGACGGGGTCGAGGATGTCGGCGGCATGGCCCCCTTCGCGGTCGAGGAGACCGAGCGCCAGCTCGACGCCGCCTGGACCGCGCTGGCGGTGGAGGCCGCGGTCGCGGCGTGGGCGATCGACCGCCGCACCCTGCCGGTCGACGGGCTGGGCCGGGGCCTGCGCGATCCCTGGCAGTCGATCCGTCCCCTCCTCCCGATCGGCCGCGAGGGCGAGGCGCCGTTCGACCTCGGCCCGGTCGAGGCCTGGCTCAGGACCTGGGAGATGCCGGCTTGACAGCCGCCCCGGCGGCGGGCGAGGGTCCGGGCATGACCTCCGGCCGCACCCTCTTCGCGAAAGCCAAAAAAGCCCCGCCCGCGGGGACCGGAGATCGCTGCCCGCGGTAACCCGCCGCGCGCTTGAGGATCCACCAGACCCCGCCGGTTCGGACGGGGTCTTGTCGTCTCTGCGCCCTCCCCGTCTCCGGCCCCACTTGAGGAGACGAACCATGCCCCTTCCCGCCCCGACCGGCCTCTGGCTGCCGCTGATCACTCCGTTCCGCGACGGCGCGCTCGACGAGGCCTCGCTGCGCCGGATGCTCCGGCACTACGCCGCCGGCCCGGTCGACGGCCTGATCCTCGCCGCCACCACCGGCGAGGGCATGACGCTGGATGCCGACGAGACCGAGCGCCTGGTCGCGATCGCGGCCGAGGAATGGACCCGGCCGCTGGTTCTCGGCCTGTCCGGCAGCGACACGCGCAAGCTGGTCAAGGAGCTCGACCGCACCGTCGCCTGGCCGGTGCAGGGCTATCTGATCGCCTGCCCCTACTATGTCCGCCCGTCGCAGGAGGGGCTGGTGCGCCACTTCTCGGCCCTGGCCGACGCCACCGACCGGCCGATCCTGATCTACAACATCCCCTACCGGACCGGCGTCAACCTGGGCAATGAGGCGATGCTGCGCCTGGCGGAGCGGCCCAATATCGTCGGGGTCAAGGATTGCTGCGCCGATGCCCGCCAGTCCTTCGAGCTGCTGCGCGACCGGCCGGCCGGCTTCTCGGTGCTGACCGGCGAGGACGCGCTGCTCTACACCGCCCTGACCCAGGGCGCCGATGGCGGCATCCTGGCCTCGGCCCATGTCGAGACCGCAGCCTTCGCCGCGATCCGCGACCGGCTGCTGGCCGGCGACCAGCCGGGCGCCCTCGCCGCCTGGCGCGACCTGTCGGAGCTGCCGAGGCTGCTGTTCGCCGAGCCGAGCCCGGCGCCGATCAAGCACTGGCTTTGGCGCACCGGCCTGATCGACAGCCCGGAGGTCCGGCTGCCGATGACCGGGGTCAGCGACGCCCTCGCCACCTGCCTCGACCGCGAGATCGAGCGGCGCGTGCTCAGCCCGGTGCCGGCCGGCTGGTGAACCGCCCGCCGATGCGGTAGCGCGAGCCAGGGAACAGCAAGCGGGCCACGCTGACCAGCCGGCCCGCCGCCCAGGTGCGGCGATGGATCAGCAGGCAGGGCTCATGCCGGCCAATCCGCAGATGCTCGCGCTCCCACGGCTCGGCGAGCACCGCCTCGACCACATGCTCGCCGTCGGGCATCGGCGCCGCCTGCATCAGGTAGTCATGCGGCGTGATCCGGGTGAAATCCTGCGCCAGGTAATGCGGCGCCGAATCGAGCCGCACCAGCCGGTCCTCCAGCAGGATCGGCACGCCGTCCTCGTGGTGGATCAGCACAGAATGGGCGAGAACGGTGCCTTCCGCCACCTCCAGCCGCGCCGCCGTCTCGGCCGTCGCCGATTCGGAACGCAGCAGCACCACCGTGGCGCTGTGGGCATGGCCGCGGGCGCGCACATCGTCGGCGATGCTGCGGATCTCCATCAGCGGCGCCTCGGGCTTGGCCCCGGCGACGAAGGTGCCGACGCCCTGCACCCGCACCAGCACCCCGGCCTCGGTCAGCTCGCGCAGCGCCCGGTGGATCGTCATCCGGCTGATGCCGAGCGACTTCACCAGCTCGTTCTCCGACGGCACCCGGCCATTCGCCGGCCACTCCCCGGTCTCGACGAAGCGCAGGATCATCGCCTTCACGCGGCGATACAGCGGCAGCGGTTCGCCGACCAGCAGTGTCAGAGGCTGAGGATCCATCACGATTCCGCCGACGTCCTTTCCGGCCCTTGTGAGCCTGTCGCAAGTTGTATATACAACCCTATACCAATTCGACACCAGCACCAATTCAGAGGGAGGCCTTGCCGTGACGACCACCACCAACCGCCGCGTCATCCGGGCGCCGCATGGGCCGGAGTTGAGCTGCCGGACATGGCAGACCGAAGCCGCCATGCGGATGCTGATGAACAATCTCGACCCCGATGTGGCCGAGAATCCGGACGAGCTGGTGGTCTATGGCGGCATCGGCAAGGCGGCCCGCAACTGGCAGTCCTTCGACACCATCGTCCGCACCCTGAAGGACCTGGCGCCGGACGAGACGCTGCTGGTCCAGTCCGGCAAGCCGGTCGGCGTGTTCCGCACCCACACCGACGCGCCCCGCGTGCTGATCGCCAACTCCAACCTGGTGCCGCATTGGGCGACCTGGGAGCATTTCCGCGAGCTCGAGGCCAAGGGCCTGATGATGTACGGCCAGATGACGGCCGGCTCCTGGATCTATATCGGCAGCCAGGGCATCGTGCAGGGCACCTACGAGACCTTCGCCGAGGTCGGCCGCCAGCACTACAATGGCGACCTGAAGGGCCGCTGGATCCTGACCGGCGGGCTGGGCGGCATGGGCGGCGCCCAGACGCTGGCCGCGACCATGGCCGGCGCGTCGATGATCGCGGTCGAGTGCCAGGCCAGCCGGATCGAGCGCCGCCTGGCCACCCGCTATGTCGACCGCAAGGCCGAGAGCCTGGACGAGGCGATGGCCATCATTCGCGAGGCGAAGGCCCAGGGCAAGGCGGTGTCGGTCGGCCTGCTCGGCAACGCCGCCGAGATCTTCCCGGAGATCGTGCACCGCGCGAAGAACGACCCGTCCTGGCGCCCGGACGCCGTCACCGACCAGACCTCCGCCCATGACCCGCTGAACGGCTACCTGCCGGCGGGCTGGAGCTGGGCCGAGGCCGAGACCCGCCGCCAGACCGACCCCGAGGGCGTGGTCCGCGCCGCGAAGGAGAGCATGGCCGCCCATGTCCGGGCGATGCTGGACTTCCACGCCATGGGCATCCCGACGCTGGACTACGGCAACAACATCCGCCAGATGGCGCAGGATGTCGGGGTCGAGAACGCCTTCGACTTCCCCGGCTTCGTCCCGGCCTATATCCGCCCGCTGTTCTGCCGCGGCATCGGCCCGTTCCGCTGGGCCGCCCTGTCCGGCGACCCGGAGGACATCTACAAGACCGACCAGCGGGTGAAGGAGCTGATCCCCGACGACCCGCATCTGCACAACTGGCTGGACATGGCGCGCGAGCGCATTGCCTTCCAGGGCCTGCCGGCGCGGATCTGCTGGGTCGGCCTGGGCCAGCGGCACCGCCTGGGCCTGGCCTTCAACGAGATGGTGGCCAGCGGCGAGCTGAAGGCGCCGATCGTGATCGGCCGCGACCATCTCGACAGCGGCTCGGTCGCCAGCCCGAACCGCGAGACCGAGGCCATGCAGGACGGGTCGGACGCCGTGTCCGACTGGCCGCTGCTGAACGCGCTCCTCAACACCGCCTCGGGCGCCACCTGGGTCAGCCTGCATCATGGCGGCGGCGTCGGCATGGGCTACAGCCAGCATGCCGGCATGGTGATCGTCGCCGACGGCACCCAGGAGGCGGCCCGGCGGCTGGAGCGGGTGTTGACCAATGACCCGGGAACCGGCGTCATGCGGCATGCCGATGCGGGCTACGACATCGCCCGCGACTGTGCCCGCGAACAGGGCATGAAGCTGCCGATGCTGGAGGACACGCATGGATGACGGGATCGTTCGCGCCGAGGAGATCGTCCGGGACCAGGCCGGGCTTCGCAGCCGCTACGCCGAGCCGAGCGAGTTGGTCCGCAACAAGGTCCTGAACCGCATCGACCGGCACGCCCGTGCCTTCATCGGCCTGTCGCCCTTCCTGGTGATCGCCACGGCGGGGGCGGATGGCAGCGCCGACGCCTCGCCCCGCGGCGACGCGCCCGGCTTCGTCACCGTGGCCGACGAGACCACCCTGCTGATCCCCGACCGGCGTGGCAACAACCTGTGCGACAGCCTGTCGAACGTGGTCGAGAACCCGAAGGTCGGGCTGGTGTTCTTCGTCCCCGGCGTCAACGAGACGCTGCGGGTCAATGGCGGCGCCGCGATCACCACGGACCCGGCGGTGCTGCAGCCGATGACGGTTGACGGCAAGGTCCCGACCTCCGCCCTCCGGGTCACGGTCGACCAGCTGTACTTCCATTGCGGCAAGGCGCTGATCCGGTCCCGGCTGTGGGACCCGGCGGCGCAGATCGAACGCGGCAGCTTCCCGACCCTGGGCAAGATCCTGTCCGACCAGATCAAGGGCGTCGACACCGCAGAGGCCGATGCCCGGCTCGAAAACTCATACCGGAACCACCTCTACTGACATGGCCGACATCACCTTCACCGCCGGCCGGCTGACGCTGCCGCAGCTGCGCGCCATCGCCCGCACCGACGCCGCCGTGCGCCTCGACCCGGCCTGCCGGCCGGAGATCGAGGCCGGGGCCGCCACCGTCGCCGCGATCGTCGACGAGAACCGCACCGCCTACGGCGTCAACACCGGCTTCGGCAAGCTGGCCCAGACCCGGATCCCGACCGACCGGCTGCAGCAATTGCAGACCAACCTGGTGCTGTCGCACGCCACCGGCACCGGCCCGCTGCTGGACGATGCGATCGTCCGGCTGATCCTGGCGCTCAAGCTCAACGGCCTGGCCCGCGGCCGGTCCGGCGTGCGCTGGGTGGTGATCGAGGCGCTGCAGGCCTTGCTCGACGCCCACGCCTATCCCTGCATCCCGGCCAAGGGCTCGGTCGGCGCCTCGGGCGACCTCGCCCCCCTCGCCCATCTCTCGGCGGCGCTGCTCGGCGAAGGCGAGATCCGGCTCAAGGGCAAGCGCTGGCCGGCCGCCGACGCGCTGCGCCAGATCGGCCTCGAGCCGCTGATCCTGGCGCCGAAGGAAGGCCTCGCCCTGCTGAACGGCACCCAGGTCTCGACCGCCCTGGCCCTGTTCGGCCTGTTCGCGGCGGAGGAGGTGTTCGCCGCCGGCCTCGTCGCCGGCGCCATGTCGGTCGACGCCGCCCGCGCCTCCGACGCGCCCTTCGACGCGCGCATCCATGAATGGCGCGGCCAGCCTGGCCAGATCGAGGTGGCGGCGACGCTGCGCGGCCTGCTCGACCACAGCGCCATCCGCGCCTCGCATGTCGAGAATGACGACAGGGTGCAGGACCCCTACTCCCTGCGCTGCCAGCCGCAGGTGATGGGCGCCTGCCTCGACCAGATCCGCCACGCGGCCCGGATCCTGGAGATCGAGGCCAATGCCGTGTCCGACAACCCGCTGGTGTTCCCGGAGACGGGCGACGTCATCTCCGGCGGCAACTTCCACGCCGAGCCGGTGGCCTTCGCCGCCGACAATCTGGCGCTGGTGATCGCCGAGATCGGCGCGATGTCGGAGCGGCGGATCGCACTGCTGACCGACAGCAACCTGTCCGGCCTGCCGCCTTTCCTGGTGTCCGACCCGGGCGTCAATTCCGGCTTCATGATCGCCCATGTCACCGCGGCCGCCTTGGCCAGCGAGAACAAGAGCCTGGCGCATCCGAGCTCGGTCGACAGCCTGCCGACCTCGGCCAACCAGGAGGATCATGTGTCGATGGCGACCCATGCCGGCCGCCGCCTGGCCGACATGGCGGAGAACACCGCGGTGATCGTTGGGGTCGAGCTGCTGGCCGCGGCGCAGGGCATCGACTTCCACCGCCCGCTGCGCAGCGCCGAGCGGATCGAGGCGGCCATGGCCGTCATCCGCGCCAAGGTGCGCAAATGGGACGAGGACCGCTACTTCGCCCCGGACATCGAGGCGGCGAAGGGCCTGGTCCAGGCCGGCACCTTCCTGCCCTATGTGCCCGGCCTGCTGCCGAGCATTGTCGCGGAGACCCGATGATGGACGCCTTCCGCCTGCATCGCGGCACCGCGCCGCTGCTGCTGAGCATCCCGCATGTCGGCACCGGCGTGCCGGAGGCGATCCGGTCGAAGCTGACGCCGGAAGGCCTGCTGCTGCGCGACACCGACTGGCACCTCGACCGGCTGTACGATTTCGCCGAGGGGCTGGGCGTCAGCATCCTCCAGGCGGCGCAGTCGCGCTATGTCGTCGACCTGAACCGCCCAGCCGACGACCAGAGCCTGTATCCCGGCCAGGCCACCACCGGCCTGTGCTCGACCATCGATTTCGACGGAAGGCCGCTGTACCGGCCGGGCGAGGAGCCGGACGCGGCCGAGATCGCCTGGCGGGTCGAGACGGTCTGGAAGCCGTACCACGCCGCACTGGCGGGCGAGCTGGAGCGGATCAAGGCGCAGCACGGCTACGCCCTGCTGTATGACGCGCATTCGATCCGGTCGGTGGTGCCGCGGCTGTTCGACGGGTTGCTGCCCGACCTCAACCTCGGCAGCAATGGCGGCACCACGGCGGCGCCGGCCCTGAAGGAGCGGATCGCGGAGATCTGCCGCACGGCCGAGGGCTTCACCCATGTGGTCGACGGCCGGTTCAGGGGCGGCTACATCACCCGCCACTACGGCCAGCCGGAGCGCAACGTGCACGCGCTGCAGATGGAGCTGCCCCAGCGCCACTACATGGACGAGGAGCCGCCCTTCGCCTACCGGCCGGACGTGGCTAAGCCGCTGAAGGCCGTGCTGCACCGGGTGCTGGAATCGATGCTGGCCTGGAAACCGTGAGCAGCGCCTTGGCGCCGATCGAGCTCTGGCTCGACCGCTGGGAGCTGGAGCCCGACGGCGAGGCGATCGAGCGCAACGGCGCCCATGTCGCCTTCGTCCGCCGCGGCGGCCACCGGGCGGTGCTGAAGGTGCTGAAGCCGAACAGCGACGAAATGCTCGGCCCGGTGATGCTGGCGCATTACCGGGGCCGCAGCGCCGTCCGCGTGCTGGGGCACGAGCAGAACGCCGTGCTGCTGGAGCGGGCGCTGCCGGGGACGGAGCTGACCGACACCGTGCTCGCCGGCCGCGACGACGAGGCCGTCCACATCCTGTGCGGCGTGATGGCGGACCTGCACCGGGACGACCCGCCGCCCGGCCCCTGGCCGACGGTCGAGGATTGGGGCCGCGCCTTCCCCCGCTATCGCGCCGGCGAGCCGTATGCCGAGATCCCGCCGGCCCTGCTGGACCGGGCCGAGGCTGAGTTCATGGAGCTCTGCGCCAGCCAGGGCCGGCGCTTCCTGCTGCATGGCGACCTGCATCACGAGAACGTGCTGGATGGCGGCGACCGCGGCTGGCTGGTGATCGACCCCAAGGGCGTGATCGGCGAGCTGGCCTATGAGACCGGCGCCGGCCTGCGCAACCCGGGCGGCGCCGAGATACTGTACAACGATCCCCGGCACATCGCCCGCCGGGTGCGGATCCTGGCCGAAACGCTGGGCCTGCCCGAGCGGCGCATCCTGCGCTGGTCCTTCGCCCAGGCGGTCCTCTCCGCCCTCTGGCATGTCGAGGACGGGGACGGCGACGAGGATGTGGCGGCGGCGATCGCGACCGCGAGGGCGATGGAGAGCCTGCTGCGGGAATAACGCTCGGGCTGGACAGGCCGGTGCCGCCCCCTCACCCGCCAGCGCTACGCGCTGTCGACCTCTCCCCATGGGAGAGGCAAAACATCCCCTCTCCTCGGGGAGAGGGAGGGGCCCGGCGCCGCAGGCGACGGGAGGATGAGGGGGAGAGCCGGCCGGTGATTGCGTTCAGTCCGGCAGGATCGCCACCGCCCTGGTCCAGCCCGCCGAGGCGGCGCGGATCTTCACCGGGAAGCAGCTGACGGTGAAGCCGGTGGCCGGCAGTGCCTCCAGATTGTGCAGCTTCTCCAGATGGCAGTAGCCGATGTCGCGGCCGGCCTTGTGGCCTTCCCAGATCAGCGAGGCATCGCCGGTCTCCTGGAACCGCCGCGCCGTGTGGCTGAACGGCGCGTCCCAGCTCCAGCCGTCGGTGCCGGTCACGCGCACGCCCTGCCGCAGCAGGTGCAGCGTGGCGTCGCGGCCCATGCCGCAGCCGCTGTCGACATAGTCGGCCTGGCCGTAGCGGGCGCCGGCGCTGGTGTTGACCAGCACGATCTCCAGCGGCTTCAGCACATGGCCGATCCGCGCCAGCTCGGCGTCGATCTCGGCCGGGGTGACGATGTGGCCGTCCGGCAGGTGCCGGAAATCCAGCTTCACGCCGGGCTGGAAGCACCAGTCCAGCGGCACCTCGTCGATGGTGATGGCGCGCTTCCCGCCATCCATCGTCGGGTGGTAGTGCCAAGGCGCGTCGAGATGCGTGCCGTTGTGGGTGGAGATCGCCACCCGCTCCTCCGCCCAGCCCTTGCCCTCCGGCAGTTGGTCCGGCCGCAGGCCCGGAAACACGAAGGCGATCTCGCGCGCCGTCTCCTCATGGGCGCGATAGGTGATCGCGACCTTCTGGAACGGCGGGTCGGCCGGGACGTCGTTCTCGAGCGGGATCGAGATGTCGATGAGCTTGGGCATGAAATCCGTCTCGGTTCGGGTCGGTCGTAGCGGCGGCACTGTGCCGTGACCGCGATCCGATCGCCATCGTCCAGAAAGCCGCGCCGCCCGGTTGCGAACCGCTCGCAACCAACCCATCTGATCCTCATCAGATCGAAGAGGACATCATGCCGAGCTCCGAAGCCCGCATTCCCACCGAGCACGCCAGCAAATACCTGCAGCAGCTGTGCAAGCATTTCGGCCACCGCATCCCGGCGAGCTTCGACGCCGAGAAGGGCCACCTGACCTTCGAGATGGGCACCACCGCCCTGGCGGCCGAACCGGCCCTGCTGGTGCTGCGCAACGAGGCGCCGGAGGCCGCCGGCCTGGCCCGGCTGGAGGAGGTCGTCGCCTCGCACCTCGTCCGCTTCGCCTTCCGCGAGGAACTGACGATCGACTGGCAGCCGGCCTGACCGTCACTTCGCCCGGCAATCCTCCACGTCGGTGCCGGGGGAGCAGAGGCCGGAGCCCTTGCCGGGCTCGTCGCATTCGCCGTCCCCGGTGAAGGGACAGGCCGCCGGAGACGCGGTGCCAGGGGCGGCGGAGCCGCCATCCGCGGCCGAGCAGTCGCTGGCGTCGGTGCCGGCGGAGCACAGGCCGGTGCCGCGGCCCGGCTCGTCGCATTCGCCGTCATGGGCGAACTGGCAGCTGTCGTCGCCCCCGGACGGCTTGGCCGGCGCGGKGGGCGCCGCCGGGGTCTGGCCGCCCCCCTGCGTCGCCTGGCAGTCGGTCGTGTCGGTTCCCGCAGCACAGGCGCCGGAGCCGACGCCGGGCTCGTCGCATTCGCCGTCGCGGGCGAAGGGACAGCTATCCGCACCCTGCGCGGCCGGCGCCGCGGGCGCGGCCGGCGCCGCG
>NZ_NHON01000086.1 GCF_002195995.1 Inquilinus limosus
GGCCGGAGCCGGAGCCGGCGCCGGGGACGGCGAGCCCGGCGCATCCGGGGCGGCCGGCGCCGGGGCGGTGTCGGCCCGGCCGACCACCACCACCGGCTCGCCCGGCTTGTAGGCCGGCGCGCCGCGCAGCTGGGCCTCGGTCAGGTCGGTGACGATCGTGTCCATGCTGCCGTTCTTCGGGAAGTGCAGCACCCGCCAGTCGACCGCGATCTGGCGCGAGCCGACGCCGAGGAAGCCGCCGAAATCGACGATCGCCGCCCGCGTCATTCCGGCGCGGTCGACCACCACGTCGACGACGCGGCCCAGATCCTCGCCCGTGGCGCTGCGCACCGACTTGCCGAGCAGCGTGCCGGCGGCATTGCCCTCGATCACCACGGCCGGCGTCTCCGACGCCTGCCGCTGGTCGCCTTCCTGCGGCGCGGCCGGCGCGGCGGGGGCCGCAGGAGCTTCGGCCGCGGGCGGCGTGTCAGGCTTCGCCGGCTGGGCGTCCTGGGCGTGGAGCGAGCCGGCCGCCCCGAGCAGGGCGAGGACGGCCGGAAGGAGAATGCGCATCGCGAAACCTGCCATTGTGGTGGACCTGATCTGGGGCGCATCGCGCCGATGGCAACCGCTTCGCCCGGATCAACCCGCGACGGGCCGACCCGTTCTTGCCGCACCCGCGAAATAGCGCTAGGACAGGGCCCGTCTTTTCTGCTGCTCATCGGAAGGATGGCACGTCATGGCGCGCAACAAGATCGCCCTCATCGGCGCCGGGCAGATCGGTGGTACCCTCGCCCTTCTCGCCGGGCTCAAGGAGCTCGGTGACATCACCCTGTTCGACGTCGTCGACGGCGTGCCGCAGGGCAAGGCGCTGGACATCGCCGAGGCGTCCCCGGTCGAGGGCTTCGACGCCGTGCTCAAGGGCGGCAGCGACTATTCGGCGATCGAGGGCGCCGACGTCGTCATCGTCACCGCCGGCGTGCCGCGCAAGCCGGGCATGAGCCGCGACGACCTGATCGGCGTCAACACCAAGGTCATGCAGGCGGTCGGCGCCGGTATCAAGCAGTACGCCCCGAACGCCTTCGTCATCTGCATCACCAACCCGCTGGATGCCATGGTCGGCGTGCTGCGCGAAGTCTCCGGCCTGAAGCCGGAGAAGGTGGTCGGCATGGCCGGCGTGCTCGACTCGGCGCGCTTCCGCTATTTCCTGGCCGAGGAGTTCAAGGTCTCGGTCGAGGACGTCACCGCCTTCGTGCTGGGCGGCCATGGCGACACCATGGTGCCGCTGGCCCGCTACTCCACCGTCGCCGGCATCCCGCTGCCGGACCTGGTGAAGATGGGCTGGACCTCGCAGGAGAAGCTGGACCAGATCATCCAGCGCACCCGTGACGGCGGCGCCGAGATCGTCGGCCTCTTGAAGACCGGCAGCGCCTTCTACGCCCCCGCCTCCTCCGCCATCGCCATGGCCGAGAGCTACCTGCGCGACAAGAAGCGCGTGCTGCCCTGCGCCGCCTATCTGACCGGCCAGTACGGCGTCAGCGACTTCTATATCGGCGTGCCGGTGGTGATCGGCGCCGCGGGCGTCGAGCGGATCGTCGAGGTCCAGTTCACCGCCGACGAGAAGGCCGCCTTCGACAAGTCGGTCGCCGCGGTCAAGGGCCTGGTCGAGACCACCAAGAAGCTGATGAGCTCGGCCGCCTGATCCTTCCTTCCTGACGCATGGCGAACGCCGCGGGCCCCGGTCCGCGGCGTTCGTCGTTTCGGCCGATTTTCGCCGCATTTGGCCGCCAGCCTGCTCCGCGAGGCGCATCCGCGCCGCCACCGGAGAGGATCCATGCGCCGCATCGCCCTGGCCGTGTCGCTGCTCGCGCCGCTGGTGGCGCTGTCCGCCTGCAGCCTCCAGTTCGGCTGAGGCCGGGCGGGACGCCGCCGCCCCTCGCCTCCGCTGCCGCGGATGGCTAGAGTGCGCGCCCCATCAAGACCGAAGGATGTGCCCATGCACCGTCTGATCCTGGCCGCCGCCGGCCTGTCCCTCCTGACCCTCGCCGCCTGCGGCTCGGACGAGATCCCGATCGACCGCCCGATCATGCAGGGCGAGCCGGCGCCGCCGGCGGTCCCGACCGAGCCGATCCAGCGCCAGCCGCTGTCGGCCCCGCCCTCGTCGCTGACCGGCCAGCAGGACCCGGCCCAGAGCCAGACGACGCCGCCGGCGAAGTAGGCCTTACGGTACAGCCAGGTTGTCGAGCAGCCGCGTGGCGCCGAGCCGGACCGCGGCGATCAGCCGCCGCGGCCGGCCGGGCGCCGGCTCGGCCAGGGTCTCGGCGTCGCGCAGCACCAGATAGTCGACCGCGTCGAAGCCGGCGTCGCGCAGCCGGTCCGGCCCCGCGGCCAGCCGCGACGGGTCGGCGGCGATCTCCGCCAGGATGCGGTTGAGCCGCCGGGCCACCGCGAGTTGCGGCGTGCCGAGATAGGCGTTGCGCGAGGACAGGGCCAGGCCGTCGCGGTCGCGCACCGTCGGCACCGGCAGGATCTCGCAGGGCAGGTCGAGGTCGCGCACCAGCCGGCGCACCACCAGCAGCTGCTGAAAATCCTTCTCGCCGAAGGCGGCGAGGTCCGGCGCCGCCTGGATCAGGAGCTTCGCCACCACCGTGGCCACCCCGGCGAAATGGCCGGGCCGCACCGCCGCCTCGAGATCGGCGACGATCGGGCCGCTGGGCACGATCGAGAAGGCGAAGCCGTCCGGATAGATCTCCTCCACCGCCGGCAGATAGGCGAGGTCGGCGCCGCACGCGGCCAGCTTGGCCAGGTCCTCGGCCTCGCGCCGCGGATAGCGGCTGAAATCCTCGGTCGGGGCGAACTGGGTCGGGTTGACGAAGATGCTGAACATCACCCGGTTCATTCCCGCCTGGCGCAGGGCCGCGGCCAGGGCCAGGTGGCCCTCATGCAGCGCGCCCATGGTCGGCACCAGGCCGATGCGGTCGCCGGCGCGGTGCCAGCCGGACACGGCGGCGCGCAGTTCGGCCGCGCTGCGGGCGATGACGGGGGCGGCGCTGTCGGCGGTCATGACGGCTTCTTCTCGGCGAAGACATGCTCGGGGCCTGGGAAGCGCCGGGCGCGGACATCGGCGGCGAAGCCCGTCGCCGCCTCGGTGATCGCGGCCTCCAGCTCGGCATAGCGGCGGACGAAGCGCGGCGTGCCGGCGCCGGTCAGGCCCAGCATGTCGTCGACCACCAGCACCTGGCCGTCGCAAGCCACCGAGGCGCCGATGCCGATGGTCGGGATCGCCACCTCCTCGGTGATCCGGCGGGCCAGCGGCTCGACCGTGCCCTCGATCACCAGCGAGAAGGCGCCGGCAGCCGCCATCGCCTTGGCGGACGACATGATGCGCGCCGCCTCCTCCGCCGACCGGCCGCGGGCATTGTAGCCGCCCAGCACGTTGACCGATTGCGGCAGCAGGCCGACATGGCCCATCACCGGGATGCCGCGGGCCACCAGGAAGGCCACCGTCTCCGCCATCTCCTCGCCGCCCTCCAGCTTCACGGCGGAGGCGCCCTCGGCCAGCAGCCGGGCGGAGGCGGCGAAGGCATCGCGCGGCGAGGCCTGGTAGCTGCCGAAGGGCAGGTCGGCGATGATCGCGGCCCGGACGGAGCCGCGGCGGACCGCGGCGGTGTGCAGCGCCATCATCTCCAGCGTCACGCCGACGGTGCTGTCCAGCCCGTGCACCACCATGCCCAGGCTGTCGCCGACCAGCAGCGCGTCGACATGCGGGTCCAGGAGCCGGGCCATCGGCGTGGTGTAGGCGGTCAGCACCACGATCGGCTCCTGCCCCTTGCGGGCGCGGAGCTGCGGGATCGTGATGCGCCGGATCGGCGCGGAAACGCTCACCTCGGTTCACTCCCCGGTCGGTGCGGGCTCTGTCGTCCCGGATCCGGGATGCTGCAGTGCAAAATCCGTCGAGGCAAGCCGGATGTCACGACGTGAAAAAGCGACGGGCGGCCGAAGCCGCCCGCCGGAGCGCACAGACCGGCGGAACGTCAGGCCGCGGCGGCCTCGCGGCTGGCGCCATCCGGCTCCGGCCCCTTGCCGAAGCCCACCGCCAGCCGGTTCCAGCTGTTGATCGAGCATACAGCCAGGGTCAGGTCGACCAGCTCGCGATCGCTGAACTGCGCCTTCGCCGCCGCATAGATCGCATCCGGCACCTGCCGCGCGTCGGCGACACGGGTCAGCGCCTCGGCCCAGGCCAGCGCCGCCTGCTCGCGGGCGCTGAACAGGCCGTGCGCCTCGCGCCAGCCGGCGAGGCAGTCCAGCCGCTGCTGGCCCTCCCCCGCCTCGCGCAGGCTCCTGGCATGCATGTCGAGGCAGAAGGCGCAGCCATTGATCTGCGACACGCGCAGATCGATCAGCAGCAGCAGGGACTTCGGCAGGCCGCAGCTCTCCAGATAGACGTGCACGCCATACTGCGCCTTCAGCGCGCCGGGCGCCGCGGCGGCCCAATCGAGACGCGTGGACATGTCGAAAACTTCCCCCGCTTGATGATCGGAACCGGCGGTCGGCCCTCAGGCCGCGGCCTTCCGGCTCTGCTCGTCCGGTTCCGGCCCGCGGGCGAAGCCGACGGCCAGGCGGTTCCAGCTGTTGATCGAGCAGATGGCGAGGGTCAGGTCGACCAGCTCACGGTCGCTGAACTGAGCCTTCACCTCGTCATAGATAGAATCCGCCACCTGGCGGGTGTCGGCCACCAGCGTCAGGGCCTCGGCCCAGGCCAGCGCCGCCCGCTCGCGGGCGCTGAACAGGCCATGCGCCTCGCGCCAGCCGGCGACGGCGTCCAGCCGCTGCTGGCCCTCACCGTCCTTGCGCAGGGCCTTGGCGTGCATGTCGAGGCAATAGGCGCAGCCGTTGATCTGCGAGACGCGCAGGAAGATCAGCTCCTGCAGGGTCATCGAGAGGCCGCAGCCCTCGAGATAGACGTGTACGCCGTACTGGGCCTTGATGGCGCCGGGGGCGACGGCGGCGTAGTCGAGACGAGCGGACATGGTCAAAGCTTTCCCATCGTGAGATCGGAACCGCCCGTCGGGGCGGTCTCGATATCAAGACGGGGCAGCGTCCGCGAATGTGACAGGCCCGCCGAAAAAAGGCGGCTTCCGATGTTCTCCGGTTGCCCCTCGCCGTCATTGCGAGGAGGTGAAACCGACGAAGCAATCCAGGGGCCGGTGCGCACTGGCCCCTGGATTGCTTCGCTGCGCTCGCAATGACGCTATTGAGAAATCTGAGGAATCGCCCGGCCGAAGCCATTCTGCCCGGCCCAGGCCTCGATCGCCCGGGCGGCGGACAGCGCCGCGTGGTCGCCGCGGCGGCGGCCGATGATCTGCAGGCCGAAGGGCAGGCCGGCCTCGTCGCGGCCGAAGGGCAGCGCCACCGAGGGCAGGCCGGCCAGCGTCGGGCCGTAGGCCAGCGCCAGCCAGTGGAAGTAGCTGGACAAAGCGGCGCCATCGATCGTCGCCGGGTACCAGTCCCGCCACGGGAAAGGCGGGTGGCCGGCCACCGGGCAGATCACCACATCGACCCCGGACAGGAAGGCGTCGGCGTCGCGCACCACCCGGGTCTGCACCGTCAGGGCGCTGGCCACGTCGGCGAGGCCGAGCTTCATGCCGGCGGCGACATTGGCGGTGACGTTCGGCCCGACCTTGTCAGGCGTCGCCTCGACCTTCTCGCGATGCGCCGCGACGAAGCCGACGGCGCGCAGCGCGGCGAAGGCCTCGTCCACCCCGGCCATGTCCACGGCGAAGTCGACACTGCGACCGACCGCCGGCTCCAGCGCTTGGCGGGCGGCACGGAAGCTGCGGCGGACCCGGCTGTCGACCGGGGCGAAGCCGAGATCCTCGGTGAAGGCGACGGTCAGCCCGCCGAGATCGACCGTGTCGAGCGCGCGGAAGGCGGCGCCGTCGACGCCGAGCGACAGCGGGTCGCGCGGGTCGTGGCCGGTCATGGCGGACAGAAGCAGGCCGGCGTCGGCCACCGTCCGCGCCATCGGCCCGTCGACCGACAGCGGCGACCAGCCATGGCCGCGCGTCTCGGTCGGGATCAGGCCCGGGGTCGGGCGGAAGCCGACGATGCCGCAATAGGCCGCCGGGGTGCGCAGGCTGCCGGCGAGGTCGGAGCCGGTGGCCAGCGGAACCATGCCGCAGGCCAGTGCCACCGCCGAGCCGCCGGAGGAACCGGCGCAGGTCAGCTCGTGGTCGAACGGATTGCGGGTCGGGCCGAACACCTCATTGCGCGTGTTGGCGCCGGCGCCGAATTCCGGCGTGTTGGTCTTGGCCAGCACGATGGCGCCGGCCCGGCGCAGCACCGCCACCACAAGCTCGTCGGCCACCGGGACGTTGTCGGCGAAGAGCGGCGAGCCATAGGCGGTCAGCAGCCCCTCGGTGTCGCTGAGGTCCTTCACCCCGATCGGCAGCCCGTGCAGCGGCCCCAGCGCATCGCCGCGGCGCACCGCCGTCTCGGCCGCCCGCGCCTCGGCCCGGGCCCGGTCATAGGCCTTGG
The DNA here is from genome assembly GCF_002195995.1 of Inquilinus limosus. Classification (GTDB taxonomy): domain Bacteria; phylum Pseudomonadota; class Alphaproteobacteria; order DSM-16000; family Inquilinaceae; genus Inquilinus; species Inquilinus limosus_C. The sequence goes on from NZ_NHON01000086.1 coordinate 6,517, forward strand.
CGGTGATGGCGTTGACCGCCGGGTCCGCCGCCTCGATCCGGGCGATGCAGCTCTCGACCAGATCGACCGGCGAGACCTCCCCCGCCCCGATCAGGCGCCGCAGTTCCACCGCCTCGAGATCGCACAGCTCCGCCATGACCGCCTCTTGCTCCCGGATTCTTGTCCGGCAAATCTGCGGGGCCGCGGCGGACAGCGTCAACCGCGATCGGCGGCGACCAGATCCGCATAATCCGGGTGCCGCTGGATGAAGGCGGCGATGAACGGGCAGAGCGGCCGGATCCTGAGGCCGGCGGCGCGGATCCGGTCCAGCGCGCCGCGCGCCAAAGCGGAGCCGACACCGCGGCCGGACAGCGCCTGCGGCACCTCGGTGTGGGTCAGCGCCAGCACGTCGCCGTCGCGGCGGTACTCGACGAAGGCGGTGACGCCGTCGACCGCCATCTCGTAGCGGCTCAGCGCCGGGTTGTCGGTGACCTCGGCCATGACGGCTCCTTTTGGTTGCATCGGTCACGCGGCGCACCCGATCCGGGCCCGCATGCACAAAAAGGGTACACAAACCGGCCGGGGCATGGTCCAACTTTGCGCTTGGACAGGGAATCGCCCCGGCCTCCGGATCGCCCGCCATGCCCGTCTGGGCTGCGTCCGACCCGCGTCAGGCGGCGACGAATGAGAGATTTGGGCAGGATGTTCATTGCACTTCTGAAATCGATCGTCCGGGACGGCAGCCTGCGGGTGATCGATGCCGCCGGCCGCGCGCATGCCATCGGCGACAGTTCCCCGCCCCGCGCGGTGATCCGGCTGAAGTCGCCGCGCCTGGCCTACACGCTGATGCGCAACCCGGGCCTGGCGCTGGGCGAGGCCTATATGGACGGCCAGCTGACCGTCGAGGAGGGCTCGCTCTACGACTTCCTGGCGGTGGTGGCGAAGAACCTGAAGGTCGACAGCCACGGCTGGCTGGCGCTGATCGCCCGGGTGACCCGCGGGCTGAAGCAGTACAATCCGGTCGGCAAGGCGCAGCAGAACGTCGCCCACCACTACGACCTGTCGGCCGAGCTGTACGACCTGTTCCTGGACGCCGACCGCCAGTATTCCTGCGCCTATTTCGCCACCCCCGACGACAGCCTGGAGACGGCGCAGCTGAACAAGAAGCGGCACATCGCCGCCAAGCTGCTGTTCGACCGGCCGGGGCTGAAGACGCTGGACATCGGCTCCGGCTGGGGCGGCCTGGGCCTGTACCTGGCGCGCGAGACCGGGGCCGACGTCACCGGCGTGACCCTGAGCACCGAGCAGCACAAGCTGAGCACGGCGCGGGCGGAAGCGGCCGGCCTGGCGGACCGGGCCAAGTTCCACCTGCGCGACTACCGGCAGGAGCAGGGGCCGTATCAGCGCATCGTCTCGGTCGGCATGTTCGAGCATGTCGGCAAGCGCAACTACGCCGAGTTCTTCGCCAAGCTGCACGGCCTGCTGGCCGATGACGGCGTCGCCCTGATCCACTCGATCGGCTATTCCGACACGCCGGGCCCGATCAACCCGTTCATCCGCAAATACATCTTCCCGGGCGCCGACCTGCCGACCCTGTCGGAGCTGGCGACGATGGCGGAGCGCGTCGGCCTGACCATCACCGATGTCGAGGTGCTGCGCATCCACTATGCCGAGACGCTGCGGCACTGGCGCGAGCGCTTCATGGCCCGCTGGGCCGAGGCGGCGAAGCTCTACGACGAGCGCTTCTGCCGGATGTGGGAGTTCTACCTGGCGCTGTGCGAGGTCGGCTTCCGCTACCGCACCACGGTGATCTTCCAGCTGCAATTCGCCAAGCGCATCGACACCGTGCCGATCACCCGCGACTACATGGTCGAGCGCGAGCGGCAGATGGCGTTGACCGATGTCGGCGACAGCGTCGTGCCGCAGCCGAGCCGCGCGACGGCGTGAGTCATTGAGCCCGTGATCGGGCTTCTCTCACCCCAGCAGGCGCGCTCCGAAAGTCAGCCGCCCCTCGCCGTCATTGCGAGGAGGCGAAGCCGACGAAGCAATCCAGGGGCCACAGCGAGCGACCCTGGATTGCTTCGCTGCGCTCGCAATGACGGTTCATATTTCGGGCCGCTGGTATGAGCCCTGACACGAAAGCGGCCCGCCGGAAAGTCCTGCGCGCCGCTTTCGCATCATCCGGGTGGCGCTGCCTCAGGACGCGCAGTCCGCCGCCGGGACCAGGGCCGGGGCGCGGCGGTCGAGCCGCAGGCTGACCGCGGCCACCGCGACGCCGACCAGCGGCACCAGCGCCGCCACCCAGGGCACCGCGCCCAGGCCGGGGCCGTGCTCGATCACCTGGCCGCCGAGCCAGGCGCCCAGCGCGTTGCCGAGGTTGAAGGCGGCGATGTTGAAGCTCGACGCCAGGCTCTGGCCGGCGCCTTCGGCCTTCTCCATCACCCACATCTGCAGCGGCGCGACGGTGGCGAAGCCGGCGGCGCCGAGCAGGCCGACGAAGACCACGGCCAGCACGGTGCTGTGCACGGCGAAGGTCATCAGGCCGAGGACCAGGGCCAGCACCAGCATGCTGCCCAGCACGGTCGGCACCAGCCAGCGGTCGGCGAACTTGCCGCCCAGCAGGTTGCCGACCACCAGGCCGCCGCCGAACACCAGCAGGATCGGCGACACCGCCTGCTCCGACACGCCGGTGATCCGGGTCAGGATCGGCGCGATATAGGTGAAGACGGCGAAGACGGCGGCGAAGCCCAGCACCGTGGTCAGCAGGCCCAGCAGCACCGGGCGGCGCGCCAGCACCTTCAAATCCTGCCGCCAGTCCGACTCCTCGGCCGGCGCTTCGTCCTTCGGCACGGCGACGGCGATCACGGCCAGCGCGGCGAGGCCGACCGCGGTCACGGCCCAGAAGGTGGCGCGCCAGCCGAAGCCCTGGCCCAGCCAGGTGCCGAAGGGCACGCCCAGGATGTTGGCGACGGTCAGGCCGGTGAACATGATGGCGATGGCCGAGGCGCGCTTCTGCGCCGGCACGAGGCCGGTGGCGACCACCGAGCCGACACCGAAGAAGGTGCCGTGGGCGAAGGCGGTCAGCACCCGCGCCGCCATCAGCGTGGCGTAGTCGGGCGCCACCGCGCAGGCCAGGTTGCCGATGGTGAAGATCACCATCAGCCCCAGCAGCACGGTCTTGCGCGACATCCGGCCGGTCAGGGTGGTGAGGATCGGCGCGCCGGCGACGACGCCGAGCGCATAGCCGCTGATCAGGAGGCCGGCGGTGGAGATCGAGACGCCGAGATCGGTCCCGACCTCCATCAGCAGGCCCATGATCACGAATTCGGTGATGCCGATGCCGAAGGCACCGACCGCGAGGGCATAGAGGGCAATGGGCATGACGGCCACCTTGCGATGAAAGCTCACCGCTAGATGGCCGCCGCGCCGGCCTTGTACTATGCTTCGGAAAATCCAATCAGCTGTGAACCAGGTTCAAAGACGATCGACTCTCCCGCAGCCCTCGCCCTGCCCCTACTCCGCCGCGATCGCCGACCCGGCCGCCGCCGCGCGACGCTCGGCGATGCGCTGCTGCCGCCGCTCCTCGCGGATCCGCGCCCGCTCCAGCTCGCGCCGGCTCCGGCCCAGCGCCTTCCGGGCGGCGATGCGCTCGTCATCCGTCGTCGCCTCCTGCTTCGCCATCGCGGCATGGCCGAGCTGGCCGATCAGCCGGTCCTGGCGCTGGGCGTAGCGGAGAGACTGCAGCAGCCCGTCATCGTCCAGGGCGGTCTGGCAGTAGTAGCGCTCGAACACCTTCATGTTGAAGTCGAGCACATGCGAGTAGACATGCCGCCGGTCGTCCCGCCACTGGTGGTTGAAGCCGTACATCACGATGTCGTAGCTCGGGAAGTAGAACAGCTTCGGGTCGTTCGGCGCGTTGCGGCGGAAGAACTCGTCGGCGGCGGCGCGCAGGATCGCCTTCGACACCGCATTGGCCGACAGGCAGGTCACCGGCCGGAAGGTTGCGGCCAGCGGGATCGGCGACACCGTGAACAGCACCGCCGCATCCGGCCGGAAATGGCGGATCAGCGCGTGGATCGCCTGCAGGTTCTCCAGGTTCTCGGCATGGGTGGTGACCCGGAACTTGTGCCGCGACGGGTCGTACTTGTCCTTCGGCACCGCCCGCCAGAACACCTCGCCGGTCGGCTCGTCGTACCACACCTCGGACAGGCCGAGGGTGATGACGAACAGCTCCGCCTCGTCGAACAGCGCCCTGGTGCGCAGCCGCACCGCCTCGTCATAGCCGAACTCGGCGGCGTCGTAGCCGTGCCAGAGATCGGCCTTCGGCGTCTTGCCGAGCCAGGCCCATTCGAATTGCTGGCGGATGGCGAAGGTGTTGACCATGCCATCGCCCATCTTCGAGACATAGGCGAGGTTGTCGCGCTTGGTCAGCACGTTGAAGCCGGCCTTGTGAAGGTACCTGCTGATGTTGTCGGCGAAGCAGGAGCCGAAGGCGACGATCGGCGTCGTCTGGTTCACGAACCGCTCCGCCGGCATCCAGCCCTTCGCCAGGTATTCGCCAACGACGCCCGCGCGCTCCAGGGACTTGTCGCCGGGATAGAAGTTCGTCGTCTCGCCGCGGAAGAACGATGCGCTGGCCTTGCGCTGCACGCCGTCCTGCTCGATCACGATTCTGGACATGCCAAAACCCCCTTCGGTCTGCGACCCGGCCGGCCGGGCCCTCGAACGTCGAAATCAGTTTTGATGCGTCGCAGCATGACAGGATGTCGTTACCGAATCCAGCCTCCCTGGACCGAAACCTTAGAACTTAAGATTTTACCGATCCATACCTCCAAGACCAGGAATCGCCAATGGATATCAACCGGTCCGGTGAGATGGAAGTCTTCGTACGGGTGGTGGAGGAGGGCAGCTTCTCCGCCGCTGCCCGCCGCCTGGGCCTGACGCCGTCGGCCGTCGCCAAGCTGATCGGGCGGCTGGAGGAGCGGCTGGGCGTGCGCCTGCTGGCACGCTCGACCCGCAGCCTGCGGCCGACGCCGGAGGGCGACCTGTTCTACGAGCAGGCCAGCCGCATCCTGGCCGACATCGCCGAGGCCGAGGCCGGCGTCTCCGGCGCCGCGGCGCCGCGCGGCCGGCTGCGCATCAGCGCCTCGATCCCCTTCGGCACGCATTGCGTCGTGCCGCTGCTGCCGGAATTCCGCGCCCGCTTCCCGGCGGTGACGCTGGATGTCAGCCTGACCGACGAGGTGGTCGACATCCTGGCCGAGCGCACCGATGTCGCCATCCGTCACGGGCCGCTGCGCGACAGCAGCCTGCAGGCCCGCAAGCTGGGCGTCAGCCGCCGGGTGCTGATCGCGGCACCGTCCTATCTCGAGCGGCGCGGTGTGCCGCGCACCCCGGCGGACCTGGCGGACCACGACTGCCTGACCTTCAACTACCGCCGCAGCTTCACCGACTGGGTGCTGGCCGGGCCGGACGGGCCGAGGCCGATGCAGGTGACCGGCCCCCTGGTGGTGAACAACGGCGAGACGCTGCGCCAGGCGGTGCTGGCCGGGATGGGAATCGGCCGCACCGCCCTTTACCACGTCAGGTCCGACCTCGATGCCGGCCGGCTGGTCGAGCTGCTGCCGGAGTACGACCCGCGCGAGATGGAGGAGATCCATGCCCTGTTCCTGGGCCGCGGCACCATGCCGGCCCGGGTGCGCGCCTTCATCGATTTCCTGGTCGAGCGGCTGCGCTTCGACTAGGGCGCCGGCGCCCACTCCGCCGCGGGCGCATCGACCTGAACGGCGCGGCGGTGTGGTGGTCCGCGGCTGGTCGAAGCCGGGAAAATCTTCTACCTTGACGGTCCACGACCTGCATCCGGTATGGCGACCATGCTCGAACGAGAACGACTGAGGCTCCCGACGCCCTTCTAGCTCTCGTTCTCATGAGCATCCGGTCATGGATATTCCTGTCATCGATCCCCAATCGGCACGCCTTTACGTGCTCATCGCCCGCGCCCGTCGCCGGGCCGTTGTCTTCCGGCGCGGCCCCACTCGGTTGGTGCGGCTGCTGGCCTGGAATCTGGCCAAGGACACCATCGATCCGGGCCAGTGGTTCAAGGGCCGGATCTATGAGCGGCGCTGCGACCTGAGCCCGGACGGCGAGCTGCTGGCCTATTTCGCCGCCACGCACCGACCGCCCTACTATTCCTGGACGGCGATCTCGCGACCGCCCTGGCTGACGGCACTGGTGCTGTGGCCTAAGGGCGATTCCTGGGGCGGCGGCGGGCTGTTCGAGAGCCCGCTGTGGTTCAAGCTGAACCACCGGACGACGACCGCGACCGCTTCGGCGAGCCGGGAGGAGAAGGCGCTGACCACGGCCAGCCGCATCCTGCTTGGCCCCGGCCAACCGGAGAGAACCGACGAAACGGCCGTGGCGGACGGCTTCGCCGTTCCAAAGCGTATGCGCGTCGAGCCGCTGGGCGACCGGCCGGGCTGGGGCGAGGACGACCCGATCTGCTGGATGCGCCTGAAGCGCGACGGCTGGCACCTTGTGGGCGACCCCGCAAACGCGCGATACCACGGCAGCAAGGGCCTATTCGGATGGGACTTCCCGGTTCCGCTCGTCATCGAGAAGAACCTGGGCGCGAAGAAGAGCGCCCTGCGGCTGTCGACACACGCCGTCTTCGAGCGCCAGGGCCGCAAATATGTCCAGACCGCCGCCCTGCTGAATGCCGAGGGCGGCAGCATCGATCTCGGCCGGGTCGACTGGGCCGATCTCGACCACAATGGCGACGTGCTGTATGCGGCGGAGGGATGCCTGTACCGGCTCGACCCGGCGCAGGCATTCAGGGGCGGCACCGGGCTCGCCGCCGCCAGGCTGGTGGCGGATCTCAACGACATGGCCTTCGAGCCGATCAAGGCGCCGGACAATGCGACCCACTGGCGCCGGTAGCGCTATCCCCGCGCCGCCAACGCTATGAGGTCGTCCCAAACGTAGAGCAGGTTGTCCGAGCGCCAGAGCGGCCCGGGGTCGATGTAGGCACCGATGCGGCGGCCGCCCTGCGCCTCGTAGAAGGCGATGGCCGGGTCGTTGCCGACCACCACGCCGAGGCCGAGCGCGGCATAGCCCCGCCGCGCCATCGCCGCCGCCAGGGCGGCGAGCAGCCGGCGGCCGAGGCCGCGCCGGGCGAAACCGCTTCCGACATAGAGGTATTTCACCTCGCCCCGGTCGCCGAAGGCGGGATCCCCGGGCGGCCCGGCCAGGCCGAAGCCGGCCAGGGCGCCGCCGACCTCCGCCACCAGCGCGACCTGCGCCGGGTCGGCCAGGATCGTCTCCCACCGCGCCTGGCGGCGGGCGACATCGAGCGCGCCCATGGCCGAGGCCGGCGCCAGGCTGCGGTAGGTGTCGCGCCAGACCGCGACATGCAGCGCGGCGATGGCCGGCGCGTCGGCCGCGACGGCCGGGCGGAGAAGGTCAGTAGGGATCGCTGGCCTCCAGGATTTCCTGCCCCATCAGCACGCAGTCGCCGGGGATCTGGGCGTAGATGAAGTGCATCCGGTACTCGCCCTTGTAGATGTACCCCATGACTTCGAGGACATCGAAGCGGCCACTGCCCCGCAGGGCCTTGACGGTGCCGACTTGCTTGGCGGTGTCGTCCACCGTCTCGGTCATCTCGGTCTCGCCGAAATGGAAGGCCAGCAGCTTGCGGGCATGGTCGACGGCGTCGGCCGAGCAGGGATGCGTCGCCTCGGCCCGGGCGGCACCGGCGGCCAGCAGCGCGACGGCCGCGATCGCGGAACGGAGCCTCATGCCGCGCTCTGCGCCGCGTCATAGGCCTGGGCGCGCTGCACCGCCGGGCGGGCGGCGAGCGTGGCGAGATAGGCGGCCAGGGTCGCGTTCTCCGGCAGCTTGCCCCAGCCCTGCAGCCATTGCAGCAGCGACCCGATCAACACGTCGGCGGCGCTGAACCGGGCGCCGAGCAGATAGGGCCCGCCGGCCTGCAGCGCCGTCTCCACCCGCCGCAGCGCGTCGGGGAAGGCGCACCAGCCGATCGCGCGGGCCGGCGGTTCCTCCCGCCGCGGGAACACCGAATCGGACAGCGCCGGCTCCAGCACCGAGGGACAGTAGGCGATCCAGGTGGCGTAGGCGGCGCGCTCGCGCGAGCCGACCGGCGGCGCCAGCCCGGCCTCGGGCACGGCGTCGGCGACGTAGGCGCAGATCGCCGCGCTCTCGGTCACCACCGCCGGCGGCGACCAGTCCCCCGCCGGGCCGCGGTCGATCAGCGCCGGCACCTTGCCGGCCGGATTGATGGCGAGATAGGCAGGGTCCTTGTGCGTCGCCTTGGCGAAATCGTGCGGCGCGATCTCGAACGGCACCCCCGTCTCCTCCAGCAGCCACAAAGCGCGGCTGGAGCGGGAGCGTGGCGCATGGTGCAGGATGAAGCGCGGCGTGGTCATGGCCGAAGATCCTCCCCGAGGAATGTCGTTGCGGCGGCAGTGAACCACAGATGCGGAGTGTGGAGCCAGGGGCTCAGCCCGGTCCGGCCGCGCCATCCTCGGCACCGCGCACCTCCTCGGCAAGCCAGGCGCGGAAGGCGGCCAGCTTCGGCGTCCGCCACATCGCCGGCCGGGCGGCGACGTAGTAGGCGAAGCGGGTCGGCCAGGGCCGGTCGAGCGCCAGCACCAGCCGGCCGGCGGCGATCTCCTCTTCGACATAGAGGTCGCGGATCAGCGCCAGCCCCTGTCCGGCGATCGCCGCCCGCACCAGCAGCAGGTCGCTGTCGAAGGCCGGGCCGCGCTCGGCCCGCGGATCCTCGATGCCCTGCGCCGCCAGCCACAGCCGCCAGTCGGCCCGGTCGCCATCCTGCAGCAGCGGATAGGCCAGGCAGTCGGCCGGTTCGGTGATTGCCGGGCCTCGGCGCAGCAGCTCGGGGCTGGCCACCGGCAGCAGCCGCGGCGCCAGCAGCGGCTCCGATTCCAGCCCGGGCCAGCGGCCGAGGCCGTGACGCAGCACCACGTCGACCCGGCCGAGATCGGACAGCGCCGTGGTCGCCTCGACCCGTACCTCGATGTCCGGATGGCGGGCGGTGAAGCGGCCCAGCCGCGGCACCAGCCAGGAGGCGGCGAAGGCCGGGGCGGTGCTGACCGTCAGCGTCTCCCGCCGCCCTTCCGCCGCCAGCAGCTCCAGGGCCTCGGCCAGCTGGTCGAAGCCGCGCTGCACCAGCGGATGCGCCCGGGCACCAGCCCCGGTCAGGCGGATGCCGCGGCGGTCGCGGGCAAACAGCGCCAGGCCCAGCCGCTGCTCCAGCAGCTTCAACTGCTGGCTGACCGCGCTGGGGGTCACGCCCATGGCCTCGGCCGCCGCCTTGACGCTGCCGCGCCGGCCGATCTCGGCATAGGCCCGCAGGCCGAGGAGAGGGAGCGGTCCGGTCATGGTACGAGTTTAGCTGTTCTAAACCTAAACCACACGAAATCTCGTTTGTTGTGGCCCTGCCGTTCGAGAGAGGCTTTAGCCGATCTGCAAGGAGCACATCATGCCGGAACAGGCATCGCGCGGCCGCTGGATCCTGGTCGGCATCGGCTTCACGGCGCTGGCGCTGTCCTTCTCGGTCCGCGCCGTGCTCGGCCTGTCGATGCCGGTGATCGAGGCGGAGCTGGGCTGGGACCGCGCCTTCCTGTCCGGCGCCGGCGCACTGGCGCTGTGCGTGATGGCGGGGATGGCGCCGGTGATGGGCACAGCGGTCGACCGGCATGGCCCACGCCGCCTGCTGGCCGGCGGATTGCTGCTGGTCGCCGCCGGCGCCGCGATCATCGCCGCCGGCCGCTCCACCGCCCTGTTCCTGCTGGGTTTCGGCGTCGTCGCGGCAGTCGGCTTCACCGCGGTCGGCACCAACATCGTCGCTGCGGCCGTCGCCCGGCGTTTCACCCGGGGCCGCGGCATGGCCACCGGCATCGCCACGGCCGGCGCCACGGCGGGACAGCTGGTGCTGGTGCCGTTGGTCGCCCTGCTGGCGGCGGGCCCGGCCTGGCGCTCGGGCTTCGCCGCCTTGGCCGCCGCCTGCCTGGTGCTGGGCCTCGCCGCCTGGGTGGCGCTGCGGGGCGCGACGGCCCCGGCGGCGCCGTCGTGGCAGGAGGCCGAGGCCGGCAGCCCGGCGGCGCTGCTGCGCAGCCCGGTGTTCCACCTGCTGTTCTGGAGCTTCGCCATCTGCGGCTTCACCACCACTGGGGTGATCGAGACGCATCTGCTGCCCTTCGCCGCGCTCTGCGGCTTCCCGCCGCTGCCCAGCGCCGCCGCCTATGGCGTGCTGTCGGCGGTGAATCTGGGCGGGATGGTGCTGGCCGGCTGGCTGACCGACCAGGTCGACCGGCCGTTGCTGCTGGCCGTGATCTACTTGGCCCGGGCCGCCAGCTTCGTCCTGCTGATCGGCATCGGCTCCGACATCCGCATGCTGTACGTCTTCGCCGTGATGTTCGGCCTGTTCGACTACGCCACCGTGCCGGTCACGGTCAGCCTGGCGGCGAGCCATCTCGGCACCGCGCGGCTGGGCCTGGCGATGGGGCTGATCTCGGCCGGCCATGCCGCGGGCGGCGCGCTGGGCGCCTTCCTGGGCGGGGTGGTGTTCGACCGCTTCTCGGATTACGGAGCGCTCTGGGCCGGCTCGATCGGCCTCGCCGTGCTGGCCGGCCTGCTGGCCCTGGCCCTGCCACGTCGGGCACCACAGCCGGCGGCGGCGTGAAGGCGCGGGTCAGGAGTGGCCGGCCTCCTTCTGGTGGCGGATGGCAAGGATCGTGATGACGTCTTCCTCGACCCGATACCGGACCGTGTAGCCGGTGTCGCCAAATTCAATCAGCCATTCCCGATAGGACTCGGGCAGGTTCTCAACAGTGCGACCCATACGAGGATGAGCGCCGAGAATGCGCACCCCCTGAAAGATGGCTTCGCCGGCACGTCTGGCGGCCAGCGGATTTTTCGGCCGAAGGAATGCGCGCAATCGTTCGATATCCCGGAGCGCGCTCCGGGCGAAGATTACTTGTGGCATACAGGCGGAGGCAGTTCATCGTCAGTGCCCCAGCTGGCGAGCCATTTCTCGACCTCCTCGGCGGTGGCATGAAGGCCGGTGGCCTGGAAATCCTCCCAGGCCTCGATCGTCTCCCGGCGAAACGCCTCGCGCTTCTCCTCACGCTCGACATACTGCTGGATCGCTTCGCGCATGATCCAATGGGCCGAACGCCGGCGCAGCCCGGCGAGGTGCTGGACGCGGCTCTTCAACTCGTCGTCGAGCTTGATGGAGGTTGCGGTCGGCATGGTCGCACCACGTCGCTAAAGGTAATACCTAAGGCTACCATATGGTGCCTCACACCGCCAGCGACAGCGTCGCCGGCCTCGCCCCCTCCAGCTCCAGCAGGGCCGCCTTGCGGTGCAGGCCGCCGCCATAGGCGGTCAGCGTGCCGTCGCTGCCGACCAGGCGGTGGCAGGGGACGATCACCGAGATCGGGTTGGCGCCGTTGGCGGCGCCGACCGCACGGGCCGCCTGCGGCCGGTCGAGCTGCAGCGCCATGTCGCGATAGGTCAGGGCGGTGCCGCAGGGGATGGCGCACAGCGCCGCCCAGACCCGGCGCTGGAACGGCGTGCCGAAGGGCGCCAGGGGCAGGTCGAACTCCCGGCGCCGTCCGGCGAAGTATTCGGCCAGTTGCTCCGCGATCGGCCGGATGAGGGCGGCATCGGCCGGCCCCGTCTGCAGCCCCTCCCGCGCCAGGCGGCGCTGGCTGAAGGTCGGGGTGCCGTCGGAGCCCTCGAAATCGAGGCCGACCAGGGCGCCCCTCGCATCCACCAGGGCCAGCATGGGCCCAAGCGGCGTGTCGATCCGGCCGGCGGTGATCGGGGGGACGGGCTCGGCGAAGGTCATCCCGGCATCAGGCCCGGAGGGACCGGCGTCGGCAACCTGAATCTTGCGGCCGCCCGGCCCGCTCACCCCCGGCCGTAGCGCCGCCGCTCGCCGCCCCGCACCAGCTCCACCGCCAGGTCTGGATGCGCGGGCGGCAGCAGCGGGTCGAGGATCCGCTCGCCGAAGCTGCGGCGCAGGCCGAACACGTGCCGCAGCATCAGGTTGGTGGTCAGGCCGGGCCCGCTGGAATAGACCCGCCAGCCGCCATCGGCGGCGATCGCCCCCTGCTTCACCAGCGCCCAGTCGGCGCCGGCGGCGTAGCGGTCGGCGAAGGCGGCGTCGCTGGAGCTGAAATAGGCGTTGCGCTGGCGCGGCGTCGCATTCGGCACCACCTCGGTCGAGGCGACCGGGCTGGCCTGCAGCAGGATCCGCCACACCGCGTCGGCCTCGCCATGCGCCGCCATGGCCTCGCCGGCGCGGAGATGGGCGTGGGTGTACATCAGCCCGATCTCGCGGCCGAAGAAGGCGGCGGATTCGGCCCGGCGGAACAGGGTCTCGACCCCGCCGCGATAGGTCACCGGCCGGTCCATCAGCCGGATGCCGTCCGGGAAGGTCAGATGCTCGCGGATCAGCCCGAGATGCCGCTCCACCGCCTCGCCGGCGAACAGCCCGGCGATCAGCGCCCGCTTCATCGGCAGCAGCGAATAGTGCAGGCCGGTGCGGGTGTCGTCCGGGTGCAGCAGCAGCTCGGCCACGGTCCCGTCCGGGTTGAACACAGCATAGCCGGCCAGCACCCCGTCACGCACCAGGTGGCGCTGCAGGTCCCAGTGCATCGACCCGGCCAGCGCCTCGATCTCACGCGCCTTGGCGGCCTGGCCGGCATGGTCCAGCACCCCGGCCCAGCGCCCGAGCTGCTGGATCAAGAGGGCGACGGTCCAGGCGCTGACCATCCAGTCGCGCAGATGCGGGTCGACCGGCTGCAGCGAATCGTTCCAGTCGCCCTCGCCATAGCGCAGCAGCCGCGTGCCGGGGATGAAGCGTTCCTGCACCACAGCGACGATGCGGTCGATATGGGCCGAGACCGGGTCGCGGCGCTCCGTCCGGGTGAAGTCCTGCTCGTTGCGCCAGGCAATCGGCTCGTCCAGGAAGGCCATGTCGCCCGTGGCCTCGATGTAGTCGCACAGCGCCTTCAGCGGCCAGACGATGACGTCGCCATGGGCGTGCCGGTCCTGGATCGGGGCGTAGGGCTCCAGCATGAACCATTGCGGCCAGTCGCCCCGGCCTTCGTATTGCTGGGCGAAGACGGTGCGCAGCACCTCCTTCGCTGTTGCATCGTGCTCCAGCGCCAACAGGAACTCGACAGAGCCCTGGCAGACGTCGCGCGTGCCCCAGGCGCCGCCGGTGTACTGCTCGAGGCCATGCGGCACGGTCAGGTGGATCATCGCGTCATGGGCGAGCCAGGGGAACGCGGCGTCCAGCGCCGCCCCCTCCGACCCGCCGCCGGTGACCCGCAGGCCGCGCGTCACCTCGGCCCAATGGGCGTTGGCCGTGCCGAGCATCTCGTCGAAGGACACGCCGGCGGCGTAGCGATCGGCCAAGGCGGCGGCCGCTTTCGGATCGGTCAGCGACCCGGTGACGGCGAAGCCGAAGCCGGCGACCGCGCCGGTGCGCAGCGCGATGTACCCGCCGCGGCGCCCCTGCCCGTCGGCATAGAGCAGCTCGTCACCGCCGACCGCCTCGATCGCCTCCGGGGTCGGCGTCACCAGATGGTAGATCGAGTCGGGATAGCGCTGGCCCCACAGCCAGTCCGGGTCGGGCCGGAAGGCGATGCGCTTGCCGGCCGCGTCGATCGAGACTCGCCCGGCCTGCTCGAGCTCGCGCTCGCCGAGCACGAGATGGCCGAGGACGAGGAAGCGGCAGGGCGCGCCCTCGACATCCACCCGCCACTGCATCGCCGTGTCGGCGCCGGAGACGGCGGCGCAGATAGTGACGGTGCGGCCGCCGAAGCGGTAGATCCAGCGGGCCTCCGCCAGCCCCATCTCGAAGGCCGAGGGCACCGACAGCAGGCGCCAGCCGTCACCGCCATCGACCAGGATGCGGAGGCCGGAGGCGCGGGTGATGTTGTAGGGGTCGCGCGAGACCGAGAACAGCTTGTGGAACGAGGTGTTGCCGACGGTCAGCTGGGCGGCGAAGACGCCATGCGCCCAGACCGTGGCGCAGAGCAGGTCGTCCGTCGGCAGCAGCCCCACGCCGGAGCGCAGCAGCGCGCCATGGCGGCGGCGCAGCTCGCGCTCCTTCGCCCGCAGCACGACGTGGCGATTGAGATCGCCCTCATCGACGAAGAAGGATTGCAGCGCGCCGTCGCGCATCTCCTCCAGCCGCCGGGCCGGCCACAGCCGGTCCAGCGCAGCGGTGTCGAGATCCTCGGCCACCAGCGGCGCCGCATCCTGCAGCAGGCCGCGCACTGGCGCCTCCAGCGCCACCTCGGCCGGGCGGAAGGCCTCGGCGGCCTGCAGCGCCTGCTCGACCACGGCCAGGTCGCCATCGTCCGACGCTGCCTTATGGTCGGGCACGAAGACGCCGAAGAAGCTCCAGGCCGTCTTGGCGCCGGGCGCCAGCGTCGCGGGGGCGGAGGCGATGGCCGCACAGGCCACCTCATGCTGCAGCCGCTCGTCCGGCAGGTCGCCCGTCACCTCGGCCCGGTCGCGGAAGCCGGGGCCGAAGCTCTGCGCCGCATCGGTGGCGAAGCCCGCCGCGCCCTCCAGGCAGCCATGCGCCACCCAGGGGATCCGGCCGCTCTGGGCCAGGGCCTGGCGGCTCATCACCACCGGCCCCAGCGTCGGATGCCGGGCGACGTGGTGGTCCATGTATTGCGAGGCATAGGCTTCGTTGTTCATCAGGAAGCCGCGGCTGCCCAGGCCGAGATCCTGCAGCAGCAGCGCCGAGACCTCGGCCGGGGCCGCGCCCCTGTTCTCGACCTCGACCCGCCACAGCCAGAGATCGGCATCCGGCGCCAGCCACAGCGTGGCGCGATGGACCAGGCCTTCGGCCTCGCCGGCCCAGACGAACCGGTCGGATCCGACGCCGGCCTGCAGCCGCGCCGCGGCCCCGACCGCCTCCACCGCCCGGCCGCCGCCGAGGCGCAGCAGCACTCGGCCGATGCCGCCCGCGATCGGCGACCCCAGCACCTGGTTGACCAGCACCGGGTCGCTCTTGTCGTCCGCCCGGTGCGACAGGGCGAACAGCGTGCCGTTCGGCAGCAGGGCGGCGGCGAGGCCGGTGCGGTTCTCGATCCGGCGCAGCCCGAGATCGGCGTCGCGCGGCAGGATGAAGTCGGCGGTCATTGTTGTTCCCTCCGTCCGGGCTCCCCTTCTACCCCGGCCCGGAGGATATGCCTATGGGACCCGATACCTGCCTTGGCAACGTCGCAATTCCGGCCTCTACTCCGCCCCAACCGCAACCCATCCCGGGACCGATCATGACCCGTTTCCGCTCCAGCCTGCTCGCCGCCGCCCTGCTCGCCGCCGTGGCGGTGCCGGCCGCGATCGCCGCCACCGCGCCGGCGATGGCCGCCGAGGCCGGCCAGACGGCGCAGACCCTGTCCCTGACCGGCGAGGGCACGGCCAGCGCCGCGCCGGACCAGGCCACCGTGACCAGCGGCGTCACCAGCGAGGGCAAGACCGCGCGCGAGGCGGTGGACGCCAACAGCAAGGCCATGGCCGCGCTGCTCGACGCCTTCAAGAAGGCCGGCATCCAGGCAGCCGACCTGCAGACCAGCGGCTTCTCGGTGCAGCCGCGCTACGCCCAGCCGAAGGAGGGGTCGAGCGAAGCGCCGCATATCGACGGCTACGAGGTGCGCAACCAGGTGACGGCCCGCATCCGCGACCTGACCAAGCTGGGCGCGGTGCTGGACACCGCGGTCAGCACCGGCTCGAACCAGATCGACGGCATCAGCTTCGGCGTGACCGACGAGGCGCCGGTGCTGGACAAGGCGCGCGAGGCCGCGGTGGCGGACGCCAAGCGCAAGGCCGAGGTGATCGCCAAGGCGGCCGGGGTGAAGCTGGGCCGCATCCTGGCGATCGCCGAGCCGGGCACCGACACCGGCCCGCGCCCGATGATGGCCGCCTACGCCATGGACAAGCGCTCCGCCGTCCCGGTCGAGGCCGGCGAGAGCGAATTCACCGCCCGCGTCAGCGTGACCTGGGAGATCGTGCAGTAGCCTCTGTGGTCGCTACGATCGTCTCTCTGCTTCCTTTCGTCATGGCGAGGCGCGCAGCGCCGTGGCCATCCAGAGGCCGGTGCGAGCCGCCCTGGATGGCCACGCCCCTTCGGGGGCTCGCCATGACGGCTTGATGACTTGATGGCATCAGCCCCCAGGGACCGTTGAGACTGCGCTGGCGTGAGTCGGCTGGTGGTGGCTTCGAGAACCGGAGCGCAGCGCACATTTGGTGCGTGAGCACCGGAAGCGGAGAAGCCGCCATCAGACGGCCACGCCAGTAGCGGTATCGACGGTCACTGGCCCTGGATGACGTGGATCGCCTCATAGACCTTGCGGACCTGGTCGGCGTAGGGACGGCCGGCCTCCAGATTCTCCGGCCCGGCATTATAGGCGGCGACCGCCGACCAGATGTCGCGACCGCCGGTGGCGGCCCGCATCTCGCGCAGGATCTCGCCGCCGACCAGCAGGCACACGCAGCGGTCGGCCAACAGCTCCTCCCGGGTGACGCCGAGCGCCGCCAGCTGGGGGTAGTGCACCGAGTTGATCTGCATCATGCAGACATCCTCGCTGCCATTGCCGTTCGACGCGTTCACCGCCCGCTGCCGCCAGCGCGTCTCGACATAGGTCATGGCCAGGATCAGCTCGGTCGGCACCCCGGCCTGCAGCGCCGCGCGGGCCATGCAGTCGCCGGCCGAGGCCGGACCGGGCACGAGCAGGGCCAGCGCCGTCAGCGCCGCCACGGCCGCCTGCCGCCCCGTTCGTGCCGCCCCGTGATGCCGAGCCATCGGACCCCGCCCGCCATGCCGTCGGAAGGATTCGAAGCCTATACCATCCGGCTTGCGGATCAATGACATCGCCTATACCGAAGGGGTGTGATCCGCGAAGGGAGAGGGCCGATGGACAAGGTGCGCAGCACGATCGAGGACGGCGTCGCCATCGTCACCATCGCCAGCCCGCCGGTCAACGCGCTGGACGCCGGCGTCCGCGCCGGCCTGGCCGAGGCGGTGCGCCGCGCCGACAGCGATCCCTCGGTCCGCGCCATCGTCATCGCCGCCGAGGGCCGCACCTTCATCGCCGGCGCCGATATCGGCGAGTTCGGCAAGCCGCCGGCCCCGCCCTCCCTGCCCGAGGTGATCGACATGCTCGATTCGGTCGGGAAGCCTCTGGTCGCCGCGATCGGCGGCGCGGCGCTGGGCGGCGGGCTGGAGGTGGCGCTGGGCTGCCACGCCCGCATCGCCGGCCCGGCCGCGAAGCTGGGCCTGCCCGAGGTCAAGCTGGGGCTGATCCCCGGCGCCGGCGGCACCCAGCGGCTGCCGCGGCTGATCGGCGCCGCCCCCGCGTTCAGGATGATGGCGGATGGCGCCCCGGCCTCCGCCGCCCAGGCGCTGGCGCTGAGCATCGTCGACGACGTTACCGCGGACGACCTGCTGGCGGCGGCCAAGGCCAAGGCGGTGGAGCTGGCCGGGTCCGGCATCCGGCGGCGGAGCCGCGACCTGGACCGGCAGTTGCAGCCCGGCGACCGCGAGGCCTTCGAGCAGGCGGCGGCCGAGGCGCTGAAGCGCAACCCCGACCTGCCGAACGTCGCCGCCTTGGCCGAGGCGGTGCGCGCCACCTTCACCGAGACCTTCGAGGCCGGGCTGGCGCTGGAGCGCGCCCGCTTCACCGCCCTGGTCGCCGACGACCGCTCCAAGGCCCTGCGCTACGCCTTCTTCGCCGAGCGCGAGACCGCCCGCGTGCCCGGGCTGGCCAGGGACACGGCGCGGCGGCCGATCCATCGGGCCGCGGTGATCGGCGCCGGCACCATGGGCGCCGGCATCGCCATGTGCTTCGCCAATGCCGGCATCCCGGTGACGGTGATCGAGACCGGGGAGGAGCTGCTGGCCCGCGGCCTGGACCGCATCGCCGGCACCTACGCCGCCTCGGTCAAGCGCGGCAGCCTGTCGGCCGAGGACGAGGCCCACCGCCTGTCGCTGGTGGCCGGCCAGGTCGGGCTGGAGGCCGCTTCCGACGCCGATCTGGTGGTCGAGGCCGCCTTCGAGGATATGGATCTGAAGCGCCAGATCTTCGGCACGCTGGAGCGCGTGGCGAAGCCTGGCGCCATCCTGGCCACCAACACCTCCTATCTCGACGTCGACCAGATCGCCGCGTCGACCGGCCGGCCCGGCGACGTGCTGGGGCTGCATTTCTTCAGCCCGGCCAATGTCATGCGCCTCTTGGAGGTGGTCCGCGGCAAGGCGACCGCCCCCGACGTGCTGGCGACGGCGCTGGATCTCGGCAAGCGGCTGGGCAAGGTGCCAGTGGTGGTCGGCGTCTGCCGCGGCTTCGTCGGCAACCGCATGCTGGCCCGCCGCACCCAGGAGGCCGAGCGCCTGCTGATCGAGGGGGCGCTGCCACATGAGGTCGACGCCGCCCTGACCGGCTTCGGCTTCCGCATGGGCCCCTTCGCGGTCAGCGACCTGGCCGGGCTGGACATCGCCTGGCGCAACCGCAAGTCGCTGGGCCAGACGGCACCGGTGGCCGATGCGCTGTGCGAGGCCGGGCGCCTGGGCCAGAAGGCCGGCCGCGGCTACTACCTGTACCCCGAGGGCGCCCGCGGCGGCGTGCGCGACCCGGAGGTGGAGGCGCTGCTGCAGCAGGTCTCCGCCCGTCTGGGCGTCACCCGCCGCCCGATCCCGGCCGAGGAGGTCGTCGAGCGGCTGGTCTATCCGATGGTCAATGAGGGCGCGCGGATCCTGGAGGAGGGCATCGCCGCCCGCCCCGGCGACATCGACGTGATCTGGATCAACGGCTATGGCTGGCCGGCCTGGCGCGGCGGCCCGATGCATTACGCCGATCAGGTCGGGCTGAGGACGGTCGCGGCGCGGCTGGAGGCCTTCGCCGCCGCCCGCGGCGAACCGGCGCTGGCCCCGGCGCCGCTGCTGCGCCGCCTGGCCGAGTCCGGCCAGGGCTTCGCGGACTGGGCCGCGCCGGCGCGCTGATCGGCGCCGGCGCGGCCCTGGATCACACGCCCCTGAGGTCGTTCTTCGCCAGCGGCAGGCTGCGGATGCGCTTGCCGGTGGCGGCGAAGATCGCGTTCAGCACCGCCGGGCCGGCGACCGCGATGGTCGGCTCCCCCACCCCGCCCCAGAAGCCGCCGGAGGGGATGATGATCGTCTCCACCGCCGGCATCTCGTCCATCCGCAGCAGGGTGTAGGTGTCGAAATTCTCCTGCTCCATGCGGCCGTCCTTGACCGTGCATTCGCCGTAGAGGCAGGCGGACAGGCCGTAGACGAAGGAGCCCTCGACCTGCCGCTCGATCTGCGCCGGGTTGACGGCATGGCCGGGATCGGTCGCCGCGACGATGCGGTGGATCCGGACGCGCCCGTCGGCGATCGAGATCTCCGTCGCGGCCGCGACATAGCTGCCATAGCCCATCATCTGGGCCAGGCCGCGATGCACACCCGGCGGCGGCGCGGTCCCCCAGCCGATCCGCTCGGCCACCGCCTCCAGCACCGCGAGATGCTTCGGATGGTTCGCCATCAGCCTGCGACGGAAGGCCAGCGGGTCCTGCCCCGCGGCATGGGCCAGCTCATCCATGAAGCATTCGAGGTAGAAGGCGTTCTGGTTGAGGTTGACGCCGCGCCAGAAGCCCGGCGGTATCGGCGGGTTGCGCATCGCGTGGTCGACCAGCAGGTTGGCGATCGTGTAGCCGATCGTCCCTTCCGCCCCGCCTGGGTTGAGGCCCTGGAACACCACCGGATCCATGCCGTTCTGCAGGCCTTCCGGCCGCAGCGACGCCAGGATCGATTGGCCCGAGATCCGCATATGCAGCGCCGTGAGGTTGCCGTCCGCGTCAAGCCCGCCGGTCAGCCGGCACTGCGTGGTCGGGTGGTACACGTCGTGCAGCATGTCCTCCTCGCGCGACCACAGCAGCTTGACCGGCGTGCCGGGGATCTGCCGGGCGATGCGCACCGCCTGGCGGACATAGTCGTGGACGCCGCGCCGGCCGAAGCCGCCGCCAAGATGCATCCTGTGCACTTCGCATTGCGCAAGGGGCAGATCCGCCGCCGCCGCTGCCGTGGTCAGGGCGGCCTCGGCGTTCTGGGTCGGGCACCAGACCTCGCAGCGCTCCGGCGTCCACACCGCCGTCGCGTTCATCGGCTCCATCGTGGCATGGGCCTGGTACGGATAGGCGTAGTCGGCCGTGATCGTCTTCGCCGCCCCGGCCAGCGCTGCCCGCGCGTCGCCCGCCCGGTTGCCGGTGAAGGCCTCGTCGGCATCGAGCCCGGCCGCCAGCGTCCCGGCGATCGAGGCGCTGGAGACGCCGGTGTTCGGCCCGTCGTCCCAGACCACCGGCAGCGCCTCCAGCGCGGTCTTGGCCCGCCACCAGGTGTCGGCCACCACCGCCACGGCGGTGTCGTCGACCTGCACCGCCTGGCGCACCCCCGGCATGCCGGCGACGGCGGCGGCGTCGAAGCTCTTCACCTTGCCGCCGAAGACCGGGCAGGCCTTGATCGCGGCGTTCAGCATGCCGGGCCGCACGATGTCGGCGCCGTAGACCTGCTTTCCGGTCAGCTTGTCCGCCGTGTCCAGCCGCGGCAGCGGCCTGCCGGCGATGGTCCAGTCCTTCGGGTCCTTCAGCCGGATCTCGGCCGGCGGCTGCAGCCGGGCCGCGGCGGTCGCGACCTGGCCGAAGGTGGTGCTGCGGCCGCTGGCGGCGTGGCGGATCACGCCCTTGTCGACCGCGCAGTCCGCCGCCGGCACCTGCCATTCCGCCGCCGCGGCCGCGACCAGCATCTCGCGCGCCGCAGCCCCGCCCTTGCGGACATAGTCCTGGGATTCGCGGATGCCGCGGCTGCCGGTGGTGGAGAAATTGCCCCAGACCCGGTCGCGCGCCGCGCTTTCGCCCGGGGTCGGGTATTCGGTGGTCACGCGGGACCAGTCGCAGCCCAGCTCCTCCGCCACCAGCTGGGCCAGGCCGGTCAGCGTGCCCTGCCCCATCTCGGCGCGGGCGATGCGGATCACCACGGTCTCGTCCGGCTGGATCACCACCCAGGCATTGACCTCGGGCACCGCCTCGGCCGCCAGGGCCTCGCCGGCGAAGGGCACGCGGAAGCCCAGCGACAGGCCGCCGATCGCGGCGGCGGCGCTGACCATGAAGCCGCGGCGCGAGACACTCTGCACGATCGTCATCCCCGCCCCCCTCAGCCGTTCCGGGCCGGGCCGCCATCGGCGGCGGCCTGCCTGATCGCCGCCCGCACCCGGTTGTAGGTGCCGCATCGGCAGATGTTGGTGATCTCGCCGGAGATGTCGTCGTCGGTCGGGTTGCGGTTCTGCTGCAGCAGGGCGGCCGCGGCCATGATCATGCCGGACTGGCAGTAGCCGCATTGCGGCACGTCCAGCGCCACCCAGGCCTTCTGCACCGGGTGCGAGCCGTCGGGCGACAGCCCTTCGATGGTGACGATCTGCTGCTCCGGGCCGATCGCGCTGACCGGCATCGCGCAGGACCGGGTGGCGACGCCATCGATGTGGACGGTGCAGGCGCCGCACTGGGCGATGCCGCAGCCGTATTTGGTGCCGGTCAGGCCGATCTGCTCCCGCAGCACCCATAAGAGGGGCGTGTCGGGCTCGGCCTCGACGCTGCGCTCGGTCCCGTTGATCCTGAGGGTGAAGGCCATGGCTGCCTCGCGGTTGGGCTGGGTGGGGGCCGGACCATCGTCATGCGGTGGGCGGGCACCGGGT
>NZ_NHON01000087.1 GCF_002195995.1 Inquilinus limosus
CTACCCCCCCTACCCCCCTACCCCCCTCCCGCGAGGGGAGGGGGGACAAGAAAGGACGGGCCGCTGTCCTTCACTGTCAAGCCCGAGGATGACAATAGAAGAGTACAAGTCCGGTGGAGAACGCATGAGGACGAGTGCAAGGGGATGACCCGATGACCGAGCTGGCGGCGCCGACCACCGCTTCCGCCATCACCGCCCCCGCCGCGGGCGGGGCGGAGAAGCGCGGCTGGCTGGCCACGGCCGGGCTGCTGCTGCCGGCCTATGGCTGGCTGACGCTGGCGATCTTCCTGCCGCTCTTGATGATGCTCGGCTTCTCCTTCCTCAAGGTGGCGCCCTTCGGCGGTCGGGCCATCGTCTGGACCCTCGACAACTACCTGGCCTTCCTCAAGCGGCCCTATCTCCGCGACGTCGCCTGGACCTCGCTGTCGATCGGGATCTGGACCACGCTGATCTGCGCCGTGATCGGCCTGCCGGCGGCGCTGGCCCTGGCGCGCTCCACCTTCGGCCGCACCCGGCAGGTGCTGTTCCTGCTGATCATCCTGCCGTTCTGGACCAACGGCCTGGTCCGCGTCTTCTCCTGGACCATGGTGCTGCGCGACGGCGGCATCATCGACGGGCTGTACCATTGGGTGTTCCCGGACGCGGCGCCGCTGGGCCTGCTGTACACCTATCCCGCCATCGTGGTCGGGCTGGTGCATGCCTACCTGCCCTACATGATCCTGACCTGCTACCTGTCGCTGGTGGCGATCGACGACCAGATCCTGGAGGCCGCGCGCAGCCTGGGCGCCCGCGCCCCAGTGGTGTTCTGGAAGGTCATCCTGCCGCTGGCCACGCCGGGGCTGATCTCCGGCTCGGTCCTGATCTTCGTGCCGGTGATCGGCAGCTTCATGGAGCCGCGCATCCTCGGCGGCCGGGTCGGCGTCACCATGGGCACGGTGATCGAGGACCAGTTCACCCAGGCCTTCAACTGGCCGCTGGGCGCCGCCCTGTCCTTCACCATGCTGGCGATCGTGCTGCTGATCTTCGCACTGGCCGCGCCGGTGCTGAAACGGCAAGGAGGGGCACGGGCATGAGGAACTTCCTCCCGCAGTTCCCAACACCGTCATTGCGAGCGCAGCGAAGCAATCCAGGGCCGCTCGCACTGGCCCCTGGATTGCTTCGTCGGCTCCGCCTCCTCGCAATGACGGTGAGGGACGGCGGCGCCGGGATCCGGGGAGCCTGCCCATGAAGCGCCTCGGCCTCGCCCATCTCTGGATCGTCATCGCCTTCCTGTACCTGCCGATCGCGGTGATGGTGGTGATGGCGTTCAACGCCTCGCCGCTGTACCAGCTGCCCTTCGAATTCTCGCTCGACTGGTTCGCGAAGCTGCCGGACAATGAACGTCTCCTGTCCGCCAGCGGCAACAGCCTGATCCTGGCCATCGTCACCGCCATCCTGGCCACTGCGATCGGCACCCCGGCCTCGCTGGCCCTGTCGCGGCGCAAGTTCCGCGGCCGGTCGCTGCTGCAACTGCTGCTGCTGCCGCCGATCGCCATTCCCTGGCTGATCACCGGCACCGCCATGCTGGTGTTCTTCTTCTCCACCGGCATCGGCCGCGGCCTGTTCGCCATGACCATCGGCCATGTCGCCCTGGCCATCCCCTATGTCGTGCTGGTGGTCGGCACCGGACTGCAGTCGCAGCGCGCCGATCTGGAGGAGGCGGCGATGAGCCTGGGATCGACCCCGCTGCACGCCTTCTTCAGCGTCACCCTGCCGCTGCTGCTGCCCAGCATCATCGCCGCGGCGTTGTTCGCCTTCGCCGTGTCGCTGGACCAGTTCGTGGTCTCCTACTTCCTGGCCACGCCCGGCGTCACCACCCTGCCGGTGGAGATCTACTCCGCCATCCGCAAGGGCTTCACGCCGGAGATCAACGCCATCTCCACCATCCTTCTGGGCGCCTCGATGGTCCTGGTCCTGGCCTTCGCCCTGCTGTCGAACATGGGAGGCGCCCGTGAGCGGCGTTGAAGTCACCGGCGTCAGCAAGCGCTACGGCCCCGCCACCGTGCTGGACCGGATCAGCGCGACCTTCGAGGCCGGGCGCTTCACCAGCCTGCTCGGCCCCTCCGGCTCCGGCAAGACCACGCTCTTGCGCATCGTCGCCGGCTTCGTGGTGCCGGACGAGGGCGAGCTGCGCATCGGGCCCGAGGAGGTGACGCGGGTGCCGGTGTGGAAGCGCCGCATCGGCATGGTGTTCCAGTCCTACGCCCTGTTCCCGCACATGACCGTGCTGCAGAACGTGATGTTCGGGCTGAACCGGCGCGGCGTGCGCGGACCCTCCGCTGCCAAGGAGGCGCGCGAGGCGCTGGAGATGGTGCGCCTGTCCGGCTTCGAGGGCCGCAGCCCGAAGCAGCTGTCCGGCGGGCAGCAGCAGCGCGTCGCCCTGGCCCGCGCCATCGTCACCAAGCCGACCGTGCTGCTGCTGGACGAGCCCTTGTCGGCGCTGGACCGGCGGCTGCGGCAGGAGATGCAGGTCGAGCTGAAGCGGATCCAGCGCGAGAGCGGCCTGACCACCATCTTCGTCACCCATGACCAGGAGGAGGCGCTGACCCTGTCCGACCGCATCGCCATCCTGGACCGCGGCCGGATCGTGCAGGACGGCGCGCCGGGCGAGATCTACGAACAGCCGCGCACCCGCTTCGCCGCATCCTTTCTGGGCGACGCCAACTTCCTCGAGGGCACGGTGAAGGCCGGCAACGCGGTCGAGGTGCAGGGCGGCACGGTGCGCGTGGCAGGCAGTCTGCCGGTCGCCGGGTCCAAGGTCACACTGGCGGTGCGGCCGGAGAAGATGGTGATCCTGGCCCCCAACACCGCCCACAGCTTCGACAACACCCTGCCGGCGACGTTGCGCGAGGTGATCTATGCCGGCGCGGTCTCGACCTATCTGCTGGCCGGGCCGGACGGGCGCGAGCTGAAGGTCTTCGCCCAGAACCGGTCCCAGGACAGCGCCCCGCCGGCCCCCGGCGCCGCCGTCACCCTGGGCTGGTCCGCCGCCCACACCATCGCGCTGGAGGACTGAGCATGCTGCGCTTCGGGCCGCTGTCGCCGAACACCGTCCACATCGCCATCGACCTGCAGCGCCTGTTCGCCGAGGACACGGTGTGGTCGACCCCGGCGCTGATGGGCGTGGTCCCCAACGTCGCCGCGCTGGCCAAGGCGGGGCCGACCCTGTTCCCGCGCTTCGTGACGCCGGAACGGGCGGATGACGCGCCCGGCACCTGGCGCCGCTACTACACGCATTGGGCCGCGGTGACCCGGCCGAATCTCGCGCCCGGCATGCTGGACCTGGTGGCCGATCTCGCCGCCCTGGCCGAACCCGGCAGCGTCATCGACAAGCCGACCCATTCCGCCTTCGCCGCGCCGGAATTCGTCGAGCGGCTGGCCGCGCTGAAGGCCGACACGCTGATCGTGGCGGGGGTGGAGACGGATGTCTGCGTCCTCGGCACCATCCTCGACGGCATCGACCGCGGCTTCCGCATCGTCGCCGTGTCCGACGCGATGACCAGCTCGTCGCTGCCGGGCCACCACGCCACGCTCGACCTCATCCTGCCGCGCTTCGACCAGCAGGTGGAGATCGTCACGACCGAAGCGGCCCTGCGGGCCTGGAGCTGAGATGCTGCGCGATACCACCGTCCCGCTCGCCCGGGCCTGGAACACCTGGTCCAGCCGCCCGGCCGAGATGGTGTTCCTGCCGCTGGGTGTGCGGGTGACGCCGCTGGCCTATGCCGACAGCAGCCGCGCCGCGACGCTGTTTCCGGCGAAGTCGGTCCGCTATGGCCGCCATGCCCTGGACGGCAGCCTGGTCGAGCTGGACCTGGACCATGCCGGCACCGGCCTGGCCTGGCGCTGGGCCAAGCGCGGGCCGTTCGAACTGTCCGGCACCTGGCGCACCACCAGGACCGGCGAATGGGGCCTGCGGTTCTGGTTCAATCTGTGCCTGTCGGCCGAGGACGGCCAGACGGTGCGCTGGGACCCGGCGGGCGCCGCCGTGGTCAAGATCGGGCACCGCTTCGTCGCCCTGGCCAGCGCCGAGCCGCCGGTGCAGGTGACGGGCCACGCCACGGTCGAGGCCGTGGCCGAGGATTACGAGACCCACGGCTATTTCCATCTCGGCGCGCGGTCGGAGGCGGCGCCGGTGCTGGTGCTGCGCTTCAACCTGGAGATGATGCGCGACGGCGGCATCGGCGTCGCCGTGGCCGACCGGGCGGACCTGGCGGTCGAGCGCGCCAAGGCGCTGGCGGCCGAGCCGGGCGAGGCGCCAAGCCTTCCCACGCAGACCGGTGCCCAGGCCGGGTCGCTGGACGCGCTGCGCGACGTCATGGCCTGGAACACGGTGTGGGACGAGGTCAACCACCGGCCCTACACCTCGATCAGCCGCAACTGGAACCTGTCCAAGTTCGGCGGCTTCGGCGTCTGGCTGAACGACCAGCTCTACAACGCGCTGCTGACCGGGTATCTCGACCAGGAGATGGCGCGGGAGAACCTGGCGGCGTCGCTGGCCAGCGCCACGCCGGAGGGCAACCTTGCCTGCCTGCTGACCGCGAACGACGCCTGGGTCGACCGCACCCAGCTGCCGATCGGGTCGTTCCTGCTGTGGCTGATCTATCTCCGCTCGCGCTCGCGGCCGATGCTGGAGCTAGCCTATGGCACGCTGGCGCGCAACCACGCCTGGTGGTGGCGCGAACGCGACCTGCGCGGCCGGGGCCTGGTCTCCTACGGCACCTCGGATGTCGGCGAAGGGCTGTACAAGGGCACCTCCTTCGGCGCCCGCAACGAATCCAGCATGGACAATTCGCCGATCCATGACCAGGCGGCCTATGACCCGGAGACGCGGTCGCTGCAGTCCTGCGATGTCGGGCTGAACAGCCTGCTGGCCTTCGACGCCGAGGTGCTGTCCTGGATCGCCGCCGAGCTGGGCGACGACGAGGCCGTCGCCTCCCATGCCGAGACCGCAGCCCGCACCCGGGCGAAGATCGGCGCCGAGCTGTGGGATGAGACCCGCGGCATCTTCGCCAACCGACTGTGGTCCGGCGCGTTCGTGCGCAGCCTGGGCCCGACCAGCTTCTACCCGCTGATCTGCGGCGCCGCCTCGCCCGAGCAGGCGCAGCGCCTGCTGGCCCATCTCAAGGACCCCGCCACCTTCGGCGGCGCGTTCGTCATCCCCGGCACCACGCGCGACGACCCGGCGGCCAAGGACAATTCCTACTGGCGCGGCCGGATCTGGCCGCCCCTGAACTGGATGGTCTGGCACGGGCTGCGCCGCAACGGCTTCGAGGGCGAGGCCGTGAAGCTGGCCGAGGACAGCCTGCGCCTGTTCCGCGCGGCCTGGGACGAGCGCCGGCTGTGCCCGGAGAACTTCAACGCCGAGACCGGCGAGCCGATGGACCAGCCGGACACCGAGGGCTTCTACAGCTGGGGCGCGCTGCTGCCGGCGCTCGGCGTCGCCCGGGTGATGGACATCAACCCGTGGGGCGGATGGGAGCTGGTGAATGGCGGCGCCGACGCGACGCTCGGGCCCATCGCCAGCCCGGCCGGCGCGGTGACGGTGCGCATCGCCGATGGCATGCTGGCGCTGCAGCAGGGCCGTCGCACTCTGCTGGAGACGAATGTCGCCGGCCGGCTGTCGCAGCTGCGCTTCGGCGCGGGCGACATCGCCGTCACCCTGCCGCCGGACCTGCCCGATGGCGCCTGGCTGCGCTTCCCGTCCCTGGCGCCGGACCGGGTGCTGGATCTGCGGATCGGCGACGAAACCGCCGTCCCCCGCGCGGAAGACGGCGTCACCGTGGACCTGCCCGCCGACGCCGCCGGTCGCGTCCTGCGGGTGATCCTGGCGGCGTAATGGGTCATCCGACCAGGGCAATCGCTTGAAAGCAGCGCGATGTCGATGGCCTTGCGTCGCCTCTCCCGTAAACAAGACTTTTTCGTAGCGCCCCCCTCACCGTCATTGCGAGAGGCGAAGCCGACGAAGCAATCCAGGGGCCGGTTCGCACTGGCCCTGGATTGCTTCGCTACGCTCGCAATGACGGTGTTTGGAATTCCGAAAGGGTCTCGTAAGCGGGAGAGGCAATCGGACCGTGCCCTGTCCGCCGCGGAAGGTGCTTCAAGCGATTGCCCTGAGAAACCGACCTTGCGGTCTGTTTTTTCGCGGCCGGACGGGCTATCTCTTTGGGTCGGTGGGCGGCGCCAGCCGCCACGGCCCAGTGAGAGAGCATGGACAACGCCACCCGTTCGGAACGATCCCGCGCCGCCGCCATCCAGGCGGCGCTCGCCATCATCGCGCGCGACGGCCCGGGCCGGCTGACGCTCGACGCCATCGCGCGCGAGAGCGGCATCAGCAAGGGCGGGGTCATGCACCATTTCCGCACCAAGGACGCGGTGGTGAAGGCCCTGCTGGAGCACCTGACCGAGCGCTTCGGCAAGTTCACCCAGGAGTATCTGGCCGGGATCGGCCCCGACAAGCCCGGCGCGGTGCTGGAGGCGCAGATCGCGACGCTGCGCGAATCCATTGCCACGCCGCACTCCGCCTTCTTCGCCATCCTCGGCGCCGTGGCCGAGAATCCCGATTTGCTTTCCATCAACCGCGAGGCGGAGGCCGAGGCGCTGGAGGCCGTCAAGGCCGAGGCCGCCGATCCGGACCTGGCGGTGCTGCGCTGGATGGCGGCCCGGGGCCTGCATTTGACGACGCTGCTGGGGACCTGCCCGCTAACCGCGGAGGAGCGCGACCGGCTGTTCGACCGGCTGCTGGACGAGACGCGCTGGTCCGCGGCCGACAAGCCGGCCCCTGCGCGCCCGTCCCGCGGCCGGAAGAACGCCGACGTCTGACCCTGGCCGCGCCGGTGTCGAGCATCGATCGCGGCTTAATAAAAACCGTCTGGACGGTTTGTATTTGATCCTGTAAGGTCCCGATCATTCCAGCTCGCAAGGATGACGGCATGACCCAGCCTGCATCGTCGACGGCGGGAGAACGCGGCCTCGGCGGCACCGGCGACCAGCCGGCCCGGCACCGCCTCGGCATCGCCCCCGACTGATCCTCTGACGACGGCCGGCCCGCAGGCCGGCACACCCACCCATCGGCGCGATCGCACCCTCCGGCACGGCCCGGCAGGGACCGGAATCCCTCGCCCGGGACCCCGGCGCCGCACCTCATCGCAATGGAGTTCCCATGAACCGATCGATCCCCCTGCCGCGCCCCGCACGGGGGCTGACCGGGCTGTCGCTCGCGGCCATCGCCCTGGCCCTGGCCGGCTGCGGCAACGCCGCCCCGGTCGCCTATTCCGGCATCGCCTCCTCCGCCCAGCTGGCGCCGAACCCGCAGGACGACACCGGGCATATCCCGTTCCGCTACGCCACGCCGGTGGACTGGCGCAGCTACAACCGGATCATCGTCGACCCGATCGTGGTCTATCGCGGCGCGGACAACCAGTTCGGCGACATGTCCGAGGCGGACAAGGCCGAGCTGGCCCATGCCATGCAGATGGCCTTCGTGGAGAAGCTGAAGACCCGCTTCGCCCTGGCCGCCGACCCGGCCCCGGGCACGCTGCGCCTGCGGCTGACGCTGACCGGCGCCGCGACCAGCACGCCGGTGCTGAGCACCTTCACCCGCATCGATATCGGCGGCGGCCTGTACAACGGCGTCCAGGCGGTGCGCGGCGGCGAGGGCCTGTTCACCGGGTCGGTGATCTACGCCGCCGAGATCTACGACGCGCCGACCAACCGCCTGCTCAACGCCTTCGTGGCGAAGCAATACCCCGGATCGATGAATATCGGCGCCACCTTCGGGTCGTTGGACGCCGCCAAGACCGGCCTGGAGAAGGGCGCGGACGCCCTGGTCGCGCAGCTGCAATGACCCATCCCATGACGGAGGATCGCCATGATCTTCGAGATGCTCTGGTTCGGCAGCATCCTGTCCTGCGCCGGCCTCTATGTCTGGAGCTACGCGGCGAGCTGCCTGTCGCGGAAGCGCCCTCGGCCCGAGGCCGGGACGGGAGACCGCCGGTGATCCGCCGCCTCCGCCCCGCCGCCCTGCTGCTGGTCCTGACCGCGGCGACCGGCCTGGCCGGCTGCGGCCTGGTCGCCCTGCCGGTCCGCACCACCAGCGCCGTGGTCAAGGTGGTGCCGGTGGCCGGCCATGTCGCCGCGGCGCCGCTGGACGTCACCGCCGACGCCATCGACTGACAGCATCCCTGATGTGTCGCCGCCGTGACGGCGGCGACATGCCGCACATCCGACGGGACCGGCCGGACCGAACGTGTGGGAGCGTGTCGCCGCCTTCGGGAGTCGCGGGCGGCCTCAACGAAAGGGGGAGCGCTTCATGACCCGTCTCACCGCCAAGGACTTCCAGCCCGAGCTGCTGGAGCTCTACGACTATTACGTCCACGGAAAGATCACCAAGCGCGAGTTCCTGGACCGCGCCGGCAAGTTCGCCGTGGCGGGGCTGAGCGCGGCGTCGATCCTGGCGTCGCTGAGCCCGAACTACGCGATGGCACAGCAGGTGGAGTTCACCGACCCCGATATCGTCGCGAAATACATCACCTACACATCGGCCAAGGGCAATGGCGAGGTGCGCGGCTATCTGGTGCGCCCGGCCAAGGCCGCCGGCAAGGTGCCGGGCGTCGTGGTGGTGCACGAGAATCGCGGCCTAAATCCGTATATCGAGGATGTGGCCCGCCGCGTGGCCAAGGCCGGCTTCATCGCCCTGGCGCCGGACGGGCTGACCTCGGTCGGCGGCTATCCCGGCAATGACGACGAGGGCCGCGACCTGCAGCAGAAGGTCGACCCGGCCAAGCTAATGAACGACTTCTTCGCCGCCGTCGAGTTCCTGATGCAGGGCGACCTGACCACCGGCAAGGTCGGCATCACCGGCTTCTGCTATGGCGGCGGCGTCGCCAACGCCGCGGCCGTGGCCTATCCGGAGCTGGCCGCCGCCGTGCCGTTCTACGGCCGCCAGCCGAAGGCGGAGGACGTGCCGCGCATCAAGGCGCCGCTGCTGCTGCACTATGCCGGGCTGGACACCGGCATCAACCAGGGCTGGCCGGCCTATGAGGCCGCGCTGAAGGCGTCGAACAAGACCTACGAGGCCCATATCTATCCGGGCGTGAACCACGGCTTCCACAACGATTCCACGCCCCGCTACGACGAGGCGGCGGCCAAGCTGGCCTGGGACCGGACGATCGCCTGGTTCAAGCGCCACCTGGCTTGAGGACCTTTTCACCACACCCATCCCTCGCCGTCATTGCGAGGAGGCGAAGCCGACGAAGCAATCCAGGGGCCGGCGCGAGCGGCCCTGGGTTGCTTCCCCCGGCCCAAGGCCGGGGTCGCGATGACGGTTTCGGGATTATCGACGAGGTGTGGGAGATCAAGCTCCAGGCCTTCCAGGTGCTGGCCGCGCAGAAGCACCTGTGGGACTACTACACCCGCTTGGCCCCGAATCGCGGCATGCAGGGCGGCCGCAACTCGGGCCGGCCGATGACCTATGGCGAGGCCTATCAGCGCCTGTTCCCGGAAGCACTGGAGGTGCTGGCATGAGGCCCGTCGTCGTCCGCAACATCCGCCGGGTCGAGCCCGAAACCGCCAGACGTCTCGCCGCCTGCGGCGTGTCGACCGTGCACGAGGCCATGGGGCGCACGGGGCTGCTGAAGACCTATATGCGCCCGGTCTGGCCCGGCGCCGCCATCGCCGGCAGCGCCGTCACCGTGCTGGCCCAGCCCGGCGACAACTGGATGCTGCATGTGGCGGTGGAGCAGTGCCGGCCCGGCGACGTGCTGGTGGTGGCCTGCACCACCGACAACACCGACGGCATGTTCGGCGAGCTGCTGGCCACCTCGGTCCAGGCCCGCGGCGTGCTGGGGCTGGTGATCGATGCCGGC
The DNA here is from genome assembly GCF_002195995.1 of Inquilinus limosus. Taxonomy (GTDB): domain Bacteria; phylum Pseudomonadota; class Alphaproteobacteria; order DSM-16000; family Inquilinaceae; genus Inquilinus; species Inquilinus limosus_C. Next base: position 9,903 of record NZ_NHON01000087.1, read on the forward strand.
TGTCGCGACGTCAAGGCGCTGGCCGAGATGCGGTTCCCGGTGTGGTCGCGCGCGATCTCGGCCAAGGGCACGGTCAAGGCGACGCTGGGCAGCGTCAACGTCCCGGTGGTCTGCGCCGGCGCCCAGATCATGCCCGGCGACGCGATCGTCGCCGATGATGACGGCGTGGTCGTCGTGCCCCGCGCCCAGGCCGCGGAGGTCGCGGCGCTGGGCGAGAAGCGGGTCGCCAATGAGGAGGAGAAGCGGGCCCGGCTGGCGGCCGGTGAGCTCGGCCTCGACATGTACAGGATGCGGGAGGCGCTGGAAGCGGCCGGGCTGACCTATGTCGACGAGCTGCCGGACTGAGCGGCCATGCTGGGGCTACAGCAGCCCCGGCACCACCAGCGCCAGCCAGGCCAGCAGCGGCCCGACCAGCACCACGATCCCGCTGTAGATCAGCATCTGCCGGAAGAAGGCGTCGCGGTCGATGCCATGGGCGTTGGCCACCACCAGCGCGCCATTGGTCGAGAACGGGCTGACATCGACGATGGTGGTCGAGATCGCGATCGCCGCCACCATGCCCGGCACGCCGAGATGGCCCTGCATCAAGAGCGGCACGGCCAGCGGGATGGTGGCGCCCAGCACCGCGACCGAGGAGGCGAAGGCCGAGACCACGCCGGCGACATAGCACAGCAGCAGCGCGCCCAGCAGCGGCGCCGCCATGGTCGAGACGCCGCCGCCGACATAGTCGACCGCGCCGGCCTTCTGCAGCACGCCGATATAGGTGATGACGCCGCCGATCAGCAGCACGGTCGACCAGCTGATCTTGTCGACCGCGCCCTTCTGGCCGCGCGGGCAGACCAGGGCCAGGACCACGGCGACGCTCATCGCCACCAGGCCGACATTCAGGTTGAAGGCCAGCGAGGCGACGGCCAGCACCACCAGCCCGGTCAGGGTCAGCGCCTGCTCGCGGTCCAGCGCGACATGGTGATCCTCGCCCTCGCGATGCACCGCCCCGGGCCGCGGCGCGGCCGGCCGGGCCGGGGTGCCGCCATGGCCGCTGACCGGCACCGAGGCGCCGGCCGGCACGGCGTCGACCAGCCCCTCGAAGTCCTCGGACGGGCGCCGCACCGGCAGCCGGTGGCCGCCGAACACGAAGAAGATCACCAGCGCCACCGCGGCGTTGAAGGCCAGGCTGGACAGGAACAGCACGATCTCGTCGCCCGGCAGCCCGGCGTTCTTCACCACCTGGTTGGTGATGCCGCCATAGATGCTGATCGGGGAGAAGCCGCCGCCCTGGGCGCCATGCACCACCATCAGCCCCATCAGCATCGGGTGGATCCGGTAGCGGGCGGCGAAGCGCAGCGCGATCGGCGCGATGATGGCGACGGCGCCGGGGCTGACCGCGCCGATGGCGGTGAGCACGGCCGAGACCGCGAACATCACCCAGGGGATCACCGAGATGCGACCGCCGACCAGGCGCACGGCGTAGTGCACCAGCCAGTCGACCGTGCCGTTGTTCTGGGCGATGGCGAAGAGATAGGTGATGCCGACCAGGGTGACGAACAGGTCGCCCGGGAAGCCGGCCAGGATCTGCGTCGCCGACATGCCGACGAAGACCTGGCCGACCAGGAAGGCCGCGGCGAAGCCGAGGGCGCCCATATTGATCGGCAGGGCGGTGGCGACGACGAACATCACCACCAGCCCGAGGATGGATGCGATCTGCGCGGACACGCGTTTCCCCCTTCTTGTCGTTCTGTTTTGCGAAGCCCCGTTCCCGGAAGCGTCAGCCGGCCGGGTCCAGCGTCAGGAATCTCGCCAGGGCGCTGCCGGCGTTCAGCATGTGCTCGCGCATGGCGAAGGCGGCCTCGTCCGGGTCGCCGCGGGTCATCGCCCGCAGGATCCGGCCATGCTCGTCGCGCGAATGCACCAGCCGGTTGGGATAGCGCAGCTGGGTGCGCCGGAACGGCAGCAGCCGGGCGCGCAGCTGCAGCGCGTGCTCGACCAGGAAGTCGTTGTGGGTGGCGCGGTAGATGCCCTCATGGAAGGCCAGGTTGAAGGCGTCGTAGCCGGCGATGTCGCCCGACTGCAGCAGCGCCTCCGACTCCTCGTGCAGCTCGACCAGCCGGCCGCGCTCCAGCGCCGTCATCCGATTGGTCGCCATGCGCGCGCACATCGCCTCGATCTCGGCCGTGACCTCGAACATCTCGGACAGGGTCTCGATCGTCATCGGCAGCACGACGATGCCGCGGCGCGGCCGGATCTCGACCAGCCCGGCGGCGGCCAGCTGGCGCACCGCGTCGCGCACCGGGGTGCGGGACGCGCCATAGGTCTCGGCCAGCTGCGCCTCGTCCAGCACGGTGCCGGGCGGCATGCGGCCGGTGGAGATCTCGTCGGTCAGCGCCAGGCGGATGCGTTCCGACAAGGACGCGCGATCGTCAGCGGGCGTATCCTGAAGGGCCAAGTTCGCGGCCTCCCCGTGCACGTTAATTGATTTTAATGACGATACCGTATCCCAACGGCTTGCCAAGCGCAATCTCTGTATTCATATTCCCGGACACAGACGGCATTCGTATACACTGAGTCGTCGATCCGACCCGCTGCGGAGACACACCATGGATCAGCCCTGGTCGACGCTGCCCGCCCGCAAGCAAAGGCGCCTGGAGCGCGCCGCCGCCTTCGCCGACGGCCCGATCCTGGATCCGGCCCGGATCGGCGACGCGCTGGCGGCGCTGATCGAGCCGGGCGACCGCGTGGCGCTGGAAGGCGACAACCAGAAGCAGGCGGATTTCCTGTCCCGCGCTTTGGCCGCCCTCGACCCCGCCGCGGTGCACGACCTGCACCTGCTGATCTCGACCCTGGGCCGGCCCGAGCATCTCGACCTGTTCGAGCGCGGCATCGCCCGCAAGGTCGACTTCTCCTTCGCCGGGCCGCAGAGCCTGCGCGTGGCGCAGCTGCTGGAGGATGGCAAGCTCGAGATCGGCGCGATCTACACCTATGTCGAGCTCTACGCCCGGATGTTCGTCGACCTGACGCCGCAGGTGGCGCTGGTCTGCGCCGAGAAGGCGGACCGGCACGGCAACCTGTACACCGGCGCCAACACCGAGGACACGCCGACCATCGTCGAGGCCACGGCCTTCCGCCACGGCGTGGTGGTGGCGCAGGTCAACGAGATCGTCGACGAGCTGCCGCGGGTCGACATCCCCGCCTCCTGGGTCGATTTCGTGGTCGAGGCCGACCGGCCCTTCGCGGTCGAGCCGCTGTTCACCCGCGACCCGCGCCATATCGGCGAGCTGCAGATCCTGATGGGGATGATGATCATCCGCGGGATCTATGAGCGGCACGGCGTCACCGCGTTGAACCACGGCATCGGCTTCGACACCGCGGCGGTGGAGCTGCTGCTGCCGACCTATGGCGAGAGCCTGGGGCTCAAGGGAAAGATCTGCCGCAACTGGGCCTTGAACCCGCATCCGACGCTGATCCCGGCGATCGAGAGCGGCTGGGTCGAGAGCGTGCACTGCTTCGGCAGCGAGGTCGGGATGGAGGAGTATATCCGTGCCCGGCCGGACATCTTCTTCGTCGGCCGCGACGGCAGCCTGCGGTCGAACCGCGTGTTCTGCCAGCTGGCCGGCCAGTACGGCGTCGACCTGTTCATCGGCTCGACCCTGCAGATGGATGCGGACGGCAACTCCTCCACCGTCACGCTGGGGCGGCTGGCCGGGTTCGGCGGCGCGCCGAACATGGGCCACGACCCGCGCGGCCGCCGCCATGCCAGCGACGCCTGGCTGAGCCTGATGACCTCGAAGGCGCCGGTCGCCCGCGGCCGCAAGCTGGTGGTGCAGACGGTCGAGACCTTCAAGTCGGGCGGCGTGCCGGCCTTCGTCGAAACGCTGGACGCGGTCGAGGTCGGCCGCAACAGCGGCATGCCGGTGGCCCCGGTGATGATCTATGGCGACGATGTCTCCCATGTCGTGACCGAGGAGGGCATCGCCTATCTCTACAAGGCCGAGGGCGGCGAGGAGCGGCGCGCCGCCATCGCCGCCGTGGCCGGCGCCACCGGGATCGGCCGGCGGGCGGAGGCGAAGCGGACCGCCGACCTGCGGTCCCGCGGCATCGTCGCCTATCCCGAGGATCTCGGCGTCAGCCGGCTGCAGGCCAACCGCTCGCTGCTGGCGGCGCGCTCGATCGACGACCTGGTGGACTGGTCCGGCGGTCTGTACCGCCCGCCGGCCCGGTTCCGCAGCTGGTGACCGGCGATGGGCGTGATCGCAAAGCCTGATCCGTCATTGCGAGCCCCGAAGGGGCGCGGCAATCCAGGAATCGTGCCGCTGGATCGCCACGTCGCTTCGCTCCTCGCGATGACGATCAAAGAGCCGGATCTCTCCGTCATCCTCAACCCCGACGCCCTCGCCGATCTCGCCGCCTGGGCACTGATCGAGGAGGCGGAGCTGACGCCGAAGCCCGGGCTGGTCGACCGGCGCGGCCCCGGCGCGCATCGCGACCTTGACCTGGAGACGCTGCGCCGCTCCGCCCGCTCGCTGCGCCCGGCCTTCCGCGCCATGGCCGAGGCCGCCCGGGGCCGCCAGCCGGACCAGGCGCTGCGTGAGGATCTGGCCGCGATCGGCCGCGTCGGCGAGGTCCGGATGATGGCGGCGACCGGCGGCAGCAACGCCCATCGCGGCGCGATCTGGGCGCTGGGTCTGCTGCTGGCCGGGACGGTGATCGCCGGCCCGGCCGGTCCCCGCCGCATCGCCGCCACGGCCGCCGCGATCGCCCGCTGGCCCGACCGGTTCGCGCCGCAGTCTTCGAGCCATGGCGAGCAGGTGCGGCAGGCGCATGGCGCCGCCGGCGCCCGCGGCGAGGCGCAGACAGGCTTCCCGCATGTCGTCGCCATCGCCCTGCCCGCGCTGCGTGCGAGCCGCGCCGCCGGCGCCGCCGAGACCGAGGCGCAGCTGGACGCGCTGCTGGCGGTGATGGCGTCGCTGGACGACACCTGCCTGCTGCATCGCGGCGGCCGCCCGGCCCTCGAAGCAGCCCAGTCCGGCGCCCGCGCCGTGCTGGCGGCCGGCGGCACCGCCACCCCGGCCGGGCGTGCCGCGCTGCAGGCGCTCGACGCCGATCTTCTCGCCCGCTGGGTGTCGCCCGGCGGCTCGGCGGACCTGCTGGCCGCCGCCCTGTTCCTGGACCGTATCGACCGGAGCTTCGCATCATGGAACGCCTGAGCTTCGACTACCCCGCCACCACGCCCGTGCCGCGGCGCGCCCATGTCGGCGTCGTCGGCTCCGGCAATCTCGAGGTGCTGATCGAGCCCTCGCCGGACGGCCAGGCCCATATCCGCGTCACCACCAGCGTCGACGGCTATGGCGCGGTGTGGCAGGCGGTGCTGGATCGCTTCATCGCCCGGCACGGCGTCGCCGCCTCGGTCGAGATCAATGATTTCGGCGCCACGCCCGGCATGGTGGCGCTGCGCCTGGAACAGGCGGTGGAGGCCACCAAGTCATGAACGCCATCACCCCGCGCAACAGCTTCATCGAGCGGACCGCCCGCGACCGCGCCCGGGCGCTGCTGGACGAGGGCAGCGTCCGCGAGATCCTGGGCCCGTTCGACCGGCTGGTCTCGCCCTGGCTGCCGCTGCAGGGCATCCCCACCCAGTCCGATGACGGGGTGGTGCTGGCCCGCGGCCGCATCGACGGGCAGCCGGCCGTCGTCGCCGCGATCGAGAGCGCCTATCAGGGCGGCAGCATGGGCGAGGTCGGCGGCGCCAAGATCGCCGGCGCGCTGGAGCGGGCGCTGGCCGATCATGAGCGCGGCATCCCGACCCGGCCGGTGATCCTGTTCGAGACCGGCGGCGTGCGGCTGCAGGAGGCCAATCTGGGCCTGGCCGTGATCGCCGAGATCCAGGCCGGGATCCTCGCCCTCCGCCCGCGCGTGCCGGTGGTCGGCGTGGTCTCCGGCATGGTCGGCTGCTTCGGCGGCATGTCGCTGGCGGCGGCGCTGTGCAGCACGCTGATCGTCACCCGCCAGGCCCGCCTCGGCATGAACGGGCCGGAGGTGATCGAGCAGGAGGCCGGGATCGAGGAGCTGGACTCCTCCGACCGCAAGCTGATCTGGAGCCTGATCGGCGGCGAGCAGCGCCGGGAAGCCGGCTTCGTCGACGCGCTGGTCGCGGATGATGCCGGCGCGATCGCCGCGGCCGTGCGCGCCGCCTTCGCCGCCGGCGTGACCGGGACCTATCGCAGCGCCGCGGTCGACCTGTACCGGGCGCGGCTGGCGGCGATCGACCCGGCCGCGCCGCCGACGCCGGAGCAGTTGCGCGGCCTGTGGGGCGAGGAGAGCGTGTCATGAGCACGACAACATCATCCGACAGCCGAGGCCGCATCTGGCTCTCGGCCCTGGCTGGACCGGGAACTGCAGTCGAGGACACGTCGACCGTGCTGGCCGCCGACGCGCCGCTGGGCGGCGAGGCCGCGCGCTTCATCGCGGTGGTGCCCGATCCGGCCAACCGCTTCCCGCGGGCCCGGCAGGGCGAGGTCGGGCTGGAGGAGGGCTGGGGCCTGGCCGCCGCCATCCGCGAGATCATCGAGGCCGACCGGGACGGCGCCAGGCGCCCGATCGTCGCCCTGGTCGACGTCACCAGCCAGGCCTATGGACGGCAGGAGGAGATGCTGGGCATCCACCTGGCCTGCGCCGCGGCCGCCGACGCCTACGCGGCGGCCCGGCTGGCCGGCCATCCGGTGGTGGCGCTGCTGGTCGGCAAGGCGATGTCCGGCGCCTTCCTGGCCCATGGCTACCAGGCCAACCGCATCCTGGCGCTGGCCGATGACGGCGTGCTGGTCCACGCCATGGGCCGCGAGGCCGCCGCACGCGTCACCCGCCGCACCGTCGCCGAGCTGGACCGGCTGGGCGAGCAGGTGCCGCCGATGGCCTACGGCATCCGCGCCTATGCCGGCCTCGGCCTGCTGCACCGGCTGATCGAGGGCGTCGGGGCCGACGCGCCAGCCACCGCGGATGTCGAGCGGGTGCGGGCCGAGCTGGCGGCGGCGGTGGCCGATATCCGCAGCTCCGGCCAGCGCGACCTGTCCTCCCGCCTGACCTCCGCGGCGGCGCTGCAGGGCCGGCCCGCCTCGATCGAGGTGCGCCGGCGGCTGGCCGAGCAATGGGATGCGGCGTGAGATGATCGAGGCCGGGAAGAGCACGCGGCCTCTCCCGCTCCTGCCGTCATTGCGAGGAGGCGAAGCCGACGAATCCATCCAGGGGCCGGTTCGCACTGGCCCTGGATTGCTTCGCTGCGCTCGCAATGACGGTATTGGGGAGTCTGAAAAGGTTTCGCTTACCACGCCATTCCAACCCCACGATCTGCTGCGGATCGACCCGGCGGCCCTCACCGAACTGGTCCGCGACCTGCCCGGCTGGGCCGTCGCATCGCTGGCGGCGGCGCCATGGGTGGTGCTGCGCCGGGCGCCGCCTTTCGAGGGTCTGCTGCCGGTCGGCATCCGCGGCGCCAGCCGCGCCGAACGCTGCGCCGCCTGGCTGTCCCCCGCCGCAATCATCGACCGCCGGACGCCGGAGGATCTGGCCGCCGCGCGGGCCTGGCAGGTCCATCCCCGCCGGGCCGAGGTGCCGGCGCTGGCCGCCCTCGACGCCGTCGCGGCCCTGCTGGACGGCTGGCGCTGGGGCCCGGCCGGAAGCATCGGCTTCGAGCTCGCCACCGGATATCCCGCCGCGCATCGGGACAGCGACCTCGACATCGTCCTGAGCGCGCCGCACCGGATCCGCCGCAGCGAGGCCGGCCGTCTGCTGGCGGCGCTGCCGGCCCGGATCGACGTCGCCGTGGAGACGCCGCCGGGCGCCTGCAGCCTGGCCGAGATCGCCACGGGGGGGCCGATCGCGGTGAAGACCCCGGTCGGGCCGCGGCTGGTCCGCGATCCCTGGGCCGAGCCCGCATGAGCCTCGCCTTCCTGTTTCCCGGACAGGGGGCGCAGAGCCCCGGCTTCCTGCACCGGCTGCCGGACCATCCGGCGGTGGCCGCGACGCTGCAGGAGGCAAGCGCCGTGCTGGGGCAGGACGTGCTGGCATTGGACGGGGAGACCGCCTTGCGGTCGACGGTGGCGGTGCAGCTCGGGCTGCTGGTCGCCGGCGTCGCCACGGCCCGGGCCCTGGCGGCGGCGGGCGTCACCCCGGCCATGGCCGCCGGCCTATCGATCGGGTCCTTCGCCGCCGCGGTGACGGCCGGGGCGGTCGGATTCGCCGACGCGCTGCGCCTGGTCGACCGCCGGGCCCGGCTGATGGAACAGGCCTGCCCGGCCGGGTTCGGCATGGCCGCGGTCACTGGGCTGCCGCAGCGCCGGGTCGAGGCGATCATCGCCGCGGCCGGAGCGCCGCTCTACCTCGCCAATCTCAATGGGCCGGCGGAGTTCGCGCTGAGCGGCGCCGACGCCGCGCTGGATCGCGCGGTCACGGCCGCGCGGCAGGCCGGGGCGCGGCGGGCGGAGCGGCTGGCCGTGGCGGTGCCGTCGCACTGTCCGCTGATGCAGGACGCCGCCACGGCACTGGCGGCGGAGGCCGAGGCGGTGCCGATCGCGGCGCCGACCATCCTCTATGCCGGCAACCGGCGGGGCCGGATGCTGCGCGACGCCGCCGCGGTGCGCGAGGAGCTGGCGACCAACCTGGCCCATCCGGTGCGCTGGGCCGACGATGTCACGCTGATGGCCGAGCACGGGGCGACGCTGTTCCTGGAGATGCCACCGGGCGATGTCCTCACCCGGCTGGCCGCCGCGGCCTGTCCCGACCTGGCCGCCCGCGACATGGCGAGCCTGTCCCTGCCTTCCGCCCGGGCCCTCGCCGCCCGGGACCGGAGGCGCTGACGCCGGTTACGGCTGTAACCACCCGAGGACCGGCATCCCCCCTGAAAGAAACGACATGGCTGACCATCTGTGACAGCGGTCATCGGCAACATGTCGATCACCATATGAAACGGATGTGTCGCTCGGTCCGAACCTGAGGATGCATCGATCGATGGTCGGCCACGCGCCCGATCACGATTGCCGAGCCCGAAGCCATGGTTGTCGACATGAACATCGCCAGCAGTCAGCCAGTCTCCGTCCTGGTCGTCGACGACGATCCCGCCATGCGGCACATGATCGTCGACTATCTCGAGAACCATGACATCCGCGCCGTCTCCGTCGCCGGCGGGCAGGACATGGCCCGGCAGCTGTCCCATGGCGAGCCGGACCTGGTGCTCCTCGACCTGCGCCTCGGCCGGGAGGACGGGCTGGACCTGCTGCGCGACCTAAGGTCGCGCTCCGACCTGCCGGTCATCATCACCACCGGCCATCGGCAGGACGAGATCGACCGCGTGGTCGGGCTGGAGCTCGGCGCCGACGACTACATGACCAAGCCCTTCGGGCTGCGCGAGCTGCTGGCCCGCATCCGCGCCGTGCTGCGGCGGCGGGAGGCCGAGCGCCAGGCCCCGCAGCGCGACCGGCAGCATGGCCGCTTCCGCTTCGGCGGATGGCAGCTCGACCGCCGGCTGCGGCGCCTGACCGACCCGGGCGGCAGCACCGTCGCGCTGACCAAGGGCGAATACGCGCTGCTCGCCGCCTTCCTGGAGGCGCCGCAGCGCCCCCTGTCGCGCGAGCACCTGCTGCAGGCCACGCGCATGCATGAGGACGTCTTCGACCGGACCATCGACGTACAGGTGCTGCGGCTGCGGCGGAAGCTGGAGGCCGACCCCAGCGCGCCGCGCGTCATCCGGACCGAGCGCGGCGTCGGCTATGTCTTCTCCCTGGCCGTGGAAAAGCTGTAAGCCCGTCCGGATCGTCGAGCCTTGATCCGCCATCCCGACGCCGAGGACAGCCGCGTGCCCCGCATTCCGACATGACCGCCCTCCGGTGCCGGATCGCCGCCTGCGGCCTGCTCCCGGCGCTGCTGCTCGCCACCGCCGGGATCCCCGCGCAGGTGTTGGAGCCGGCGGCCCCGTTTCCGCCGCAGGCGGCCGAGCAGGAGCCGATCACCCCGATCCCGCCGCCGCCCGCCGCCGACCCGCTCAGGGTCGCGCTGGGTGAGCGCCTGTTCGACGATCCGCGCCTGTCGCGCGACGGCCAGCGCGCCTGCTCGTCCTGCCACGACCCGCACACCAACGGCGCCGACGGCAACCGGCGCGACACGACCCTCGACGGGATGCCGCTGCGCTTCAACACCAGCACGGTGTTCAACGCCGCGCTCAGCTTCCGGCTCGACTGGGCCGGCGGCTTCCGCACCCTCGAGGCGCAGGCCGCGTCGTCGCTCGAAAGCCCCGACATCATGGGGACCAGCATCGACGCCGTTCTCGGCAGGCTGCGGAACGACCCGGACATGGTCGCGCGCTTCCAGGAGGCCTATGGCGCCGGGCCGGACCGCGCATCCCTGCTGGATGCGATCGCCACCTTCGAACGTTCGCTGCTCACCCCCGGCAGCCCGTTCGATCGCTGGCTGCAGGGCGACCCCGGCGCCCTGACGGCCGAGGCGCAGGACGGATACCGGCTGTTCAAGTCGCTCGGCTGCGTCTCCTGCCACCAGGGCGTCAATATCGGCGGCAACCTGTTCCAGCGGCACGGGATCTTCCATCCCCTCGCCTCGCCGGACCCGGCGATCCTGCGGGTTCCCAGCCTGCGCAACATCGCGACGACGGCGCCGTATTTCCATGACGGCAGCGCCGCCACCCTCGACGAAGCCGTGCGGAACATGGCCCTGGCCCAGCTCGACCGGACCCTGTCGGACCCGCAGGTCTCGGCCATCACCGCCTTCCTGCGGTCGCTGACCGGGACGTATAAGGGCCATCCGGTCACGGCGCCATGAGGATCACCCCGACCCTGGCGGCGGTGCCGCTGATGCTCCTGCTGCTCACCTGGCTCCTGGTGGGCAGCACCAATATCGGGGCGGAGACCTTCGACCGCGCCCTCGGCACGCTCGACGACGTCTCGATGACCCAGAACGCGCTGCGCCGCGACATCCTGGCCACCCGCGCGGGGCTGCTGCGCAACTATGATCCGCTGGTCCGCGACGGCGCCGCCCTGCGCGAGCTGATGGGCCGCCTGGACGAGGTCGCGACGGTGGATCCGCGCATCGCCGCGGCGGTCGCCGATCTCAACGCCCTGATGGTGCGGCAGGACGAGCTGGTCGAGGACTTCAAGAGCAAGAACGCCCTGCTGCAGAACTCGCTGGCCTATTTCGGCGTGCTGGGCTCCCGCCTCGGCGCCACGGACGGCGACCGCGCATTGGCGGCCGATGTCGGCTCGCTGGCCGCCGCCATGCTGCGCCTGACCCTCGACACCTCCCCGACCATCGCCCGCGACGTGCAGGACCGGCTGGAGGCGCTGGGCGCCCGCCCGCCGCCGTCGGGCGACGCGGCATCGCTGCGGGCGCTGCTGGCGCATGGCCGGCTGCTGCACGACCTGCTGCCGGCGACCGACGGCGTGCTGAAGACGCTGTTCGCCCTGCCGACCAGCCGGGAACAGACGGCGATCCGCAGCGTCGTGCTGGACCACCAGATGGCTTCGCGCGAGACCGCGCGATCGTTCCGGGTCCTGCAATACGGCGTCTCGGTCATCCTGCTCGGGCTGCTGATCCATGCCGGGCTGCAGCTGCGGGCGCGGGCCATGTCGCTGCGGCGCCGCGCCGCCTTCGAGCACCTGATCGCCGGCATCTCCACGCGCCTGATCACCGCCCGGCGGCCGCAGGTCGGGGCGCAGATCGAGCAGGCCCTGGCCCAGCTGGCGGCCCATGTCGGCGCCGACCGGGCCTATGTCCTGTTCGGCGGCGCGGCCCGCCGGCACCATGTCTGGAGCCGTGCAGGCGCCGACTGCCCCCCGGGCTGGCCGGAAGCGGCGCCGGCGCTTTCGGCCGGCTTCGACCGGACGGCGGACGGCCTGATCCATGTCCGGCACGTCGCCCGGCTGCCGGCCGGGCCGGCCCGCGATGCTCTCGCCGCCGCCGGGCTGGACGGCTGGGCCTGCGTCGCCAGCCGCAGCGGCGACGGCGCGACCGACATCATGGGCTTCGACGCGCTGCCGCCGTCGCGCATGATCCGCCCGGACCAGCTCGGCCTGCTGCGCACGGCCTTCGACGCCATCGCCAACGCCGTCGGGCGCGACCATCTCGAGCGCGAGCGAAGCCGGCTGGAGGAGCGGCTGCAGCAGGGCCGCCGGATGGAGACCGTCGGCGCGCTGGCCAGCGGCATCGCCCACAACTTCAACAACATCGTCGGCGCCATCCTCGGCTACACCGAGATGGCGGAGGCCGAGATCGGGTCCGGGGAACGGGCGGCCCGCCACCTGCGTGGAATCTGCCGCGCGGGCGAGCGGGCGCGCGACCTGATCGGCCAGATCCTGGCCTATGGCCGGCGCCGCGCCGCGCCCAGCCGGCCGGTCGACATGCATGCCCTGGTCGTCGAGGCCGCCTCGCTGCTGCGCGCCTCGCTGCCGCCGGGGGTGGAGCTCGTCCTGGGACAGGAGGATCACGCCGCGATGGTCGCCGGCGAGGCCGCGCAGATCCAGCAGGTGATCCTGAACCTGTGCAACAACGCGGCGCAGGCGATGGACGGGGCCGGCCGCATCGGCCTCGACGTCGGGCTGCACGACGTCGTGCAGGCGCAGGCCCTGAGCCATGGCTCGCTGATGCCGGGCCGCCATGTCCGCATTGCCGTCAGCGACGCGGGCCGCGGCATCGACACCGAGACCCTGGGCCGGCTGTTCGAGCCCTTCTTCACCTCGCGCCAGGACGGCAACGGCCTGGGTCTGGCGACGGTCCGCGAGATCGTGCAGGAGCATGGCGGCGCGATCGACGTCTGGACCCGGCCCGGCGAGGGCAGCCGCTTCGCCGTCTGGCTGCCCTGCATCGTCGAGGACGCGCCGGAGGCCCCCGTCGCCGCCTCGATGCTGGGGCGCGGCGAGGCGGTGCTGCTGGTCGAGGGCGACCGCAAGCTGATGCTGCGGGACGAGGAGATGCTGGCCGCCCTCGGCTATGAGCCGATCGGCTTCAGCAACGGCGCCGACGCGCTGGCCGCCTGCCGGGAATCGCCGGACCGGTTCGACGTCCTGATCGTGAGCCACGGCTCCTCCGCCCAGGAAGCGCTCGATCTCGCCGCCGCGCTGCACGAGGCCGCGCCGCGGCTGCCGATCCTGCTGGCCCTGCCGTCGAGCGAGCGGATCGATGCCGACGCGCTGGCCGCCGCCGGGGTGTTCGAGGTCGTCCGCCGGCCGCTCAGCTCAACCAATGTCGCCGCCGTGCTGAGGACCGCGCGGTTCCGTGAGCGGGAAAGGGCCGGCGCCGCGGCCTAGAGCGGGATGAATTGAGCTCGGGTCACGTCAGGGCATCCGAGCAGATCTGGCAGAATGTCGAGCGTCTTGGTTGCCTCTCCCGCCGGACGCGGGAGAGGCCGGGCTCGCGTAGCGAGACCGGGTGAGGGCTGGCCGAGTCCTCGACCAACTCCCCTCACCCGGAGCCGCTTCGCGTCTCCGACCTCTCCCGCAAGCGGGAGAGGCAAAAATCAGCGCCTTCGTTCAAGGGGCTGACGATCTGACCTAAACTCATTCCGCTCCAGCCTCCGATCAGGGCGCGACCGGGACCGGGATCGGCGCGATGAAGAGCGCGGTCTCGAAGGTGATGGTGCCGGTCACCGTGGCCAGCCAGGCCGCCCCGATCGTCATGTTCAGCGCCGCGCCGACGGTCATCTGCATGGCCGCGCCGGCCGTGAGGCTCATCGCCGCCTCGCTGGTGACGCTGACCGCCGGAGCGATGATCGAGATCGACCCCGGGGTCAGGACGATCCTGCTGGCCCCGACCTGCAGCGTGATCGACTGCATGGCGCTGATGGTGATCGAGCCGGTCTCGCTGGTCACCGTCTGGTTGCGGTGGATGGTGACCGTCTCGTCGTTCTCGACCTCGACCTGATGGTCCTTCTGGGCGTGCAGGAACACCAGCTCCTGCCCCTTCCTGTCGTCGATCGAGAACTCGGAGAAGTCCTGGGTGCCGCCGCGCAGGGTCGACCGGGTGCGCAGGCCGCTCTTGGTCTGCTCCGACGGCACCGGGAAGACCGGCTGCATCACCTCGTTGTAGACGCCGCCCACCACCACCGGGTTGTCCGGATCGCCGCTCATGAAGGAGACGGCGACCTCGGTGCCGACCCGCGGCAGGTGCTGCCAGCCCCAGCTGTTGCCGGCCCAGGGCTGGATCACCCGGACCCAGATCGCCTTGCCGGCCACCGTGTCCTTGCGGTGGTCGAACATCAGCCGGACCTTGATCCGCCCCAGCGGGTCGGCGTGGATCTCCTCGCCGTCATTGCCCAGCACGATCGCCGGGAAGATTCCGGCCATCACCGGGCGGGTGTTGCGGGCGTCGTCGCGCCACGGCGTCTTCTGCAGGAAGCAGGTGAAGTCGTTCTCGTAGCTCGCGATCGCGGCGCCGGCGATCCAGCTGTCGTCGCTGGCCTTGTGGCGGACCGAGTGCAGGGCGTGCTCGATCCCCTCCGCCCGGGTGAAGGGGTCGCGCGCCAGGGTGAAGCGGCGGCCCGGGGCGAATTCATGGTCATAGCCGTGGCTGTGGGTCAGGGCCGACACCACCTCGGCATGCTGGATCCGGAACTTGGCCCGGTCGGCCGCCACCTGGTTGTCCATGGTCGCCGCCGGCCAGTTGTAGACCTCGCGGCGGGACGCGCCGGCGATCGGCAGCGTCGTGTCCTCCCGCCCGTCGACCGGCGTGGTCGGCTTGGTCGGGTCGTAATCCTGCAGCCAGACCTCGCCATGGGCGGTCGAATGCGTCTCCTCCCAGCGGTCGAGGACGTCGAAGTTGTTGCCCTCATGGATCACCCAGTGCGACGGCACGGTGACCGGCTTGAACGCCTCGTTGCCGTCGGTGATCACCAGGGTGTGGGACGTCTTGGTGTGCTCGAAGAAGTAGAACCAGCCGCTCTCCTGCAGCAGCCGCTGGGCGAAGGCCAGGTCGGTCTCGTTGTACTGGGTGGTGTATTCGCGGACGGGGTTGCTGCGGTAGATCCGGAACTCGACCGGCTGGACCCCGTGCTCGGCGAAGATCGTCTGCAGGATTTCCTGCGCGGTCATGGCCTGGAAGATCCGGCTGTCCTCGGCTTGGGCGAGGAACCACAGCCGCGGCACCACCTCCAGCCGATAGGTCCAGCGGTCGCGCCGCGCCAGGCCGATCGCCTCCATCCTGCGGACCACGCCGTGGAAGAAGCGATCCTCGGGCGGGCGGGTCGTTCCGTCCGCCGTGTCGCCGCCGCGGGGGATGCGCCGGACGGTCAGCCCGACCGGCTGGTACAGCAGCTCCTGCGGCCGGATGCTGCGCTCGGTGGAGACGACGGTGAGCGTCAGCTCGTAGGGGCGGCTCAGCTCCTCGACCGCATCCAGTTCGATCGCGTGCAACGTGCCCTGCTGCACCGGCAGCGTGTCGTCGCCGAGCGGCGAGGTGAGCAGCAGCATCGGCTCGTTGCGGCCGTCAGCCGGCATTCCATCTCTCCTGAAATCCGTCGATCATCCCGCGTCCCCGGACAGGTCGCGGACCGAGACCGGGAGCGAACCCGGATAAGGCAGGCCGTCCAGCATCTCCTGGAACCGCTCGCGCTCCGCCGCGTCGCCAATCAGCGCGAGGCAGGCCTCGCGGAGCTGGTCGAGCGTCACCGCCTGGGAGAGGGCGCGCTTGACCAGGAGCCGCGCCACCGGCCCGGCCGAATGGGCCAGGGCCCGCGTCACCGCCGCCACCGCCTCTGCCGCCGCACCCGGCTGTCCCGGCAGGGAGGCCTGCGAGGCCGACTCCGCCGCCTGCTGCGCCCCCAGGCTGCCGCCGCCCGGCCGCTCGGCCATCGCCTGCAGCGCGTCGCTGACGAACCGGTCGCGCAGGTCGCCCGGCGGCAGCAGGTCGCCCAGCAGGGCCAGCAGCTCGTCCGGCGAGCGGGCATCCTGCATGGCGCGGCGCAGATGGATCCGCGCCATCGGGCCGACATGGCGCGCCAGGCTGCGCTCGATCGTCGACAGGGATGTGCCGTCCAGCCCGCCGAAGGTGCCGAGCGTCGGCGGCGACGGCTCCGGCGGACGCGGCGCCCGGCCGGGCGAGGACGACACCACCACGGTGGTTCCGCCATCATCGGCCGCCTCGGCCGGGTCCGGGGCGCCCGCGCCGATCGGGGCCTCGCCGTCGGACAGCTCCTGCAGCGCCGCCGCCATCTCCTCGGCGCTGGCGAAGCGGTCGTCCGGCTGCTTGGCCAGGGCGCGGTCGACCACCCGCACCAGCGCCGGCGGCAGGTCCGGCCGCTTGTCCTGCAGCGGCGGATGCGGCGCGTTGATCAGCTTGTAGATGACATCGGTGTAGTTGAGGCTGCTGAAGGCACGTTCGCCGGCCAGCAGCTCGTACAGGACGCAGCCCAGGGAGAACAGGTCGCAGCGCTGGTCGATCGCGCCGCCGCGGCACTGCTCGGGCGACATGTAGCTGGGCGTGCCGACCATCATCGCGCCCAGGGTGGAATCGGTCGAGGTCAGCCGCGAGATGCCGAAATCCGTGACCTTCAGCCGGGCATCGGCGGTCAGCAGGATGTTCCCCGGCTTGATGTCGCGGTGGATGATGCCGAAGCCATGGGCGTAGCCGAGCGCGTCGAGCACCTGCAGCGCGATGCGCACGACGTCGGGCAGGCCGGCCTGGGTGCCGCGCCGGAAGGCGTGGTTCAGGCTGACGCCCTCGACATACTCCATCACCAGGAACGGGTTGCCCTCGTGCACGGCGTAGTCGTAGATGCCGACGATGTTCGGATGGACGCAGCGGCCGGCGATCTTGGCCTCGTTGCCGAAGCGCCGCAGATACTCGTCCCGGTCCTCCCCCTCCAGCAGGTCGGCCCGCACCAGCTTGATCGCCACCGCGCGCTCGATATGCGGGTCATAGGCCTTGTAGACGACGCCCATGGCGCCGCGGCCGAGCATCGCCTCGATCCGGAACCGTCCGATCGCGTCGGGCAGCGGCAGGGCGGCGGTGTCAGTCACCCAGCATTCCCATCGCCGTCACCAGGCTGCGGCGCATGCGGTTGAAGGAGATGGCCAGCGACCCGATCTCGTCGCGCGACGAGGTCGCGAATTCCGGCACATCCATGTTGCCCAGGCTGATCTCGTCGGCCAGCCGCGAGATCCGCCGCACCGGCACGATGATGAAGAAGTGCAGCAGCAGGTTCAGCAGCACCATCATCACCGCGAAGATGATGGTCAGCCCGCCCATGACGACATAGAGGTTGGACCGCGCCTGGGCCAGCGGCACCCGCTCCGGCACCGACACGACCTGCGCCCCGATGGTGTCGCCGAGCTTCCAGCCGAAGCCGTTGTCGCGGCCGTAGATGTCGATCATCGAGGGTGGTGCTGCCTCCGGCGTCGAATGGCAGGCGAGGCAGCTCTCGCTCGAGACCCGGATCGGCTGCGAATAGGACAGGATCGACCCGCCATTCTCCCCCACCCGCTCGGTCACCAGATGGTCCAGCTCCGGCTGCGCCCGCAGCGCCTTGATGATGTCGGCCTCCCACGGCACCGGCTTGTCGGCCGGGTTGGTGGGGTTGGTCGTGGGCTGACGGAAGGCATAGTCCGGGAACTCCTTCGACATCTGGTCGAATGTCTGCTGCGCGGCGAAGAACGGGATGCTCTGCGGCAGGAACTGGGTCTTCATCTGCGGGGTCAGCAGCGGCGCCACCTGGGTGTCAGTGTAGTGCACCGTGGCCTTGGCCGCGCCCATGATGGCCGCGGCCTCCGCCAGCACCGCGCGCCGTGCCTCGCGCTCGCTGGCGGCGTTGACGAACAGCGCGGCCAGGCCCAGCCCGGCCAGGAACGCCGCCAGCATCACCAGGTTGAACTTGACCCGAAGCGTCATGGCGTCACTGCCCGAGATTCAGCAGCTTGGCGATCTGGATCTGCGTCAGCACGCCGCTCGACGGGTCGCCGATGGCCTCCCGCGTCCTGCCGTCCATGCGGCCGCTGACCGGCCCGCTGTAGAAGCCGCGGCGGGCCAGCGCCGCCTGGATGCGGCCGGACCGCGAGCTGGTCGGCCGCGCCGGCGGCTGGGTCGCCTGGACCGGAGCCGCGGCCGCAGGAGCCGCCGGCGCGGCCGCCTCGCCTTGCGAGGCCGAAGCCTCCGGGACGATCGGCTGCTGCTGATCCGCGGGGCTGAGATCGGCGACCCGTCGAGCGGCGTGCTGACGCAGATCCAGATCGCCAAGCTGCTGAATCTCGGGCAGTGACGCCATGACGCTTCGGGTCAAGTTCAACCTGGTGATGCTGGCGGCGTTCCTGGCCGGGCTGGGCCTGGCC
>NZ_NHON01000088.1 GCF_002195995.1 Inquilinus limosus
GGTGGTAGCCGCGCTGACGCCGGTGCCGGGCGGGGTCGGCCCCCTGACCGCCACGCTGATCTTACAGGAGACCTGCCCCATGCCCGCCGTGATGACCTTCAGCAATCCCCGCCTCGCGGCGCTGGACGGATTCCGGGTGGAGATCGACGAGGCGCGCGAGCGCGCCGACATCGTGCTCGACCGCCCACCCTTCAACATCGTGTCGATGCCGCAGCGCGACCAGCTGCGCCTGGTGTTCGAAGCGCTGGACGAGGATGCGCGGGTGCGCGTCATCGTCGTTCGCGCCGTGGGCGAGCACTTCTCCAGCGGCGGCAACATCAAGGGCTTCATGGAGGCGTCGCCGGAGCACGTCTCGAAGCTGGCCTGGAACATCGCCGCCCCGGCCCGCTGCGCCAAGCCGGTGATCGCCGCCAATCGCGGCTACTGCTTCGGGGTCGGGTTCGAGCTGTCGCTGGCCTGCGACTTCCGCCTGGTCACCGACACCACGCGATACGCCCTGCCGGAGCAGAAGCTGGGCCAGATCCCCGGCTCCGGCGGGTCGGCGCGGCTGCAGATGATGGTCGGCATCACCCGCACCAAGGACATCGTCATGCGCTCGCGCCGGATCAGCGCGCAGCAGGCGGTCGACTGGGGCATCGCCACCGAGAAGGTGGCGGATGCGGAGCTAGAGGCCGCGACCGACGCGCTGGTGGACGAGCTGCGCGCCTTCTCGCCGCTGGCCCAGCGCACGGCGAAGAAGCTGCTGAACGACACCGAGGATTCGCCGCTGAGCATCGCCATCGAGCTGGAAGGCCACTGCTACAGCCGCCTGCGCCAGTCCGAGGATTTCCGGGAAGGCGTCGAGGCCTTCCACGCCAAGCGGCCGCCGGCGTTCAAGGGCGTCTGACCGGGCCGGCCGGGGCGCGGCATCGCTTCCCCCGGCTCGTCCCGGAAACGGCAACCAAAACCGATCAATCAGGGAGGAACATCATGGTCAGCAGCAATATCGAAGCCGCGAATGGCGTCGCGGCGGAGCCGGTCAAGACCCGGCAGATGGTCAGCGCGGTCGTCGCCTCCGTGCTGGGCTGGGCGCTCGACCTCTTCGACCTGTTCATCTTGCTGTATGTCGCGCCGGTGGTGGGGGCGCTGTTCTTCCCCTCCGACCACCCGACCTGGTCGCTGGCGGCGGTCTATGCCTCCTTCGCCGTCACCCTGCTGATGCGGCCCGTCGGCTCCGCCATCTTCGGCCACTACGCCGACGCGCATGGGCGGAAGGGGGCGATGCTGGTGGCGATCACCGGCGTCGGCCTGTCGACCGCCGCCTTCGGCCTGCTGCCGACCATCCACCAGATCGGGGCGGCGGCGCCCGTCGCCTTCCTGCTGCTGCGCCTGGTCCAGGGCGTGTTCGTCGGCGGGGTGGTCGCCTCGACCCACACCATCGGCACGGAATCGGTGCCGCCGCACTGGCGCGGCTTCATGTCCGGCCTGGTCGGCAGCGGCGGCGCCGGCATCGGGGCGCTGCTGGCCTCGGTCGTGTTCCTCGCCACCTCCGCCATCTTCCCGGGCGAGGCCTATGCCGAATGGGGCTGGCGCTTCATGTTCTTTTCCGGCCTGCTCAGCTCCTTCCTCGGCTGGTTCGTCTTCCGCAACCTGGAGGAATCGCCGTTCTGGAAGGAGATGCAGCGGCAGAAGGCGGCCAAGCAGGCCGTGCGCGCCCCGGCGCCGCTGCGGGCCCTGGTCTCGGCCGAGTATCGCGGCGTCGTGCTGGCGAACCTGCTGATCACCATCGGCGGCGGCGCCGGCTACTACCTGACCTCGGGCTACATGCCGACGATCCTCAAGGTCATCAATCAGGTGCCGAACACCGCGGCCTCGCTGACCCTGATGGGCTGCGGCATCTCGACCATCGTCGCCTCGATGCTGGTCGGCGGGCTCAGCGATGCCATCGGCCGCAAGCGGACCTTCCTGTTGGTCGGCCTCGCCGCCATCGTCCTGCTGCCGGTGCTCTATCTCGGCATCGCGGCGACGCAGGATATGACCGCCATCGTGCTGCACGCCCTGGCCATCGCCTTCATCGGCAGCGCCGGCATCTCGCCGATCCTGATCTTCCTCAATGAGCGCTTCCCCACCGCAATGCGCGCCAGCGGCACCGGCCTGTCCTGGAACATCGGCTTCGCCATCGGCGGCATGATGCCGACCTTCGTGTCGCTGGCCAGTGCGACGCCCGGGGACATCCCGCTGTCGCTGTCGATCTTCGCCGCCGCGGTGTTCGCGATCTACCTGCTCGGCGCGCTGATCGTGCCGGAGACGAAGGGCAAGTTCCGCTGATTTCCAAAGCTGACGCGGCCGAAACGTCGATCCACCCCGGTCGAAGCAAACCATCGGCCGACGAACATGACGC
This sequence comes from Inquilinus limosus, assembly GCF_002195995.1. GTDB lineage: Bacteria > Pseudomonadota > Alphaproteobacteria > DSM-16000 > Inquilinaceae > Inquilinus > Inquilinus limosus_C. The sequence continues at coordinate 2,381 of NZ_NHON01000088.1, forward strand.
CGGCATCGGTGGTCGAATCTGCTACGAAGTCACCGTCTTGGCGCATCACAGCCCGCCTGGGCTGAGATGCGCCGATTCCGTTGAAAAGTCGGAGCGCCATTTCCGGTCGTAACAAAGGACCAAGAAGTGGAAGACCGAAACAGAAAGACGCCCTGCCCAGATCGGCAGCAAACTTGCTCAATTCTGCGTCCCAAGTAGTCGTTCGAGACTTCAACGATATCTGCCATAATGAGACGTAGATGTAGTGTCCCGATTCCGGATATCGGCCGAACCCTCGAGATCCCGGCGCTTTCTGCCAACCAGGCTGGGCCAAGGCGCCCGAAAGCGATCGTTGCGCAACTCCGCTTGGATGAAGCCGACGCCTTGGCCCTCGTCCGCACCGATCCGCCTTGCGCCTCTTCCCCTCCAAGATCGCTGTCATCAACATTGTCAGCCGCCCTTGATCAGGGTGCGTGATCCAATGCCGGCTCGATAAGACGGATCGTCAACACGATCTGCCTCTCGATGGCAATTGAATCGCTGCTCTCCGTCAGCCGCCAATAGCTCCATGTCGCATTGACCAGGGTGTAGATGCTGATGGAGAGATCGAAGAGCCGTTCGTCACTCCAATCCGAGCCCAGCCGACGAAGAAGGCGGACGTAGTTCGACGCAAACAACTGCGAATGCGCGCGGGCGATCCGGAGCAGATCTTCATAATAGTAGGAAGCGTCGACAATGGTCCGGTCGAGGCCGATGGCAAGCTGGTAGGTCCAGGTCTCGCGAATGAGATTGGACAGCTGGGGCCGCCACTCGACCCGATCGATCCTCTCCGACCCGGCTTCGAGGAAGCCGCGAACCTGCGCCAGCTTTCCCTCGTAGATCTCGGCGATGATCGCTTCCTTGTTTGGGAAATAGTCATAGATCGATCCGATCTTGATCCCCGCGTGCTCCGCGATGGCATTGGTCGTGATCGCCCGGATGCCTCTCTCGCGCATGACGTCGTGGGCAGCCTCCATGATCGTCGCCTTGATCTTGCGCGACCTGGCCTGGACCGGCCTGCGCTTCGCACTGGTCTTTCCGGGCATGTCACTCTCCTCCGCGGAACCTCATGTCTCGCTGGCAAGAAAATTGCATCAGAAATCGCAGCCATTGCTGGCTCTTGCGCGGCGTTAAAATCCGAGTAATCATTCGGATTAAAGACCGCACACTCTCCTGGCAATGGCGGTCGCACAAACATTCTTTGCATAACGAACAGGGAGAGACCGGTGTTGAACCGTCGGCAATTTGCGCTCGCCTCCGTGGCCTCCGTCGGCGCCCTCACGCTGGGAAGGCCGGGATTGTCCTTCGCCCAAGCCGAACAGGTGGCACGGCTCCGCCTGATTATCGATCCGGAGGGCCTTTATAATGTGCAGAGCATTTCCCTGGCCGTGAGCGGCGTGCTCGGCAACTACCTGCTGGAATCGCTCATCTACCTCGACGACAAGGGGCAGGCCCGGCCCTGGCTGGCCGAATCCTGGCAGGCCGATGCCGACGGCCGCACGATCACCTTCAAGCTCAGGAGCGGCAAGACCTTCCATGACGGCACGCCATTCGACGCGGCGGCCGTGAAGTTCCATTTCGACACGATCCTCGATCCGAACAGCGCCTCCCCCTCCAAGGGCATCGTCGGGCCCCTGGAGAAGGTCGATGCCCCGGATGACGGCACGGTCGTCTTCCACTTCACCAAGCCGTTCGCGCCGTTCATCAACCTGCTGGGCCAATCCTATTTCGGCTTCAACTCTCCGACCGCGGTGAAGGCGGCAGGCCCGGCCTATGCCCGCCACCCGGTCGGGACCGGGCCCTTCATGTTCGACAGCTGGACCCCCGGCACGCGCATCGAGCTGGTCCGCAACCCGAACTTCAAGCAGTTCCGCCCCGACGCGGCCAATCAGGGCCTGCCCTATCTCGACCGCATCGTCCTGAACGTGATGGCCGAAGAGGGCGTGGTGACGTCGGCCCTGCAGACCGGCGAGATCGACGCCGCCCAGCTGACGGCGGATGCGGTCCGGCCGCTTGCCGACGATCCGCAATTCACCGTCATCAACGACAAGAACGCCAAGAACCTCATGTTCATGGAGTTCGACTACAAGAAGGCCCCGTTCAGCGACAAGGCCTTCCGCGAGGCGATCAGCCACGCCGTCGACCGCGAGGCCGTCCTGGCCGCGGCCTTCGGCGGCAACGGCACTATCGCCCTCGGCCCGTTGTCGCGCGGCATCCCCGGATATGACGACGCCGTCGCCCAGAAATACGGCACCCCCTACGATCCGGACAAGGCCAAGGCCCTGCTCGACGCCGCCGGCTGGAAGGATGATGGCGGGGTGCGCGCCAAGGACGGCGCCCAGGCCAAGTTCACCATCCGCAGCTATGCCGACAGCACGACCGAGCGGGCGCTCGCGGTCATCCAGGCCAATCTCGGCGATATCGGCATCCAGGTCGATGTCGGCACGGCGGATTGGGGCACCTTCTATCCCGGCCTGCTGAAGCCGGATTGGGACATGGATCTCAATCGCTGGACCTGGTCCGACCCGAGCGTCATGTCGCAGCTGTTCCGATCCCCCGGCCACCGCCAGCTGCTGCCGCCGAACCCGGCGATCGACGAAGCCCTGGACGCAGCCGACACCGCCCTCGACTCGACCAAGCGCATGCAATTCGTCAGCGCCGCCCAGACCGCGATCCTGGAGGATCGGATGATCCTGCCGCTGCTGACCGACTGGCCGATGACGGTGACCCGCACGGCGCTGCAGGGCTATCGCCTCGACTATCTCGGCTATGTCTACGCCACGGACCTCAAGATCGCGGAATAGAGCGCCATGGCCCGGTACGTCCTGAAGCGCCTGCTGCTCCTGGTTCCGGTGGTGATCGGCATCCTGCTGATCACCTTCCTGATGAAGGCCCTGATCCCGACCGATGCCGCGACGGCGATGTATCAGGGCCAGCTCTCGGAACAGGACGCGGCGCAGGCCATCGCCGCCCTGCGCGCCAAGTACCATCTGGACCTGCCCTGGTATCAGCAGTTCGTCCTCTATGTCAGCGATCTCACGCAGGGCGATCTGGGGGAATCGATCCGGCTGCGCAAGCCGGTGATCGACGAGATCGGCTTCCGATACGTCAACACCATCCTCCTCACCGGCGCCGCCCTCGCGATCGCGCTGGTGGTCGGGCTCACGACCGGTATCCTCGCCGCGGCCCGGCGCAACAGCTGGCTCGACGTGACCGCGACGACGATCGGGCTGTTCGGCATCTCAATGCCGGCCTTCTTCTTCGGGCTGCTGCTGATCCTGTTCTGCTCGGTCTGGCTCAGGCTCCTGCCGGTGGTCCCCCATGGCCCGCTGGCGATCGTGCTGCCCGCCATGGCGCTCGGCCTGATCGAAGCGGCCCCGCTGTCGCGGGTGGCGAGGAGCAGCATGATCGACGTGCTGAGGCGGGACTACATCCAGGCGGCGCGGGCGCGCGGGGCGAGCGAGATCGCGCTGATCCTGCGCCATGCCCTGCCGAACGCCCTGATCGTGGTGCTGACGGTGGTGGGGCTGCAGATCGGCAACCTGCTGGGCGGCGCCTTCATCGTCGAGACCATCTTCAGCTGGCACGGCATCGGCGAGCTGGCGGTCAACGCCATCCAGTGGCGCGATTTCACCCTGACGCAGGCGATCATCCTGATCAGCGCCGTCACCTATCTGGTGGTCAACCTCGTCGCCGACCTGCTCTATGCTTGGCTCGACCCGCGCGTGGAGCTGGTGTCGTGAGCGAGGGGGTTTTCGAGGAAGCGGCCTTCGAGGCCGTCCCGCGCTGGCGGCTCCTGCTCGGGCGGCTCCTGCGCAATCCGTCCGCGGTGGCCGGCGGCGCGGTGCTGCTGGCCCTGATCCTGCTCGCGGCCTTCGCCCCGGTGATCGCCCCGTACGACCCGTTCAAGATCAGCCCGGCCCAGCGCCTGATGCCCCCCGGCGCGCTGCATTGGCTCGGCACCGACGAGGTCGGCCGCGACCTGCTGAGCCGGATCATCTACGGCACGCGCTACTTCCTCCTGATCTGCGCCGTTACGGCATCGATCTCCGCCTCCATCGGCACCGTGCTCGGCCTCGTCGCCGGCGCGGGGTCGGGGGTGACGGATGGGGTCATCATGCGGATGATCGATATCCTGCTGGCCTTCCCCTACATCCTGATGGTGCTGGTGGTGGTCGCCATCCTGGGGCCGAGCCTGTGGACCGGCATGGCGGCGGTCGGCATCGCCGGCATCCCCGGCTACGCCCGGCTGGTGCGCAGCACCGTGCTCACGGTCAAGGCCGAGGACTATGTCGTCAGCGTCCGGGCGCTGGGGGCGAGCGAGGCGGAGATCCTGTTCCGCACCGTGCTGCCGAACGTGCTGTCGCCGCTGATCGTCTACCTCTCCTTCGCGACGCCGCTGGCGGCGCTGCTGGCCTCGGCCCTGTCCTTCGCCGGCCTCGGCACCCAGCCGCCGGCGCCGGAATGGGGCGCCATGCTCGTCAACTCGCGCACCTACCTGTTCTCCGCCTGGTGGGCCGTGGCCGCCCCCGGCACGGCGCTGTTCATCTCGATCTTCGGCATGAACATCCTGGGCAACGGGCTGCGCGACGTGCTGGACCCGAGGAGCTGAGGCGATGTCGATGATGCCGCCCCCGCCCCGGCCCGACCGGCCGCTCCTCGACCTTCGCGACCTGCGCACCCAGTTCGGTTCCGGGCCCGGCACGGTCCACGCCGTGCAGGGCGTGGACCTGCGGATCGCGCCGGGCGAGATCGTCGGGCTGGTCGGCGAGTCCGGCTCCGGCAAATCCGTGCTGGCCCTGTCCATCCTGCGGCTCATCCAGAAGCCGGGCCGGATCGCCGGCGGGCAGATCCTGTTCGACGGGCGCGACGTGCTCGCCATGTCGGCCCGCGACCTCTCCCGCTGGCGCGGCCGCGACATCGGCATCATCTTCCAGCAGCCCCAGGGCTGCCTGAACCCGGTGCGCCGGGTCGGCTGGCAGGTCGCCGAGCCGCTGCGCCAGCAGGAACGGCTCGGTCGCAAGGCCGCATGGGACGGCGCCGTCGCCCTTCTCCGCTCGGTCGGCATCCCGGCGCCGGAGGAGAAGGCGCTCGCCTATCCGCACCAGCTGTCCGGCGGCCAGGCGCAGCGCGTGATGATCGCGATCGCCCTGGCGCTGAGGCCGCGGCTTCTGATCGCCGACGAGCCGACGACGGCGCTCGACGTCACCATCCAGGCGCAGATCCTGGAGCTGCTGCGCGACAGCTGCCGGCACGCCGGCACCTCGCTCCTGCTCGTCACGCACGACCTCGGGATCGTGGCGAAGCTCGCCGACCGGGTGGCGGTCATGTATGCCGGGCGGATCGTCGAGGACGGCCCGGTCGCGGCGATGCTGGGCAACCCGGACCACCCCTATGCGCGCGGCCTGCTGCGGGCGGCGCCGCGGCTGGGGCAGTCGGATGGCGGGCGGCTGCAGGACATTCCCGGCGGCATCCCCGATCTCAGCCGCCCCATGCCGGGCTGCGCCTTCGCGCCGCGATGCGGCCGCCGCGTCAGCCTCGCCCTGGCGCGCTGCCTCGAAGAGATGCCTCCCCTCGCCGCGACCGCGCCGGACCACCGGTCGCGCTGCTGGGCGACGCCGGACGCGACGGGGGACAGGGCATGAGCAGTCCGCCGCTCCTCGAGGTCGAAGGCCTGCATGTCCGCTATCCGGTCCGCAAGGGCCTGCTGGGCGGCGTCGTGGGCACCATCAGCGCCGTCGACGGCGTGAGCCTGACGCTGGGTCGCGGCGAGACGCTGGGGCTGGTCGGCGAATCCGGCTGCGGCAAGAGCACGCTGGGCCGGACGGTGATCGCCCTGCAGCGGCCGAGCGCGGGCACGGTCCGGTTCCGCGGCCAGGACCTCTTCGCCCTGCCGCCGGACCAGCTCAAGCGGCAGCGGCGCCATGCCCAGCTTATCTTCCAGAATCCGCGGACCTGCTTCGACCCGAGCCGCACCGTCGGCGCCTCGGTCAGGATGGCCCTCGACATCCAGGAGATGCTGGATCGCCGGGAGCGGGACGAGGCCGTGGCCGAGATCTTCCGCAAGGTCGGGCTGAGGCCCGAGCATCGCGTGCGCTACCCGCACGAGCTCTCGGGCGGCCAGCTGCAGCGGATCGGCATCGCGCGCGCCCTGATCCTCAAGCCCGCCCTGATCGTGTGCGACGAGCCGGTCTCGGCCCTCGACGTGTCCGTGCAGGCGCAGATCCTGAACCTGCTGCGCGACCTGCGGGCGGAGTTCGAGCTGGCGCTGCTGTTCGTGTCCCACAACCTCGCCGTGGTCGAGTACATCGCCGACCGCGTCGCGGTCATGTATTACGGCCGGATCGTCGAGACCGCCCCGGCGAAGCAGCTGTTCCAGGCCCCCCGCCACCCCTACACCAAGGCGCTGCTCGCCGCCGTGCCGTCGATCGACGTCGCCCGTCGCGACGATCCGGTGCCGCGGCTGGGCGACCCGCCCGATCCGGCCCGCCTGCCCAGCGGCTGCCGGTTCCGCAACCGCTGCCCGATCGCCACCCCCCGCTGCGCCGAGCAGGAGCCGGGACTGGCCGACATCAATGCCGGACATGCCGTCGCCTGCTGGGCGGCAGAGGGCGCCGTCCTCCCGAAGCCCGCCATGGCAGCTGGCTGAACGACACCCCGGACAAAGCCAAGAAAGACAAGCTCATGACCGAATGGCTCGATGCCGCGCTGGCTTATGGCGGCCGATGGATCGACCACCAGCTGCAGGCGACCGAACAGCCCGGCTGCGTGGTCGCGGTGGCGAAAGGCGGACAGGTCGTCTGGGAGCGCGCCTTCGGCGTGGCGGATCTCAGGACCGGCGAGGCTCTGACCACCGCCCATCGCTTCCGCGTCGCCTCCCATTCCAAGACCTTCACCGCCGTCGGCATCATGAAGCTGCAGGAGGCCGGGCGGCTGCATCTGGACGACAGGATCGGGACCCATGTGCCGGGCCTGCACGCGCTGGTGGCGGACACGACCATCGCCCAGCTTCTCGCCCATGCCTCGGGGATGATGCGCGACGGAACCCGGTCCCCGCACTGGCAGGTCCGCGCGCCCTTCTTCGACGCGGCGGCGCTGCGGGCCGAGCTGGCGCTTCCCCTGGCCCTCGACGCCAACAGCCGCTTCAAATACTCCAATCTCGGCTTCGGCCTGCTGGGCCTCGCCATCGAGGCGATCACGGGCGAGCCCTATGCAGGCTGGATCGCGCGCGAGGTCGTCGGCGCCTCGGGGCTGGCGGACACCGCGCCCGACACGCCGCTCGGGGCCGGCGCGCCCCTGGCGACGGGGCACAGCAACCGGCTGCCCTTCGGCCGGGGCACGCTCGGCGGCGACCAGCCCACCTTCGCGCTGGCCGCGGCGACCGGCTTCGTCAGCACGGCCGGGGACCTCGCCCGCTTCTTCGCCAGCCTCGACCCCGCGGCCGAAACCAGCGTGCTGTCGGTGGCCAGCCGGCGGGAAATGACCCGGCGCCATTGGGAGGTGCCGCATCAGTCGGAACCCCGCCATTACGGGCTGGGCACCATGATCGGGCAGGTCGACGGCCATACGCTGATCGGCCATGGCGGCTCCTTCCCCGGCTTCATCAGCCGCTCCGCCGCGGTGCCGGACTGGGGCATCGGCCTCTCCGTCGTCACCAACGCCATCGACGGTCCCGCCAATGCCTGGCTGGACGGGCTGGTCTCGATCCTGCACCAATTCGCCAGCCACGGGGCGCCGTCGGCCGGGGTGGCGGGCTGGGCCGGGCGCTGGTGGAATCTCTGGCGCGTCGTGGATCTGGTGCCGATGGGCGACCTCGTCCTGGCCGCCGATCCGGCGGGGTTCAAGCCCTTCGCGGACGCCACGGAGATCGAGATCACCGGGCCGGATCGCGGCCGCGTCAGGCTCGCCAACGGCTTCGCCAGCCATGGCGAGGCCGTGGAGCGCAGCGTCGACGCCTCGGGCACGGCCGACCGCCTGTTCGTCGGCGGAAGCGAGATGGTCGCGGACCCGAAGGACCTCGCCGTCTCCTACGAGACGCCCGCCTAGGCCGGAGCGCCGCCCGTTCCGCCAGCGCGGCGTGGCGCAGCCCACGCCCGCCCCCCATTTCCGCCATCCGCAAGGGTCCGGCCATGCCCGTCATCGATCGCATCGACAGCTACAAGGACGAACTGACCGCCATCCGGCGGGACCTGCACCAGCATCCCGAGATCGGCTTCGAGGAGGTGCGCACCTCCGGCATCGTCGCCGAGAAGCTGGCCGCCTGGGGGATCGAGGCGCATCGCGGCCTCGGCCGGACCGGGGTCGTCGGCGTGATCGAGGGGCGCCGCGGGCCGGGCCGCACCATCGGGCTGCGGGCGGATATGGACGCCCTGCCGATGGAGGAGCGCACCAATCTCGCCTATGCCTCGAAGATCCCGGGGCGCTTCCATGGCTGCGGCCATGACGGGCACACGACAATGCTGCTGGGCGCCGCGCGCTATCTGGCCGAGACCCGCGACTTCGCCGGCACCGCCGTGCTGATCTTCCAGCCGGGGGAGGAAGGCTGCGGCGGCGCCCGCGCGATGCTGGCCGACGGGCTGTTCCGGCGCTTCCCCTGCGACGAGATCTACGCGCTCCACAACGCCCCGGACGACGAGCCCTATCGCATCGGCGTCAAGGCGGGGCCGGCGATGGCGGGCGCGGATTTCTTCGACTTCCGGATCCGGGGTCGCGGCAGCCATGGCGCCATGCCCGAGCGGTCGCGCGACCCGATCATCGTCGCCACCGCGCTGGTCCAGTCGCTGCAATCCGTCGTCAGCCGCAACATCAGCCCCCTGAAACAGGCCGTGCTTTCGGTGACGCAGATCCATGCGGGCAGCGCCTACAACGTCGTGCCGGAGGAGGCTGTCGTGTCCGGGACGGTCCGGTTCCTGGACCGGGAGGTCAACGAGCTCCTGCGCCGCCGCATGCGCAGCATCGCCGAGGGCACCGCCGCCGCCTTCGAGGTCGAGATCGAATTCGACATCCGCAACGTGTTCGACGTCCTGGTCAACACCGAGGAGCTGGTCGAGGGCTATCTCGCCGCGGCGCGCGATATCGTCGGGCCGGACCAGGTGTATCGGAAGACGGAGCCGGTGATGGGCAGCGAGGATTTCGCTGACATGCTGCATGCGACGCCGGGCGTCTACTGCACCATCGGCCATGCCGGTTCGGTGCCGGTGCACAATCCGGGCTTTGTCCTGGACGACGGCATCCTGCCGGTCGGCGCAAGCCTACTGGCGCGGATCGTGGAACGGCGCCTCTGCGCGGCATCACGGTCGGAGAAGCCGAGCCAGGATTGCCCTCACTGATCGCACCGGTCATCATGCACGCGGCACGAGATGCGTGAGACCCGAATGCCGATCGTCTCTGGCAGGCGTGGCAACAGCCCCCTCGCCATCCGCCCAGCGGAGGGCCGGTTCAGCATTTGCCTAGCCAGCCTTGACGATCCGAAAGCCTTCGATCTGCTTGACCACCGGCAGGCCGCTCCAGCGATCGCTGTCGTGCAGGATGATCAGGCGGCTCATGTCGCCGTCGATCGCGTCGTTGATGCGGTCGATGGTCTTCAGTTGCTCCCAGACGCTGCCGACGCCGTTCGCCAGGGGCACGTAGACACCGTCATGGTTGTGCCCGCGGATATTGCTTGCCGCATAGATGCAGTCGCCGGAAACGACGAGGCGACCGCGGGAGGTATCGAGGATCACGAATTGCTGGCCCAGCGTGTGGCCCTCGCCCAGGCGTAGATGCAGCCCGGGCAGGATGTCGTCGCGGTCGCCGTCCACCAGGTGCAGCCGGTGCTCGACCGAGGCGTCGAAGGCGCGCCGAAGGTCGTCCGGGTTGATGATCTGGGTCAGGAAGCCGAAGCGCGGCGGCAGGGCCATGGCCTCGATCCAGCTCAGGATCTCCCGCTTCTGGACATGGATCTGCGCGTTCGGGAACTTTCCGATCGATCCCATATGATCGAAATGGGCGTGGCTCAGCACGATATCGGTGACCGCATCGGGCGTCACGCCCAGCTCGGCCAGCATGCGCAGCGGCGAGATCCAGTGCGGGATGCCGAAGCGCACGCTCATCTCCTCCCCGCTGCCCTCCTTCATGAAGCCGGTGTCGACCAGGACGGTCCGGCCGGGCTGCCGCGCCAGAACGAAGGAGAAGGGCAGGTCGACGACGCCGTCGTCATGGGCGCCGTGGACCAGGCTGGCCACCGGCTGGTCCTTGGATCGGGCGAACTCGATGATGTGAACGTCCCAGAGCGGGGCCGATGCAGACGACATGCCGGAATCCTCAACTTTCCGCGATGGTCCGGCCGAGGCTGGACAGCCCGACCGCGACGATGAGAATGGCGCCCTGCAGGACATATTGGGAGTAGGTCGGCGCGCCGAAGATGTTCAGCCCGTTGAAGCCGAAGGCGATGATCAAGGCGCCGATCATGGTGCCCAGCACGTGGAACTCGCCGTCGCGCAGCGTGGCGGAGCCGAGGAACACCGCGGCGAAGGCGGTCAGCAGATAGCTGTCGGCCGCGCTGGTAGTGCCGCTGCCGAGGCGAGAGGCGAGCAGGATGCCGGTCAGCGCCGCGCAGACCCCGGAGACGACGAAGCCCAGGATCTTGATGCGGTCGACATTGATGCCGGCCAGCCGCGCCGCCGCCGGATTGCCGCCGACCGCCTGGATTTCCTGCCCCAGCGACGTGCGCTCGACCAGGATCCACAAGGCCCCCAGGACCAGCGCCATCACGACGATGTTATTGGGGATGCCGAACAGCCATCGCCCGAGCGAAAGCTCGAGGAAGGCCTCGGGCACGCCCGAGACGATCGGGACGCCGGCGGAATAGGCGAAGGACAGGCCGGTCAGGATGGTGCCGATGCCGAGCGTGGCGATCACCGAATTGACCTTGATCTTGGTCACGATCAGCCCGTTGATCAGCCCGATCAGCGCCCCGAGCGCCAGCACGATCAGGATGGCGACCGGGATCGGCAGACCATTGGCGACGATCAGCCCCGTGACCAGCACGCCGTGCAGGCTGGCGGCGAAGCCGATCGAGAGGTCCAGCTCCCCCACCACCACGGCCAGGGTCAGCCCGCCGGCGATGATCATCGCCAGCGACGCCTGGTTCAGCACGTTGGTGAAGTTGTTGACGGTGGGAAAGGCGCGTGGGGAAAGGACCGAGAAGGCCAGCACCATCGCCAGCAGGCCGATGATGGTCGCGTAGCGCGCGAACAGGCCGAGGGCCAGCTTGGACTGCGGCGACAAGCGGCGGCTCGCGACGGCAGTGTGCGTCATCCGATTCTCCCGCCGGCGGCCGCGGCATCGCCGGCGGCATAGCTGGCCTCGATGATGGAATTGCGTGTGATCGACGGTCCGGCCAGCTCCCGCACGATGCGGCCCTCCGCCATCACCAGCACGCGGTCGCAGAGGTCGGGCAGCTCGTCGGGCTCCGACGAGATCACCAGGATCGACATGCCCCCGGCGGCCAGGTCGCGCAGCAGCCGATGGATCTCGCCGCGCGAGCCGATGTCGACGCCGCGCGTCGGCTCGTCGAGGATCAGGACCTTGGGACCGCGCAGCAGCCAGCGGCCGATCACGACCTTCTGCTGGTTGCCGCCGCTCAGCCGCCCCACCGGGGTCTCGATGCTGCGGGTCTTGACCGCGAGGTCGCGGACGATCTGCAGCGACGATGCCTCGCGTCGCCTTCGGCTGATCAGCGGCAGTGCCGGGGCGCGGATGATCCCGCGCAGATTGGCGATCTGCAGGTTGAAGGCCACGCTCTTGGTCAGGACCAAGCCCTCGGCCCGGCGTTCCTCCGGCACCAGCCCCAGCCCCGCGGCGACCGCCTGGCCGGGGCTGCGCGGCGCGAAGGGCGTGCCGTCCAGGACCATGGCGCCGGCCTCGGGCCGGTCCGCGCCATAGATCAGCCGGGCCAGCTCGGTGCGGCCGGCGCCGACCAGCCCGCCGATGCCCAGCACTTCGCCCCGGTGCAGGTCGAAGCTCACCCCCTGGACCTTGGGGCGCCGGGCCAGGCCGGAGACGCGCAGCACGACCTCGCGGCCCACAGCCCGGCCGCGGGCCGGCTCGGCCGGCCGGGTCTCGCCGCCGACGATGGCCTCCACCAGCACGGCCCGGCTCAACGCATCCTGTCCGATCTCGGCCACGGATCGGCCGTCGCGGAACACGGTGACGCGGTGGCACAGCCGCAGGATCTCGTCCAGCCGGTGCGAGACGTAGAGGATGGCGACGCCCGACGCGGTCAGGTCCGCGATGATCGCGAACAGCCGCTCGGCCTCGCTGGCCGACAGCGATGCCGTCGGCTCGTCCATCACGATCAGCCGCGCCTTGCGGACCAGGGCCCGGCAGATGCTGATCAGCCAGTTCTCGGCCGTCGACAGGCCCTTCGTACCGGCGCGAAGCGGGGCGGTGATGCCCACCCGCTTGGCGATCGGCGCGACATCGCGTTCGATCGCCGCCCAGTCGACCATGCCCAGGCGCCGCTTCTTCGGCACCCCGAGCATGATGTTCTCCAGCACGGTCATGCCGGGAACGAAGGCGAGTTCCTGGTGGATGAACCCCAGCCCCAGCGCGGTGGCGTCCTGCGGCGAGGCGATGGCGACGGGCGCGCCGTCGATCCGGACCTCCCCGGCATCCGGGCGGGTCAGGCCCGCCAGCACCCGGATCAGCGTCGACTTGCCGGCACCATTGGCACCGACCAGCCCGTGCACCCGCCCGGCCTCGAGCGACAGCGAGACGCCCTTCAGCGCCTGGACGCCGCCATAGGACTTGGCCACGCCGATGGCCGCCAGGAAGGGGGCGGCTCCGGCCGATGCCGGTGGATCCTCCGGGGCGGCCATCCGGTGCCCCAGGCTCATTTTCCGAGCGCCTCGGGGTGATCCTTCACGAACTGCTCGACCGTCTCCTTGGTGACCAGGACAGCCGGCACCTCCACGGCTTTCGGCGTCCAGCTGCCGGCGCCGGCTTTGATGTCGACCAGAAGCTTCACCATCTGATAGCCCTCGGTGTAGCTGTCCTCCCAGGCGGTCGCGTCCATGTGGCCGTTGCGGATGTTCTCGATGGCCTGGGCGTTGCCGTTGACGCCGTAGACCTTAACGTCGTCGCGGCCCTGCTGCCGCAGGGAGCCGATGGCGCCGATCGCCGGATCGTCCCAGCAGCCCCAGATCGCCAGGTTCTCGTCCCCCGCGGGGTGCGAGGCCAGCCAGGCATTGGCGTATTCCGCGCCATCCTGGAAATAACCCGGGATCCGGACCTCGTTCTTGGTGACCTTGATGTCGGGGTGCTTGGCGAGGATCTCGTCGAACAGCGCCTCGCGGTTCCGGCAGACCTCGCCGGTGCGATAGGTCAAGGCCAGGACGCTGCCCTTGCCGCCCAGATCCGCCACCAGCCTGTCGATCACCGGCTGGGCGAGCGGTGCGCCGGAGCCGTTGGTGGCAGCCACGCTGCCGCCCAGCCCCCCGCCCCAGGTCACGACCGGCACGCCCGCATCCTTCGCCGCGGCCAGCCCGGCACCGATCGACGAATAGGGGAACACCATGTCGACCACGGCGCCGGCGCCGCGCTGCACGAAATTCTGGATCGCGGCATTGGCCTGATCGGCGCTGCCGGCGGCATCGATCACAGAAACCTCCCAGCCAAGCTCCTTGGCCGCGGCGGTTGCGCCGGAGATGTAGCGGACGTTGTTGGCCTCGGTCGCGGCGATCGAGACGATGCCGATGAGCGTCTTGTCCTGAGCCGCGGCCACGCCGGCCGGCAGGGCCATGGCCACGGCAAGCATGCCGAGCAGCGGGGTCTTCATGTCGTTCCTTCCTCCCTCCGGGCGCGGCCCCTCCTCTGGGGCGAGGATCGCGCCTGCGTCAGCGAACATTATCTAACCGTTTCGCTAAACTCGACAATCCCGCAGGTTCTGGCAAGCGTAAAATTCGTTGTATTGACGCCTGGACAAGGTGACATCGATCAGCGACATTTGGCGAAACGATTAGCTGGACGTTCAATTGGCAACCATCAGAGATGTTGCACGCGCGGCCGGCGTCTCGACCGCGACCGTCTCCGCCGTGGTGAATGACTCGGCCTATGTCAGCCCGGCGCTGCGGGCCCGGGTGCTCGCCGCCATCAGCGAGCTGCAATACGCGCCGTCCGCGGTGGCCCGGAACCTCAAGCGCGGCACAAGCCAGCTGATCGCGCTCGTCGTCGCCGACCTGGCGAACCCCTTCTTCGCCCGCATCGTCTGCGCTGCGGAGGCCGCGGCGACCGCCTGGGGCTATTCGCTGGTGGTGTTCAACAGCGATGAGAAGCCGGAGGCCGAGCGGCGGGCATTGTCGCGCATCAAGACGCTATCCTGCGACGGCGTGGTGCTGGTGCCGGTCGGCAGCCAGTCGCAATACCTGAAACGGGATTTCGAGGGGAACTCCATGCCGTCGGTCCTGTTCGGCCGCACGGTCGACGGCAACCGGTCGGATACGGTGACGCTCGACAATGTCTCGGCGGCGCGGCAGGTGACGACCTATCTCCTCGACCTCGGCCATCGTCGGATCGGGACCATCACTGGCCCCCTGCATCTGAGCTCCGGCCGCGGCCGTCTCGACGGCATGCTGGAAGCGATGCAGGCGCGGGGCGTCTCGCCGGAGGCCGATCATATCCGCAGCGGCGACTTCCGCGAGAACGTAGCCTATTCGGTGACGCGTGACCTGCTGCAGCAGCCCGATCGCCCCACCGCGCTCTATGTGGCCAACGGCGTCATGGCTTTGGGCGCGATGCGGGCGATCGTCGATCTCGGCCTCCGCTGCCCCGAGGACATCTCCGTTGCGTCGACCGACACGATCCCCGGTATCGGCGGGCTTCGGCCGCGGCTGACGCGGACCGAACACCCGGTCGACGACATGACCAATGAGGCGCTGCGGATGTTGGTCGATAGAATAAACCACGGCGTGGAGCTGCCGCCGCGCAAAGTGATGTTCCAGCCTACATTCGTCCTGGGGGACAGCTGCGGCCCCGTCGTAGGCCATAGCTGAGAGTCGGCAACCGCCCTCCCCTGCCGACAGCGAACAGGAGCGGACCGGAGGTCATCCGGGCGCAAGGGCCCTACGCTGATGCTGCGTCCGGGTTCACTTTTCCGGCATCAATCGGAGATTTTGTCCGGACGGATCTATCGAAGGACAGCGAGAATCCCGGCGGCACGGTGGCCGGTTACAAGGCGCCGCCCCCGAAGGGCGGGCCAATCGCTGTGATCTTCATCTATCCAGCGACGTGGCTGGACCGTTCTCCGGGAACCGCCGCGTCTCCTGGTCGAGGACGAGATCCAGCGCGGCACCCTCGTCGCCCCCTACAACGTCCGCGTTACCGGGCCCGGCGCCTACTATGTCGTCAGCCCGAAGGCGAAGGCGGAGCTGGCCCGCGTTCGCGCGTTCCGGCGATGGATCATCGAGGCGTCGAAATCCGCTTGAGCATCGGGGAGACGACAACAAGGCACGCCGCACGACTGCTTCTCGATCGCGATGGTCCAGGAGGTGCTCCCGGCTTTTCGCAAGCGCCGGGCAGGCGTCATCACGCCGGAGATCCTGCGGAAATTCGCCCAAGCGGCAAAGCGCAGGCTGCGGAACGCAGACGGGACATTCCGGCGCGATCATCTCCGTGCGCTGGCGCAGCGCGTCGACGTCATCGGCGGTCGGGAAATCCGGATCACAGGTTCGAAGAGCGCGCTGCTGCGCACACTTCCCGCCGCGGACACGGCTGAGTCGGGGCCGGAGGTACTTAGTTTTGTACCGAAGTGGCGACCCCTACGGGATTCGAACCCGTGTTACCGCCGTGAAAGGGCGATGTCCTAGGCCTCTAGACGAAGGGGTCGGCGCGGCGCGGATACCTACCGGCAGCGGCCGGGGAAATCAAGCGTTTTCGGCCCAGAGCGGCGCCACGTCCTCGATGAACAGCTGCACCCGGGTGTTGCCGTTCCAGCGGTCGATCCGGAGCGTGCCGGCGACGTGCAGCAGCGCGTCGCGGCGCAGCAGGGCCTGGCCCACCGGCTGGTCGGCGCAGCGGAAGGCGATCGCCCGCAGCCGGCCGCCATCCGGCCCGACCAGGGTGCAGGCGACATGGCCGCCGCTGCCCACCACAGACGCCGCCACCACCCGCACCCGCGGCAGGGCGAAGCGCGGCTCCGGGTTGCCGGCGCCGAACGGGCCCAGGCAGGACAGCGTCTCCGCCAGCTCGACCGTCGCCGCCTCCACCACCAGCGTGCCGTCCAGCTCGACCAGCGGCACCATCGGCTCGTCCACCTGGCCGTCGATATGCTCGGCGAGATAGGTCCGCAGTTCGGCCAGCCGCTCCTGCCGCACGGTGAAGCCCGCCGCCATGCGGTGGCCGCCGCCGGACAGCAGCAGCCCGGCCTGGCGCGCCGCGATCACCGCGGCGCCCAGATCGACGCCCGGCACCGAGCGGCCCGAGGCCTTGCCGATGCCGCCCTCGAACCCGACCACGCAGGACGGGCGGCCGTAGCGCTCGCGCAGCCGGCCGGCGACGATGCCGACCACGCCGGGATGCCAGC
Source organism: Inquilinus limosus (assembly GCF_002195995.1). Lineage (GTDB taxonomy): Bacteria > Pseudomonadota > Alphaproteobacteria > DSM-16000 > Inquilinaceae > Inquilinus > Inquilinus limosus_C. The sequence goes on from NZ_NHON01000088.1 coordinate 18,960, forward strand.
CCTCGCCCGCCACCAGGATCACCGGCCCGGCTTCCGCCGCCTCGACCTGGGCGATGGCCGCGGCCATCACCTCGGCCTCGACCGTCTTGCGGTCGACATTGTGCTCGTCCAGCAGCGCCGCGATCCGCGCCGCCTCGCCCTTGTCCTCGGTGGCCAGCAGCCGGGCGCCGAGATCGGCCCGGCCGATGCGGCCGCCGGCATTGATCCGCGGCCCCAGGATGTAGCCGGCGTGGTAGGCGTCGACCGTCTCGGTCACCCGCGCCACGTCGGCCAGCGCAGCGAGGCCGGTGTTGCGGCGCTGCGCCATCACCTTCAGCCCCTGCCCGACCAGCGCCCGGTTCAGCCCGGTCAGCGGCACCACGTCGCAGATCGTGCCCAGCGCCACCAGGTCGAGCAGCGCCAGCAGGTCCGGCTCCTTCCTGCTGGCGAAGGCGCCGGCCTGGCGCAGGGCACGGTTCAGCGCCACCAATGCCAGGAAGGTGACGCCGCAAGCGGCGAGCTGGCCGAGGCCCGGATCCTGGTCCAGCCGGTTCGGGTTGACCACCGCCGCCACCTTCGGCAGCCGCGGCTCCGCCGTGTGGTGGTCGATCACCACGACGTCGAGGCCGGCGGCCCCTTCCAGCGCATCGAAGGCGGTGGTGCCGCAATCGACCGTCACCACCAGCCCGGCGCCGCCGGCGCGCAGCTTCTCCAGCGCCTGGGCGTTCGGGCCGTAGCCTTCGGCAATGCGGTCGGGGATGTGGATCTGCGGCTCGATCCCGAGCGCGCGCAGATAGCGGACCATCAGCGCGGTCGAGGTGGCGCCGTCGACATCATAGTCGCCGAACACGGCGATGCCCTCGCCGGCCGTCACCGCCCGAGCGATGCGGTCCGCCGCACGATCCATGTCACGCAGGACAGAAGGGTCGGGCAGCAGCGCCCGCAGCGTCGGGTTGAGGAAGGCGGGCGCGTCGTCGAGGCCGACGCCGCGCGCCGCCAGCACCCGGGCGACGATCTCCGGCAAAGCGTGGCGCTGGGACAGCGCCAGCGCCAGCCGGTCGTCGGCGGCACGGCCGATCCAGCGCGCGCCCTTGGCGGAGCGTTCGACGCCGAACAGCGCCGGACCCGTCAACGGCCCGTCCTCATGGTCTCTTTCCCCTCATCCCCACCCAACCCGTCATTGCGAGGAGGCAAAGCCGACGAAGCAATCCAGGGGCCGGTGCGAGCGGCCCCTGGATTGCTTCGCTACGCTCGCAATGACGACGAGAGACGACCGAAGGCCATCTCTCCGTACAGTCATCAGCCGCCGACGAACTCGAAGCCGGCCTTGCGGCGGAAATCGTGCCGCGCCTCGATGGTGCGGACCGTGCCGCTCTTCGAGCGCATGACGATCGAATGGGTGATGGCGCCGCCCGGGATCAGGCGCACGCCGCGCAGCATCGGGCCGGTGGTGACGCCGGTGGCCGCGAACATCACGTCGCCGCCGGCCAGGTCCATCAGCCCGTAGACGCGGGTGAAGTCCTCGATGCCCTGGCGCTTGGCGCGCTCGCGCTCATCGTCGTTGCGGAACAGCAGCCGGCCCTGCATCTGGCCGCCGATGCAGCGCAGCGCCGAGGCCGCCAGCACGCCCTCGGGCGCGCCGCCGGTGCCGAGATACATGTCGACGCCGGTCTCCGGCTGCGCCGTGGCGATGACGCCGGACACGTCGCCGTCGGAGATCAGCATGATCCGGGCGCCGGCCTCGCGGATGCGGGCGATCAGCTCCTGGTGGCGCGGCCGGTCCAGCACGCAGACCACGAGGTCGGAGACCGCGACCCGCTTGGCCAGGGCCAGCGCCTTCAGGTTCTGGGCCGGGGTCGAGTCGATGTCGATCAGGTCCTTCGGCAGGTCGCCGCCGACCGCGATCTTGTCCATGTAGACGTCGGGCGCCTTGAGGAAGCCGCCCTTGTTGGCCATGGCGATGACCGCCAGCGCGTTCGGGCCGCCCTTGGCGGTGATGGTGGTGCCCTCCAGCGGGTCGAGGGCGATGTCGATCTCCGGCCCGTCGCCGGCGCCGACCTTCTCGCCGATATAGAGCATCGGCGCCTCGTCGCGCTCGCCCTCGCCGATCACCACCTCGCCGACGATGGCAAGGCTGTTCAGCGCCTGCCGCATCGCGTCGACCGCCGCCTGGTCCGCCTGGCGCTCGTCGCCCCGGCCCATCAGCCGCGAGGCGGAGAGGGCCGCGGCTTCCGTCACCCGCACCACCTCGAGCGCGAGGTTGCGGTCCATCACCTGGGACTTGGCTTCCGGCCGTTTCATCGTCTCTCCGATCCTTTCGGTCTCGTCTCCGCCGCGTCCGGCCCCTCAGGGGCGGCGGCGGACACATCGTGCGACGGGTGTACCGGCTTTCCGTGACAGCCGGTACCGGGAATGATCACAGGTCTTCGATGCGAATGACATGCGGCGGCTCCAGCACCGCGTCCAGCGCGCCCAGCGCCGCCAGCAGCCGGGTCATCGCCGCCTCGTCCGTCTCATGGGTGACGATCACCAGCGGCACCGCGTCGCCTGGCGACCGGCCGCGCTGCAGCAGGCTCTCGACCGAGATCTGCTGGTCGCGCATCGCCGCGGCCACGTCGGCGATCACGCCCGGGCGGTCGACCACCATCAGCCGCAGATAATAGGCGCCGCGGCGATGGTCCATCGGCAGCACGGCGGCGCGCTCCAGCCGCGCGGCGGGGATGCCGAGCACCGGCACCTTGAGGCCCCGGGCCAGGTCGACCAGGTCGGCGACGACGGCGGACGCGGTCGGGCCGGCGCCGGCGCCGCGGCCGGTCATCATCACCTGGCCGACGAAATCGCCCTGCGCCACCACGGCGTTGAACACGCCCTCGACATGGGCGATCGGCGAGGCCTCGGCCACCATGCAGGGGTGGACGCGCAGCGACAGCCCCTGCTCTGTCCGCCGGGCGATGCCCAGCAGCTTGATGCGGTAGCCCAGCTCCTGCGCATAGGCGATGTCCAGCGCCGAGACCTGGCGGATGCCCTCGATGTGCAGGTCGTCGAACTCGACCCGGGCGTTGAAGGCCAGCGCCGCCAGCACCGCCAGCTTGTGCGCGGCGTCGACGCCGTCGACGTCGAAGCTGGGGTCGGCCTCGGCATAGCCGAGCTTCTGCGCCTCGGCCAGCACCTCGGCGAATTCGCGGCCCGTGGTCCGCATCTCGGTCAGGATGTAGTTGCAGGTGCCGTTGAGGATGCCGAACACGCCGTCGATGCGGTTGCCGGCCAGGCCCTCGCGCACCCCCTTGATCGCCGGGATGCCGCCGGCCACCGCCGCCTCGAAGGCCAGGGCCACGCCGGCCTCCTCGGCCCGGGCGGCGAGATCCGGGCCGTGCACGGCCAGGAGCGCCTTGTTGGCGGTGACGACCGGCTTGCCATGGGCGATCGCGGTCTCGCAGACGGTCTTGGCGACGCCGTTGGCGCCGCCGATCAGCTCGACCACCACGTCGATCTCGGGGTCGGCGGCCAGGGCCACCGCGTCGTCGTACCAGCGCACGCCGTCGAGCGGCACACCACGGTCGCGGTGGCGGTCGCGGGCCGAGACGGCGGCGACAACGATGCGCCGGCCGCTGCGCTGGGCCAGCAGGTCGGCATGCGCCTGCAGCAGGCGGAGGACGCCGCCGCCGACCGTGCCGAGGCCGGCGATGCCGATTTTCAGGACGGAAGTCACGATACCGCTTTCAGAGTGTCCACGCGCAGGCTGGCCGGCTGCGGGTCGTTGCGCCGCCGGCTCAGGAAGGTCTTGATCGCCTTGCAGGCCTGGCGGATGCGCTGGTGGTTCTCGACCAGCGCGATGCGGACATGGCCGTCGCCGTATTCGCCGAAGCCGATGCCCGGCGCCACGGCCACCCCGGCCTCCTCCAAGAGCAGCTTGGAGAAGGCGAGCGACCCGCCGCGGGCGAAGGGCTCCGGGATCGGCGCCCAGACGAACATGCTGGCCTCCGGCTTCTCCACCGGCCAGCCGGCGGCGCGCAGCCCCTCGACCAGCGTGTCGCGGCGCAGGCGGTAGCGCGCCCGCATCTCGTCGACGAAGTCCTGCGGCCCGTTGATCGCCGCGGTCGCCGCCACCTGCAGCGGCGTGAAGGCGCCGTAGTCGACATAGGACTTCACCCGCGCCAGCGCCGCGATCAGCCGCTTGTTGCCGGCGGCGAAGCCGATGCGCCAGCCGGCCATCGAGTAGGTCTTGCTCAGCGACGTGAACTCGACCGCGATGTCGCGCGCCTCGGGGATCGCCAGGATCGAGGGCGGCGGCGCCGTGTCGAAATAGATCTCGGCATAGGCCAGGTCGGACAGGATCCAGATGCCGTGCTCGCGGCAGAACTTCACGATCGGCCGATAGAAGTCGAGGTCGACCACCTCGGCGGTCGGGTTCGACGGGTAGTTCAGCACCAGCGCGGTCGGCTTCGGCACGCTGTGCCGCACCGCCCGCTCCAGCACGTCCATGAAGTCGGTGCCCGGCGTGATCGGCAGCGACCGGATCGCCGCGCCGGCGATGATGAAGCCGAACATGTGGATCGGGTAGCTCGGGTTCGGCACCAGGATGATGTCGCCCGGGCTGGTGATCGCCTGGGCCAGGTTGGCCAGGCCTTCCTTCGACCCGATGGTGACCACCAGCTCGCTCTCGGGGTCGAGTTCGACCCCGAAGCGGCGCTGGTAGTAGGCGGCCTGGGCCCGGCGCAGGCCGGGGATGCCGCGGGAGGTGGAATAGCCGTGGCTGCGCGGATTCTGCGCCGCCTCGGTCAGCTTCTCGATCACATGCTTCGGCGGCGGCCCGTCCGGGTTGCCCATGCCGAGATCGATGATGTCCTCGCCCCGAGCTCGCGCCACCGCCTTCATCGCGTTCACCTCGGCGAACACATAGGGCGGCAGGCGCTTGATTCGGTGGAAGTCCTGATCGGTCATCGACGTGTCCCCCCGACGCCCGTCGGGGCGTCCGGTTCTGAGCCTATTGAGCGAGGTAGATTTCGACGCGGGCGGCCTGCCCGTCGGTGATGTTCGGCCGGGTGTCGGCCGACCCGCCGGTGACGATTCGGGCCGGGTCGACGCCGGCCGCGCGCAGCGCCGCGGCCACCGCCTCGGCCCGCGCCTTGGCCTGGGCCGCGCCGTCGCCGGCGCCAAAGCCGACCACGCGCAGCTTCGGGCTCTGCGCCGTCTTGGCCACGTTCTCGATGGTGCTGCTGGCCGAGGCCGGCAGGGTGGTGCTGCCGCCGTCGAACTTGACCGTGCCGGCGACGCGGTTGTTGAAGCTGAAGGCCGGCTTGGCCTCCGGGGCGGGGGCCGCTGCGGCCTGGCCGGCCGGCTTGTTGCCGAAGCTGAGCGCCCCGGGCGCGCCCGAGGCGGCGCGGTCGGCCTCCAGCTGGCTGCGCACCGCGGCCTGCTGCTCCGGCGTCGGCAGATCGGTCGGCTTCTCCGGCACGGTGCCGAGGCTGGGATAGGCCTGCTCCGATGCCGGGCGCGGCATCGCCTCCATGGCCGAGGGCGCGGCGGTGTTGCGGCGCTGGCCGAAGCTCATCGGCGCCACCGTGCCGGTCGGCTGCTGCTGCGCCGCCTGCTGCTGGGCGGCCTGCTGCTGCGCGATCTGCTGCTGCCGCTGGAAGGCGAGCTGGCGCTGCTGCTCGATCTGCGCCCGGCGCTGCTGCTGCATGCCGGCCTGCTGCGCCCGGGCCTGCTGCATCGCGGCGCGGTCGGCGTCGGTCTGCGCCAAAGCGGGCAGCGTATAGGTCTTGGTGTCGCCGGTCGGCGCCGTGCCCAGGGGGCCGCCGACGCTGGGCACCGGCGGCGGCTCGGCCGGCCCGAGGGGCGAGACCTCGGCGGTCTCGACCTTGGGCACCGAGGACTGCACGTCGCCGGTATAGGGCGTGCCGTCGAAGATGCGGCCGCCGCAGCCCGCGAGAGCGAGGCCGAGGGCGACGGTGGCAACGGCGCCACGGACCGGAAGGCCGGGGCGGGCGGAAGCGATCATGAGAGAGCCGGTGCGACGCATGGGCACGTGCCTAGCACACTTCGTTGAAAGGGTGGACTGGAAAGAGGATGGCCGTGCAAAGTGGCAGATAAGCGGCATTCGGCTCCCGAATCCGCGCTTCGGGCGACGCCGCCGCAGCCAGGGAGATCCTTATGACCGAGCGCGCCCGCCCCGCCCCCCGCCGGGCGAAGTCCGGCGAAGCCGGCCCCGAGGCCCGGACGCCGGCCGCCGCCGGGCGCAAGGCCAAGCCCACAGCGGCCAAGCCGGAGGCCAAGGCTGCCGGCGTCAAGGCGGCGGCCCCGACCAAGCCGGCGAAGGCCAAGGCAACGTCCCGGACGAAGCCCGAGACCGCCAGGCCGAGCGCCCGGACGGCGCCCGCCGAGGCCAAGCCGAAATCCCGCACGAAGCCCGCAGCGGCCAAGCCGAAGCCCCGGGCCAAACCCGAGCTTGCCCGGTCGGACGGCCATGCGGCGCCCGCCGAGGCGAAGCCGGAGATCCGGGCCAGACCCGACGAGGCGAAACCGGCCGCCCGGCCGGCCTCCACCAACCCCGCGCCAGAAGCCCCGCCCGCGTCGGACCCGGCCGAGCTGGCCCGCCGCATGGTCGAGATCGCCGAGCGCAGCGCCCGGCTGGTCACCGCCTTCCTGGAGAAGCAGGGCCGGGCCGAGGCGCAGGAGCTGGACCCGCTGAACATCGGCACCGCCTTCCTGGCCATGACCCAGCGGCTGATGGCCGACCCGACCCGGTTGGTGCAGGCGCAGATGTCGCTGTGGCAGGACTACGCCACGCTGTGGAGCCGCACCGCCCAGCGGATGCTGGGCCAGGAGGCGGAGCCGGTGGTGGCGGCGGAGAAGGGCGACAAGCGCTTCAAGGACCCGGCCTGGAGCGAGGTCGCCGTCTTCGACTTCATCAAGCAGTCCTACCTGCTGACCGCGCGCTGGCTGCAGGGCTCGGTGCGCGAGGTCGAGGGGCTGGACGCCAAGACGGCGAAGAAGGTCGATTTCTACACAAGGCAGTTCATCGACGCGATGGCACCGTCGAACTTCGTCGCCACCAATCCGGAGGTGCTGCGCAGCACCCTGGATTCGCGCGGCGAGAATCTGGTCAAGGGGCTGGAGAACATGCTGGCCGACCTGGAGCGCGGCCAGGGCCAGCTCGCCATCAGCATGACCGACCGCACCGCCTTCGAGATCGGCCGCAACATCGCCTTGACCCCCGGCAAGGTGGTGTTCGAGACCGAGCTGATGCAACTGATCCAGTACGAGCCGGCGACCGGGACGGTGGCGCGGCGGCCGCTGCTGATCATCCCGCCCTGGATCAACAAATACTACATCCTCGACCTGAAGCCGCAGAACAGCCTGATCCGCTGGGCGGTGGAGCAGGGCCACACCGTCTTCGTCGTCTCTTGGGTCAACCCGGACGGCCGCCTGGCGGCCAAGAGCTTCGAAGACTACATGCTGGAGGGGTCGCTGGCGGCGATCGGCGCGATCGAGCAGGCGACCGGCGAGCGCGAGGTCAATGTCATCGGCTACTGCCTGGGCGGCACGCTGCTGGCCTGCACCCTGGCCTGGATGACCGCGAAGGGCGAGCAGGACCGGGTCGCGAGCGCCACCTACCTCACCACGCTGACCGACTTCACCGACCCCGGCGAGCTCGGCATCTTCGTCGACGAGGAGCAGTTGCGGACGATCGAGCACAAGATGTCCGGCAAGGGCTATCTCGAAGGCTCGGCGATGGCGACGACCTTCAACCTGCTGCGCGCCAACGACCTGATCTGGTCCTTCGTCGTCAACAACTACCTGCTGGGGAAGGACCCCTTCCCCTTCGACCTCCTGTACTGGAACAGCGACGCGACCCGGATGCCGGCCGCGATGCACAGCTTCTACCTGCGCAACATGTACCAGGAGAACCGGCTGGTGCGGCCGGGCGGCATCACCCTGGCCGGGGTGCCGATCGACCTGACCACGATCAAGACCCCGGCCTTCATGCTGTCGACCCGCGACGACCACATCGCGCCCTGGGCGTCGACCTATGCCGGCACCCAGCTGTTCGGCGGGCCGGTGCGCTTCTGCCTCAGCGCCTCCGGCCACATCGCCGGGGTGGTGAACCCGCCGGCGGCGAAGAAGTACTGCCACTGGGTCAACACCCAGACACCGGAGAGCCCGGAGGCCTGGTTCGAGGGGGCGCAGCAGGTCGAGGGCTCCTGGTGGCCGGAATGGCAGGACTGGGTCTCCCGCCATGCCGGCGGCCAGGTCCCGGCCCGGCATCCCGGCGACGGCGGGCTGGTCCCGATCGAGGACGCGCCGGGGCGGTACGTGCGGGCGACTTAGGGATTCCCCATCCACCACCGTCATTGCGAGGAGGCGAAGCCGACGAAGCAATCCATCGTCCCGCACGGGCTGCTTCATGGATTGCTTCGCTACGCTCGCAATGACGGTGATGGACGGAGCCTTACGCCGCCAGGTCCGCCGCTGGCGCATAGATCCGGCGCAGCTCGGCCAGACGGTCGCCCTCCAGCACGCGGTCGAGATGGATCTCCGGCCGCAGCGCGGCGGTGACGACGACGCGGTAGAGATGGGTCCACAACCCGGCGCCGCGATGCACCACGGCGTAGAGGACCTCGCGCCGCTGCGGGTCGCGCGGACGGGGACAGGGACGCTCGTCGAGCCGCTCGACGGTGTCGCCGGGGCGGGCCAGCGGGATCGCCGCGGACTGATAGGCAGACATGAAAAACCCTCCTTCGCGGTTGCGAGGAGGGCTGACGCGCGGCTTTCGACCCGTTTGGTTGCCGGTCCGGCCGCATCGCCCCTCTTGCGAGAGGCCACCACCTTGCCCGGGAAGGCAGGTTGGCGTGGGCGTCAGCCCAGCTCTGGATGCGAGGCCGGGTGTAGCGCGGTGCGGGGTCCGTTGCAAGACCCAACGGATGAGCGCCGGCACTGCCTCGTCGATCGCGCGAACGATCGAAATCCCAACACCGTCATTGCGACCCCGGCCTTGAGCCGGGGGAAGCAATCCAGGGGCCGGTGCGCACCGGCCCCTGGATTGCTTCGTCGGCTTCGCCTCCTCGCAATGACGGCGAGGGGATGGCCAAGGCAGTTCCGATCCGCCCAAGCCCCTCTTGCCTCGGAGGCCCGATCATCGGACCCTGCCCGCCTGTCCACGGCGAGCCTCGTGATGCCCGACCCCTCCCC
>NZ_NHON01000089.1 GCF_002195995.1 Inquilinus limosus
GCTTCGGCGCCGGCTGGGCCATGGCGAAGCGCTGCGGCGTCACCGCGGCCGGGCGGGCCGGCATCAGCGGCTGCGCCGCCGGGGCTGCCGCCGCCGGCTGCTGCGGCTTGGCCGCGCCGCCCGGCAGGGTGGTGGTGCTGTAGGTCTGCGGCCGCGGCGCCTGGTTCACCTGCATGTCGATGCCGGTGGCGACGACCGATACCCGGACCCGGCCTTCCATGCTCTCGTCGAAGGTCGAGCCGAAGATGATGTTGGCGTCGGGGTCGACCTCGTCACGGATGCGGTTGGTCGCCTCGTCGACCTCGTACAGGGTCATGTCGAGGCCGCCCGTGATGTTGATCAGGACGCCCTTGGCCCCCTTCATCGAGATGTCGTCGAGCAGCGGGTTCGAGATCGCGGCCTCGGCGGCGCTGATCGAGCGGCGCTCGCCCTCGGCCTCGCCGGTGCCCATCATCGCCTTGCCCATCTCCGCCATCACCGTGCGGATGTCGGCAAAGTCGAGGTTGATCAGGCCCGGCTGCACCATCAGGTCGGTGACGCCGCGCACGCCTGAATGCAGCACCTCGTCCGCCATCCGGAAGGCGTCCGCGAAGGTCGTCTTCTCGTTGGCGATGCGGAACAGGTTCTGGTTCGGGATGATGATCAGGGTGTCGACATACTGCTGCAGCTCCTGCAGCCCCTGCTCGGCCATGCGCATGCGGTGCGCGCCCTCGAAGTGGAAGGGCTTGGTCACCACGCCGACGGTCAGGATGCCCTGCTCGCGCGCCGCGCGGGCGATCACGGGCGCGGCGCCGGTGCCGGTGCCGCCGCCCATGCCGGCGGTGATGAACACCATGTGCGCGCCTTCGAGATGGGCGACGATGTGCTCCATCGCCTCCTCGGCCGAGGCCCGGCCGATGTCCGGCCGCGACCCGGCGCCCAGGCCCTGGGTCAGCCCGGCGCCGAGCTGGATCCGCTTCTGCGCCGCGGAGCCCGCCAGCGCCTGCGCGTCGGTGTTGGCCACCACGAACTCGACCCCGGCCAGGTTGGCCCGGATCATGTTGTTGACGGCATTGCCGCCGGCGCCGCCCACGCCAACCACGGTGATCCGCGGCTGGAGGCTGATATCGCCCTGCGGGATGCTGAGATTGATCATGTCGATAGCTCCCCTACTGTCCCCTATTCACCCGACCGCTTCCCACCCGTCCGATCCGTGCTCCCGGCATCGCCCCGGATGGCGGGCGTGCCGGGTTGACTGGTCCTGGATCAAAGGTTGTCACGGAACCACCCCCCGATCCGGCTGAAGAAGCCGCCGCCCGCGGCGCCGCTCTCCTCCAGCCCCGGGCCCGAGCCGACCAGGTCGGCGGGCCCCGAAATGGCGTAGGCCAGGAGGCCCGTCGCCGTCGAAAAGCTCGGCCCCGCCGTCGCCTCGGCCAGGCCGTCCAGGCCCAGCGGGCGGCCCATGCGGACCTGCTTGTCCAGCACCAGCTGCGCCAGCTCGCGCGCGCCCTGCAGCTGCGAGCCGCCGCCGGTCAGCACCACGCGGCGGCCGAAGGCCTTGTCGAAGCCGCTGGCCTCGAGCCGCGAGCGCACCATCTCGAAGATCTCCTCCATCCGCGGCTGGATGATCCCGGTCAGCAGGCTCTTCGGCACATGGGTCGGCTGGCTGTCCTCCTCCTCGCCGACCTGCGGCACGTCGATGACCTCGCGGTCGTCGGCGACGGACGGCAGGGCCGAGCCGTAGAGGGTCTTCATCCGCTCGGCATGGACCACCGGCGTGGTCAGGCCGCGGGCGATGTCGTTGGTGACATGGGCGCCGCCGACCGGCAGGCAGTCGGCGAAGACCAGCCGGCCCTCGATGAACACCGCCAGCGAGGTGGTGCCGCCCCCCATGTCGATCACGGTGCAGCCCAGCTCGCGCTCGTCCGGCACCAGGCAGGCCAGGCCCGAGGCATAGGGCGACAGCACCACGCTCTCGACCTCGAGATGGGCCCGGTTGACGCAGGCGGTCAGGTTGCGCAGCGCGCCGGTGTTGGCGGTGATCAGGTGCAGGTCGATGCTGAGGGACTCGCCGACCATGCCGCGCGGGTCGCGCACGCCGCGCACCTCGTCGAGGCCGTAGCTGATCGGCACCGCGTGGATCACCTCGGCATCGGTGGCGACGCTGCCGTTGAAGGCGCGGGCGGCGCGGCGCAGGTCGTTGTCGTTCACCTCGCGGCCGCCGACCGGCACCTCGAGCGACAGGCTCTGCGACGCCGGATGGCCGCCGGAGAGGTTGACGATCACCTCGTTGACGGTCTCGCCGGCCATCTGCTCGGCCGCCTGCACCGCCAGCGCGATGGTCTTCTCCGCCGCGTCGAGCTCGACGATGGCGCCGGCGCGCACGCCGCGGCTGGCCTGGTGGCCGATGCCGATCACCTGCGCCTTGCCCTCGTCGGCCACGCGCGCGATGAAGCACACGACCTTGGTCGTGCCGAGGTCGACCGCGGCCACGATGGATCCCCGCGACCGGGTGCGGGGGCGGCGCATCGCGTTAAATCCCATGAGTGCCATCCGCGCCGCCCATCAGGTCTTGTCCTTGGACGGCGCGCGCTGCGCGGCCGCCGCGGGGGTGAGCTGGATGACCATGCGGTCGCCCAGGCGCAGATCGACCGCCACGATGTCGCGGTCCAGCACCGAATCCTTGCGCTGCGCCTCGTCCAGCCGGGCCAGGGCCGCGGCGACGTCGCCGTCGGGCAGCTTCACGGTGACGTGGTTGTCGAGCATCAGGTCCCAGCGCCGCCCGCCGACCCGCATGGCCGAGCGGATGCGCCGGGCGATGTCCGGGGTCTTCGACAGGGCGTCGATCAGCACCGCCGCGGTGCCGGCCGCGTCGCCGCCGACCACCATCGGCAGGTCCGGATAGTCGGCCAGCGACGGCACCGGCAGGACATGGCCCTCGCGATCGATCAGGCTGAAGCTCTGGTTGCTCTGCCACAGCGCCAGCGGCACCCGCTCCTCGATCCGGACGAAAACGGTGTCCGGCAGCCGGCGCTCGACGCTGGCCGATTTGATCCAGGGGATGTCCAGCAGCTTTGCCTGGGCCGCGTCCGGGTCCAGGTCGAAGATCGGGTCGCCGCGGCCGACGCCGAGCGCCGCCATGATGGCGCCGCCATCGACCGAACGACGGCCCTCGACCAGCACCTCCTGCACCGAGAAGCCGGCCGCGACCGTCAGGCTCATCACCGCGCCGTGGATGCCGCGCCCCGCCGCGGTCAGCGTGCCGCTGGTCCACAGCGCCGCCAGCAGGCCGAACACGGCGATGCCGCCCAGCGCCAGCCCGCCCATGCGCAGCGCCGCCGCCTGGCGGCGGGCCATCGGCTTGCGGCGGACCGAGGTGCCGCCGCTGCCGCGCCGGCGCCCGGCGTCAGGCTCGGCGCTCAGCTGCCGCATGCGGCATCCTCCAGCAGCCATTCGCAGAGATCGGCGAAGTCGACGCCGACATGCCTGGCCTGCTCCGGCACCAGCGAGATCGGGGTGAAGCCCGGCTGGGTGTTGATCTCGAGGAAATACAGCCCCTCGGTCCCCGGCTTGGTGTCGTCCCAGCGGAAATCGGTGCGGCTGATGCCGCGGCAGCCCAGCGTCCGATGCGCCAGCAGCGCCAGGCGCATGGCCTCGGCGGCGACCTCGGCCGGCACCTGCGCCGGCAGGGTGTGGACGGCGTGGCCCTCGGTGTATTTCGCGTCGTAGTCGAAGAAGGCGTGGGTGTGCGCGATCTCGGTCACGGTCAGGGCGCGGTCGCCCATCACGCCGACGGTCAGCTCACGGCCCGGCACATACTCCTCGACCAGCGCGTCGCCATAGCCCCAGCCGGCCAGGTCGATCGCCGGCGCGTTGTCGTTGGCGCGGACGATGCGGACACCGACGCTGGAGCCCTCGGCGGCCGGCTTGACCACATAGGGCGGCTCCATCAGGTGGCGCTCGGCCACCTGCTCCGGCGGCGCGACCACGCCGCGGGCGCTGCGGATACCGACCGAGCCGAGCATCTGCTTGGTCACCGGCTTGGACATGGCGATGGCCGAGGCCCGCACGCCGGAATGGGTGTAGGGCAGACCCAGCATGTCGAGCACGCCCTGGATCGTGCCGTCCTCGCCGCCCTTGCCGTGCAGGGCGTTGAACACCACCTCGGGCGCCGGCCGCAGGGCGCGCAGCAGCGCCTCGACGTCGCGGCCGACATCGATCAGCTCGACCCGGTGGCCGCGGCCGCGCAGCGCCACGGCGACGGCCTTGCCGGAGACGAGGCTGACCTCGCGCTCCGCCGACCAGCCGCCGTAGAGGACTGCGACCGACTTCGTCATCGGCTCGCCCCCGCGACCTTCTTGGCGCGCAGCGCGTCGAGCTCCGTCGGCAGGGCGTTGGCCCAGGCGGTGATGTTGCCGGCGCCGAGGCAGACCACGAAGTCGCCCGGCTGGGCCAGGTCGTAGGCCAGCTGCGGCAGCGCCTCCGGCCCCGGCAGCGGGATCACGCGGCGGTGGCCGCTGTCGCGCAGCCCCTCGACCAGGGCCGAGCGGGTGGCGCCTTCGACCGGCGCCTCGCCGGCGGCATAGACATCCGCGACCACGACGATGTCGGCGTCGTTGAAGCAGGTGCAGAATTCCTGGAACAGGCTGGCCAGGCGGCTGTAGCGGTGCGGCTGCACCACGGCGATCACCTTGTGCTTCTGGGCCGCGGCCCGGGCCGCTTTGAGCACCGCCGCGATCTCCACCGGGTGGTGGCCGTAATCGTCGATCACCGTCACGCCGCCCGACTCGCCGGTCTTGGTGAACCGGCGCTTCACCCCGCTGAAGCGCGCAAGCGTTTCGATGATCTGCCCGTCGTCCATTCCCATCTCATGGGCCACGGCGATAGCGGCCAATGCATTCTGGATATTGTGTTGCCCGAGCATTGGCAACACAATATCGCGGATCATACGGCTTTTTCCGGACTGCCTGTCCTGGAGCACGGCAGTGAACCTGGAGCCGCGCGATTCGATCGAAAAATCGACCGCGCGAACGTCGGCCTGCGGGCTGAATCCGTAGGTGATGATGCGCCGGTCGGTGACCCGCGAGATCAGCGCCTGCACCTCCGGATGGTCGATGCACAGGACGGCGAATCCGTAGAACGGCGTGTTGGTGACGAACTGCTCGAACGCCGCCTTCACCGAGTCGAAATCGCCGTAGAAGTCGAGATGCTCGGGGTCGATGTTGGTGACCACGACGATGGTCGCCGGCAGCCGGGTGAAGGTGCCGTCGCTCTCATCCGCCTCGACCACCATCCAGTCGCCCTGGCCCAGCCGGGCGTTGGTGCCGTAGGCGTTGATGATGCCGCCATTGATGATGGTCGGGTCCATGCCGGCGCCGTCGATCATCGCCGCCACCAGGCTGGTGGTGGTGGTCTTGCCGTGGGTGCCGCCGATCGCGATCGACCATTTCAGGCGCATCAGCTCGGCCAGCATCTCGGCCCGGCGCACCACCGGGATCAGGGCGGCGCGGGCTGCCTTGACCTCCGGGTTGTCGGCCTTCACCGCCGAGGAGATGACGACCACCGCGGCGTCGCCGAGATGGGCGGCGGCATGGCCGATCTTGACGTCGATGCCGGCCTTGCGCAGGCGCAGGACATTGGCGCTCTCGGCCACGTCGGTGCCCTGCACCGAATAGCCGAGATTGTGCAGGATCTCGGCGATCCCGCTCATGCCGATGCCGCCGATCCCCACGAAGTGGATCATCCCAATGTCGAGCGGCATCTGCCTCATCGGCGGTACTCCTTCAATTGGCTCCCGTTGCGACCTGCGCGCGAAGACCCGCCCCATGCCCGGCGAGGGCGAGGACAAGGTCAGCGAGTCGGTCGGCGGCATCCGGATGGGCTGCGGCGCGCGCGGCGCCGGCGGCCTCCACCAGAACGGAGGGGCGGGTGTACAGGTGTTCGAGACGCGATGCCAGCACTTCCGGAGTGAGATCCGATTGCGGCATCAGCCACCCCCCGCCGGAGGCCGCGATGGCCTTGGCATTGGCGGTCTGGTGGTCGTCCATGGCGAAGGGATAGGGCACCAGGATGGCGGGGCGGCCGATGGTCGCGAGCTCCGCCGCGGTCGAGGCGCCGGACCGGCAGATCACCAGCTGGGCCGCGGCCAGCCGCTCCGGCACGTCGTCGAAGAAGGTCGACAGCGTGGCGTCGGCGCCGATCGCGGCGTAGCGCTCGCGGCAGGCCTCGATGTCCTCGGGCCGCGACTGCTGCACGATCGACAGGCGGCTGCGCAGCCCCTCCGGCAGCAGCGCCACGGCGGCCGGGATCAGCTCGCTGAACACCCGCGCGCCCTGGCTGCCGCCCAGCACCAGCAGGGTCAGTCTGCCATCCGCCGTCGGCGCCGGATAAGGCGCATCCGCCTTGGCCGCGATGGCCGGGCGGACCGGGTTTCCGGTGACCTCGACTCGCCGGCCGCCCTGGGCCGGCGCCGCCTGCAGCGGGAAGCCGGTGGCGATGGCGGCGGCGCGGCCGGCCAGCCAGCGGTTGACCCGGCCCAGCAGCGCGTTCTGCTCGTGCAGCAGCACCGGGATGCCGGCGCGGGACGCGGCCAGCACGGTCGGCGCCGAGGGGTAGCCGCCGAAGCCGACCACGGCGGCCGGCCGGTGCCGGCGCAGCACGCCGCTTGCGTCGAGATAGCCGAGGCCGAGCAAGGTCGCGGTCTTCAGCTTGCCCACCAGCCCGGGCGCCACGGTGGCGGAGCGGACGGCGTCGACGGGCACCTCGGGCAGCCGGTCGCCGAAGGCGCGGCCGCGCGGATCCGTGGCCAGGCGCACGGCATGACCGCGGGCGATCAGCGTCCGCGCCAGCGCCTCGGCCGGGAAGACATGTCCGCCGGTGCCGCCCGCGGCCAGCAGGATGGGGCGCGGGTCATTCACCGTAGCCCCCCTCCCCCGGCATGCCTGCGGGTCAGGGCCAGCACCATGCCCATGCCGTAGCCGAGCGCGATCAGGGAGGAGCCGCCATAGCTGACGAAGGGCAGCGTCATGCCCTTGGTCGGGATCAGGTGCAGGGTCGAGGCCATGTTGATCGCGGCCTGCAGCCCGAACTGGGTGACGAGGCCGACCACCGCCAGCATGATGAACAGGTTGGTCTCGTTCGCCACCCGCGACAGGCCGCGGACGACGATGAAGGCGAACAGCGCCACCAGCAGCAGGCAGAAGAACAGGCCGAACTCCTCGCCACCGACGGCGAAGATGAAGTCGGCATGGGCGTCGGGCAGGTACAGCTTGACCGTGCCCTCGCCCGGGCCGGTGCCGAACAGCCCGCCATTGGTGAAGGCCTCGAGCGCGCGGTCGACCTGGTAGTTGTCGCCGGTCGAGGGGTCGAGAAAGCGGTCGATGCGGCTGCGGACGTGGTCGAACAGGAAGTAGGAGCCGACCAGGCCGCCGGAGCCGAGGGCGATCAGCCCGACCACCAGGAACATCGGCAGGCCGGCGATGAAGAACTGGATGAACCAGACCGCCGTGACCACCACGGTCATGCCGAGATCCGGCTGCGACAGCAGCAGGAAGGCGATCATGGCGTACAGCACGGTGGAGGCGATGTAGCCGGGGAAGCCGGGCCGCATCTTCTGCTGCGCGAACAGCCAGGCGGCGGCCACGGCGAAGGCCGGCTTGACGAATTCCGACGGCTGCAGCGACAGGCCGGGCAGCTGGATCCAGCGGGTGGCGCCCTTGATCTCGACCCCGACGAACAGCGTGGCGAAGACGCCGAGCATCGACAGGATCAGCACGATCGCCGAGACGCGGCGCAGCGCGCCCGGGCTCATCAGCGAGACCATGAAGGTCAGCACGATGGCCGGCAGCAGCATCATCAGATGCCGCTCGATGAAGTAGAACTCGCCGAGATTGATGCGCTGGGCCACGGCCGGGCTGGCGGCCAGGATCAGGATCGAGCCGATGCCCATGATGATGCCGAGCAAGAGCAGCATCCAGCGGTCGACCGTCCACCACCAGCGGCCGATGACCGAACTGTCGGCGCGATCCAGGGTCACCATCTAGAGCTCCCCCCTCTCCACCCGGACCTGCAGGCCCTTGACCGAGGCGGCGAAGGCCTCGCCGCGGGCCTCGAAATTGGCGAACTGGTCGAAGGAGGCGCAGGCCGGCGACAGCAGCACCACGGCATCGGCGGCGCCGTCCGTCTTGGCGGCGCGATAGGCGGCCTCGATCGCGGCATCCAGGTCGGTCGAGCGCTGATAGGGCACCCGGCCTTCCAGGTGGGCGGCGAATTTCGGCGTGCCCTCGCCGATCAGGAAGGCTTGGGCGACGCGCGGCAGGTAGGGGTCCACCGCCTCCAGCCCGCCCTCCTTCGGCCGGCCGCCGGCGATCCAGTAGATGGTGTCGTAGGAGCCGAGCGCCTTGGCCGCCGCGTCCGGGTTGGTGCCCTTGCTGTCATTGACGAAGCGGATGCCGGCGATGGTGCCGACCAGCTGCTGGCGATGGGCCAGGCCCGGAAAGGTGCGGATCGCCGCGGCCAGGATCTCTTCCGACACGCCCGCCGCCCGCGCGGCGGCCCAGACGCAGGCGGCGTTCTGACCGTTATGGGCGCCCGGCAGGGCCGGCGCCTGGCGCAGGTCGAGCACCGGACGGGCCAGCCCATCGGTCGCGTCATGCAGCACGAAGTCGCGGACGAAGACGCCGCCTTCGACCGCGCGCTCGGCCGAGACCGGGATCGCCCGGATCTCCGGCCGCGCCCGGGTCTTCTCGAACACCGTGCGGGAATGGTCGTCATCGACCCCGATCACCGCGGTGCCGCCCGGGCGGATGCCGTCCAGCAGCCGGGTCTTGGCGGCGACGTAGCCGGCCATGTCCGGATAGCGGTCGAGGTGGTCGGGGGTGATGTTGATGAAGACGCCGATCGACCACGGCACCTCGGTGATGGTCTCGAGCTGGTAGGACGAGACCTCGAGCACATACCAGCCGCCGGGGCCCACGGGCCGGAGGCCGAGCGCCGCGGGGCCGAGATTGCCGCCGGCCTCGGAATCGATGCCGGCGGCCTGGAACACATGCTGCAGCAGCGCCGTGGTGGTCGACTTGCCGTTGGTGCCGGTGACGCCGAGGAACCCGGCCTCCGGCAGCGCCTCGGCCAGCAGATCGATGTCGCCGACCAGGCGGCTGCCGGCCTCCAGCGCCCGGGCCACGGCCGGATGCGGCTGCGGATGGGTGCGCGGGATGCCGGGGCTGAGCATCACCAGGTCGATGCCGGCCATGCCCTCGGCCGCGAAGTCGCGCACCGGCACGCCCTCGCGCTCGGCGAAGGACCGGCCGGCGACCTTGTCGTCCCAGGCGGCGACGGTCACGCCTGCCGCCTTCAGCGCGCGGATCGCGGCGGTGCCCGACTTGCCGAGGCCGAGGACGGCGACGCTGCGGCCCTTGAGATGCGAGAGGTCGATCATCCGATCACCGCAGCTTCAGGCTGGAGAGGCCGATCAGGGCCAGGATCACGGCGATGATCCAGAACCGGATCACGATGGTCGGCTCGGCCCAGCCCTTCTTCTCGTAGTGGTGGTGCAGCGGCGCCATGCGGAACACCCGCTTGCCGGTCAGCTTGAAGCTGGCGACCTGAACCATCACCGACACTGCCTCGAGCACGAACAGGCCGCCGATGATGGCCAGCACCATCTCGTGCTTGGTGATCATGGCGATGGCGCCGAGCGCGCCGCCCATCGACAGCGACCCGGTGTCGCCCATGAACACCATGGCCGGGGGCGCGTTGAACCACAGGAAGCCCAGCGCGCCGCCGATCAGCGCGCCGCAGAACACCGCCAGCTCGCCGGCGCCCGGGGCGTGGTGGATCTGCAGGTAGCCGGCGAAGACCGCGTTGCCGGCGAGATAGGCGATCAGCCCGAAGCAGGTGGCGGCGATGATCACCGGCATGGTGGCGAGGCCGTCCAGCCCGTCGGTCAGGTTGACCGCGTTGGAGGCGCCGACCATGACCAGCATGGCGAAGGGGAAGAACAGGACGCCGAGCTCGACCATCACGTCCTTGAGGAACGGGATCGCGACCGCGGTCTCCCGTACCTCCGGCGTCACCTGCAGGTACCAGAACACGGCGACCAGGGCGATCGCCCCCTGCACCACCAGCTTCAGCCTGCCGGACAGGCCCTTGGGGTTGCGCTTGGTCAGCTTGAGGTAGTCGTCGCCGAAGCCGACCAGGCCGAAGCCGACGGTGACCAGCAGTGTGATCCAGACGAAGGCGTTGCGCAGGTCGGCCCAGAGCAGGGTCGAGACCACGATCGCGATCAGGATCATCAGCCCGCCCATGGTCGGCGTGCCGCGCTTCTTGAAATGGCCCTCGGGCCCGTCCTCGCGGATCGGCTGCCCCGCCCCCTGCCGCGCCTTCAACCACCGGATCATCGACGGGCCGATGACGAAGGCGATGACGAGCGCCGTCATCACCGCGGCCCCGGTCCGGAACGTCAGGTACCGGAACAGGTTGAAGATCAGCGCCTGGTCGGCGAGCGGGGCGAAGAGGGCCGGAAGCACCGGGACCGTTCCTTTTTCAGAGGCCGTTGGCGACGCGCTTGGGCGAGGCCTGGGGGGCCCGGTTCTCGCGCGCCACGTGCAGATTTTCCAGCGCTTCGATGATCACGGCCATGCGGCTGCCGAGCGACCCCTTGACCATGACGCAGTCGCCCGGGCGCACCGCCTCGGCCAGGACCGGCGCCAGGGCGGCGCTGTCCGCCGCATAGGCGCCGCGCCGGCCTTCCGGCAGCGCGTCGTAGAGCTGCTTCATGTCCGGGCCGCAGGCGAAGACCAGGTCGATGTCGCTGGCCAGGACAGGCTGCTTCAGCCCGGCATGCAGGGCCGGCGAATCGGGCCCGAGCTCCAGCATGTCGCCGAGCACGGCGATGCGGCGCCCGTCCGGCCCGCTGTCGACCCCGCCCAGCACCTCGAGGCTGGCAGCGACCGAGACCGGGCTGGCGTTGTAGCTCTCGTCGATCAGCAGCAGCTTGCCGGCCTGGCCGCCGCGCTGCAGCTCGATGGTGATGCGGGCGCCGCGGCCGCGCAGCGGCGTGATCCGGCCCATCGCCCGGGCGGCGCCGGCGATGTTGGCGCCCATCGCCTTGGCCGCCAGCAGCACCGACAGGCTGTTCAGCACCCAATGCTTGCCCGGGGCCGACAGGGTGTAGCGCAGCGGCTCACCCAGGATCACGGCGTTGACCGCGCTGGCCGCGGTGTGCAGCGAGCAGTCGATCAGCCGGGCATCGGCCTCGGCATGCTCGCCGAAGCTCCAGATCCGGCCGACGCCCTGGGTCCGGGCATGGGCGACGAGGCGCGGGAAGAACGGGTTGTCGCGGTTCAGGATCGCCGTGCTCTCCGGCCCCATGCCGCGGAAGATCTCGGCCTTGGCGTCGGCGATGCCCTCGACCGAATGGAAATGCGCGGCGTGCACCGCCTCGACATTGGTGATGATGGCGACGTCCGGCTCGACCAGGCGGGACAACGGCGCGATCTCGCCGGCGTGGTTCATGCCCAGCTCGAACACGCCGTAGGACACCTGCTCCGGCATCCGCGACAGGCTGAGCGGCGCGCCCCACTGGTTGTTCAGGTTGCCCTGCGAGGCATAGGCCGGCGCGGTGGCCGAGAGGGCCAGCTTCAGCGCCTCCTTGGTGCTGGTCTTGCCGACCGACCCGGTGACGCCGACGACCCGGGCCTCGCTGCGCATGCGGGCGAAGCGCGCCAGGTCGGTCAGCCCGTCCATGGTGTCCTCGACCACCAGGAGCGGCGCGTCATGCGGCACGCCCTGCGGCACCCGGTCGACCATCACCGCCGCGGCGCCCTTGGCCAGGGCGTCCTTGACGTAGTCATGACCGTCGAAGTTCGGCCCGCGCAGCGCCACGAACAGGTCGCCCGGCACGACCGAGCGGCTGTCGATCGAGACGCCGGCCGCCGACCACTCGCCGACCTGCATCCCGTTGGTTGCTGCAGCCGCCTCGGCGGCCGGCCAGAGCGCGGGGGTGGTCATGGCGTTCGTCTCCATCGCGGGTCGTTCTTCAGTTCGGTCACGGCTGCACGCGCCTGCTCCGCATCATCGAAGGGGCGTATCTCATCGCCGATAATCTGGCCGGTCTCGTGGCCCTTTCCGGCCACCACCAGGACATCACCAGGGCCCAGCCCCTGCACCGCGGCGCGGATGGCCCCGGCCCGGTCGCCGATCTCGGCGGCGCCGGGGCAGCCGGCCAGCACCTGGCGGCGGATCTCGGCCGGGTCCTCGCTGCGCGGATTGTCGTCGGTGACGATCACGCGGTCGGCCAGGCGCGCCGCGATCTCGCCCATCAGCGGGCGCTTGGCGCGGTCGCGGTCGCCGCCGCAGCCGAACACCACGACCAGGGCGCCGTGGGTGTGCGGGCGCAGCGCGTTCAGCACCGTCTCCAGCGCTCCCGGCTTGTGCGAGTAGTCGACATAGACCGGGGCGCCGTTCGGGTGGCTGGCCACCAGCTCGACCCGGCCCGGAATGCCCTTCAGCCGCTCCAAGAGGCCGGCGGCGGTGTCGAGGTCGGCGCCGTCGGCCACCACCAGCGCCAGCGCGGTCAGCACGTTATAGGCCTGGAAGCCGCCGACCAGCGGCAGCTCCGCCCGGTACGACCTGCCACCGGCGGTGAAGCGCAGGTCGATGCCGTGCGGCAGCGGCTCGGCCAGGTCCAGCCGGAACTCCTGGCCGGCACGGCCGAGGGTCAGGACGGTGCGGCCGGCGGCGCGGGTGCGCGCGACCAGCCCCGCCGCCTCCGGCACGTCGGCATTGATCACGGCGGTGCCGCCGGGCTGCAGCACCTCGTCGAACAGCCGCGCCTTGGCGGCCAGATAGGCCGCCATGGTGGCGTGGTAGTCGAGATGGTCCTGGGTGAAGTTGGTGAAGGCCGCCAGCGTCACCCGCACCCCGTCCAGGCGGAACTGGTCGAGGCCGTGCGACGACGCCTCCATCGCCAGCTTGGTCACCCCGGCCGCGGCCAGGTCGGCCAGCTCGGCCTGCAGCGCCACCGGGTCCGGCGTGGTCAGCGAGCCGTAGCGCTCGCGCCCCGGTGCCATGACGCCGAGCGTGCCCACGCTGGCGGCCTGATGGCCCAGCAGGGTCCAGAGCTGGCGGGCGAAGTTGACGGTCGAGGTCTTGCCGCTGGTGCCGGTGACGGCGGCGATGGTCGCCGGCTGCCGGCCGTAGAACTCCGCCGCCATCAGCGCCAGGCGGCGCCGCGGATTGGCGTCGGTGATCAGGGCGGCGGTCGCGCCGGCCGGCAGCACCGTGCCTTCCGGCGCCAGGATCGCGGCCGCCCCGGCGGCCAGCGCATCGGCGATGAAGGCGCGGCCGTCCACCCGCGCGCCCGGCAGGGCGGCGAACAGGAAGCCGGGCCGGACCGCGCGGGAATCCGCGGTCAGCCCCTTCAGCCCGGCGGGCAATGTCGAGACGCCGCCGCTCATCCCTCTTCCTCCACCGGCGCCGTTGCGACCTGCGGGGCGTTGCGGCCGCCCGGCGCCACGGCCAGCGCCTCCAGGATCGCCGGGTCCTTCGGGTCAGCCGGCGACAGCCCGACCATCGGCCCCATCCGGGCGATGATGCGGCCGGCCAGCGGCGCGGCGTTCCAGCCGGAGGTGGCGAAACCGTAGGTCTTCTTGGTCGGCTGCGGGTCGTCCAGCATCGTCATGACGATGTATCGGGGCTGATGGATCGGGAACACGCCGACGAAATCATTCGACCGCGCCCGGCGGTTGTAGCCGCCGCGCGCCGCCTTGTCCGCCGTCCCGGTCTTGCCGCCGACGAAATAGCCCGGCACGTCGGCCTTGGTGGCCGTGCCGCTGGTCACCACCACCCGCATCAGCCCGCGCATGGTGCGCGACAGCTCGGGCGTGATCACCCGCTTGCCCGGCACCGGCTCGGCCGGGTCGCGCTTGAACAGGGTCGGCGTATACATGATGCCGCCATTGGCCACGGCGCTGACCGCGGCGACCAGCTGGATCGGCGACACCGCCATGCCGTGGCCGTAGGCGATGGTCATGCCGCTGACCCGGCTCCACGGCCGCGGCACCATCGGCGCGCCCACCTCCGGCAGCTCGATCGGCGACGGCTGGGTCAGGCCGAGGCGGGTCAGGAACGCCTTCTGCCGCTCCAGCCCCGCCGCCTCCATCATCCGCACCGAGCCGGTGTTCATCGACTGGCGGAAGATCTCGTAGACGCTCCAGGCCCCGGACTGCGGCTCGGTCCGGAAGTTGCGGATGCTGAAGCGGCCGACCCGCACCGGGCTCTGGTCATAGGTCGTGGCCAGGGTGGAGGTGCCGCTCTCCAGCGCCATCGCCGTGTTGAAGATCTTGAACGTGGAGCCCATCTCGTACACGCCGAGCGTGTTCCGGTTGAACAGCGCCTCCTGCGACGACGACGCCGGCTCATACGGGTTGAAGTCGGGCAGCGACGCCATGGCGAGGATCTCGCCATTGGTCACGTCCATGATGATGGCGTTGCCGCCCTGGGCGCTGAACTCCGCGATCGCCGCCTGCAGCTCCTGCCGCACCATCTCCTGCAGCCGCAGGTCGAGCGACAGCACCACCGACTCGCCGGCCCGCAGCCGGCTGTCCAGGCTCTTCTCCAGCCCGGCGATGCCCTGCGCGTCGATGTTGGTGAAGCCGATGACATGCGAGGTCAGCGCCCCGGCCGGGTAGTAGCGGCGCTCCTCGGCCTGGAAGGCCAGGCCGGGGATGCCGAGGCGGTTGATCTCGTATTGCTGCGCCGGCGTCAGGCCGCGCTTCAGCCAGACGAAGCGCCGCTCCGACGACAGGTCGGCCAGCAGCTTCTCGGCGTTCAGCTCGGGCAGCAGCTTGCTGAGCTTCAGCGAGGCCTCGATCGGGTCGATCACCAGCTTCGGGTCGGCGTAGAGCGACATCGACGGCAGCGTGGTGGCCAGGATCAGCCCGTTGCGGTCGCGCAGATCGGCCCGGTCGGCGGTGGTCTCGCCGACCATGGCGACCGCCGGGCCCTCGCCCGTGTCGCCGAACGCCATCATCCGGACCAGCCCGGTGCCGATGCCGATGAAGGCCAGGCCGAAGACCAGCGCGGTGACGACGACGCGCTGCCGGCCGGTCTCGATCGCCGCCGCCAGGGCGCGGCCCGGCCGGGCGGCGTCCGCCTGGACCGTCCGCGGGCCGGCGTGCATCGAGGGGAGGTCGGGGAGGACGGCCATCGCTCAGTCCTCGTTGCCGCCGGAGACGTTGGCGACCACGGCGTTGGCCGGGGGCGACAACATCTGCAGGATCGCCGGGTCCTTCGGATCCGCCGGCTTGACGCCGAGCATCGGGCCCATGCGGGCGATGATCCGCCCGCCCAGCGGCGCCGAGTTCCAGCCGGCGCTGGCGAAGCCGTAGGTGCCCTTGATCGGCTGCGGGTCGTCCAGCATCGTCATGACGATGTATTTCGGATCGTAGATCGGGAAGACGCCGACGAAATCGGTCACCCGGGCCCGGCGGTTGTAGCCGCCGCGCGCCGCCTTGTCGGCCGTGCCGGTCTTGCCGCCGACGAAATAGCCCGGCACCTCGGCCTTGGTCGCCGTGCCGCCGGTGACCACGGCGCGCATCAGCATCCGCATCGTCCGCGACAGTTCGGCCGAGATCACCCGCTTGCCCGGCACCGGCTGCGACGGGTCGCGCTTGAACAGGGTCGGCGGGTGCAGGATGCCGCCATTGACGATGGCGCTGACCGCGGTGACCAGCGACAGCGGCGACACCGCCATGCCGTGGCCATAAGCAATGGTCATGCCGCTGACCTTGCTCCACGGATGCGGCACCATCGGTGCGCCGACCTCGGGCAGGTCGATCGGCGCCGGCTTGGTCAGGCCGAACCGGGTCAGGAACTCCTTCTGCCGGTCGACGCCCGCCGCCTCCTCCATATGGACGGAGCCGGTGTTGAGCGACAGGCGGAAGATCTCGTAGACGCTGAGCATCCCCGACTGGGGGTCGCCGCGGAAATTATGGATGGTGAAGCGCCCGACATGGATCGGGCTTTCGTCATACAGGCTGGTCAGCGTCGAGGTGCCGCTCTCCAGCGCCATCGCCGTGTTGAAGATCTTGAACGTCGACCCCGGCTCGTACACGCCGAGCGTGTTCCGGTTGAACATCGACTCCTCGGATGGGCCACCGGGCTCATACGGGTTGAAGTCCGGCAGCGAGACCATCGCCAGGACCTCGCCGGTGTTGACGTCCATGATCAGGGCGTTGCCGCCCTGGGCGTGGAAGGTGTCGATCGTGGTCTTCAGCTCGTCGCGCACCATCTCCTGCAGCCGCAGGTCGATCGACAGCGCCACCGACTGGCCGTCTTGCAGCCGGTCGTCCAGGCTCTTCTCCAGCCCGGCGATGCCCTGGGCGTCGATGTTGGTGAAGCCGACGACATGCGATGTCAGGTTGCCGGCCGGGTAGTAGCGGCGCTCCTCGTTCTGGAAGGCCAGGCCGGGGATGCCGAGGCGGTTGACCTCGTATTGCTGGGTCGGGGTCAGGCCGCGCTTCAGCCAGACGAAGCGGCGGTCCGACGACAGGTCGGCCAGCACCTTGGCCTGGTCGATGTCGGGCAGCACCTTGGCCAGGCGCAGCGACGCCTCGATCGGGTCCAGCACCATCTTCGGGTCGGCGTAGAGCGACACCGAGGGCAGCGTGGTGGCGACGATCAGCCCGTTGCGGTCGCGCAGGTCGGCCCGGTCCTCGGTCGGCGCGACGGCGGGCAGCGCATGGGTGGCGAGGGCGCTGTCGGCATCGCTGCCGAAGGCCATCAGGTCGACCAGCTTGAGGCCGATGGCGCCGAAGGTGAGGCTGAACACCAGGGCGCTGATGACGATGCGCTGGCGGCCCGTCTCGATGGCCGCGGAAAGCCGTTGAGCCGGCCGAGAGGCCGGCTCCGTCTGCCGCGGTGCATTCTTCGGGAGGCCGTCCAGCGCGTCAGCCGTCATCGAATTCCCCGGGGCCCCTCGAGGCCGGAGAGGAGCGCGCCGATCGGATCATCCGCGGCGGCGGCCCGGGTCGGGGTCAGGGCCTGGGCCACGGCCTCCAGCGGCGCAGGCGCGGCCGGTCGGCGCGGCGCCACCACCGGCCGGATCGGGACGTCAGCCACGGCGACGCGGGTCACGGGCGGGGTCGCCGCAGGAGCCTGGGCCGCGGCGGGCGGGGCTGCCGGGGCCACCACCGGCGCCGGCCTGACCTCGACCGCCGCCATCTGGACCGGCGCGGCGACGGGTACGGCGGGGGCCGTTGCCGGCTGGGACGGAGCGGCCTGGGTCTGGACGGGCATCGACGTGGCCGCGGCAAGGAGGACACCGCCCTCGCCGGGCCGGTGGCCGGGCAGGGGCACGGGCCCGAAGCTGGGCAGCGCATCGACCTGGGCGACCAGCGACGCCGTCGGCGCCATCGGCTCGCCGTCGAGCGACGGCTGCGGCATCGGGAGATCCGCGGCGCTGGCGATCATCTGCGTCGGCGCGATCGGGCGCAGCTTGGTAAACTGGTCGGTCAGCGCCTGCAAGCGCGACGGCTGGTTCAGGAACGCCCATTCGGCATGCATCACCCGGATCGAATCCTGCTCCCGCAGGATCGAGCGGTTGACGCCGCGCAGCTCGCCTTCCAGCGCCTGCACCTCGTAGCTGGTCTTGAACAGGAACGCGCTCGACGCCCCGATGAGGCCGAGCCAGATCATCGTGCCGACGCGGATCATGCTGCCACCCTCCCCCTCTCTCCAGACGGCCACGCCGGAGCGTCGCTCCGGATGGCCGCCCGCAGCCGCGCCGACCGGGCGCGCGGATTGCTGCGGGTCTCGCTTTCCCCTGGCGTGACCGACCGCTTGGCCGCCAGGCGGAAGCTCGGCGCCCGGGTCTCGCCGCCGGGCGCCGCGACATGGCGGGACACCCCGCCGCCGGCGCCGCTGCGCTCCGCCAGGAAGCGCTTGACGCGGCGGTCCTCCAGGCTGTGGAAAGTGACCACGGCGAGCCGTCCCCCGGGCCGAAGCAGGCGTTCGGCCCCGCTCAAGCCGTGGTCGAGTTCCGTCAGTTCCTCATTCACCCACAGGCGCAGCGCCTGGAAGGTGCGCGTCGCCGGATCGATGCCGTCCTTCGACCGCGGCACCACCCGGCGCACGATCTCGGCCAGCTGCAGCGTGCGCTCGATCCGCGCCTCCTTGCGGGCGGCGACGATGGCGCGGGCGACGCGCCGCGACAGCCGCTCCTCGCCGAAATCGTAGATCACATTGGCCAGGTCGTCCTCGGCCATGGCGTTGACCACGTCGGCGGCGCTCTGCCCATCCCGTCCCATGCGCATGTCGAGCGGGCCGTCGGCGCGGAAGGAGAAGCCGCGCGCCGGGTCGTCGAGCTGCGGCGAGGACACGCCGAGATCCAGCACCACCCCGTCCGCCTGCTCGCCGACCAGCGTGTCCATGGCGCCGAAGCGGCCCTCGACGATGCGGAACCGGCCCGGCTGCTCGGCCTCCAGCCGGCGCCCCTCGGCCACCGCCTCCGGGTCGCGATCGATGCCGACCACCCGGCAGTCGGCCGCCGCCAGCAGGCCGCGGGCATAGCCGCCGCGGCCGAAGGTGCCGTCGACGATCAGGTCGCCGTCGCGCGGCGCCACCGCCGCCACGATCTCGCTCAGCAGGACCGGGATGTGGGCGCCGCTCATGCAGCACCTCCATTGGCGCCGGCCCCGTTCCCGCCTGCGCGGGCCAGGGTCAGCTCACGCGATACGGCCAGGCGGGCCTGCTGATGCGCCTTCAGCGCCTCCGGCTCCCAGATCTGGAAGCGGCTGCCCATGCCCATGAAGGCGATGCTGTCAGTGATGCCCGCCAGATCCAGCATGTGCCGCGGCAGGATGATCCGCCCCTCCGGATCCATCTGCAGCTGCTGCGTCTCGGAGAATTCGCGGATTTCCAGGGCCTCGCGCTCCGGCGAGTACAGGTCCATGGCGTCGAGCCGGCGCTGGACCTCGTCCATGTAGGCTTCGGTGACCCCGTCCAGCGCCTGGCGGTCGGGGGAGGGCTTCAGGTTCACCACCGGAGCGCCCAGCGCCTCCAAGGTCGCGCGGAAGGGAGCGGGCACGCTGACCCGCCCCTTCTTGTCGACCTTGTTGACGTAGGTGCCCGTGAACCGAGCCATCCATCCCCCCAGCGGCGCGTCCGCCGCCTGCAACACCCCCGTCGCCACACCCCGGAAGTGGGCGATCGCTCCCATCCGATGGGAGATCATGGGATATCATGGGTAAGCCTGGAACGCAATGGGACGGACCGGTCAAATCATGGGAAATCAATGGATTCTCTTCCATCCGTGGTTTTTTTGCCGCTTTGCGGGAGTCCTCGACTGACGTCGGAACAAAATCGAAGTTGGCGCGCTTGTTTCGACTCCGAATCCAAGAGTGTTTTTCTTTTGTTCTCCTTCCGGAGCAAGGGAAACGGCCCGGTTCCGCTGCGCGGCCGGGCGTCGGAGGCGATGGGACGGGATGGGAAAAGGCGGCAGATGGCCTGTAAGCCGGGTTCTGTCCCCGGCCCCGTATCCTTGCGGACGGCGGGTCGGGGGATGGCCATTCCTCTGGGACGACGGTCGCCCGTCGCCTCGCGCGACCAACCCGGGCGGCAGGCGGAAACGCCTGTCGGCCCATGGTTTCCCATGAACCGCCCCGCCCCTATTCGGTCTTGCTCCCGGTGGGGTTTACCGTGCCGCGACCGTTGCCGGCCGCGCGGTGCGCTCTTACCGCACCCTTTCACCCTTACCCGGCCGGAGCCGGGCGGTTTGCTTTCTGTGGCACTGTCCCTGGGGTCGCCCCCGCCGGGCGTTACCCGGCACCGTGTTTCCGTGGAGCCCGGACTTTCCTCCCCGCCGGGCCGAAACCCGGCAGAGCGACCATCCGGCCATCTGCTGCTGCGCAGTGTATAGGAACAGGACGGCCGGACCGCAAGGCGGCCCATGCCGTCCCATGACAAAGATGTGACGCCGACCGGCCTTACGCGTTGCCTCTCCCGTTTACGGGAGAGGTCGGAGACGCGAAGCGGCTCCGGGTGAGGGTTCTTTGTCGAGGCCCGTGCCAGCCCTCACCCGCCAGCGCTGCGCGCTGTCGACCTCTCCCGCCACGCGGGAGAGGCAATACGAACTGACCGGGAGCGCGTCTATTCCACCGGCCTGGTCAGCTCCGACAGCTTCTCCTTCTGCCGCCCCTCGGCGTCGAAATTCGCCGGGTCGAGCCAGCGCTCGAAGGCGGCGCGCAGCCGCGGCCATTCGCCGTCGATGATCGAGAACCAGGCGGTGTCGCGGTTGCGGCCCTTGTAGACCAGCGCCTGGCGGAACAGGCCTTCGTACTGGAAGCCGAAGCGGGCCGCCGCGGCGCGCGACGGCGCATTCCGGCTGTCGCATTTCCACTCGTAGCGGCGATAGCCCAGCTCGTCGAACACCCGGCGCATCATCAGGAACATCGCCTCGGTCGCCATCGGCGTCCGCTGCAGCAGCGGCGAGAAGTGGATGTGCCCGACCTCGATCACCCCGTTCGCCGGGTCGATGCGGAGATAGGAGGCGACGCCGACCGCCCGGCCGGTGGCGCGGTCGATCACCGTGTGGAACTGCGGGTCGCTGCCCGCCGCCATCTTCTCCAGCCAGGCGCGGAAGCTGTCGAACTCGGCGAAGGGGCCGATGGCGAGATAGGTCCAGTTGCGGCCGTCCTGGTCGCGTCCCATCGCCTCGTAGAGATCCTCGGCATGGCGGGCGGGGTCCAGCGGCTCGAGCCGGCAGGTGCGGCCCTCCATCGGCGTGCGCGGCGGCGCCGGGCGCCTCTCCCAGCCGGGGACGGGGGCGCCGATCGGCTGGCCCAGGGGGTTGGTCAGTTCGATGGTCATGGTGTCCCTGCTCACTCGCCGGCTTCGACGGGGGCGAGGCCGCCCCCCACATTGGCCCGCAGGATCTCATCGAAGCGGGCATCTCGGACATAGGGTTCGGTGCCGGCGCCGGGGGCGATGCCGGCCGGCAGCAGCGGGCAGGGCTGCAGCGCGCCGATGGTCTCGGCGATCGGGATCACCCCGGCCCAGATGCCGGCGGCCAGGTCGTCCTCATCGTCATGCGGCGGGCCGCTGCGGATCTTCACGCTGGCCTCCTCGATCTCCATCGCGATCAGCGCGGTGGCCCGCACCTCCTTGTCGGTCGGGCGCCGCATCGCCGCCACTCGGCCGGGAAACAGCCGCTCGACATAGGCGTCCAGCGCCTCGCGCTTATGCGCCTCGTCCTCGACCTTCGACGCGGTGCCGAACACCATCACCGAGCGGTAGTTCATCGAGCAGTTGAAGCCGGAGCGGGCCAGGACCAGCCCGTCGATATGGGTCGCGGTCAGGCACACCGGCAGGCCCGCCCCCTGCCCCTGCAGCATCCGGCTGACCGAGGAGCCGTGCCAGTACAGCCGGTCGCCCTCGCGCCAATAGGCCGTGGGCGTGCAGTAGGGCTGGCCGTCGAGGACATAGGCGATGTGGCAGACCACGCTGGCGTCGAGCACGGCATGGACCGTGGCGCGGTCATAGGCGCCGCGCTTGGCCAGGCGCTTCAGCCGGGCGCGGGCGGAGGGGACGATCTGGTTCATGGCGGTCCTCGGAACGGCATTGGCCTTCCCGATGCCGCGTTTCGCGGCATGTGGAAAGGTCCAATTCCGAACGGCCGGCCCGACCAATCGTCAGCGGAACCCGCGCAGCACCACCCCAAGCGTCCGCGCGGCGGCGTCGAGGGCCTGGGGCGGGTAGCCGGTGAAGCCCAGGATCAGCGCCCGGCGCGGCGGCGCCGCGATGTGCATCGGCGACAGCGGGCGGACCACGACGCCGCGCCGGCGCGCCGCCTCGGCCACCGCGACATCGTCCAGCCCCGGCCGCAGATCGGCGACGAGATACATGCCGCGGTCGACCGGGATGATGGTCAGGTCGTCGCCGGCCTCCACTGTCAGCGCCGCGGTCAGCCGGTCGCGCCGCTCGGCATATTCCTGGCGCATGCGGCGGATGTGGCGGGTGAAGTGGCCTTCGTTGATGAAGTCGACCAGCACGTCGTCGAGGATGGTCGACGGGAAGCGGTCGGCGGCGTTGCGGATCACGGCGAAGCGGTCGACCAGGTCC
The DNA here is from genome assembly GCF_002195995.1 of Inquilinus limosus. Classification (GTDB taxonomy): domain Bacteria; phylum Pseudomonadota; class Alphaproteobacteria; order DSM-16000; family Inquilinaceae; genus Inquilinus; species Inquilinus limosus_C. The sequence goes on from NZ_NHON01000089.1 coordinate 22,099, forward strand.
GGCGGCAGCACGACGTAGCCGACGCGCAGCCCCGGGAACAGAACCTTGCTGAGGGTGCCGATATAGATCACCCGGCCATGCCGGTCCAAGCCCTGCAGGGCCGAGAGCGGACGGCCGGAGAAGCGGAACTCGCTGTCGTAGTCGTCCTCGATCACCCAGCGCCCGTCGCGCGCCCAGTCCAGCAGCGCCAGCCGCCGCGGCAGGCTCATCGCCACGCCCAGCGGGTAGTGGTGCGTCGGGGTGCAGTAGAGCAGCCGCGCCTCGGGCTGCAGCGCCAGGCCGGCGGCGACGTCCAGCCCCTGCCCGTCGACCGGCACCGGCACGATCCGCAGCTGATGCTGCCGCAGGCAGGCCAGCGCCGCCGGGTAGCACGGATCCTCGATCCAGGCCGGGTCGCCGGCCTGCACCACGGCGCGCAGCACCAGGTCCAGCCCCTGCTGGCTGCCGGAGACGATGGCGATGCGGTCCGCGTCGCAGGCGACGGAGCGCGAGACGCGGAGATACTCCGCCAGGGCCTCGCGCAGCGGCCGGTGGCCCATCGGGTCGCCATAGCCGCGCTGGCGCACGCCGATGCCGCGCAGATGGCGCTGCACCAGCCGGCCCCAGGCGCGCTCGGTGGCCGGGTGCATGCCGCAGAAGCCGGCGGCGAAGGGCACCGTCTCGCCGCGCCAGGCCGGGGCCGCGGGGGCCTGGCCGGGGCTTTCCGCCGGCGCGGCCGGCTGATCCTCCGCCTCGATCCCGGCGGCGACATAGGTGCCGGCGCCGACCCGGCCGGCGACCACGCCCTCGGCCTGCAGCTGGTCATAGGCGGCGACCACGGTGGTGCGGGAGACGCCGAGCCGGTCGGCCAGGATTCGGGTCGCCGGCAGCCGCGTGCCGGCCGGCACCACCCGGCGGGCGATCAGGTCGCGCAGCGACAGGTGCAGCTGCTGGAACAGCGGCCGGCCGTCATCCGGATCCAACCCGAGATCGATCAGGTCGATCCATGAGACCGGGCGGTCGCGAGCCACCCGACCGGAAGGGCGCGCGGTCATGTGGGGAACAGGATCGGGGCATAGTCCATCGCCCCGTGCAGGATGTGCAGCACCGTCACGGTCTCGGCCTCGACCCGATAGAAAATCAGGTAGTTCCCGTGCACGCGCCAGCGAATTCCGCGATGCTCGTATCGTGGCACGAAAGGAAAGGCCTTGGGGATGTTGGCCAGCCCCGTGCACCGATCCCGCAGCTCCCGGATGAAGCTCAGGGCTCGGGCCGGGCTGTCCTCGGCGATGTGATCACCGATTGCCTTGAGATCAGCCTCGGCCGCGGCCGAGATGACGACGATCATGACGACCGCTTCGCCAACTCCCTGTACCTTTCCTCCAGCCGGTCGAAGACCTCGTCCGCGGGCTTGACCCGCCCCGCCTCTGCATCGGCTAGGCCTCGCGCCAGCGAGGCATCGAGGGCCGACAGGCGGGCTTCCCGTTCCTGAATCAGCCGGACGCCTTCGCGCAGCACCTCGCTCTTGGAGTTGTAGCGACCGGATTCGACCAGCTTCGCCACGAAGCTCTCGAGTTGCGCCCCCAGATCGGCACTGATCATCGGCAATCCTTTCCAGACTGCGCCACACAATGGTTCATAATAATTATCAACCCGTGCTGGCGCAACCGGAGCAGGCAGTCAGCCCTGGCGCAGCCGCGCCACCAGGTCCGGCAGGGAGGCGATCTGGAAGCCGTTCTCCGCCGCCTCGGCGACGAGATCGCCGGCGTCGCGGCGGCCGGCCAGGGCCTCGCCCGCGGCCCAGAGCAGGGTCGAGCGGGTGCCGCTGCGGCAATGCATCACCACCGGCTTCGGCGCCGACTCCAGAGCCTGCTGCATCGCCTCGACGTCGCCCGGCGCGATCGAGGAGGAGGTGACCGGGATGTGGATATAGGTCAGGCCCAGCTTCTCGGCCTCGGCCCGCGCCTGCTCGGCCGGCAGCTGGCCCGGCTCCTCGCCGTCCGGCCGGTTGTTGATCAGCGTCTTGGCGCCCGAGGCCGCGATCTCCGCGATCGCCGCGCGGTCCACCTGCGCCGTCGCGTACAGCTCGGGCGCGACTTCCGTCAGCTTGGCCATGGTCTTCCCTCTCACGTGACCTGCGCCTGGGCCTCGACCGCCTTGGGCCGGCGCAGGATGATGATGCCGACGCCGATCAGCGTGGCGATGCCGCCGATCAGCAGCGTCCAGCTGGCCGGCTCTCCCAGGAACAGCACGCCCGACAGCACGCCGAACACCGGCACCAGCAGCGTATAGGGCATGGTCTGGTTGACGGAATAGGTGCGCAGCAGCCGGTACCAGATGGCGTAGGAGAAGATCACCACGACCACCCCCTGGAAGGCCACCGCCATCCACGCCCACAAGCTGGCCCGGGTCACCGCCTGCCACTGCCCGTCCTCGATCGCCAGCGAGACCGCCAGCAGCATCGGCGCGGCGAACAGCGACATCCAGCCATTGATGGTGGAGGGGTCGAGATCGGTCATCCGCTTCATCTGGATGTTGGCGGCGGCCCAGACGATCGCCGCCAGCACGATCAGACCGATCGCCCACAGGGCCGAGCTGTGGCGCGGCTCGCCCGCCAGGATGGCGACGCCGCCGATGGCGACGGCCATGCCCAGCGCCCGGCGCCAGCCGATCCTGTCGCCGAAGAACAGCATGGACATGGCGGCCGAGGCCGGCACCTGCACCTGGATGACGATCGCCGCCACCGCGGCGTCGACATGCGCGAGGCCGGTGAACATCAGCGAGAAATGGGTCAGCCCCAGCATCACCGACAGGATCAGCACGTCGCGCCAGCGCCCGCGCGGCATGCGCACGAAGGGCACCAGCAGCAGCGCCACCAGCCCGAAGCGCAGCGCCATGAACAGGAGCGGCGGCAGCTCCGCGAGGCCGTATTTGGCGATCACGAAGTTGTAGCCCCAGATCAGCATGACGCCGACGGCCAGCAGCAGGTCGACCGGCCGCATCATCAGGCGCCGAGCTCCTCCGCCAGGGAGGCGAGCTCGAGCCAGCGCTCCTCCGCCGCCTCCTTCTCCGCCCCCGCCGCGGCCAGCCGGGCGGTCTTCCTGGCAAAGCCGTCGGGGTCGCGGGCATAGAGGCCGGGGTCGTGCAGCGCCCCACCGAGCTGAGCCATCTCGGCGGTCAGCGCCTCGATCTTGCCCGGCAGCAGGTCGAGCTCGCGCTGGTCCTTGAAGCTGAGCTTGGTGCGCGGCTTCGAAGCCGGGGGCCTGGCCGCCGGGGCGGGCTTGGCGGCCGAAGCAGGCGCCGCGGCCGGCGCCGGGCGCTGGCGCAGATAGTCGCTGTAGCCGCCGACATATTCCGTCACCCGGCCCTGGCCCTCGACCGCGATCACCGAGGTCACCAGCCGGTCGAGGAAGTCGCGGTCGTGGCTGACCAGGATCAGCGTGCCCTGGAAATCCGCCAGCACCTCCTCCAGCAGGTCCAGCGTCTCCAGGTCCAGATCGTTGGTCGGCTCGTCCAGGATCAGCAGGTTGCTGGGCCGGGCGAACAGCTTGGCCAGCAGCAGCCGGCCGCGCTCGCCGCCCGACAGGCTCTTCACCGGGCTGAACATGCGCGAGGAATCGAACAGGAAGTCGGACAGGTAGGAGGCGATGTGCCGCTTCTGGTCGCCGACCTGGACATGGTCGCCGCCATGCGGCAGCAGCACGTCGCGCAACGTCGCCTCGGGGTCGAGCGCGATGCGGGTCTGGTCGTAATAGGCGGGCTCCACCCCCGGCCCCAGCCGCACCGTGCCGGAATCCGGCGGCTCGGCGCCGGTCAGCACCTTGACCAGGGTCGACTTGCCGGCGCCGTTCGGGCCGATCACGCCGATCCGGTCGCCGCGCAGCACCCGGGTGGAGAAGTCGCGGACGATGACGGTGTCGCCGAAGGCCTTGGACACGCTTTCGGCCTCGATCGCCCGGACGGCGCCGCGGCCGGCCTCGGCGATGCCCAGCGCCGCCACGCCCTGGCGAGCGATCTGCGACCGCCGCTCGGCCCGCATGGCGTAGAGGGCGCGCAGCCGGCCCTGGTTGCGCTTGCGCCGAGCGCTGATGCCCTGGCGCGACCAGGTGGTCTCGGTGGCGATCTTCTTGTCGAGCCGGGCCCGCTCCGCCTCCTCCTGCGCCAGGATGGTCTCGGTCCACTCCTCGAACTGGGCGAAGGGCTTGTCCATCTGCCGCAGCACGCCGCGGTCGATCCACCAGGCGCGCTGCACCAGCGCGTTCAGGAAGGCGCGGTCGTGGCTGATCAGCAGCAGCGCGCCGCGCCAGGCCTTGAGCTCGCCCTCCAGCCATTCGATGGTCGGCAGGTCGAGATGGTTGGTCGGCTCATCCAGCAGCAGCACGTCCGGCTCGCCGACCACGGCGGCGGCGATGGCGGCCCGACGCCCCTCCCCGCCCGACAGAGTGCCGGTCGGCCGGTCGCCCTCCAGCTTCACCGCGGCCAGCACCTGCTCGACCCGCCAATGGTCGTGGGTGCGGTCGGCGGGAAGGGCCGAGGCGACATAGTCGGCCACGGTGGCGTGGGCGGACAGGTCCGGCTCCTGCGCCAGATAGGCGATGCGGACGCCCGGCTGGACGAAGCGCTCGCCGCCGTCGAGATCGATCGCCCCGGCCAGCGCCTTCAGGATGGTCGATTTGCCGCTGCCGTTGCGGCCGACCAGGCAGGCCTTGTCGCCGGCCGAAAGCGCCAGGTCGACGCCGGTCCAGAGGGGCGTGCCGCCGAAGGTGACGGCGGCGTTGCGAAGGCCGAGCAGGAGGGTCATGTGCCGAGGATCCGAGAGAGGCCGCCCTTGTCGCAACTATGGCAGGGCTTGGCTACCCCGGTTTGGACATACCGGACTCACGACGGACCGGCCGCCCGGCGTGCGCTCGACCGTCAGCGCCACGCCGTAGAGCCGGGTCAGCCGCTCCGGCGTCAGCACCGCGTCGACCGGCCCGGCCTCGAACCGGCCGCCCGGCTCCAGCACCGCCACCCGGTCGGCGGCGGCGAAGGCATGCTCCGGCTCATGGGTCGAGACCAGCACCGCCAGCCCGTCGGCCGCCAGGGCGCGGATCCGGTCCAGCACCTTGAGGCGGTTGCCGAGGTCGAGGCTGGCCGTCGGCTCGTCCATCACCACCACCCCGGCCTGCTGGGCCAGGGCGCGGGCGATCAGCGCCAGCTGCCGCTGCCCGCCGGAGATCCGGGTCGAATCCCGCGGCGCCAAAGCGGCGATGCCGAGCGTGTCGAGCGCCCGCATGGCGATGTCGAGATCGGCCTTGCCGGGGGTGGCGAAGGCGCCGAGCGCCGCCGTGCGCCCCATCACCACCAGGTCGAGCACGCTGTAGGCGAAGTCGCCGGGATAGGCCTGCGGCACATAGGCGACGCAGCGGGCCACCGCCGCCGGCCGCAGCCGCTCCAGCGCCTGACCGCCGATCCGGACGGTGCCGGCCAGCGGCGGGATCAGTCCCAGCAGTGTCTTGAACAGCGTGGTCTTGCCGACGCCGTTCGGCCCGAGCAGGCAGGTGACCGTGCCCGCTTCCAGCGCCAGGTCGATGCCGGCGGCGACGGCGGTGGTGCCGTAACCGATGGTGAGGGCCTCGGCGGAGAGCGCGGTCATCGCCGCCTCCGCCAGATGGGACGGCCGGCACCGGGGTCAGGCCCAAACTCAACGAGTCCCCCCTCCCCTCGCGGGAGGGGGGTAGGGGGAGGGGGTTCTCGACGCAGGAAGCGGCCCAGGCTGCCGCAGGCCGATGCGAATGGCGAGGCCGCCGCCCCACTTATT
>NZ_NHON01000090.1 GCF_002195995.1 Inquilinus limosus
GCTGGACGCCCTGCCGGTGCCGGCRGGGCGTCCAGCTCCGCCTGGCTCAGGCCTGCCAGAGGCACGTCCGACGGCGTCAGCCCGCCCGCTCCCGGCGCGCTGCACAGCTCAACCAGTGCTTCCAGCTCGGCGGCGAAGGCCCGACTCAGAGCCTCGATGGTCCCGGCATCGTGCCGGGCGGCGCTGTACAGCCAGGTCAGCCCCAGCGCGCCCTCCGCCACCTGGCCGTTCACCACCAGCTCGGCGCCGAGCGGCGAGCCCTCCGACTGGTCCCGCCCGGCGCTCTCCCGCGCCAGGGCGAAGGCTCCCGCCGTCACCCCGTCGAACCGGCCCAGATAGTTGAACGTCACCGCCGGCCACGGCCGCGACGCCAAGGATGCCTGCGCCTCGTCACCGCCCATGTGGCGCAGTACGCCATAGCCGAGGCCCCGGTCCGGCACCGCCCGCAGCTGTTCCTTCACTGCCTTGAGCGAGGCTTCGAGATCGTCCGCCGGGGTCAGCCGCACCGGATACAGGCTGGTGAACCAGCCCACCGTCCGGCTGAGGTCCAGCCCGCCCAGCTCCTCTCGGCCATGGCCTTCCAGCGCCACCAGCGCCGAGGCCTGACCCGTGTGCCGGCACAGCGCCCGCGCCAGCGCCGTCAGCAGCAGATCCTCCACCCCGGCCCGCCACGCCCGGCCGGCCGTCACCAGATGCTCGGTCAGGCCGGCATCGAAGCGCTGCCGGTGCTCGACGCGCTGCGCCACCGTGTTCGCGCCGTCGGGCCGCGCCACCGGGAAGCCTGACGGGCCGTCCAGCACACCTTGCCAGTACGGCAGCTCGGCCTGCAATTCCGGGCTCTCGGCATGGGCCTGCAGGGCTCGGCCCCAGGCGCCGTAGCTGCTGCTGGTCTCCGGCAAGACGATCAGCTGGCCGGCCACGGCCTGGCCATAGGCCGTCTGCAGATCCTCCAGCAGGATGCGCCAGGACACCCCGTCCACCACCAGGTGGTGGATCACCAGCAGCAGCCGCTGCGTGCCGTCCCAACGCCCGACCAGCACCGCCCGCAGCAGCGGGCCCTGCGCCAGGTCCAGGCTGCGCTGGGCCTCCTCCGCCAATGCCAGCTGGGCCGCGTCATCGGCGACGCTGCGGCGCCACAGCCAGTCCTGCTCCAGCGGTCCGGCATAGGCCTGGGTCCAGGCGCCGTCCGCGCCCTCCACGAAGCGCAGACGCAGCGCATCGTGGTGCTCCACCACCGCCGCCAGGGCCCGGCGCAGCGCCTCGGCCTGCAGCCGCTCTCGCGGCGCCANCAGTCCTGCTCCAGCGGTCCGGCATAGGCCTGGGTCCAGGCGCCGTCCGCGCCCTCCACGAAGCGCAGACGCAGCGCATCGTGGTGCTCCACCACCGCCGCCAGGGCCCGGCGCAGCGCCTCGGCCTGCAGCCGCTCTCGCGGCGCCAGCAGMACCGACTGGTTCCAGTGCTGCCGCCCCGGGATCTCCGTCCCGAAGAACCAGCGCTGGATCGGCAGTAAAGGCGCCTCGCCCGTCGCCGCCTCCGCCACGACCGCCACCGCCTCGCGGCCGGCCACCGCCGCCAGGCCGCGCACCGTCTGATGCTCGAACAGCTGCCGCGGCGTCAGCACCAGACCCGCGCGACGGGCCCGCGACACCACCTGCAGCGACAGGATCGAATCCCCGCCCAGCTCGAAGAAATTGTCGTCTCGCCCCACCGCGACCAGGCCCAGAACCTCCGACCAGATCCCGGCCAGCGCCCGCTCCGCCTCGCCCTCCGGCTCCGCCCCGCTCCCGCTCTCCCAATCCGGCTCCGGCAAAGCCTTCCGGTCCAGCTTGCCATTGGCCGAGAGCGGCAGGGCCGCGAGAGGCACGATGCGCGACGGCAGCATGTAGTCCGGCACCAGTGCCGACAGGTGCTGCTTCAGCGCCGCTTCGTCGGCGTCGCCGGCGACATAGCCGACCAGTCGTCCCTCGCGCAGTGCCACCACCGCGTCCCGCACACTTGGGTACGAGCGCAAGCCCGCCTCAATCTCGCCCAGCTCGATCCGCAGCCCCCGCAGCTTCACCTGGTGGTCCAGGCGGCCGAGATACTCGATCGCCCCGTCCCCACGCCGCCGCACCAGGTCGCCCGACCGGTACATCCGGCTGCCCGCAGGACCCTGCGGGTCCGGCACGAACCGCTCCGCCGTCAGGTCCGGGCGGCCGAGATACCCCCGCGCCAGGTTCACACCGGCGATGTACAGCTCTCCCGACACACCCTCCGGCACCGGATTGAGATCGCCGTCCAGCACATGGATCCGGGTGTTGGCGATGGCATGCCCGATCGGCACGCTGCGCTGGCCTTCCTCTGCACGGCAGGCCCAGAAGGTGACATCGATCGCCGCCTCGGTCGGGCCGTACAGATTGTGCAGCCTAGCCGGGGTCTGCTGCAGCACCTCATCCTGCAGCTCCCGCGGCAAAGCCTCGCCGCTGCAGATGATCCGGCGCAGGCTGGTGCAACGGGGCAGCTCGCCGGACACCGCGAAGGCGCCCAGCATCGACGGCACGAAGTGCAGCGTCGTGATGCCCTCGGCCCGGATCACTCGGCCCAGCGCTTCCGGATCCCGATGCGCCCCGGGCTCCGCCACCACCAGGCAGGCTCCGGTCATCAGCGGCCAGAAGAACTCCCACACCGACACGTCGAAGCCATAGGGCGTCTTCTGCAGCACCCGGTCCCCGGGGCCGATGTCGTATTCCGCCTGCATCCATTGCAGCCGGTTCAGCAGGCCCTTGTGGCTGTTGCCCACCGCCTTCGGCTTGCCCGTCGAGCCGGAGGTGGTGATGCAGTAGGCCAGCCCCTCCGGATGCCAGTCGACCACCGGCGCCTCGTCCGAGTACCCGGACAGATCCCAGCCTTCGATCGCGACCCTTGTGGCTGTTGCCCACCGCCTTCGGCTTGCCCGTCGAGCCGGAGGTGGTGATGCAGTAGGCCAGCCCCTCCGGATGCCAGTCGACCACCGGCGCCTCGTCCGAGTACCCGGACAGATCCCAGCCTTCGATCGCGATGATCTCGACACCGTCCATCTGCGGCAGCCGGTCGGTGAGATGCGCCTGGGCCAGCACCAGCTTCAGCCCGGTCTCGGCGATGGTGCCGGCCAGGCGATCGCGCGGATGCTCCGGGTCGAGCGGCAGATACGCCCCGCCCGCCTTGGCGATGCCGAGCAGCGCCAGCACCATCTCCACCGAACGCTCCGCCGCCACCCCGACCAGAACGTCCGGGCCGACGCCGCGCGCCGCCAGCGCCTGGGCCAGCCGGCTGGTCCGGCGGTCCAGCTCGGCATAGCTCAGCCGCTCGGCGCCGAACACCAATGCCTCCGCCTCCGGCGTCGCCCGCGCCTGCCGCCCGATCAGCGACAGCACGGTCGGCACCGCCTCATAGGCGACGTCCGTCACGTTCCAACCCGACAGGCGCGCTTCGTCGGCCGTCAGCAGGCCGATGCTGCCCAGCCCCCGGTCCGGGGCCGACACCATCCGGCGCAGCACCACGACGAAATGGTCGCGCCAGCGTTCCACCGTCGACCATTCGAACAGGCCGGCATCGAACTCGACCCGGCAGTCGATGCCCTGCCCGTCCGCGGCGACGTCCAGCGACAGGTCGAACTGGGTGGTGCCGGTGTCGAGGTCGATCAGCTCGGCCGTCACCCCCTCCAGCGCCAGGGCCGCCGCGTCGCGGGTGGTGCGGAAGTTGAACAGCGACTGGAACAGCGGCGTGTGCGACGCGTCGCGGGCGATGCCGAGCCCGTCCAGCAGCAGCTCGAACGGCACGTCGGCCTGGTCGAGCGCGGCCATCGCCTCGCCGCGCAGCCGGCGGCACAGCGCCCGGACCGTGAGGCGCGGGTCGAGCCGGACGCGATAGACCTGGGTGTTGACGAAGAAGCCGAGCAGGTCCTGCAACTCGGCCCGGCCGCGCGCGGCGTTCGGCACGCCGACCGCGAAATCCGACTGGCCGGAGAGACGGCCGAGCAGCAGCTGCCAGGCGGCGAGCAGCACGACGAAGGGGGTGCAGCCCTCCTCCCGGCACAAAGCCTGGACCGACCGGACCAGGTCCGGCGGCAGCGCGAAATCGACGCGGCTGCCGGGGCGATTGCCCTCGGCGTCGCGCGGCCGGTCGGTCGGCAGCGCCAGCACCGGCACGTCGTCGCCGAGATAGTCCTTCCACCGGGCCACGGCCTCATCGCGGCGCTCGCCGGTGAAGTGCCGGCGCTGCCAGTCGGCGTAATCGGCATAGTCCAGCGCCGGGGCGGGCAGCGGCCGGCCGTGGCGGGACGGGTCGCGCAGCGCCTCGCCATAGGCCCGGGCGAGGTCGCGCACCAGCACCGCGGTCGACCAGGCGTCGACGACGATATGGTGCATCACCAGCAGCAGCACCCAGTTGCCGCCCGCCGCCTCGCCGCGCCGGGCCAGGGCGACGCGCAGCAGCGGTGGCCGGGTGAGGTCGAAGGGCCGACGGATCCGTGCCTGCAGCCAGGCGGATAGCGCCGGCTCCGCCCCAGGCGTTCCGGCCGCCGGCAGCACGGCATGCTCAATCGCGACATCGACCCGTGGCAGCACCACCTGGCGCGGCTCGCCCTCCCCGCCCTCGAAGCGGGTGCGCAGCACGGCGTGGCGCTCGACCACCCGGCGGAACGCGGCCTCCAGCGCCGGCACGTCCAGCCGCCCCCGCAGCCGCAGCGCGCGGACGGAGTTGTAGGCCGCGCCCTCCGGATCATAGTGCTGCAGGAACCACAGGCGCTGCTGCTGGAAGGACAGCGGCGCCGGGGCCCCGCCGTCGCGCGGGCGGATCGCATCCGGATCCGCCGTCTCGTCATCCAGCAGCAGCGCCAGCAGCGCGTCGTTGTCGATGTCGTTCATGGGTCTCAGACGGTCTTGGCCTGGCGGGCCTTCTCCAGGAGGGCCGCCCGCTCGGCCTCGCTCATCCCGTCGAGGCTGAGGCGCAGCGCGGCGATCTGCTCGATCCGCCCCGGCGCCGCATGGCCGCGCAGCGCCTGGGCCAAAGCGGCGATGCTGGGATGGTCGAAGACGATGCCGGGCGGCACCTCGACCTGGAACAGCTTGCGGATGCGGGCGACCAGCTTGATCACCTGCAGCGAGTTGCCGCCGATGTCGAAGAAATCGTCGGTGACGCCGACCGCCTCGGCCGGCCGCTCCAGCAGCTCCGCTGCCACCTGGCGCAGCAGGGTCTCGACCGCATCGCGCGGCGCCACCTTGGCGCTGGTCCTGGCCAGGGTCGCCGGGTCGGGCAGGCCGCGGCGGTCGATCTTGCCGTTGGCCAGGCGCGGCATGCAGTCGAGCGCCACGATCTGCGCCGGCACCATCGGGCCGGGCAGGCGCGCCGCCAGGACCGGGCGCAGCGCCGCAGCGTCCGTTTCACCCGAGGCCAGGGTGACGAAGCCGACCAGCCGCGCCTCACCGCCCTCCGGCCGGTGCACCACCACCGCCGCCTGCTGCACGCTATCGAGCGCCTGCAGCGCGGCCTCGACCTCGCCCGGCTCGACCCGGTAGCCGCGGATCTTCACCTGGTGGTCGGCCCGGCCGACGACCTGCAGCCGGCCGTCCGGCAGGTGCCGCGCCAGGTCGCCGCTGCGGTAGAGCCGCCGGCCCTCATGCTCGACGAAGGCGCCGGCCGCGTCGCCGTGCAGGTAGCCGCGGCTGAGCTGGGCCCCGCCGATATGCAGCTCGCCCGCCGCACCGGTCGGTACCGGCCGGCCGGCGGCGTCGAGCACCAGCACCGCGCTGCCGGCGAGCGGGCGGCTGAGCGGCAGGGCGTCGCCGGCCCAGGCCGGGACCGCGGGGTCATGGGCATGCACCAGCACGCCGATCGTGGTCTCGGTCGGGCCGTAATGGTTGAACACCCGGCACTGCGGCGCCACCGCGAGGATGCGCTCGACCAGCGCCTTCGGCGTGGCCTCGCCGCCCAGGATCAGCGTGGCCGGCAGCACCGGATGCGGCGCGTCGAGCAGCGCCGCCAGATGCGACGGCACCAGCTTGGCGCAGTCGATGTCGGCCCGCCGCAGGAAGCCGGCGAAGGCGGCGCCGTCGGCCATCTCGGCCTCGTCCGCCACCGCCAGGCAGGCCCCGTGGCGCAGTGCGCCGAACAGCACGGTGTTGCCGAGATCGGCGGCGACGGTCGAGGTCAGGGCGAAGCGCCGGCAGCCGGCGAGGCCGAGCGCCTCGCTCACGGCCTCGACATAGGTCCGAAGCTGGCCGTGCTCGATCACCACGCCCTTCGGCGTGCCCGTCGAGCCGGAGGTGAAGAGGACATAGGCGGCGCGGGCCGGATCGTCCTGGTCGAGATCGGGGAGATCCGCCGAGGCTGGCTCCACCATCGCCGCCGCGAGGGTGCGGACCGGGATCGTGTCGGAGACAACCGGCTCGGCGGCGTCGGTCAGCACCAGCACCGGCCGGGCCTGGTCGAGCAACAGTTGCCGCCGCGCCATCGGCCATTGCGGGTCGAGCGGCAGATAGGCACCGCCGGCACGCCAGACGGCGAGCAGCGCGATCACCATTTCGGCCGAGCGCGCCATGTCGAGCGCGACGATGGATTCGCGGCCGACGCCACGGCCGACGAGCCAGGACGCCAGCCCGTCGACCCGCGCGCTCAGCCCGGCATAGTCGAGGGCGACACCGCTGCCGGCCAGGGCCGGCGCCGTCGGAGTCTCACGGCCCCAGCGGGCGATCAGCGCCGGCAGCGACGGGCCGGGCGCCGGGGCCTGGGCCACGGCGTCGAAGGCCGAAAGCCGCGCCCGCTCCGCCGCGCCCATCGGCGACAGGGCGCCGAGCGGGGTGTCCAACTGGTCCGGCAGCTCGGACAGCAGGGTCACGACCTGCTCCAGCAGCGTTTCCATCGCCGCGTCGCCGTAGCGGCCGCCATCCCAATGCAGGGCGACGGCGTGCAGGCCGCCGTCCTCGGCCAGATCGGCCTGCAGCGCCAGCTCGAAGGGCTGGAGCCCGTCGGCCGAGACCAGGCGCCAAATGCCGTCATCGGCCGCTTGGCTCGCGATGCGGAAGCCGGCGACGAGATGGTCGCCGCGGCCCGGCGTCTCGGCCGGCCAATGCTCCTGCCAGCCGCGATGGCTGTCGAGCACCGGGGCGAGACGGTCCAGGAAGGCGCCGAAGGTCTCGGCCGGGTCGGCCGCCAGCCGCAGCGGCAGCACCTTGTCGAACGGGCCGACGGTCTCGGCGAAGGCGTCGTAGTCGCGGCGGCAATCATGCTGCCAGCCGGCCACCAGCTCGGCCCGGCCGGAGATGCGGGCCAGCAACGCCCACCAGGCCGCCTGCAGCACCGCGTCGAGGCCGATGCCGCGCGCGGCGGCGAGATCTGCCAGCCGCCCGGTCACGGCGGCATCGATCGCGGCCTCGCGACAGGCCGGCGCGGCCGGACCGGCCTCAGCGTGGCGATAGGGCAGATGTAGAGCGGGCGGCGCCGTGGGACCGAGATGGTCATGCCAATAGCGGCGGCCCTCGGCGGCATCTTCGTCGGCCGCCATCTCGGCGCGCCATTCGACATATTGCGCGTAGGCGACGCCGTCCTCATTGGCCGGGACGGCGGCACCCGCAACTTCGTCGCGCAGCGCGTGATGGATCAGGTCGAGCGAGCCGCGATCGGCCACCAGCGGCGAGGCCAGCAGCGCCAGGCGCCACTCCGCATCGCCCAGGCGATACAGTGCAGCTCGCAAGGTCCGGCCGGAGCCGAGATCGAAGCCGTCCTCCGCCGCCAGGTCCCGCGCCATGGCCTCCGCTGCATCCGCCCGGCCGCGCAGGTCGAGCACCGACCATGCTGGTTCCGCCGGCGCCTCCAGCGGCCGGGCGCGTAGGCCGCGGAAACCGGGCACCACGACGAAGGCGGTGCGCAGGATCTCGTGCCGGCCGGCGACCCGCAGCAGGGCGGTGCGCAGCCGCGCCTCGTCGAGGTCGCCGGAGATGGCGACGATCAGGATCGCGGCGGCCTCAGGATGCCCGGCGGCGACGCGCTGCTCGGGGCCGAGCGGCCAGGTCTCCGCCCCGGCGGAGAGGGCGAGGTCGGTCATCGCGCGCCCTCCTGTCCCAGAGCACTGCGGTCGACCATGTCACCCATCGCCACGACAATGCGGCGCGGCCCCTCATACGGGTCGCGGGCATGGGCGGCGAGCATGTTGTCGAGCATCACCACGTCGCCGCGGCGCCAGTCGAAGCGCACGGCGCAGGCCTCGTACAGCTCGCCGATCAGGTCCATGACCTCGTCCTCGATCGGCGAGCCGTCGCCATAGAACACCTGCCGCGGCATCCGCTCCGGCCCCACCATCGCCAGCAGGTCCTCGCGCACATCGGCGTCGAGGCAGCGGGTGTGGTGCAGTTGGACCTGGTTGAAGAAGGAGCGTTCGCCGGTCAGCGGATGGGTGATCACCGCCGGGCAGCGGGTGCGGGTCTGCAGCTCGTCCTGACCGATCCAGGCGAAGTCGACCCTGGCGGCGCGGCAGCGGGCCTCGACCTCCTCGCGGCTGTCGGTCTTGAAGAAGTCGCGCCAGTCGACGTCGAGATTCTCGGTGAAGGTGCGGACATAGGTCAGGCCGAGACGGTCGAAGCGCTCCGCCAGCTCCGCCGGCAGGCGGCGAACCATCTCGCGACAGTCGACGATCGGGGTGGCGCCGCCGACCGGCGACGGCTGCTCGCAGAAGAACCACTGCTTGCGCGGCCAGCGCGGCAGGTGCGAGCTCTCATTGTGGTAGAGGATCATCTTCCGCTCCGGATAGGGCGTGGAGCGGTAGGTGTTGCGGCCGCCTTCCTTCTTCGGCAGGTCGCCATAGGAACCGTACAGGCCGGGCTGCAGCGCCTCGGCGAAGGCCTCGAACTCCTGCGGCGTGGTCAGGCCGAAGCCGCGGAACAGCAGGCCGGCATGGCGCCGCAGCCAGGCTTCGACCTGGTCGCGATGGGCGGCGGCCCAGGCCACGGCGTCGAGATCGGCGCTGGCCGGCTCGACCACCAGCGGGAAGATCGCGCCCGGGGTCAGCGACGAGGTCCGCACCAGTTCGCGCGTCGGTGCGGCGGCGGCCGGCCGAGCCGAGGGCGAGGCGAACTTCTTCAGCTTGTCCAGCTTGGCGCCCATGCGGGCGGTGGTTTCGGACGGCGACGCGGTCGACGACATCGCGGACTCCTCCAGAGGGGGAAGGGTGAAGCCGCTCAACGAGCGGTCCGGGGTTTCGGCGATCTGCTCCAGGAGAGCGGTCCAGGCGGCCACCAGACGCCCGACGCGCGGCCGGGCGAACAGGTCGGTGGCGAAGACCCACTCGCCGTCGAGACCCTGCGCGGCGCGGGGGCCGAGCGGGTCGAGGAACAGCGCCATGTCGAATTTCGAGCCATGGGCCTGGGCGGGCCACAGCTCCGCCGTCAGGCCGTCGACGCCGAAGCGTCCGCGCGGCGCGCTCTGCAGCACGAACAGCACCTGCACCAGCGGGTTGCGGGCACGGTCGCGCGGCGCGCCGACGGCTTCGACGATCTGGTCGAAGGGCAGCAGCGGCTGCTCGAAGGCTGCCAGCGAATCCTCGCGCACCCGGTCCAGCAGCTCCGAGAACGGCAGGTCGGAGGCCGGCCGAGCGCGCAGTGGCAGGACGTTGACGAAGAAGCCGACCAGCCGGTCGAGCTCCCGCCGCGGCCGGCCGGCGACATCGGTGCCGATGACGAAATCGGTGGCGCCGGCCGCGCGGTGCAGCAGCGCCTCGAAGGCCGCCAGCAGCACCATGAACAGCGTGCCGCCGCGGGCATGGCCCAGCGCCTCCAGCCGCGCCACCAGCAGACCCGGCAGGCTGAAGCGGACGCTGTCCCCGGCCTGGGAGGCCACGGCCGGCCGCAGCCGGTCGGCCGGCAGCTCCAGCCGCTGCGGCACGCCGGCCAGCCGGTCGCGCCAGAACGCCTTCTGCCGCTCCAACAGGTCGCCCTGCAGCAGCCGGCGCTGCCACTGCGCATAGTCGAGATACTGCACCGGCAGCGGCGGCAGGTCGGCCGGCCCATGCGCCAGCGCGGCCCGGTACAGCGCGCCCAGATCGTCGATCAGCACGCCGATCGACCAGCCGTCGGCGACGATGTGGTGCAGGCCTAGCAGCAGGCTGTGCTCCGCGGGCCCGAGCCGCAGCAGCGTGGCGCGCAGCAGCGGCGCCGCCGCCAGGTCGAACGGCCGCCGCGCCTCCTCCGCCTCGATCTCGGCCAGCCGCGCCTCGCGCCGGGCCGGGTCGAGCGCCGACAGGTCGATCTCCGGCAACGGCAGCGCCGCCTCGGCATCGATCCGCGCCGCCGGCACGCCGTCGGCATCCTCCGGATAGGCAGTGCGCAGGATCTCGTGCCGCGCCAGCAGGCCGGGCAGGGCACGCTCCAGCGCCGGGCGCGACAGCGGGCCGGTCAGACGCAGCTGGCCGGTCAGGTTGTAGGCGCTGCGCGCCGCCTCCCCCGCCAGCCGCTCGGCCAGCCACAGGCGCTGCTGCGCCAGCGACAGCGGCATCCCGGCGTGCCGCGGCTCGGCCGTGACCGGCGGCAGCCCGGCCTCCGGCGCCTGGCGCGGCGCCGCGTCCAGCCGGGCAGCGAGCTCGGCCAAGCTGCGCGGCGCGAAGATCTCGCGCAGCGGCAGCTCGACGCCGAACTCCGCCCGAATCCGGTCGATCGCCTGCAGCGCCAGCAGCGAATGGCCGCCGAGGGCCAGGAACTGGTCGCCGCGCCCGATCGGGCCGCAATCCAGCAGCTCGGACCAGATCGCGGCCAGGCGCCGCTCTGTGCCCTCGCGCGGCGGCTCCCGGTCCTTCGCTCCGGCCGCGGACGACGGGCGGCGGTAGAGATGGAAGGCCCGCAGCTCGCCCGACAGCAGCCGGTCGCGGCAGGCGGAGCGCTGCAGCTTGCCGCTGGTGGTCTTCGGCAGCGTGCCAGGGTCGAGCAGCGCCACCAGCGCTGCCGGCTCCTGCTGTGTGTCGACGATGACGCGCTCGACCGCCTCGACCAGCGCCTGCGTCGGCACCTTGCGCTGGGTCTCGCGGCTGATCTCGACCGCGACGCCGATGCTCTCGCGGCCGTCCTGCTCGACCGCGAAGGCCGAGACCCGGCCCTTGCGGATCTCGGGCACGCCGGCCTCGACCGCCTTCTCGATGTCCTGGGGATAGCGGTTCTGGCCACGGATGATGATCACATCCTTGCGCCGGCCGGTGATGTAGAGCTCGCCCTCATGCAGGAAGGCCAGGTCGCCGCTGCGCAGCCAGATGCCCTCGCCCCAATCCCCGTTACGTCGATCGAAGAAGGCCTCGCCGGTCGCCTTCGGGTTGCGCCAATAGCCGCGGGTGACGCTGCCGCCGGCCACCCAGACCTCGCCGACCACGTCCTCGCCCAGCGTCTCCAGCGTCGCCGGATCGACGATACGCAGCTGCTCCGGCCGGATCGGCCGGCCGCTGCTGACCAGCTCGACGCCCTCGCCGCTCGGCACCACGCGATGCGCAGCCAGCGCCTCGGGATCGACGCGCAGCGTGACATAGTCATGCGGCCGGGGGCTGCAGGACATGGTCAGGGTCGCCTCGGCCAGGCCGTAGCTGGGGGCCAGCGTCTCGCGCCGGAACCCGGCCGGGGCGAAGCGGGCGGCGAAGTCCGCCATGGTGTCGGCCCGCACCGGCTCCGACCCGCAGAAGGCGAACTGCCAGGACCGCAGGTCGAGGCCGGCCAGGGTCTTGTCGCTGACCCGCTCGACGCACAGACGGAAAGCAAAATCCGGGCCGCCGCTGAAGGTGCCGCCGAAGCGGTGGATCGCCTCCAGCCAGCGCGCCGGCCGGGCCAGGAAGTGCTGCGGCGACATCAGCACCAGCGGCACGCCGGCGAAGAAGGGCAGGATCAGCCCGGCGATCAGCCCCATGTCGTGGTACAGCGGCAGCCAGGAGACCAGCACGTCGTCGGCGGTGATGCCGCCGCCATGCACCATCATCCGCTGGTTGTCGATCAGGTTGCCGTGGGTGACCTCGATGCCCTTCGGGTTCGCGGTCGAGCCGGAGGTGTATTGCAGGAAGGCGATGTCGCCGCCCTTGGCCGGATGCGGGCGGCAGGCATTGGCCAGCGCGGGGGACAGGGTGTCGACCGCGACCACCGCGGCGCCGTCCGGGCCGGCGCGGAGGGCCTCGACCGAGGCCTGGTGCCGCCGGTCGGTCAGCAGCAACGCGGCGCCGGCATCCTCGATCATGCCCTGCAGCCGTTCGACATGGTGCAGGCTCATGCCCTCCGGCGGATAGGCCGGCACGGCGATCACCCCGGCATAGAGGCAGCCGAAGAAGGAGGCGACGTAGTCCGGCCCGCTGTTCAGCAGGATCAGCGCCCGGTCGCCCGGCGCGGCGACGGCCTGCAGATGGGCCGCGACCACCCGGGCCTGCCGGTCCAGCGTGCGGTAGTCGAGCGTGTCGCCCACCGTCTCGCCATCGTGCAGGAAGCGCAGCGCCGGCCCGCCATCGTCGGCCGCGGCGCGGCGGCGCAGCAGCTCGATCAGCGTCTCGGCATCGGCATAGTCCAGGGCCAGCGGGGCGGCGGCGTCGCGGCGGGGGCGGAGATCGAAGGCAGCGTCGCTCACGGCGAACCTCATGACACCGGCGAGAGGAAGAGATCGTGGCCGTTGGCGGCGCGGACCGGCGCCGGCCCGGCCGTGGCGGGGCCGCTGCGCTCGACCACCTGGCCGCGCTCGAGCTTGACCAGCTGGTCGGCCAGCGGGAACCAGCGGTCGTCATGGGTGATGACCAGCACGGTCTTCCGCCGCGCCTTCAGCTCGGCCAGGATCTCGCGATAGAACACGTCCTTGAATTGCGGGTCCTGGTCGGCCGCCCATTCGTCGAACACCATCACCGGCCGGTCCTCCAGGCAGGCGGCCACCAGCGCCAGGCGCTTGCGCTGACCCTGCGACAGGTCGCGGGTCGAGAAGGCGCCGCCGCGGACCGCGACCTTGTGGTCGAGATGGAGCTGGCGCAGCCAGCTGTTGGCGCGGTCGTCGAGCGACCCGTCCGCCGCCTCCAGCAGCGTCTCGAACAGGTGGAAGTCGGAGAACACTGCCGAGAACAGCTGCCGGTGCTCCTCACCGCCCGGCGCGGCCAGCGCCCGGCCGTCGACGCGGATGGTGCCGGCCTCGGGCGCGTAGAGGCCGGTGACCAGTTTGGCCAGCGTGGTCTTGCCGCTGCCGTTGCCGCCGACCAGGAAGGTGATCTCGCCCGGCCGCAGCGTCAGGTCGATCGGGCCGAGGGTGAAGACCTCGTCCTCGCGCTCGTCGTAATAGCCGTGGGTGACACCCTCCAGCGCCAGCGTGACCTCCGGCCCGGCCGGCGGCACCGCGGCCTCGTCGGTCCTCGACGCCTCCAGCGCCCGCACCGTCTCATCGATGCGGCCCAGCGCCACCCGGGCCATGCCGATATGCGGGATGTTGCCCAGCAGCCCCTCCAGCGGGCCCATGATGTAGAGGAAGGCGATGACGTAGCCGGTGACGACGCCGGCATCCCCCGGCGCGATCCAGATCCGGGCGAACAGCGCCGTGCCGATCGTCGCCATGAACAGGAGGCGGCCCCAGCCATCGGCGAAGGCCAGCAGCGACAGGCCGCGGACGCGGCTGCGGGCCACTGCCTCGATCGCCTCGGCCAGCACCGCGTCGAGGAAGCGGCGCGCCTTGCCGCGGTTCAGCTTCAGCTCCTTGGCGCCGCCGTTCAACGCCTCGAAATGGCCGAACAGCCGGTCCTGGCCGCGCCCCGCCTCGCGGAAATGCGACAGCACGCGCCGGTAGCTGAGCTGATGGCCGACCGAGCCGAGCAGCAGCACCACGGCGGTCAGCAGCAGGAAGGTCCAGGACAGGGCGGCGAGATAGGCCAGGACGCCGAGGATGACGACGCCGTTGGTCACCAGGATCGGCAGGCCCATGCAGAAATTGGCGATGGCCGAGGCGTCATCGGTCAGCAGCGACTGGATCCGCGCCCGGCCGACCACCTCCAGCCGCCGGTAGGGCGCCGCCACCACGGCCTCGGCGATGTGCCGCCGCAGCCCGCCCAACGCCTGCTGGCCGAGCCGGGCGAACAGGGCGCGGGAGGCGACCTGCGCCACCATCACCAGCAGTGCCGCGGCGACGAAGGGCAGCAGCCATTGCGGCAGCGACTCCGCCGGCGCGTGCAGGGCGCGGTTGATCAGCAGCACCAGCAGCGCCCCGCCCAGCCCGCAGGCCAAGCTGGCGAGGATGGCGGCCGCGAACACAACCCGCGATCCGCGGATCAGCATTCCGAGAAGAGACACGGTCTTCCCCAATCCGGAGCGTCAGTGCAGACCGTGCGCTTCGGCCATGGCGACGATGACCTTGCGCGGCCCCTTGAACGGCGCCCGCGCATGGGCGGTGAGCATGTTGTCGAGCATCAGCACGTCGCCGGCCTGCCAGGGGAAGCTGATCTTGTTCGCCTCCAGCACCGCGCGGACGGTGGCCAGCGTCTCGTCCTCGATCGGCGAGCCGTCGCCGTAATAGACGTTGCGCGGCAGGTCGGGCTCGTCGACCAGCTCCATCAGCGTCGACCGCACCTCGGGCTCCAGGTTCGAGACGTGGAACAGATGCGCCTGGTTGAACCACAGCATCTCGCCGCTCACCGGATGGGCGATGGCCCCCTGGCAGACCTGGCGGGTGCGCAGCTCGCCGTCCGGCTTCCACTCGCAGTCGATGCCGTGGCCGCGGCAATAGGCTTCGACCTCGCCGCGGTCCTCGGTGCCGAACACCTGCTGCCAGGGGACGTCGAGGCCGTTGCCGGTGTTGCGGACATACATCAGCCCCCTCCGGGCGAAACGATCGCGCAGCTCGGCCGGCATGGCGCGGTAGACGGCGCGGCTGTCGGCGATCGGCGTCTCGCCGCCCTCCGGCGCCGCCTGCTGGCAGTAGAACCAGATCTTCATCGGCCAGTCCCGGGTGTAGGCCTGCTCGTTGTGCAACGGGATGTGCTGGTGCGGCGGGTATTCGGTCGAGGTGTAGACGCCCTGCGTCACCTTGCTGCGCGGGGTCGACCCGAACTCATAGGTCAGCAGCGGGTGGCCGAAGCCGGCGGCGAAGCCGCGGAAAGCGTCGGCGCCGTCCAGCGCGAAGCCGCGGAACAGCAGCCCGCCTTCGACGCCGAGATGGCGCTCGACGAGCGGCCGGATCTCCGGCAGGGCCTCGATCAGCGACGGCGTCCCCGCGGCGGGCTCGACCAGCAGCGGCAGGGGCCCGTCGTCGCGCAGCGGGCGGATCGTCAGCGTGGCGGTGGTCACTGCATCCATGGCGTGGGCACTCACTGAAGCATGGCGGCGGCGCCGCCGTTCATCCGTCGCGACAGGGCGGCATCGACGATGCCGAGGACCTCCGCCTGACGGGAGTGAAGGAAGAAGTGATCGCCCTCGAACAGGTCGATGGCGAAGCCGCTGCGCGTCTCCCGGCCCCAAGCCTCGAGCGCCGGGCGGTCCAGATCGTCCTCGGTGCCGGCCAGGACGTGCACCGGACAGGGCAGCGCCGGGCGCGGCTGGTAGACATAGGTGCCGGAGAGCAGGAAGTCGGCCCGCAGCACCGGCAGAACCAGGGCCATCAGTTCGGCATCGGCCAGCGCCTCCTCGGGCGTGCCGCGGTAGCCGCGCAGATCGGCGATCAGCTCGGCATCACTGCGCGGCCGGGCCATTTCGCTGTCGTCGCGGACCGCCGGCGCCTCGCCGCCGGAGGCGAACAGCAGCAGCGGCGGCGGCGCGCCGCGCTCCCGCAGCGCATGGGCCAGCTCGAAGGCCAGCAGGCTGCCCAGGCTGTGGCCGAACAGGGCGTAGGGCCCGTCGATCGCGCCCTCGATCTCCCCGGCCAGCGCGGCGGCGAGGCCGCGCAGATCGGTCGCCAGAGGCTCGCCCGAGCGGGCGCCGCGGCCGGGCAGCTCGACCGGATGCACCGCCAGCCAGGGCGGCAGCGCCCGGCGCCAGCGGCCATAGACCATGGCGCTGGCCCCCGAATAGGGCAGGCAGAACAGCCGGGCGGCGACCGCGCTCATCCGATCACCGGGCAGCGTCGGCGGCGTCCGTCGCGGCCGGGCCGTCCATGTGGCGGCGCAGCGACAGCGGCCGCATGTCGGTCCAGACCTCGGCGACATAGGCCAGGCACTCGGCCTTCGGGCCGGATTTGCCGACGGCGGCCCAGCCCTCGGGGATCTCCTTGTAGTCGGGCCAGATCGAGTATTGCTCCTCGTGATTGACCACGACGTGAAAGACGGTGTCGTCCCGATCGAAGGCCATCAGGCACTCCTCGCCGATATCGTATCCAGGGATAGAGAAAATTTTACGAATTACGCAGACGCAGCCATGTGACGCCCTGCCGGATTGTTTCGGCCTGGCATCTTGATTTGGTCTTCAGCGCTTTCCGTTGGCTTGAAGAGAAAAATCGGGACGCCGACAACGTGCCTGGACTTCCCGTTCCCTTCTGGCTATGAATGATAATGATTTGCAGTTGCACTGCAAGTCAAGCCCGTTTTCGCCCTTCCCCGCCCTCGTCCGGGAAGCGGCGGCCCGACCAGACGAGACGAATCCGCTGCTTGCCGGCGGCCGCCGACATGCCGGAACCGGCACAGTCCCGCGGCCGCGGAAGGAGAAGACGATGGACGCCATACCCATTCCGCAGCCCGGCACGACCTTCCTGTCCTACGCCGCCACTCCGACCCCGGTGACCACCGCGCGCCAGGGCGATTCGCTGACGGTGCGGCAGGCCGGCGCTACGCCGCTGACGCTGCGCCTGGACGCGGCCGGGAGGCGCCTGGCCCTGACCAGCCCGGCCGGGGCCGGCGACACCGCCCTGCGCGGCCTGAACGCCGCCATCGAGGCCGCCTTCGGCTGGCACCCTGAGCTGGAGCGGCTGGCGCTCGACCTTGGCGACGGCACCGCGGCACTGACCGACACGCTGCGCCGCCGCGGCATCGCGGTCGAGACGGCGGCCGCGCCGCTGACCGTGCTGCCGGAGCTGTTCATGCAGCAGGCGGATCTGTGGCACGGCCGGCCCGACCTGCCGGCCTTCCCGCAGCGCCAAATCATGACCGACGGCAAGCGCCACCCGCAGCGGCCGCCGAAGCCGCAGGGCACGGTCTATGCCCGCTGGATCCCGTGGCTGGAGCAGACCCTGGCCTTCCGGGCCGCAACGGTGGAGGACGACCTCGGCCATCTGCACAAATGGATGAACGATCCGCGGGTGGCGGCGTTCTGGAACGAGGATGGCGACCTGGAGAAGCATCGCCGCTACCTGTCCGGGCTGATCGCCGACCCGCATATGGTGCCGCTGATCGCCAGCTTCGACGGCGTCCCCTTCGCCTATTTCGAGATCTACTGGGCCCGCGAGAACCGGCTGGCGCCGTTCTACGACGTCCAGGACCACGACCGCGGCTGGCACGTCGTGGTCGGCGAGGACGCCTATCGCGGCCGCGGCTTCATCAGCGCCTGGCTGCCGTCGCTGACGCATTACATGCTGCTCGACGACTGCCGCACCCAGCGCATCGTCGGCGAGCCGGCGGCGGCGCACCACCAGCAGATCCGCAACCTCGAGACCTCCGGCTTCGTGCGGATCAAGACCTTCGACTTCCCGCACAAGCGGGCGGCGCTGGTGATGCTGCTGCGCGAGCGCTTCTTCTTCGACCGGCTGTGGCTGCCGGCCGCCGCCAAGCAGCCGGTGCCGCAGGCATGAGCCAGGATTCGATCCACGACGTCGTCGGCGTCGGCTTCGGCCCGTCGAACCTCGCCCTGGCCATCGCGCTGGACGAGGCGCTGCGCCAGCGCGGCGCGGCGCTGAGCCACCACTTCGTCGAGAAGCAGCCCGGCTTCACCTGGCATGGCGGCATGCTGCTGCCGGACAGCGACATGCAGATCTCCTTCCTCAAGGACCTGGTGTCGCTGCGGGACCCGACCAGCCCGCTGACCTTCGTCAACTACCTGCACCAGAAGGGCCGGCTGGAGGCCTTCATCAACCGCAAGACCTTCTTCCCCAGCCGGGTCGAGTTCAACGACTACCTGGGCTGGGTCGCGGCCCGCTTCGCCGAGCATTGCAGTTATGGCGAGGAGGTGGCGGCGGTCGAGCCGGAGACGGCGCAGGGCATCGTCACCGGCCTGCGGGTGCGGTCGCGCACCGCCTCGGGCGGCGAGACCGTGCGCCGGGCGCACAATCTGGTCGTCGCCACCGGCGGCAGCCCGCGCATCCCGGCCGCTTTCGCCCAGCTTCGCGGCGACCCTCGGGTCTTCCACTCCTCCGCCTATCTCGACCGGATCCACGGGCTGGGGCTGGCCCGCAAGCCCTCCGCCCGGATGGCGGTGGTCGGCGGCGGCCAGAGTGCCGCGGAGATCACGCTCGACCTGCATGGCCGCTTCCCGCAGCTCGGCATCGACCTGATCTTCCGCGGCCACGCGCTGAAGCCGTCGGACGACACCCCCTTCGTCAACGAGATCTTCAACCCCGGCTTCACCGACTACGTCTTCGGCCAGGGCGAGGCGCAGCGCGACGCCATCATCCGCGAGTTCCGCAACACCAACTACGCCGTGGTCGACGCCGACCTGATCGAGCGGATCTACGACATCCTGTACCAGCAGAGCGTCCAGGGCGCGCCGCGGCTGGCCCTGTGCGGCCGCAGCGAGGTGGCCGAGGCCGAGGCCGCGGCGGACGGGATCGGCCTGACCCTGCGCGACGGCATCGCCGGGACCGCCGGGCGGCGCGGCTACGACGCGGTGGTGCTGGCCACCGGCTATGAGCGCGACGGCGGGCGCCGGCTGCTGTCGGCGCTGGCGCCCTGGATCGAGGATTTCACGGTCGACCGCGACTACCGGCTGCGCACCCGGCCCGAGTTCCGGCCGCAGATCCACCTGCAGGGCCAATCCGAGACCTCGCACGGGCTCAGCGACACGCTGCTGTCGGTGCTGGCGGTGCGGTCGCAGGAGATCGCCGAGTCGCTGCTGGCAGCCAAGCGCCGGCGCGGCGCCGGACCCGACCTGCACCACGCCCCCGCCCCGCTGCGGCGCCTGGCCGTCAACGACGACTAGGCAGCGCCTTGCCGTCCCAGGGTGGCGCAGATTCGCATTGATATTCGTTTCAGATGAAACGATCATCCCGGCAGGACGGAATGAGGCCGGGAGGATGCGATGACGCTCCGCTACATGCCGGGATTCGGCAACGACTTCGAGACCGAGGCCTTGGACGGCGCCCTGCCCCAGGGCCAGAACTCGCCGCAGCGCTGCGCCTATGGCCTCTATGCCGAGCAGCTCTCCGGCTCGCCCTTCACCGCGCCGCGCGGCACCAATGAGCGGTCCTGGCTGTACCGGCTGCGGCCGTCGGTCAAGCATGTCGGCCGGTTCCGGGAGATCGAGCTGCCGCATTGGAAGACGGCGCCGCATATCGTCCGCCACGGCCTGCCGCTGGGCCAGCTGCGCTGGGACCCGACGCCGATCCCGGACGAGGCGCTGACCTTCCTGACCGGCATGCGCACCATGACCACGGCCGGCGACGTGTTCACCCAGGCCGGCATGGCCGCGCATGTCTACCTGGCCACCGAGTCGATGGCCGACGAGGTGTTCTTCAACGCCGATGGCGAGCTCTTGATCGTCCCGCAGCAGGGGTCGCTGCGCTTGGTCACCGAGCTCGGCGTGATCGAGATCGGCCCGGCCGAGATCGCGGTGATCCCGCGCGGCACCAAGTTCAAGGCAGAGCTGGTCGACGGGCCGTCGCGCGGCTATGTCTGCGAGAATTACGGCGCCAAGTTCACCCTGCCCGACCGCGGGCCGATCGGCGCCAACTGCCTGGCCAATCCGCGCGACTTCAAGACCCCGGCCGCGGCCTTCGAGGACAAGGAGACGCCGCACCGCGTGGTGGTGAAGTGGTGCGGCGGCTTCCACGAGACGACGATCGGCCACTCGCCGCTCGACGTCGTCGCCTGGCATGGCAATTACGCGCCCTACAAGTATGATCTGCGGAATTTTTCCCCGGTCGGCGCCATCGCCTTCGACCATCCGGACCCGTCGATCTTCACGGTGCTGACCGCCCCGTCCGGCGAGGCGGGCACGGCCAATGTCGACTTCGTGATCTTCCCGGAGCGGTGGCTGGTGGCCGAGCATTCGTTCCGGCCGCCCTGGTACCACATGAACATCATGTCGGAGTTCATGGGCCTGATCTATGGCCGCTACGACGCCAAGGAGGAGGGCTTCCTGCCCGGCGGCATGAGCCTGCACAACTGCATGCTGCCGCACGGCCCGGACACCGACGCCTTCGCCAAGGCCAGCACGGCCGAGCTGAAGCCGGTGAAGCTGACCGGCACTATGGCCTTCATGTTCGAGACCCGCTTCCCGCAGCTTCTGACCCGCTATGCAGCCGACCTGCCGACGTTGCAGGATGACTATCCGGCCTGCTGGAGCGGGCTGGAGAAACAGTTCGACAAACGGGAGGACACCGGCCGATGAAGCTCGCCAGCCTGAGGGACGGGTCGCGCGACGGGCGCCTCGTCGTCGTCTCACGCGACCTGACCCGCTACACCGTGGCCGGGGGCATCGCCCCGACGCTGCAGCGCGCCCTCGACGACTGGGACCTGCTGCGGCCGCGGCTGGAGGCGCTGGCCCATGATCTGGAGCTGGGCGCCGTGCCGAGCGACCGGTTCCGCGAGCATCAGGCCCTGTCGCCCCTGCCCCGCGCCTATCAATGGGCCGACGGGTCGGCCTATGTGAACCATGTCGCGCTGGTGCGGCAGGCCCGCGGCGCCGAGATGCCGGAGAGCTTCTGGACCGACCCGCTGATGTACCAGGGCGGGTCCGACAGCTTCCTGGCGCCGCGCGACCCGATCCGGATGGAGAGCGAGGCCTGGGGCATCGACCTGGAGGGCGAGGTCGCGGTCGTCACCGGCGACGTGCCGATGGGCCCCGGCCGCGACGCCGCGGCGCAGGCGATCCGGCTGGTGATGCTGGTCAACGACGTCTCCCTGCGCAACCTGATCCCGGGCGAGCTGGCCAAGGGCTTCGGCTTCTTCCAGTCCAAGCCGTCCTCCGCCTTCTCGCCCGTGGCGGTGACGCCGGACGAGCTGGGCGACGCCTGGGACGGCGGCAAGCTGCACCGGGCGCTGCTGGTCGAGGTGAACGGCGCGCCCTTCGGCCGGGCCGATGCCGGCGTCGACATGACCTTCGACTTCCCGACCCTGGTCGCCCATGCGGCGAAGACCCGGCCGCTGGGCGCCGGCACCATCATCGGCTCCGGCACCGTCTCGAACCGCGATTCGGATGGCGGGCCGGGCAAGCCGATCGCCCAGGGCGGCCACGGCTACTCCTGCCTGGCCGAGCTGCGCATGGTCGAGACCATCCTGTCGGGCGCGGCCAGGACATCCTTCCTGCGCTTCGGCGACACGGTGCGGATCGAGATGAAGGACGCCCACGGCCATTCCATCTTCGGCGCCATCGAGCAGACGGTGGAGGAGGCCGCCGCGGGCTGACGCCCGGCCGCTTTCCCTGCCCCGTTCCAGACATCCCGCATCGATCGACCAGGCGCGCCCGGCCCGACAGGAAGCCGGGCGCGTCGCGTTTCGGCTGCCCGCTTCATGTCGGACGGCCGGATGAATGCTGCCACCAGCGGTTGTCAAAAGATTTCATTGAGCAACCTCGAATCACAAAATCGCCAAACTCTTTGAGTTTTCCTGAGAAAACCCTCCCAAAGATCTTACAAAAACTTCATTGACACGAAAATTCACAAAAGTTTGAATGCGAAACCTGAGTCATCGGGCCTGAACTCTGATGGTCTGAAGGTTTCGCGGCGAGACATTCGCCTCCGAGCGGCAATGTCCCGTTGCGCGGCATGAGAGATCCATCAGCGGTCCGGCGTCCGGGACGGAACCGCGCGGCGACGGGAGTCTGCCGCGGCCTTCGCCATGGAGGATGACGAGATGACCCACGCCCAGGGATGGCCGCCGCTCCGAACGGCCTGATCCGACCGGCGGCGCTCCGCCGACGCCCATGGAACAACGACCACGAGAGACCTCCCCATGAAGATCCTCGTCACCGGCTCGCGCGGGCTGATCGGCACGGAGATGATGCGGCGCCTGGCCAAGGCCGGGCACCGGCCGGTGCCGTTCGACATCGCCCATGATCCGGGGACGCCCGGCCATGGCGACATCCGCGACCGCGACCGGCTGCGGCAGGCCATGGAAGGGTGCGACGGCGTCCTGTCGCTCGCCGCGGTCTCCCGCGTCATCGACGGCGAGCGCAATCCGGAGCTGTGCTGGGACGTCAATGTGAACGGCACCGGCGCGGTGCTGCAGGTGGCGCTGGAGCAGCCGGCCGACCGCCGTCCCTGGGTGATCTATGCCTCGAGCCGGGAGGTCTATGGCGACGCGGCGGCGCTGCCGGTGCCCGAGGACGCGCCGCTGCGGCCGCTCAACATCTACGGCCGCTCGAAGGCGGCCGCCGAGGCGGCGGTCGGCCGCGCCCGCGAGGATGGCCTGGCCACCGCGATCGTCCGCTTCTCCAATGTCTTCGGCTCGACCGCCGACCATGGCAACCGGGTGGTGCCCGCCTTCGCCCGCGCGGCCGCCACCGGCGGCACGATCTCGATCGAAGGCGCGGAGAACACCTTCGACTTCACCCATGTCGACGATATCGGCCGCGGCCTGTCGCTGCTGATCGAGTGCCTCGAGGAAGGCCACCGGGCGCTGCCGCCGATCCACTATGTCGGCGGCCGCGCCGTGTCGCTGGGCGAGCTGGCGGAGATGGCGCGACAGGCCGCGCTGGCCCCGGTCGAGATCCGCATCGCCCCGCCCCGCAACTTCGACGTGGCGCATTTCCGGGGCGACCCGGCGCGGGCGGAGGCGCTGCTGGGCTGGCGGGCCGAGATCCCGGTCGAGGACGGGCTGCGCCGGCTGATCCAGGCCTATGCCGACGATGCGGCGCGGGGCCGGGCCGCGGAGATGCCGCAGCCGGCGGTGACGCCGGCGACGGGGGAGGCGGAGGGCCGGGAGAGCCCGGTCCTCCGCGACGGCCCGGGCGCGCCGCGGCGGCTCTCGGCGCTGACCCCGTGGATCCTCGACTTCAGCCACGACCCGATCCGCCTGCCGCCGCGGCCGCCGACGCTGCGCCATGCCAGCTACGAGGACGATTTCGATTTCACCACCGTGTTCTGCGACGTGTTCTGGGACGCGTCGGGCGAGTCGATCCGTCTGGTCGGGCCGCCGCTCCTGAACCTGGAGACGGAGCTGGACTTCGCCTTCACCGCCCTGCCCTCGATGCAGCGCTGCGCCTTCGAGGTGCGGCACAAGCGCTGGGTCGACCTGGTCACCGTCCCGGTCCCGCCCGGCACCACCGGGCTGATCGCCGACACCAGCCTGGGCCGCGCCTTCCTGGCGCCGCAGCCCAATCTGAGCGGGCTGTTCGACGGCCGCCGCTGCATCTATGCGATGAGCCAGGACAACGACATCGCCTGGATCCAGGACTGGGTGCGCTACTATGCCCGCGGCCACGGCGCCAACGGCGTCGTCCTCTACGACAACGCCTCGACGGCCTATGACGTGCGCGAGCTCGACGACGCGCTGCGGTCGATCGACCCGTCGATCGAGGTGCTGACCATCCCCTGGCCCTACAAATGGGGCGTGTTCGACGGCCGCCGCCCGCTGTCCTACAGCATCTGGGATTCGTTCTACGGCCAGGCCGCGGCCTTCGAGCATGCCCGGCTGCGCTACTTCCGGCAGGCCGCCAGCGTCATCAACGTCGACATCGACGAGTTGGCGGTCACCCGCGACGGCCAGAGCGTGTTCGAGATCGCCGAGCAGTCGGACACCGGCTTCATCCGCTTCGACGGCTGGTGGATCCACACCTACGCCACCGAGGCGCTGCCGCCGCAGCGCCGGCACAAGCACTTCTTCCACAAGAAGGCCGGCCGGCTGGACGCCTGCACCGAGAAATGGGCGGTGGTGCCGGCCAAATCGCCCGAGGACGTGCAATGGGCGATCCACAACGTCATCGGCATGACCCCGGACGAGGCCAGCTTCAAGGTCGGCCTGCGCCACTTCAAGCCGATCAACACCAGCTGGGACGTCGATTCCAACCTGACCGACGCCAAGCGGACCGAGCTGTTCCACGGCGACGGCGCCGGGCTGGAGATCGACGAGGAGCTGCGCCGGACGCTGGCCCGGGTGTTCCCCGACGGCGAGGATGACCAGCCGGTCGCAGCCCCGGCCCGCCCGGCCGAGATCGTGGCCTATCAGCACCGGGTGCGCAGCGAGGCCCTGGCCCGCTCCGGCCGGGTCGAGGAGGCGGTCGCGGAGGCGCGCCGCGCGGCCGGGCTGCTGCCCGGCCATCCGGCGACCCTCCTGCATCTCGGCAAGCTGCGGCAGGCCCAGGGCGGCGAGGACGAGGCCGCCCGGCTCGCCGAGGAGGCGCAGCGGCTGCGGGAGGCCGACCCGCTGTACCATGTCCAGATGGGCCGGTCGGCCCAGCACACCGGCGAGATCGACCAGGCGGTCGCCAGCCTGCGCCGGGCGCTCGAGCTCGACCCGGACTCGATCGACGCGGCCGAGCTGCTGTTCAAGCTGTTCTGGGGCCATGGGCGGTATGGCGAAGGCCGGGTTCTCGCCCGCGAATGGGTCGCGCGCGCCCCGGCCGATCTGGCCGAGGCCCAGGCCCTGGCCGCCACCATGCTGATGACG
This sequence comes from Inquilinus limosus, assembly GCF_002195995.1. Lineage (GTDB taxonomy): Bacteria > Pseudomonadota > Alphaproteobacteria > DSM-16000 > Inquilinaceae > Inquilinus > Inquilinus limosus_C. Next base: position 24,671 of record NZ_NHON01000090.1, read on the forward strand.
ATCGGCCGGGCGCCGGAGGCGGTCCGGCTCTGGCGCAACGCCCTCGCGCTCGACCCGCAGCGATCCGACTTCCATCACAGCCTGGCGCGCTGCCTGCTGCTCGACCGCAGCCTGGCCGAGGCGGAGGAGATCGAGCGGACGGCGATCCGCCTGTTCGAGGACGAGCGCGACCACGCCCGCGACCCGATCCCGCCCGAGGTGGTGCAGAAGCTGAAGCGCAAGCTGCTGCTGCGCGCCTCCACCCGGTCGTCGATGTTCGAGCAGCTCGGGCGCATCCTGCGGGCGCGCGGCCGGCTGGAGGAGGCGGCCGAGGCCCTGCGCGAATCGATCCGGCACTACCGCTTCGATCCCGACCTGCACCTGCTGCTGGCCGAGATCCTGACCGATTTGCGCCGGCCCGAGCAGGCCAGGGCCGCGCAGGACAAGGCCGCGGCGGTGGCGCGGGAGCTGCTGGGCCATCCGCCCAACACCATCCGCACCGCCTTCGACCGCGAGCGCGACATGGTCGGGCTGTACGCCTGGGTCGCCACGATCCTGCAGCGCTGCGGCCATGCCGACGAGGCGATGGCGACGATCGAGGAGATCGGCCGGAACTTCGCCGGCAGCGCCAACGCCACGAACGCGCGCGCCGGCTTCCTGATCAGCGCCGGCAAGGCCGCGGCGGCGGAGCCGCTGATCGCCGAGGCCATCGCCCGGGGTGAGGACCATTCCCGGCTGCACCATCTGCACAGCACGGCGCTGTCGCAGCTGAACCGGCTGCCGGAAGCGATCGAGGCCTGCCGGCGGGCCTTGGCGCATGATCCGCAGGCGCCGCATCTGCACCGCGCCCTGGCCGCGCTGCAGATCTCCGGCAAGCGCTGGGACGAGGCGATCGCGGCGCTGGAGGCGGCGATCGCCCTGGAGCCGTCGCATGCCGGCGCGCAGCGCCAGCTGAGCACCGCCCTTGCCGCGCTCGGCCGGCCGGAAGAGGCGGAGGCGGCGGCGCGCCGGGCGACCGAGCTGTCGCCGGATGATGCCGCGCCATACCGTCACCTCGCCAACCTCCTCGCCGGCTGGAAGCGGTGGAAGGATGCGGTCGTCGAGCTGCGCCGCGCGATCGACATCGAGCCCGACCATGCCGGCGCGCTGCGGCAGCTCAGCGCCGCCTTCGCCGCGCTCGGCCACGCCGACAAGGCGGTGTCGACCGTGCGGCGGGCGATCAAGCTGTCGCCCGGCGACGCGGCACTGCACCGCCATCTCGGCAACCTGCTGGCCGCCCAGAAGCGCTGGGACGAGGCGATCCAGGCGCAGGGCCGGGCGGTCGAGCTGGAGCCGTCCCATGCCGGGGCGCGCCGGCAGCTGGAGGTCGCCGAGGCCGAGGCCCGCAAGGCCAGGATCCGGCGGCCGGCCGGCCCCGCCCCGGGCCACAGCGGCGTCGCCGCGGAGTAGCAGCACGCGGCGATACAAGGCCAGGGCCACTCGACGGCCCACCCATCCTCCCTCTCCCCGGTCAGGGCATCTGCACATCGGTGGGCGGGCCGGATGGCAGGCAAATCAACAGATTGCCTCTCCCGCAAGCGAGGCCTTTCCAGAATTCCAAACACCGTCATTGCGAGCGTGGCGAAGCAATCCAGGGGCCGGTGCGCATCGGCCCCTGGATTGCTTCGTCGGCTTCGCCTCCTCGCAATGACGGCGGGGATGGGGCGGCGCCGGCCCATCCGCTTCGTCCGATGCGGGTCGGGCGGTCCTGCGCGATTGACGCTCCCGGCGCGACTCGCCTATCGGTGAGGCCCGCCCGACCCCGAGAGCGACCGCCGCGATGACCGACACCGCCGAGACGGCCGCAGCGCCGCAGCAGGGCTCGCCGGGCGAGGTGTTCCGGGCCTTCCTCAAGCTCGGCCTGACCTCCTTCGGCGGGCCGATCGCCCATCTCGGCTATTTCCGCGACGAGCTGGTGAGGCGGCGGCGCTGGATCGACGAGGCCGGCTATGCCGATCTCGTCGCCCTGTGCCAGTTCCTGCCCGGCCCGGCGTCGAGCCAGGTCGGCTTCGCCCTCGGCCTGCTGCGCGGCCGTGGCCTGCTCGGCGGGCTGGCTGCCTGGTGCGGCTTCACCCTGCCCTCCGCGATCCTGCTCTGCGCCGTCGCGCTCGGCGCCGCCGCCCTGGCCGGGCCGGTCGCCGCGGGCGCGCTGCACGGGCTGAAGCTGGTCGCGGTCGCCGTCGTCGCCCAGGCGGTCTGGGGCATGGCGCGGACGCTGACGCCCGACCGGCCGCGCGCGGGCATCGCCCTGGCCGCGGTGGCGATCGCGGTCTTCGCCGGCGGGGCCTTCGGCCAGATCGGCGCCATCGCGCTGGGCGCCGTCGCCGGCCTGGGAC
>NZ_NHON01000091.1 GCF_002195995.1 Inquilinus limosus
CGCCCCGCCGGCCGCCGATGCGATCCCCCGCCCGCTTCCGGCGCCCGCCGCGGGCGGCCCGCTCTCCGATGATGGCGGCGCGCCGAGGACGGCCAGGGCGTCGCTCTATGTGGTGGTCGGCTTCGCGCGGCAGCAGCAGCGGCGCCGCGACGGCTGGCGCCGCCTGGGCGAGCAGGGCTTCGCCAGCCGGCGCCCGGCCGAGGAGCATGCGGCGCGGCTGCTGGCGCGCGGCCGCGCCGACGGCGTCATCCTCGCCCGGCAGGATCTCGGACCGGACCAGGACGCGGCGGAGGAGCCGGTGATCCTGGCGCGCCATGGCGAGCTGCCGGCGGAGCTGCTGGAGGGCTGAGAGACCTTTTCAGGACATCGATCCACCCCTTCATTGTCATTCCCGCGCAAGCGTCGCGAGATCCCCGCTTCCGCACAGGTGCCCGGTTGAGCTTTTCGGGTTGTGGCTCAAAGCACTGAGCTGAACTTTTATTGTCATTGCCGGGCTTGACCCGGCAATCCAGGGGCCACCGAGAACCGCTCTTGAAGGGTCAAGCCCGAGGATGACAATAAATAGAGTACAGATCTGAGCCAAACACGCCTCGGTTGCCGTTTTCTTCAACCGGACACTCGTGCCGCTTCGGCGGGACGACGGATTGGAGGATTTCGAGAAGGTCTCACGAAAAGGGCGCCGTGGGGGCGCCCTTTCGCGATGAGGCCGGGCCGTCCGGTCGGTCAGTGCACGCCGCTCAGCTGCCGCAGGCTCTGCCGCGCCCGGCCGAGGCGGGAGCGGATGGTGCCGACCGGGACGCCGAGGGCGCTGGCCGCCTCGTCATAGGAGGCGCCGCCCACCGCGACGATCTCGAGCACCTCGCGATGGTCGTGGCTCAGCCGCGACCAGGAGGCCTGCACCCGGCCGATCTCGACCCGCTGCTCCTGGTTCACCGGCACCGCGATCTCGCACTCCTCGACCGGGAAGTGGCTGGACGCCCGGTTGGCCGGGCCGACGAATTTCGACAGGAACAGCCGGCGCATCATCACCACCAGCCAGGCCATCAGGTTGGTGCCGGGTTGCCACAGATGGAACTTGCAGTAGGCGCGCATCAGCGTTTCCTGCAGCAGGTCCTCCGCATCCGTCGGATTGCGGGTCAGCGATGCCGCGTAGCGCCGGAGATCCGGCATCCTCGGCGACACCAGGGACGTGAAGCTGGCGGACGGGGCTCCCTTGATCCTGTTCGTCATTCTCCACCCTTTCCTGCCCTCGGCCGTTTCCGGCGCGGGCAAAGTCTTGCCGTGTCCGGATTCGAGATCCTCCGCCTCTTCTCCGGATGAAGTGCAATGATCGGACGATTGACTGCCGCTTCGGTGCGAAGCTGATGATGAAACGCCTCACCAGTTTCTATGTTCCGTCCAATTTCCGCCCAAAAATCTCCGGCATTGAGTGAGCCGGAACGGCAGGCATCTCACGGATACACTGAATACCGTCGTTCCGCTTCGCCCGCCCTAACATTTGATAAAGAGGAAAATATTTCGAACCCTGAAAGAATTACATCATTTGATATTGCCGGGCAGGCGCCGCCAGAAGGCACAGGCCCGCGTCCGGCGTGACCGGTCGCGCGCCCGCAAATCCTCTCCCGAATGATTGAGATTCAGCTGCTAAACATTCGTCAGACAAAGGGATTCCGGCTTCCGCAGCCCCATCCGCTTGGCGTATGGAGACATTACGCCGCCGGACCGTTCGGTTCGGATGGAAAGTCGAGGTTCGGGGCCACGCCCCGCCGAGATCCGCCGCGTTCGACGGCGGAGAATGCCTGTGCGTTCCTGCGCGGGCGTCGAACAGGAGAAGACAGGGAATGTTCAAGACGTATCTCAAGACGTATCTGGCGGCGACCGCGGCAAGCCTCCTGGCCCTGACCGCTGCCGCATACGCCCCTTCCGCGGCCGCCCAGGCCAAGGAGGAGGTCGAGGTGATGCATTGGTGGACCTCCGGTGGCGAGGCCGCCGCCCTCAACGTCCTGAAGGAGCAGCTGCAGAAGGAAGGCGTGTCCTGGAAGGACGCGCCGGTGGCGGGCGGCGGCGGCGATGCGGCAATGACTGCGCTGCGCGCCCGGGTGACCGCGGGCGACAAGCCGACCTCGGTGCAGCTGCTGGGCACCGCCATCCATGACTGGGCCGAGCAGGGCGTGCTGGCCGACCTGACGCCGCTGGCCGAGAAGGAGCATTGGGCCGACCACATCCCACCGGCCATCGCCGCCTTCTCGACCTATGACGGCAAATGGGTCGCGGCGCCGGTCAACATCCACCGCACCAACTGGCTGTGGATCAACAAGAAGCTGCTCGACAAGGTCGGCGGCAAGGCCCCGACCAACTGGGACGAGTTCCAGGCCCTGGCCAAGCAGTTCAAGGATGCCGGCGTGACCCCGCTGGCCCATGGCGGCCAGCCCTGGCAGGAATCGACGATTTTCGACGCCATCGTCGTCTCGGTCGGCGGCAATGATTTCTACAAGAAGGCCTTCGTCGACCTCGACCCGGCGGCGCTGGGCGGCGACACCATGCAGAAGGCGTTCGACCAGTTCCGCGTGCTGCGCGGCTGGGTCGACCCGAACTTCTCCGGCCGCGACTGGAACCTGGCCTCGGCCATGGTGATCAATGGCGAGGCCGGCATGCAGGTGATGGGCGACTGGGCCAAGGGCGAGTTCATCAAGGCCGGGCTGAAGCCGGGTGTCGACATCGTCTGCGTGCCCTATCCGGGCAGCGAGAAGGCGTTCCTGTTCAACAGCGACCAGTTCGCCATGTTCAGCCTGGACGACAAGGCCCGGCAGGACGCGCAGCTGAAGCTGGCCAGTGCCATCGAGAGCCCGAGCTTCCAGGAGAGCTTCAACCTGGTGAAGGGGTCGATCCCGGCCAACACCGAGGTGAAGCCGGACAAGTTCGACCCCTGCGGCCAGAAGTCGATGGCCGACCGCGACGCGTTCAAGTCGACCGGCGGCATGCTGCCGAGCCTGGCGCATGGCCACGCCGCCTCGGCGGCGGTCAAGGGCGCGATCTACGACGTCGTCACCAACTTCTTCAACTCGAACCAGTCCTCCGCCGACGCGGCGAAGGCCCTGGTCGACGCGGTGGCGCTCGCCAAGTAAACCCGTGCGCGGGGGCCGGGCGACCGGCCCCCGCCGCCTTTTTCCGCCCCTGCTGATTCGAGGGCCTGCCGATGGCCGCGATCTCCGAACCCGCAACCGCGGGTCGCCGATCCCCCTTCGATTGGCTCCAGACGACATTGCCCAAGCTCGTTCTGGCGCCGTCCTTCGCCGTGACCATCATCTGCGTCTACGGCTTCATCCTGTTCACGCTGTACCTGTCGTTCACCAGCTCGACGATGCTGCCCAGCTTCAACTGGGCCGGCCTGATCCAGTACGAGAAGCTGTGGGCCGACCCGAAATGGTACATCTCGCTGGCCAATCTCGGCATCTACGGCGTGCTGTATATCGGCATCAGCACCGCGATCGGCCTCTTGTTGGCGATCCTGCTGGACCAGCGGATCCGCATCGAGGGGGCGCTGCGCACCATCTACCTCTACCCGATGGCGATCTCCTTCATCGTCACCGGCACCGCCTGGAAATGGATCCTCAACCCCGGCCTCGGCCTCGACAAGCTGATGCACGATCTGGGCTGGACCAGCTTCACCTTCGACTGGCTGATCAATGGCGACATGGCGATCTACACCGTCGTCATCGCCGGCGTCTGGCAGTCCTCCGGCTTCGTCATGGCGATGTTCCTGGCGGGGCTGCGCGGGGTCGACAGCGACATCCTGAAGGCCGCGGCGATCGACGGCGCCACGCTGCCGCAGACCTATCGCCGGATCATTATCCCGCTGATGCGGCCGGTGTTCCTGTCGGCCTTCGTGGTCTCGGCCCATCTGGCGATCAAGAGCTTCGACCTGGTCATGGCGCTGACCGCGGGCGGGCCCGGCACCTCAACCTGGATGCCGGCGCTGTACATGTACAGCCTGACCTTCACCCGCAACCAGATGGGCCTCGGCGCCGCCAGCGCCGTGATCATGCTGGCGACGATCAGCGCGATCATCGTGCCCTATCTCTACTCCGAGCTGCGGGGTGGCCGCCGTGACTGATGCTTCGATCATGGTGCCCGGCCCGCGCTCGGGCCTGTCGGTGGCGCTGCGCTGGGGGCTGTTCGCCATCCTCGGCGTGTTCGCGCTGATCTACCTGTTCCCGCTCTTCGTCATGGTCGTCACCTCGCTGAAGACGCTGGACGAGGTGCGCGCCGGCAACCTGCTGTCGCTGCCGCGGGAGCCGACCATCGCCCCCTGGGTCAGCGCCTGGAGCACGACCTGCGTCGGCCTGACCTGCGAAGGGCTGAAGGGCTATTTCCTCAACTCGATCCTGATGACGGTGCCGGCGGTGGCGATCTCCGCCGTGCTCGGCGCCCTCAACGGCTATGTCCTGACCAAGTGGCGGTTCAAGGGCGACGGCATCGTCTTCGCCCTGATCCTGTTCGGCTGCTTCATCCCGTTCCAGATCGTGCTGCTGCCGATGGCGCGGACGCTGGGCCTCTTGGGCCTCGCCTCCTCCACGCCCGGGCTGATCTTCGTCCATGTGGTGTACGGGCTGTGCTTCACCACGCTGTTCTTCCGCAACTACTACGCCGCCTTCCCGAACGACCTGGTGAAGTCGGCGATGATCGACGGCGCCGGCTTCTTCCGCATCTTCTGGCGGATCCTGCTGCCGAACTCGATCCCGATCATCGTGGTCACGGTGATCTGGCAGTTCACCAACATCTGGAACGACTTCCTGTTCGGCGTGTCCTTCGCGGGCGGCGGCGGCGCCATGCCGGTGACCGTGGCGCTGAACAACATCGTCAACAGCTCGACCGGCGTGAAGGAATACAACGTCCACATGGCCGCGGCGATCATCGCCGCGCTGCCGACGCTCGTCGTCTATGTGCTCGCCGGCCGCTACTTCGTGCGCGGCCTGATGGCGGGCGCGGTGAAGGGATAACCGCACCATGGCCTCTCTCACGATCCAGAACGTGATCAAGCGCTACGGCGCGATCGAGATTCTCAAGGGCATCAATATCGGCATCGACGACGGCGAGTTCCTGGTGCTGGTCGGCCCGTCCGGCTGCGGCAAGTCCACGCTCTTGAACATGATCGCCGGGCTCGACACCATCTCGGACGGCAGCATCGCCATCGACGGCCAGCGGGTGAACGACCTGCACCCGAAGGACCGCGACATCGCCATGGTGTTCCAGTCCTACGCGCTGTACCCGAACATGTCGGTCGAGCAGAACATCGGCTTCGGGCTGGAGATGCGCGGCGTGCCGAAGGAGCAGCGGGCCAAGGCGATCGCCGAGGTCGCCAGGCTGCTGCAGATGGAGCACCTGCTGAAGCGCAAGCCCAGCCAGCTGTCGGGCGGCCAGCGCCAGCGCGTGGCGATGGGCCGGGCGCTGGTGCGCGACCCCAAGATCTTCCTGTTCGACGAGCCGCTGTCCAACCTCGACGCCAAGCTGCGGGTGGAGATGCGGACCGAGATCAAGAAGCTGCACCAGCGGCTGAAATCGACCATCGTCTACGTCACCCACGACCAGATCGAGGCGATGACCCTGGCCACCCGCATCGCGGTGATGCGGGCGGGCGAGCTGCAGCAGCTGGGCACGCCGCGGGAGATCTACGACACCCCGGCCAACACCTTCGTCGCCGGCTTCATGGGGTCGCCGCCGATGAACCTGATCAAGGCCAAGGTGGTCGACCACAATGGCGGCCCGCACGCCGCCATCGACAGGATGCATGACGGCGAGGTGGTGCTGCCGCTGCCGGCCAATGACGGGCTGCGCGGCGCCGCCGGGCGCGAGATCATCCTGGGCCTGCGGCCGGAGAACATCACCGACCCGCAGGGCGCGGTCAGCAGCGGCGGCCCGACCCTGGCGGCCGACTGCCTGATCGAGGTGACCGAGCCGACCGGCCCGGACCTGATCGCCGTGGTCGAGATGGGCGGCAAGGAGGTGCTGGCCCGGCTGCGCCCCGACGCCGAGGCCCGGCCCGGCCAGCGCAGCCGGCTGGTGTTCGACATGGGCAAGGCCGTGGTGTTCGACGCCGGAACGGAAGCCCGCATCGCATGAAGCCCGTCCGCATCGGCCTGATCGGCTACGGCCCCGCCGCCCGCGTTTTCCACGGCCCTCTGATTTCGACCTGCCCCGGCACCGCGCTGGCCGCGGCCGCCGTGCGCAGCCCGGAGGCGGTGACCGACGCGCCGCCCGGCCTGCCCATCGTCACCGTCGACGCCCTCTTGGCCGACCCGTCGGTCGAGGCGGTGGTGGTGGCGACGCCGAGCGGCAGCCACCACGCCGTGGCCCGCCGGGCGCTGGAGGCCGGCAAGCATGTCGTGGTCGACAAGCCGGTCACGGTGACGGCGGCCGAGGCCGACGACCTGATCGCCCTGGCGGCGGCGCGGCGGCGGGTGCTGACCGTGTTCCACAACCGGCGCTGGGACGGCGACTTCCTGGCCCTGCGGGACCTGATCGCCGAGGGCCGGCTGGGCCGGGTGCTGTCCTTCGAATCCAATTACGACCGCTACCGCCCGACCGTGCGGGCGCGCTGGCGCGAGCAGGCGGTGCCGGGCTCCGGGCTGCATTACGACCTGGGGTCGCATCTGATCGACCAGGCGCTGGTGCTGTTCGGCCGGCCGGACTTCGTGCGGGCGGAGCTGCGCGCCATCCGCCCCGGCGCCGAGGCGGTGGACGACGCCGTCTTCACCCTCGGCTTCGGCCCGACGCGCGCCCTGCTGCGCTGCCGCATCCTGGTGGCGGAGCCGGGGGCGCGGCTGGTGGTGCAGGGCGACCGCGCCACCTTCCGCAAGATGGAGATCGATCCGCAGGAGGACCATCTGCGCGCCGGCACCGCCCAGACCGAGCCGGAGACCGGCTGGCTGACGGTCGGGCAGGAAACCGGCAAGCCGGAGCCGCAGCGCCTGGCCATCGCGCCCGGCTGCTACGGTGCCTTCTATGACGGCTTCGCCGCCGCGGTGCGCGACGGCGCCCCGCCGCCGGTCGACCCGCGCGACGGCCGCGACGTGATCCGGGTGATCGAGGCCGCGGTCGAGAGCTCCGCCACCGGCCGCGACGTCCGCCTGGACTGGTAGCCGTCAGCTCGACTGGCGCCGCACCAGGGAGAAGCCGAGGTCGATGATCCGGCCCTCCCGCGGCGGCGCGCCCTTGCCCAGCCGGGCCAGGATCAGCTCGCCGGCGCGGCGCCCCATCTCGTAGGCGGGGATCCGGACCGTGGTCAGGGCCGGCCGCAGCTGCCGGCCGATCTCGAGGTCGCCGAGGCCGACGATGGCGATGCGGCCGGGCACGTCGATGCTGCGGCGCTGGCATTCCAGCAGGCCGCCCACGGCCATGACGTCGGTGGCGAAGAACACGCCGTCGAGATCCGGGGCGCGGGCCAGCAGCCGGTCGAGCGACACCCGCCCGGCCTCGATCGACAGGTCGGCCGGGGTCTCGGTCTCGGGCGGGGCCGCGCCGGCCTCCGCCAGGGCCGCGGTGAAGCCCGCCAGCCGCGCCGCGGCCCGGCTCTCAGCCGAGCCGACAAAGGCGCAGCGCCGCCGGCCGCCGCCAACCAGGTGCCGCGCCACCTCGGCGCCGGCGGAAAAATTCGAGAAGCCGACGGCCATGTCGACCGGGTCGTCCGACAGCTCCCAGGTCTCGACCACCGGGATGTCGTCATGCTGGCGCAGCAGCGTGCGCGCCGCCTCGTCCTGCACCGCGCCGACCAGCACCAGCGCGTCCGGCCGGCGCCCGACCAGGGCGCGCACCAGTTGGCGGCGCTTGTCGTCGGAATAGGCGTAGTCGCCGATCAGCAGGTGCAGGCCCGCCGCCTCCGCCGCATCGGCGACGCCGCGCACGGTCTCGGAGAAGACCGAATTGCCGATGGTCGGCACCAGCACCGCCAGGATGCCGCTGCGGCGCGAGGCCAGGCTGCTGGCAGACAGGTTGGGGACATAGCCCAGCGCTTCGACCGCGGCATGGATCCGCGCCAGCGTCTCCGGCGACACCCGCCCCTCGCCGCGCAGGGCGCGCGATACCGTCATCGGTGAGGTGCCCGCCAGCGCCGCCACATCCTCGATGCGCGGCTTCCGACCCGGCTTCGCTGCTGTCTCGTCTCGCATGGCGCAGACCTTGAAGCGAAGCCGCTGCGATTTGCAAGCCGGCCGAGAGCGTTGACTGCCCTTTGCGGTAGCGCTACCGTCGAGTCACGGTAGCGCTACCGAACCCCAAGGGAGAAACGCCATGATCAAGGATGAGGAGGTCGCTGCGTATCGCAGGGACGGGGTGGTGGTGGTCGAGGACGTGCTGGATTCGGCGCAGCTGGCCGAGGCCCGGCGGGTGGTGGCCGAGTTCATCGAGGGCTCGCGCGCGGTGACCGCCCACACCGACGTCTACGACCTGGAGCCGGGGCATTCGGCCGACGCGCCGCGGGTCCGGCGGATCAAGACGCCGCACAAACACCACAAGCTGTTCTGGGACATCGCCCGGTCGCCCCGGCTGGTGGCGATCCTGCAGGCGCTGCTGGGGCCGGGCGTCCGGCTGCATGGGTCGAAGATCAACCTGAAGTCGCCGCAATTCGGGTCGCCAGTCGAATGGCATCAGGACTGGGCCTTCTACCCGCACACCAATGACGACATCCTGGCCGTCGGGGTGATGCTCGACGACTGCACGGTCGAGAACGGGGCGATGCTGGTGCTGCCCGACACCCATCGCGGCCCGGTCTACGACCACCATTCCGACGGCTATTTCTGCGGCGCCATGGATCCGGAGGCCTGCGGCCTGGACTTCAGCCGCGCGGTGCCGGCGATCGGCCGCGCCGGGTCGATGAGCTTCCATCATGTCCGCGCCGTGCACGGCTCGGCCCAGAACACCTCGGACAAGCCGCGCGTGCTGCTGCTGTACGAGTTCGCGGCGGCCGACGCCTGGCCGCTGTCGGGCGTGCCGGACCTGGCGGCCTTCGACAGCCGCATCGTGGCCGGCGAGCCGACGACCCGCCCGCGCCTGGCCGATGTGCCGGTGCGCTTGCCGCTGCCGCCGGCGCCGCATCAGGGCTCGATCTACGAGAACCAGACCACGGCCAGGTCGCGCTACTTCGCCGACCGCAAGACCGCGGCCTGAGCCGGCCCCCGGCCCCTGCCTTCGGGCGGGGGCCGGGTGGCCTGAATGATCAATAACCGGCCCAAGCCGGATCAAGGGAGAGGACGCCACATGGGACATGCGACCCCGCAGGCGGGGGGCGCGAAGCGCCCGCTGACGCCGGTCATGCTTGCCGCGGCCGTGGGCTCCGCGCTCGAATGGTACGATTTCTTTATCTACGGCACCGCCGCCGCCCTGGTGTTCGGCGAGCTGTTCTTACCGAAATTCGACCCCAGCACCGGCATGCTGGTGTCGCTGGCGACCTTCGGCGTCGGCTTCCTGGCCCGGCCCTTCGGCGGCCTGCTGTTCGGCCATCTCGGCGACCGCTGGGGGCGGAAGCCGGTGCTGGTCATCACCATCCTGATGGTCGGCGGCAGCACCTTCCTGATCGGCCTGCTGCCGACCTACGACCAGATCGGGCTGTGGGCGCCGCTGCTGCTGGTGCTGATGCGCCTGCTGCAGGGTCTGGGCGCCGGGGCCGAATATGGCGGCGCCGTGCTGCTGGCGGTGGAATACGCGCCCGAGGGCCGGCGCGGCTTCTTCGGCAGCTTCGCGCCGATGGGCGTGACCATCGGCAACCTGCTGGCCGCCGGCGTGTTCGGGCTGGTCACCCTGCTGCCGCATGAGGACCTGCTGGCCTGGGGCTGGCGCATCCCGTTCCTGGTCAGCCTGCTGCTGCTGGGCTTCGGCGTGTTCATCCGCATGCGGATCGGTGAGACGCCGGTCTTCGAGGAGACGCAGGAGAAGCAGCCGCCGATCCGGGCGCCGGCCCTGGCCGCGCTGTGCCGCCACCCGCGCAACTTCGCCGTCGTGGTCGGCGCGCGCATGGCCGAGAACGGCCTGGGCTACCTGTTCCCGGTCTTCGGCCTCAGCTACATCATCAACACCCTGCACCTGCCGCGCGACGTGGCGCTGCTGGGCGTGTTCGGCGGCAATTTCGTCGAGATCTTCGGCATCCTGTTCTTCGGCTGGCTGTCGGACAAGGTCGGCCGGCGGCCGGTCTATATCGGCGGGGCGCTGTTCTCGGCGATCTTCGCCGTGCCGTTCTTCATGATGCTGAACACCGGCGACACCACCACGATCGTGCTGGCCTTCGTGCTGATCATGGGCATCGGCGGCGGCGCCATGTTCGGGCCGCAGGCGGCCTATTTCGCCGAGCTGTTCGGGCCGCGGCTGCGCTTCAGCGGCTTCGCCTTCGCGCGCGAGCTGGGGTCGATCCTCGCCGGCGGCCCCGCCCCCGCCCTGTCGGCGATGCTGGTGATCTGGTTCGATGGGGCGCCCTGGGGCGTCGCGCTCTATGTCATCGTGCTGTCGCTGATCACCGTCGCCGCCGTGTGGTGGGGGCCGGAGACGCATGAGAGCGACCTGCGGAAGGACTATTCGACGGTAGACGAAAGACGGCTGGACCGCGCACCCGCCGGCGCCGCGGCCCGGCCGACGGCATAGCGACACGCTTCACCCTGAGGAGACGCTTCATGGCCCAACGCCTGCTGGTCCTTCAGTCGCTCTGGGCGATGGAGCGGCGCCACCCCGACGGCGTCGAATGGCCGCTCGACCGGAAGCTCGCCATGATCCGCGACGCCGGCTTCGACGGGGCGGGCGTCCGTTTCGCCGATGACGCCTACGCCCGGCAGGTGACGGGCTTCCTGCGCGACCACGGCCTGGCGTGGCAGGCCCAGTGCTACCCCGCCACGGTCGAGGATCTGCGCCCGATCCTCGACCGGGTGCGGGCGCTGGGGGCCGACCATGTCAACCTGCAGCCGGATGTGCGGCCCTACCGGCTGGAGGACTGCTTCCCCTATATCGAGGGCTGGCGGCGCCTGGCGGCGGAGGCGAGCGTGCCGGTCTATGTCGAGACCCATCGGGACCGGATGACCACGGACCTGATCACCACCCTGCACCTGCTCGACCGCTTCCCCGACCTGCGCCTGACCGCGGACCTGTCGCACTACCTGCTGGGGCGGGAGTTCGCCTGGCCGGTCAGCGCCGAGAACCACGCGCTGATCCACCGCATCCTCGACCACGCCTGGGCCTTCCACGGCCGGGTCGCCAGCCGGGAGCAGATCCAGCTGCAGATCAGCTTCCCGCATCACCGCGACTGGCTGGAGCTGTTCATGGGTTGGTGGGAATACGGCTTCCGGTCCTGGTGCCGCCGCGCCCCGCCGGACGCGACGCTGACCTTCCTGTGCGAGCTCGGCCCCAGGGAATACGCCATGACCGGCCCGGACGGCGCCGAGCTGTCCGACCGCTGGCAGGAAGCGCTGCTGCTGAAGGACATGATCCGGTCGCTGTGGCGGCGGATCGAGCGCGAGGAGCAGGCCGCCTTGGCCTGACCGGGCTCAGCCAGCCGCGATCACCTCGATCTCGACCAGCCAGTCCGGCGACAGCGTCTGCGCCACCAGGGCCGTGGTCGGCACCACATGGCCGTCCAGCGCGGCGATGCGGGCCAACTGGTTGGCGTCGGCATAGGATGCATCGCGCAGATAGCTGGTGATCCGCACGATGTTGCGCACGGTCATATCCGCGCTGGCCAGGATGGTGCGGATGTTCGACCAGATCAGCGCCAGCTGCTGCTCCAGCGTCTTGCCCGGCACACCCTGCGCGTCGAGGCCCATGGTGCCGGCGACATAGAGGATGCGGTTTGGCTGCCGCACCTCCAGCGCGTGGATGTAGTCGGGCGTCGCCGGATAGATGCCGTCGGTCGGGTTGTGCGGAACGGTCTGCATCGGTCTCCTCCCCTTCGCTTGCCCCTGCATCGCATCGATGGCGCCGGCCGGCAACCGGCCGTGCTTGACAGCGGGGGAGCCGGCTTCGGACACTCCGCCCCGTCCAAGAGCAAGACCGGGGCGGAGGCATATTCATGGGCGAAGCGCAGGAGAGCCGGCTGACCGGCGGGCCGGACTACCGGCCGCTGGACGAGGCGTCGATCCGCCCCACCCTGGCCGGCCTGCCCGCGATCCGCGACGCGCTGGGCGGCGACCCGGCCGGCTGGCAGGTGACCGAGGTCGGCGACGGCAATCTGAACCTGGTGTTCATCGTCCGCGGCGCCGCGAGCGGCCTCGTCGTGAAGCAGGCCCTGCCCTATGTCCGGCTGGTCGGCGACAGCTGGCCGCTGCCGCTGGACCGCGCCTGGTACGAATGGCATGCGCTGTCGGAGCAGGCGAGCCATGTGCCGCATCTGCTGCCGAAGCTTTTCCATTTCGACCCGGCCATGGCGCTGATCGTGATGGAGTGGCTGACGCCGCATATCATCCTGCGCAAGGGGATGATCGCCGGCACCCGCTACCCGCTGCTGGCCGGGCATATGGCGGAGTTCCTGGCCCAGACCCTGTTCAAGACCTCCGATCTGCACACCCCGGCGGCAGAGAAGAAGGCCAAGATGGCGCCGTTCTGCGGCAACATCTCGCTGTGCAAGATCACCGAGGACCTGGTCTTCACCGATCCGTACCGGATCGCCAAGCTGAACCGCTGGACCACGCCGCAGCTGGACGGCATCGCCGCCGAATTCCGCGCCGACGCCGCCGCCAAGGTGGCGGTTCAGGAGCTGAAATGGGCCTTCCTGACCCGGGCCGAGGCGCTGGTGCATGGCGATCTGCACACCGGGTCGATCATGGTGACCGAGAGCGACAGCCGCGCCATCGACCCGGAATTCGCCTTCTACGGCCCGATGGGCTTCGATGTCGGCGCCCTGCTGGCCAATTTCTTCCTGGCCTATTTCGCCCAGGCCGGTCACGCCACGGCGACGGATGACCGCACCGACTACCGAAGCTGGCTGCTGGTCCAGGCCGAGGCGATCTGGACCGGCTTCCAGAAGCGCTTCCTGGAGCTGTGGCGGGCCGAGGGCACGGGCGACGCCTTCACCCGCGAGCTGTTCGCCGATGGCGACGGTGCGCTGGCGCTGGACGCGCACCGCAAGGCCACCATGGCCCGGCTGTTCCGCGACACGGTCGGCTTCGCCGGCGCCAAGATGGTGCGCCGCATCCTGGGGCTGGCCCATGTCGCCGACCTCGAGACCATCGCCGACCCGGATGTGCGCGCCGCCTGCGAGACCAAGGCGCTGCGCCTGGCCCGCGCCTTCCTGGTCGAGCGCGACCGCTTCACCGGCCCGGCCGATCTGCGCCATGCGGCCGAGACCGTCTTCCGCGAGGGTTGAGTCATGAAGATCGACGGCGAGTCCTACCGCACCATCTGGCCGGCCGAGGATGGCTGGCGCGTGGTGATCATCGACCAGACCAAGCTGCCGCACGGCTTCGAGACGGTGGTGCTGGAGAGCGAGGACCAGGCGGCCCACGCCATCCGCAGCATGCAGGTGCGCGGCGCGCCGCTGATCGGCGCCACCGGCGCCTACGGCCTGGCGCTGGCGCTGCGCGCCGACCCGTCCGACGCCGCGCTGGCCGCGTCCTATGACCGCCTCCTGGCCACCCGCCCGACCGCGGTCAATCTGCGCTGGGCGCTGGACGATGTGCGCGGCCGGGTGGCGGCCCTGAAGCCGGCGGAACGCGCCGCCGCCGCCTATCGCCGCGCCGCCGAGATCTGCGACGACGACGTCGCCACCTGCCGCGCCATCGGCGAGCACGGCCTGGCCGTGTTCCGCGAGATCTGGGAGAAGAAGGGCCGGCCCAAGCGGCTGAACGTGCTGACCCATTGCAACGCCGGCTGGCTGGCGACGGTGGACTGGGGCACCGCCCTGGCGCCGATCTACCTGGCCCATGACAGCGGATTGCCGGTGCATGTCTGGGTCGACGAGACCCGGCCGCGCAACCAGGGCGCCAGCATCACCGCCTTCGAGCTGGGCCGCCACGGCGTGCCCCACACCGTGATCGCCGACAATGTTGGCGGCCATCTGATGCAGCACGGCCTGGTCGATCTGTGCATCGTCGGCACCGACCGCACCACCGCGACCGGCGACGTCTGCAACAAGATCGGCACCTACCTGAAGGCGCTGGCCGCACATGACAACGGCGTGCCGTTCTATGTCGCCCTGCCCTACACCACGATCGACTGGACGCTGACCGACGGCATCCGCGGCATCGAGATCGAGCAGCGCGACCCGCGCGAGCTGAGCCACATCACCGGCCGCACCGCGGATGGGCGGATCGAGACGGTCGGCATCCTGCCGGAGGGCAGCGCCGCCGCGAACTGGGCCTTCGACGTCACCCCCGCGCGCTACGTCACCGGGCTGATCACCGAGCGCGGCGTCTGCCCCGCCAGCCGCGAAGGCCTGGCCGGCCTCTACCCCGACCGGGCGGCGTAAGGACCCGGCAGCCCTGGGACTGCCGTCCCGGGCGACCTATGCCTGATCACGGCCCGGCCGCCGCGTCCCGACAGGCCGACCTGTGCCAAAGGCGAGGTCCGCTCCTCCTTTGATGTACCGGACGACCGCCCGGCACAATGGCGAAGGACGTCCGGGATCCGCGATCCTTCCCCTCGCTTCCGGGCGCCGACCATGCGCCCGTTCGCGGGAGGTGAAGCCATGATGATCGTCATCGGTGAGACCGGTTGTGTCGCCGCGACGGTGACGGCCGGCGGCCGGCACCGAGCCGCCCGCTCCGGCCGGGCCCTTGACCGCCCCGAAATGTATACGGTACGGTATCGTACCCATTTGATGCAGCGCGAGCCGCGCGCAGGAGACGAGGTCTTCCGATGAAGCGCACTGCCAAGCGTGTGGTCGCCGGGACCGCTCTTCTCGCCCTCGTCGCCGCGGGCGCCACCTGGGTCTGGTGGGACGACGGCCGGGAATGGACCGACAACGCCTATGTCCGCGCCGACATCACGGCGATCGGCCCGAAAGTGTCCGGCTATGTCGCCGAGGTGCTGGTCGACGACAACCAGGTGGTCGAGGCCGGGGCCGTGCTGCTGCGGATCGCCGACGAGGATTACCGGGCCCAGCGCGACCGCGCCGCGGCCGCCATCGCCCAGGCCGAGGCCGCCGCCGAGAATCTGGCCCGCAGGAAGGACCTGCAGCTGGCGAAGATCCGCGAGGCCGAGGCGGCGGTCGATGTCGGGCGGGCGGATATGGAGCTGTCGCGCCGCGAGCTGGCGCGGGCGACCCGCCTGGTGGACCAGGGCTGGTCGCCGCAGCGCAATCAAGACACGGCCACCGCCAACTCCGATCGCGCCCGGGCCGCCCTGGCACAGGGAGAGGCCGCCGCGGCGGCCGCGCGCGAGCAGCTGGCGGTGCTCGACTCCGAGGCCCGGCAGATCGACGCCCGCCTGGCCGAGGCACGCGCCAACCTGCAGCTGGCAGAGATCGCGCTGGCGGACACGGTGATCCGCGCGCCCGTCGCCGGCGTCGTCGGGAACCGCCGCGTCCATCCGGGCGAGTATGTGCGGCCCGGCAGCGCCCTGCTTGCGGTGGTGCCGGTCGACGCCGTCTGGGTGGTGGCGAACTTCAAGGAGACCCAGGTCGCCCGCATGGCGGTGGGCCAGCCCGTCGAGATCCGCGTCGACGGCTATTCGGACGCGGTCATCCGGGGGCGGGTGGACAGCCTGGCGCCCGGCAGCGGCGCCGCCTTCAGCCTGCTGCCGCCCGACAACGCCACCGGCAACTTCGTCAAGATCGTGCAGCGCGTGCCGGTCAAGATCACGCTTCCCGCCGGCTACGGCCTGCTCGGCCGGCTGGTGCCGGGCCTGTCGGTCGATGTCGCCGTCGAGGTGGGCTCCGGTCCGGGCACGGCGGCGGCGTCCGAGAGCGGGACGGCCCGGGCCGCGATCTTCCGGGCGGCGGACGGCGCATCGTGACCGCGGCGGCCGATCCCGCCCCGTCGCCGGCCGGTGCCACGGCGCTGCCGGCGACGCGGCCGTGGCTGCTTCTCGGCGTGCTGACCATCGCCGCCGCGATGGATGCGGTGAACAGCACCGTCCTGGTGGTCACCCGCGGCCATGTCATGGGCGGCATCCATGCCACCCAGGACGAGGTCGCCTGGGTCAACATCGCCTATCTCGTGGCCAAGCTGACCGCGTTTCCGCTGGCGGCATGGCTGACATTGCGCCTGGCGCCGCGCCGGCTGCTGGCGGGGGCGACCCTGGTCCTGCTGGCCGGCGCCATCGGGGCCGCCGCGGCCGGCGGCCTCGGCGTCCTGGTGGCGTGGCGGATCGCGCAGGGCGTCGCCGGCGCCGTCCTGCTCGTCGCCGGCCAGTCGCTGCTGTTCCAGGTCTTTCCCCGGTCCCGGCAGGGGCTGGTCCAGGCCGTCTTCGCCTTCGCCACGACGGTGGCGCCCACGACCCTGTCCCCGGCCCTGCAGGGCTGGACCGTCGACACCCTGTCCTGGTCCTGGATGTTCCTGGCCAATGTGCCGCTCGGCCTGGCCGGCCTGGCGGCCGCGCTGCTCGCCCCCGGCCACCGCGACCGGCCGGCGGCGACGGGCCGGCCGGACTGGCCCGGCCTCGTGCTGCTGGGCGCGGCGATGACCGCTTTCATCTACGTCACGCAGGAGGGCAGCCGCTACAACTGGTTCGACGAACCCGAGATCGTGCATATCAGCCTCGCCGGGCTCGCCGCCGCCACGGCATTCCTGGCCTGGCAGGCCCTGGCGCGGAAGGGCGGGGCGCTGATCGACACCGCCGTCTTCCGCGACGAGCATTTCAGCTTCGGCTTCATCGTCAGCTTCATCGCCGGCGGCGCGCTGTTCGGCAGCGCCTTCGTCATCCCGGCCTTCGCGACCGGCGTGCTCGGCCTGTCGCCGACCTATGCCGGGCTGCTGCTGCTGCCGAGCGGCGCGCTGGTCTGCCTCGGCCTCCTCACCGCCGGCGCGGTGATCCAGTTCAGGCAGCTGGATCCGGTCAAGATGGTTCCCTTCGGCATCATCTGCTTCATGACGTCGATGTGGATGCTGTCGGGCTCGACCTCCGAGAGCGGCCTGCCCGACATGGTGCCGGCCCTGCTGCTGCGCGGCCTCGGCCTCGGCCTCCTTTTCGTCTCGCTGACCGTGGGCACGCTGCGCGATCTGCGCCCGGAGGTGCTGCCCTACGGCGTGGCGCTCTTCAACATCGGCCGCCAGATGGGCGGCCAGATCGGCGTCGCCGGCCTGGCCACCTATCTCGACCACCAGAACGCGCTGAACCTCACGGTGCTGGCCGGACAGCTCGCGCCCGGCAACCCGATGCTGGTCGACCGGCAGGAGACGCTCTCGGCCCTGCTGACCGCGCGGGGCTATCCGGTGGAGGAGGCGGGCGCCGCGGCGACCGCCATGATCCAGAAGGCTCTCGTGCAACAGGTGTCGACGCTGTCGTTCAACGAATGCTTCCTGGCGATCGCGCTGCTGTTCCTGGTCGCGGCGCCGGTCCTGGTCGCCACCAAGCTCACCCTCGCCCGCCTGATGGGGCACGCGTCGCACCCGGCCCACGGGCGCCATTGACAAACATCCGGACCGCGGAGTCCACGGCCGCCCGGGCCTCGGCAGGCGTCGGCGGCGGCCGCAGCCCGAGCACGACCTGGAGATGGAGGTCGTCACGGATCAACCCCAGGAAATGGTCCGCCAGCCGCTTCGGGTCGCCGGCTGCGATGCCCCACTCGCCTCCCTTCTCCTCCAGCACGCGCGCCAGATTCGCGCCGGTCCGGCCCGGCCCGGCGTCGAAGAACACCCTGGCGAGGTCGGGAAACCGGCTGCCCTCGCCCACCACCGTGCGATACAGGTGCAGGGCCTCGGGCGACATGATGACGCCGAGATAGCGCAGCCCGACCCCCCGCAGCGTCGCCTCGAGATCCGCCTGGACGAAGTCGGCTTCGGCCAGCGGCCCCATGGCGTTGCGGACGATCTCCCGCACCACGGTGGCGAACAGCTGCTCCTTGTTGCCGAAATAGCTGTAGATGGTGCGCTTGGAGCCGCCGACCTTCGCGATGATCTCGTCGACGCTGGCCCCGGCGAAGCCGGAGGTGAAGAACACCTCGGTGGCCGCCCGCAGCAGCTCCTCCTGGCGGGCCTCCTGCCGCGCGGCACGCGGCGTTCCCTCATCCTTCCCGGCCGGCGGGCGGAGTCTTCCGGTCATGCGGCGATCCCCCTGCCCCGGAGCCGTGCCAGCAAGGCGCACCGGGGCATGCAAAAGAGCAGAGCTTTCGCCCAGCCTAGACGGTACCGTACCGTTTGACGATCTGGCGTCGACCGGATCGCGCATCAATCATCTGGCCTGCAGGGAGAGCCTCATGTCCCGTTTCCTGAGCGCCACGGCGCTGGCGCTGGTCCTGGCGGCCGGCGCGGCCTCGGCCGAGGCGAAGACGCTGGTCTATTGCTCCGAGGGCAGCCCGGAGAACTTCAACCCGCAGATCAACACCACCGGCACCAGCCTGGACGCCTCGGTGCCGGTCTATGACGGGCTGGCGGCGTTCGAGCGCGGCGGCACCAAGGTGGTGCCGGCCCTGGCCGAATCCTGGGAGGTGTCGGACGACGGCACCGTCTACACCTTCCACCTGCGCCACGGCGTCAAGTTCCACTCGAACGAGGCCTTCACCCCGACGCGCGACTTCAACGCCGATGACGTGCTGTTCTCGTTCAACCGGATGTGGAAGGAGGACAGCCCCTATCACAAGGTCTCCGGCGGCTCCTACGACTATTTCGGCGACATGGGGATGCCGGCGCTGCTGAAGGCGATCGACAAGGTCGACGACTACACCGTCAAGTTCACTCTGACCCGGCCGGAGGCGCCGTTCCTGGCCGACATGGCGATGAACTTCGCCCAGATCCTGTCGGCCGAATATGCCGACGCGATGATGAAGGCCGGCACGCCGGAGGATGTCGACCAGATCCCGATCGGCACCGGGCCGTTCCGCTTCGTGCAGTACCTGCCGGACGCGCTGATCCGCTACAAGGCCTTCGACCAGGCCTGGAGCGGGCGGGAGAAGATCGACACGCTGGTCTTCGCCATCACGCCCGATTCCTCGGTCCGCTACGCCAAGCTGAAAGCCAACGAGTGCCAGGTGATCCCGTCGCCGAACCCGGCCGACCTGGCGACGATGGAGAAGGACCCGGCGGTGACGGTGGTCAGCCAGCCGGGGCTGAACACCGGCTATCTCGCCTTCAACGTCACCAGGAAGCCGTTCGACGACGTGCGCGTGCGCCGCGCCATCAACATGGCGGTGAACAAGCAGGCGATCCTCGA
This sequence comes from Inquilinus limosus, assembly GCF_002195995.1. Lineage (GTDB taxonomy): Bacteria > Pseudomonadota > Alphaproteobacteria > DSM-16000 > Inquilinaceae > Inquilinus > Inquilinus limosus_C. The sequence goes on from NZ_NHON01000091.1 coordinate 19,276, forward strand.
CGCCGTCTATCTGGGCGCCGGCCAGGCGGCGAAGAACCCGATCCCGCCGACCATCTGGTCCTACAATGACGGCATCCAGGACTACAAATACGACCCCGAGGCGGCGAAGAAGCTGCTGGCCGAGGCCGGCCTGGCCGACGGCTTCGACACCGATCTCTGGGCCATGCCGGTGCAGCGCCCGTACAACCCGAACGCCCAGCGCATCGCCGAGCTGATGCAGGCCGACCTGGCCAAGGTCGGGATCCGGGCCAAGATCGTCTCCTATGAATGGGGCGAGTACCGCAAGCGGGCCCAGGACGGCGAGCACCAGATGGCGCAGTTCGGCTGGGGCGGCGACAATGGCGATCCGGACAATTTCTTCAACAACCTGCTGGGCTGCGACGCGGCGCGGCAGGGCGGCGGCAATGTCGCCAAATGGTGCGACAAGGGCTTCAACGACCTGATCATGAAGGCCAAGGTCACTGCCGACCAGGCCGAGCGCACCAAGCTGTACGAGCAGGCGCAGGTGATCTTCCACGACCAGGCGCCGTGGCTGCCGATCGCCCATTCGGTCGAGTACCAGGCGATCCGCAAGGAGGTGCTGAACTACGTCATCACCCCGGTGCGGATCCACGACTTCCGGGGTGTGGACATCCAGGAATAGCGTCAACCAGCACATCCCCTTCCGTCATTGCGAGGAGGCGAAGCCGACGAAGCAATCCAGGGGCCGGTGCGCACTGGCCCCTGGATTGCTTCGCTGCGCTCGCAATGACGGTTCTGTTCGGTGCGAGTCGCGTCAAATGCGACGGACTTTAAGCCTGACGGTCTCATCCGAGACTGTGGCGGCGGGCGGCGTCGCGGGCGCCGATTGACAGCGCACCCCCAGGTTGCGGTAATCCCCGCAACCTGGGCGCCGCGATCGGCTCCCGACCGCTTTAGGGAGAGAACCCCATGTCCCGCTTCCTGTCCGCCACGGCAATGGCGCTGGCCCTCGCCGCGGGGATGGCGGCGTCGGCCGAGGCCAAGACGCTGGTCTATTGCTCCGAGGGCAGCCCGGAGAACTTCAACCCGCAGATCAACACCACCGGCACCAGCTTCGACGCGTCCTTGCCGGCCTATGACGGGCTGGTGGCGTTCAAGCAGGGCACCACGGAAGTCGCCCCTGCCCTGGCGGAGTCCTGGGACGTGTCGGATGACGGCACCGTCTACACCTTCCACCTGCGCAAGGACGTGAAGTGGCAGTCGAACGACAACTTCACGCCGACGCGCGACTTCAACGCCGACGACGTGCTGTTCTCATTCAACCGGATGTGGAAGGAGGACAGCCCCTATCACAAGGTGTCCGGCGGGTCGTATGACTACTTCGGCGACATGGGCATGCCGGCGCTGCTGAAGTCGATCGACAAGGTCGACGACACCACCGTCAAGTTCACGCTCAACAGCCCGAACGCCCCCTTCATCGCCAACATGGCGATGAACTTCGCCTCGATCCTGTCGGCCGAATACGCCGATGCGCTGCAGAAGGCCGGCAAGCCCGAGCAGATCGACCAGGTGCCGATCGGCACCGGCCCGTTCCAGTTCGTGCAGTACCAGCCGGACGCGTTGATCCGCTACAAGGCGTTCGACCAGTACTGGGGCGGCAAGCAGAAGATCGACAACCTGGTCTTCGTCATCACCCCGGACGCGGCGGTGCGCTACGCCAAGCTGCAGGCCGGCGAATGCCATGTCATGGCCTATCCGAATCCGGCCGACATCCCGGCGATGAAGGCGGACGCGGCGCTGACCGTGCTGCAGAAGCCCGGCCTCAATGTCGGCTACGTCGCGATCAACGTGCAGAAGAAGCCCTATGACGACGTGCGGGTGCGCCAGGCCGTCAACATGGCGGTGAACAAGCAGGCGATCATCGACGCCGTCTATCAGGGCACGGGCCAGGTGGCCAAGAACCCGATCCCACCGACCATGTGGTCCTATGACGACAGCATCAAGGACTACCCCTACGACCCCGAGGCGGCGAAGAAGCTGCTGGCCGAGGCCGGCTATCCGAACGGCTTCGAGACCGACCTGTGGGCCATGCCGGTGCAGCGCCCCTACAACCCGAACGCCCAGCGCATCGCCGAGCTGATGCAGAACGATTTCGCCAAGGTCGGCATCAAGGCGAAGGTCGTGTCCTATGAATGGGGCGAGTACCGCAAGCGCGCCCAGGAAGGCGAGCACCAGCTGGAGCAGATCGGCTGGTCGGGCGACAATGGCGATCCCGACAACTTCCTGAACAATCTCCTGGGCTGCGATGCCGCGCGGGTCGGCGGCAGCAACACGTCGAAGTGGTGCAACAAGGAGTTCAACGACCTGATCCTGAAGGCGCAGTCCATCTCCGACCAGGCCGAGCGCACCAAGCTGTACCAGCAGGCGCAGGTGATCTTCCACGACCAGGCGCCCTGGATCCCGATCGCGCATTCGGTGGTCACCGAGGTCACGGCGAAGGCCGTCAGCGGCTACCAGATCAGCGCGGTCGGGCTGCACGATTTCCGCGGCGTCGACATCGCCGAGTAATCCTCCGGCGAAAGCAACAAACGGACGGGGCGGCGGCGCTGTGCCGTCCTGTCCGTTTCCTTTTGGCGCCTCGCCGGTTTCGATCCGCCGGGTCGCCCGGCACGCCGCTCGCGGGACGGGTCTATCCTGGGAAGCGATTCAATTTGCCCGACATAACCGGCCAGTTGACATCACCCCCGCCCCTTGCGGTAATCCCCTGCAACCCACGGTTTGGGCAATACAGCTATGCGGCAAGCCCGGGCCGAAGGATCACCAGAGGGGAGAGTTTCATGTCCCGCTTTTTGTCCGCCACGGCGATGGCGCTTGTCCTCGTCGCGGGGGCGGCGGTGTCCGCCGAGGCCAAGACGCTCGTCTATTGCTCCGAGGGCAGCCCGGAGAATTTCAATCCGCAGATCAACACCACGGGCACCAGCTTCGACGCGTCGGGCCCGATCTACGATCATCTGATCGAGTTCGTGAAGGGCTCCACCAAGACCGAGCCCGGCCTGGCGGAATCCTGGGACATCTCGGATGACGGCACGGTCTACACCTTTCACCTCCGCAAGGGGGTGAAGTGGCATTCCAACGACAAGTTCACGCCGACCCGCGATTTCAACGCCGACGACGTGCTGTTCACCTTCAACCGGATGTGGAAGGAGGACAGCCCGTACCACAAGGTCTCCGGCGGGTCGTACGATTATTTCAACGACATGGGCTTCCCCGACCTGCTGAAGTCGATCGACAAGGTCGACGACCACACGGTGAAGTTCACCCTGACCAAGCCGGAGGCGCCGTTCCTGGCCGACCTGGCGATGGAGTTCTCGTCGATCCTGTCGGCCGAATATGCCGACGCGATGATGAAGGCCGGCACGCCGGAGCAGGTCGACCAGGTGCCGATCGGCACCGGATCCTTCCAGTTCGTGCAGTACCAGCCGGACGCGCTGATCCGCTACAAGGCCTTCGACGGGGCCTGGAGCGGCAAGGAGAAGATCGACAACCTGGTCTTTGCCATCACCCCGGACGCCGCGGTGCGCTACGCCAAGCTGCAGGCCGGCGAGTGCCATGTGATGCCGTATCCGAACCCGGCCGACGTGCCGGCGATGCAGAAGGATCCGGCGCTGAACGTGCTGACCCAGCCGGGCCTGAACACCGGCTACCTGGCCTTCAACGTCACCAAGAAGCCGTTCGACGACGTCCGCGTGCGCCGCGCCGTCAACATGGCCATCAACAAGCAGGCCATCCTCGACGCCGTGTACCAGGGCGCGGGCCAGGCGGCGAAGAACCCGATCCCGCCGACCATCTGGTCCTACAACGACAGCGTCCAGGACTATAAGTACGACCCCGAGGCGGCGAAGAAGCTGCTGGTCGAGGCCGGCTATCCGAACGGCTTCGAGACCGACCTGTGGGCGATGCCGGTGCAGCGGCCATACAACCCGAACGCCCAGCGCATCGCCGAGCTGATGCAGGCCGATCTGGCCAAGCTGGGGATCAAGACCAAGATCGTCAGCTACGAATGGGGCGAGTACCGCAAGCGCGCCCAGGCCGGCGAGCACCAGATGGCGCAGCTGGGCTGGACCGGCGACAACGGCGACCCGGACAACTTCCTGAACAACCTGCTGGGCTGCGACGCAGCGCGGGAGGGCGGCTCGAACATCGCCAAATGGTGCGACAAGGATTTCGAGGCGCTGATCAAGAAGGCCAAGTCGATCAGCGACCAGGCCGAGCGCACCAAGCTGTACGAGCAGGCCCAGGTCATCGTCCATGACCAGGCGCCGTGGCTGCCGATCGCGCATTCGGTGGTCTTCGAGCCGACCCGCAAGGAGGTCGTGGGCTACAAGGTCAGCCCGTTCGGCCGCCACGACTTCAGCGGCGTCGACATCACCGAGTAACACGAGGTAAGGGGGAGCCGGGCGGGGGAGCAGGGGGATGCTCCTCCGCCCGAGTCTTTTCCCGGGCACGAGATCATGTTCCGCTTCATCCTGACCCGCATCGCCATGGCGGTGATCGCCTTCCTGGGGATCACCGCCCTCAGCTTCTTCCTGATCCGGGCCGTGCCCGGCGACCCCGTGCAGGTGCGGGCGGGCGAGCGCGGCATCACGCCCGAGCGCCATGCCGAGCTGATGCACGAGATGGGCCTGGACCGGCCGGTCACGGTCCAGTTCGTCTCCTATATCGGCCAGGTGCTGCAGGGCGACCTCGGCGCCTCGACCACCACGCGGCGGCCGGTGCTGAGCGAGTTCCTGAAGCTGTTCCCGGCGACGATCGAGCTCGGGATCTGCGCCATGATCTTCGCCGTGATCTTCGGCATCCCCGCCGGCATCCTGGCCGCGACCAACCGATCATCCCCGGTCGATCACGGCATCATGGGCGTCAGCCTGGTCGGCTATTCCATGCCGATCTTCTGGTGGGGGCTGCTGCTGATCCTGATCTTCTCCGTCGGGCTGGGCTGGACCCCGGTCTCCGGCCGGATCTCGGCGATGGTCTTCGTCGAGCCGAAGACCGGCTTCATGCTGATCGACAGCCTGATGTCGGACGAGAAGGGCGCCTTCCTCTCCGCCGTGCGCAGCCTGATCCTGCCGACCGTCGTGCTCGGCACCATCCCGCTGGCGGTGATCGCGCGCATGACCCGCTCGGCCATGCTCGAGGTGCTGAGCGAGGACTATATCCGCACCGCCCGGGCCAAGGGCCTCGGCGTCCGCCGCGTGATCGGGCTGCACGCCCTGCGCAACGCGCTGATCCCGGTCGTCACCGTGATCGGCCTGCAGGTCGGCACGCTGCTCGGCGGCGCCATCCTGACCGAGACCGTGTTCTCCTGGCCCGGCGTCGGCAAATGGCTGGTCGACGCCATCAACCGCCGCGACTACCCGACGCTGCAGGGTGGCATTCTGCTGGTGGCCACGCTGGTCATCGTCGTCAACCTGCTGGTCGACCTGGCCTATGGCCTGCTCGATCCCCGCATCCGGCACGTGAAGTAAGCCGATGAGCACAAGCCCCGACCCCAACGCGCCGTTCATCGCCGGCGATCCGGTGATGACCACCTACGCCCCGACCCCGGCCTCGGTGTCGAAGCCGCCTGGGCCCTTCCTCGAATTCTGGCGCTCCTTCAGCGTCAACAAGGGCGCGCTCGGCGGGCTGATCGTCATCGCGCTGATCATCCTGGTCGCGATCTTCGCCGACGTGCTGGCGCCGCATTCCCCGATCGACCAGGACCGCGCCGCCTTCCTGGTGCCGCCCTTCTGGCAGGCCGGCGGCACCCTGGCCTATCCGCTCGGCACCGACGACATCGGCCGCGACATCCTCTCGCGCCTGATCTATGGCGCCCGGCTGTCGCTGTTCATCGGCGTGATCGTGGTCACGCTCTCCCTGGCCATGGGCCTGCTGCTGGGCCTGGCCGCCGGCTTCTTCGGTGGATTGGTCGACACGGTCGTGATGCGTTTGCTCGACATCATGCTGGCGCTGCCGAGCCTGCTGCTGGCCATCGTGGTCGTCGCCATCCTCGGGCCCGGCCTGGTCAACGCCATGATCGCGGTGTCGATCGTCACCCTGCCCCACTACTCCCGCCTGATGCGCGCCGCGGTGCTGAGCCAGATCCGCCGGCCCTACGTCACCGCCTCCCGCGTCGCCGGCGCCGGCACCCTGCGGCTGATGTTCGCCACCATCCTGCCGAACTGCATGGCGCCGCTGATCGTGCAGGCGACGCTCGGCTTCTCCTCCGCCATCCTCGACGCCGCCGCGCTCGGCTTCCTCGGCCTCGGCGCCCAGCCGCCGACGCCGGAATGGGGCACCATGCTGGCCTCCTCGCTGCAGTTCCTGCAGCGCGCCTGGTGGGTGGTGACCTTCCCCGGCCTCGCCATCCTGGTGACGGTGCTGGCCTTCAACCTGCTGGGCGACGGCCTGCGCGACGCCCTGGACCCGAGACTGAAGCGCTGACATGGCCCTGCTCGACATCCGCAACCTGACGGTCGAGTTCCCGGCCGGCAAGGGATCGTTCCGCGCCGTCTCCGGCCTCGACCTCACCATCGACCCGGGCGAGATCCTGGGCATCGTCGGCGAATCCGGCTCCGGCAAGTCGGTGACCATGCTGGCGCTGATGGGTCTGGTGGCCTTCCCCGGCAAGGTCACGGCCGACCATTTGGCCTTCGACGGCCACGACCTGCTGAAGCTGTCGCCGCGCCAGCGCCGCAAGATCATCGGCAAGGACATGGCGATGATCTTCCAGGAGCCGATGACCAGCCTGAACCCCTGCTTCACCGTCGGCTTCCAGATCATGGAGGCGCTGAAGGTGCATGAGGGCGGCAGCCGCCGCGCCCGGCGCGACCGCACCATCCAGCTCCTGGCCCAGGTCGGCATCCCGGCGCCGGAGACGCGGATCGACAGCTTCCCGCACCAGCTGTCGGGCGGCATGAACCAGCGGGTGATGATCGCGATGGCCATCGCCTGCCGGCCGAAGCTGCTGATCGCCGACGAGCCGACCACGGCGCTGGACGTGACCATCCAGGCGCAGATCCTGCAGCTGCTGGCCGATTTGCAGCGCGACCAGGGCATGGCGCTGGTCCTGATCACCCACGACATGGGCGTCGTCGCCGAGACGGCGCAGCGCGTCAACGTGATGTATGCCGGCGAGCTGGTGGAGGAGCGCATGGTCGGCGGGCTGTTCGGCCGCCCGCGCCACCCCTATACCGGCGCGCTCCTGGAGGCGCTGCCGGAGCGCAGCACCGGCCACAAGCGGCTGCCGACCATCCCCGGCGTCGTGCCCGGCCCCTATGACCGGCCGGCCGGCTGCCTGTTCAACCCGCGCTGCCGCAACGTGCTGGACCGCTGCCGGGCCCAGCACCCGGACCTGACGGCCGACCTGGACGGGCGCACGCGCTGCTTCAACCCCTTGAGCACCACCCAGCAGGAGGTGCGTCCGTGAGCGCCCCGTCCGATTCCACCGTCCCGGCCAATGCCCCGGCCGCCGCCGGTTCCCCCGCCCGGGCCCCCGCTGATTCCT
>NZ_NHON01000092.1 GCF_002195995.1 Inquilinus limosus
TGGAACACGCTATTGTGATGCCGCACGGTGTTGCTCCGGGTCGTGTCCAGGTGACGCGCCAACGTCCTGAACCCGAGCTGAATCAACACCGTGCGCTATGTCCACCTTTTCTTAACCGGACACCCGTGGGCTTGACCCGGCAATCCAGAGGGTGTCGACAGTCTCTGGATGCCCGGGTCAAGCCCGGGCATGACAATGTGGGGAGGGCCTTCCTCTCCATGCCAAGACCCTGACCCAGGGAGTCCCGCCATGACCGAACCGGTGCGCGTCCTCGTCGTCGGGGTCGGCCATATGGGCCTGTCGCATGCCCTGGCCTATCACCGCCTGGACGGGTTCGAGATCGTCGGCCTCGTTTCCCGCGCGATCGCCCAGGCCGAGCTGCCGGCGGAGCTGGCGGACTATCCGCGCTTCGCCGATTACGACGCGGCGCTGGCCGAGACCCGGCCCGATGCCGTCTCGATCAGCACCTATTCCGACACCCATGCCGACTTCGCGCTGAAGGCGATGGATGCCGGCGCCCATGTGTTCGTCGAGAAGCCGCTCGCGACCACGGTCGAGGATGCCGAGCGCGTCGTCGCCCGGGCCAAGGCGACCGGCCGCAAGCTGGTGATCGGCTACATCCTGCGCGTCCACCCCTCCTGGGTCAGGTTCATCGAGGTGGCGAAGACCCTGGGCAAGCCGCTGGTGATGCGGATGAACCTGAACCAGCAGAGCTCCGGCCCGTCCTGGACCTGGCACAAGAACCTGCTGCAGTCGCTGTCGCCGGTGGTCGATTGCGGCGTCCACTATGTCGACGTGATGTGCCAGATGACCGGCGCCAAGCCGGTGCGGGTGCACGGCATCGGCGCCAAATTGTCGAGCGAGGTCGCGATCCACAATTACGGCCATCTGCATGTCGTCTTCGACGACGGCTCGGTCGGCTGGTACGAGGCCGGCTGGGGCCCGATGATGAGCGAGGTGGCCTATTTCGTGAAGGACGTGGTCGGGCCGAAGGGCTGCGTCTCGATCGTGGTGCCGCAGGACGGGCAGGGCGAGGCGAAGACCGACGCCATCTCCGATTCCGCCGATATCGACCGGCACACCAAGACCAACGCGCTGAAGGTCCACTCCGCCGCGATCGACGGCAGCAACCATTTCGTCGACAAGGACCGCTGGATCACCATGGCCGACGAGCCCGGCCACCAGGAGCTGTGCGACCGCGAGCAGGAATTCTTCCTGCGCGCGATCCGCGAGGACCTGGACCTGACCGACTCCATGCAGGCGGCGATCGACAGCCTGCGCATCGTGCTGGCGGCGGATGAGAGCTTCCGCACCGGCGAGGTCGTGAAGCTCAGCTGAGGACATGCCCATGCCGGCCGCGGATCACGGCGCATCTTCCGACTCCCGTGGCGGCGCGCCCGGCGTGATCGTCGTCATGGGCGTCTCCGGCTCGGGCAAGTCGACGATCGGCAAGCAGCTGGCCCGCCGCATGGGCGGGGTGTTCGCCGATGCCGACAGCTTCCACCCGCCGGCGAACATCGAGAAGATGAAGGCCGGCCATCCGCTGACCGACGCGGACCGCTGGCCCTGGCTCGACGCCATGGCGGCGCAGATCGGGCAGTGGCTGGCGGATGGCCAGCCGGCGGTGCTGGCCTGCTCGGCCCTCAAGCGGATGTATCGCGACCGGCTCGTGGACGGCCGGCCGCAGGTGGCCTTCCTGTACCTGTCGGGGTCGGAGGCGGTGATCGCCACCCGCTTGGCCAACCGCAAGGGCCATTTCATGCCGCCCTCGCTGCTGCGCAGCCAGTTCGAGACGCTGGAGCCGCCGGGCGACGGCGAGCGTGTGGTCACGGTCGACATCCGCCACCCGCCCCGCCGCATCATCGACATCGCCGCCCGCCGATTGGGGGTGCCGGGACAGCCTTCCGCCGTCCAGCCCCCGTCGGGCTGACAGGCCGGGGCCACCCCCTCACCCGAAATCGCCGTCGCGATTTCGACCTCTCCCCGGGGGAGAGGTAAGGGGGCCTTGGCTCATATTCCCCTCTCCCTGGGGAGAGGGAGGGGCCCGTCGCGTTGGCGACGAGAGGTGGGGGGCTACCCCGCCGTCAAAGGGACGACCGCCGGCGCCAGCCTCTGCCGCAGCGCCTCCTCCAGATGGTCGACTGCGCGGTCCAGCCGGCCGAGATGCGGCGCTCGCACCACGCTGATGGCGAAGTCGAAGCGGAAGCCGGGCAGGTCGATGCGGCGCAGCTCGTCGCGCGCGGTGAAGGGGGCGCTGCGCCGCGACGGCAGCACGCCGAGGCCGAAGCTGGAGCGGATCAGCGATTGCTGGATCGCCAGATCGTGCACCTCGGCGGAGATCCTGAGCTCCAGCCCCTCCCGCGCGAACAGCGCCTCCAGCGCCGGCCGCACGTCGCAGGATTCCCGTGGGCTGACCACCCAGTCGCAGGCGGCGAGGTCGGCCAGGGACGGGCGGTGCGGCAGGGCCAGGCCGCGACCGCCGACCACCACCAGCTTCTCCTGCCCCACCACCCGGCCGGGATAGGGCGCGGCGCTCTCCTGCAGCAGCACCACCGCGGCGTCCAGCCGGCCGCGGTCGAGATCGGCCAGCAGCGTGTGTGCCAGCCCGCCGGTCAGGCGCAGCGACAGGCGCGGAAAGCGCTGGCGCAGGTCGCGCAGCAGCGCGGTGAAATCCGCCTCAGCGAAGGCGTGCAGCACGCCGACGCCCAAGCGCAGCGATCCCTCCGGCTCGGCCGCATCGCCGGCGCCGTCCTTCAACTCCTGCACCGCCGCCAGGATGGCACGGCAGCGCTCCAGCGCCGCCAGGCCGGCCGGGGTCAGCCGTGGCGGCTTCACCCGCCGGTCCAGCAGCGTGGTGCCGAGATGCTGCTCCAGCCGCTGGATCTGCCGGGTCACCGCCGGCTGAGTCAGCGGCAGCCGCTCCGCCACCCGCTGGATCGACCCGGTCTCCGCCAGCAGCACGAAGGCGCGCATCTCGTCCAACATCATGCCGATCCGTCATGAAGTTTCTGAAAACAATGAATTTGAAGATTAGCCGACGGAGGGCGATGTCTCCAGCGCAACTTCCTGGAGCGAAGCGATGAAGGCGTTCGTGATCGAAGAGGGCGAGGGCATCGACCGGCTGCGCCCGGTGGATCTTCCGGTGCCGGAGCCGCGGCGGGGCGAGGTTGTGCTGCGGATGCGCGCCGCGTCGCTGAACTACCGCGACCTGGAGATCGTGCGCGGCAATTACCATGCCGGCTTCACGCTGCCGATGGTGCCGCTGTCCGACGGCGTCGGCGAGGTGGCGGCGGTGGGCGAGGGGGTGACCCGAGTGAAGCCCGGCGACCGGGTGGCGACCACCTTCTGGCAGGGCTGGATCGCCGGCGATTTCGAGGGGATCGAACGGGCGGTGCCGCTGGGCGGCCCCGGCCCCGGCGTGCTGGCGGAATATGTCCGGCTCGATGCCGAGGGCGTGGTCGCGGTGCCGGAGCACCTGACCGACGCCGAGGCGGCGACGCTGCCCTGCGCCGCCCTGACCGCCTGGACCTCGCTGGTCGCCGAGGGCGGGATCAAGGCCGGCGACACGGTGCTGGTGCAGGGCACCGGCGGCGTCTCCGTCTTCGCCCTGCAATTCGCCGTCGCAGCCGGCGCCCGGGCGATCGTCACCTCCTCCAGCGACGAGAAGCTGGAGCGGGCGCGGGCTCTCGGCGCCGCCGGAACGGTGAACTACCGGACGACTCCGGACTGGGATGCGGCGGTGCGCGACCTGACCGGCGGCCGCGGCGTCGACCACGTCATCGAGGTCGGCGGGCCGGGCACCTTCGCCCGTTCCCTGGCCGCGATCCGCACCGGCGGGCAGATCAATGTGATCGGCTATCTCGGCGGCAAGGCGACCGAGATCAACCCGATGGAGATCCTGTTCCGCCGCGCCCGCATCCGCGGCATCCCGGTCGGCTCGCGCGACAGCTTCGAGGCGATGAACCGCGCCATCGCCGCCACCGGGCTGCGGCCGGTGATCGACCGCAGCTTCCCCTGGACCGACGCGCGGCAGGCCCTGCGTCATCTGGAAGCGGCACAGCATTTCGGCAAGGTGGTGCTGGCCTTCTGAGCCGCCGGGCGCAGCCGGACGGGAAATGTCACAATTCAAGGGGTTGGCAGCCGCGGCTCGATCACTACTCTTGGGGGAAACCACATCACCCCTGGGAGAGACAGCCCGCCGATGACGCGGACCTGCCACCCCTTTCTGCTGCGTTCCGCCGCCGCTGCCGTACTGCTGTCGGCGGCGACGGCGGCCTATGCCCGGCCCGACGGGGATGGCGCCGCCGCGCCGATGCCGGGCTTTATCCCGCCGGCCACGGTCACCTTCGACATTCCGGCCGATCCCGGCCCCGTCCGCTGGCGCCAGCCGCACCGGGCCTGGACCCCGACGCCGGCCGGCGCCTATGCCGCCTCCGATCCCGGCGCGGGGGCGGTCACCGGCCAGCGCGACATCACCGGCGCCGGCTCGGTCGCGGCGGCGCTGCAGTCCCAGACCCCGGGCTTCGTCGCCAGGACCGGCGTCGCCTTCGACATCCCCGCCGATCCCTATCCCGGCTTCGCCCAGCGCTGGGACCGGACGGAGATGGCGCGGCGCGCCGCCACCGGCAAGGCGCAGGCCAGCCTCGGCCTGACCGAGCTGCCCTGGTTCGTGCCGTTCTGGCAGTCGGCCAAGATCGAGGCCAGCTTCGACCCCCAGGGCGGCGAGGGGACGGGCCAGCTGGCGGCGGTGTTGTCGCGCGCCTGGTCCTTCATCGGCCTGACCGGGTCGTCGGAGGACCGCTACACCGTGACCCGCGGCGGGCTGCTGGGGCCGGAGGCGCCGGTGACCAGCTGGCAGATCGGCCGCACCACCCGGCTGGAGCTGCCCTGGCACACCACCGCGCTGCTGCTGGGCAGCGAGATGACCAGCACCGACCGGCGCTTCACCGGCAGCATCGGCGCGGAGCAGACGCTGTTCGGCCGGCTCAAGGCCAGCGCCTCGCTGGTCGACCTGGGCGGCGACCAGCCGGGCGTCGCCTTCACCGCCGGATTCTCCTTCAGCTGGTAGCCGCGGGCGCCGCGGATCCGGCCCCCGACCGGCGCAAACCCGCCCGGATGCTGGCATTCCGGCCGGCCGGACAGGATCATCTTGCGCGCCGCAAACAAAGCTGAGAGAGTGGTCTAGACCACCCACGACAAGCCGCAGCGACGCCGCATGGGAACCGAGACCGCATCACGCCGCTTCAAGGGCATCGACGCCTGGGAGGATGCGGAGATCCTCGACGCGCTGCTGGAATCCCAGCTCGCCGCCGTCGCCGCGGTGCGGCCGGCGCTGCCGGCCCTGGCCGCCGCTTCCGCCGACGCCGCGCCCCGGCTGCGCCGCGGCGGGCGCCTGGTCTATGCCGGCGCCGGCACCTCCGGCCGGGTCGCGGCCCAGGACGGGTCGGAGCTGTTCCCGACCTTCGGCCACCCGCAGGAGCGGCTGGCCTATCTGATCGCCGGCGGCGCCACGGCGCTCAGCCGGCCGGTGGAGAATGCCGAGGACGATGCCGATGCCGGCCGGGACGAGGCCGCGGCGCTGCGCCTGGGCCTCGACGACGTGGTGATCGGCGTCGCCGCCAGCGGCGGCACCCCCTACACCCGCGCGGTGCTGCAGGAGGCGGCCCGGGCCGGCGCCCTGACCATCGCCGTCGCCTCCAACCCGGGCGCGCCGATCTTCGGCGATGCCACCCATGCCGTGCTGCTGGCGACGGGGGAGGAGCCGGTCGCCGGCTCCACCCGGCTCAAGGCCGGCACGGCGCAGAAGGTGGCGCTGAACCTGTTCTCGACGCTGGTGATGACCCGGCTCGGCCATGTCTATGACGGGCTGATGGTCGACATGCAGCCGACCAACGCCAAGCTGAACGTCCGCTCGGTGCGCATGCTGCGCAGCATCGTGCCGGTGGACGAGGCGACGGCCCGGTCGGCGCTGGAGGCGGCGGGGCAGAACGTCAAGCTGGCCGCCCTGGTGGCGCTGGGCGACAGCGCCGAAGAGGGGCGACGGCGCCTGGACGCCGCGGATGGCGACCTGCGCCGGGCGCTGGCCGCGAAGCAAGGTTCGTAAAGAGACACCGGGCGGCGGGGGGCCGCCGCCCGTGCACACGGCGAAACGCCGAACAGAGGAGGCAGTTGCACATGTCCCATTCGTTCCTGCGGGGCGCGTTCCTGGCCGGGGCGGCGCTCGTCGCCCTCTCCACCAGCGCCATGGCGGCGGATGCCACGCTGACCATCGAGAGCTGGCGCAACGACGACCTGAAGATCTGGCAGGACACCATCATCCCGGCCTTCGAGAAGAGCCATCCGGGCATCAAGGTGGTGTTCTCGCCGTCGACCCCGACCGAGTACAACGCCGCGCTGAACGCGAAGCTCGAGGGCGGCACTGCGGGCGACCTGATCAGCTGCCGGCCCTTCGACGCCTCGCTGGCGCTGTTCCAGAAGGGCTACCTGGCCCCGGTCACCGACCTGAAGGGCATGGACACCTTCTCCGACGTGGCCAAGAGCGCCTGGATCACCGATGACGGCAAGACGCTGTTCTGCGTGCCGATGGCCTCGGTCATCCACGGCTTCCTCTACAACAAGGACGTCTTCGACGCAGAGGGGCTGACCCCGCCGAAGACCGAGGCCGAGTTCTTCGCCCTGCTCGACAAGATCAAGGCCAAGGGCGAGGTGGCGCCGCTCGACATCGGCACCAAGGACCAGTGGGAGGCCGCGACCATGGGCTTCCAGAACATCGGTCCGAACCTGTGGAAGGGCGAGGAAGGCCGCAAGGCGCTGATCGCCGGCAAGGAGAAGTTCACCGACAAGCCCTATGTCCAGGCCTTCGAGGAGCTGGCGAAGTGGAAGCCGTATCTGCCGGACGGCTATGAGGCCCAGGCCTATCCGGACAGCCAGAACCTGTTCACGCTGGGCCGCGCCGCGATCTATCCGGCCGGGTCCTGGGACATCGCCGCCTTCAACGCCCAGGCCGACTTCAAGATGGGCGCCTTCCCGCCGCCGGTCGAGAAGGCGGGCGACAAGTGCTACATCAGCGACCACACCGACATCGCGCTGGGCCTGAACACCAAGTCGAAGAATCCGGAGGCCGCCAAGGCGTTCCTGGAATGGGTGGCGTCGCCGGAATTCGCGGACATCTACTCGAACGCGCTGCCGGGCTTCTACTCGCTGTCGAACCATCCGGTCACGGTCAAGGACCCGGTGGCGGCGGAGTTCCTGAGCTGGCGCAAGAGCTGCGAATCCTCGATCCGCAACTCGTACCAGATCCTGTCGCGCGGCACGCCGAACCTGGAGAACGAGCTGTGGAACGTCTCCGCCCAGGTGCTGAACGGCACCATGACGGCGCAGCAGGCGGCGGACAGCATCCAGAAGGGCCTCGACTCCTGGTACAAGCCGGCCGCCAAGTAACCTGATCCCTGGCGCGCGGCGCGCGGCCCGGTCGATCCCGGACCGCGCGTCTCCGTGCCTGTATTGATAGGCTGTTCCCATGGCCAGCACCCAAGCCGTCGTCATCCCCCGCTCGCAGATCGCGGGCCGCAAGGGGCGCTTCCCCTGGCACGTCGTCGTCTTCCTGGCGCCGGCGACGCTGATCTACACCGTCTTCATGGTGTACCCGCTGCTCGACAGCCTGCGGCTCAGCCTGTTCACGCGGGACGAGACGGGGGTCGAGCATTTCGCCGGGCTGGCCAACTACCTGGCGCTGTTCTTCGACCCGCAATGGGCCGACCGCTTCTGGAACGCGCTGGGCAACAACGTCCTGTTCTTCGCGGTGCACATGCTGGTGCAGAACCCGATCGCGATCGGGCTGGCGGCGCTGCTGTCCCTGCCCAAGCTGCGCTTCACCAACACCTACCGCACCCTGATGTTCACCCCGACGCTGCTGTCGGTGGTGATCATCGGCTTCATCTGGAAGCTGATCCTGTCGCCGACCTGGGGCGTCGCCAAATCGATGCTGGGCACCGTCGGCCTCGGCTCGCTGTTCGCGCCCTGGCTGGGGCAGGAGGGGTCGGCCCTGTTCACCCTGGCCCTGGTCTCGGTGTGGCAATGGGTCGGCATGCCGCTCCTGCTGACCTACGCCGCGCTGCTGAACATTCCGGAGAGCCTGACCGAGGCGGCGCGGGTCGACGGCGCCAGCCAGATGAAGATCTTCTGGCGCATCAAGCTGCCGCTGATCTGGCCCACCATCGGCATGGTCACGATCCTGACTTTCGTCGGCAACTTCAACGCCTTCGACCTGATCTACGTCTCCCAGGGGGCGCTGGCCGGGCCGAACTTCGCGACCGACATCCTCGGCACCTTCTTCTACCGCACCTTCTTCGGCTTCCAGCTGCAGCTGGGCGACCCGACCATGGGCGCCGCGGTGGCGACCATCATGTTCCTGATCATCCTGGCCGGCGTCATGACCTATTTCTACCTGGTCCAGCGCCGCCTGCAGCGTTACGAGCTCTGACCCATGGCCGCCAACCGCAAGTCTCCCGTCTCCGCTGCGGCCGTCCACGCGATCCTGCTGGTCTACACGGTGATCGCGCTGTTCCCGATCGTGCTGGTGCTGTTCAACGCCTTCAAGTCGCGCAAGGCGATCTTCAGCCAGCCCCTGGCGCCGCCAATGTCGGACACCTTCAGCCTGATCGGCTTCGACACGGTGCTGACGCGGTCCGATTTCGGCCTCTATTTCGGCAACAGCCTGACCGTAACGCTGGTGACGCTGTTCCTGGTCGTCTTCCTCGGCGCCATGGCCGCCTGGGCGCTGTCGGAATACAGCTTCAAGGGCAACGCCGTGTTGGCGCTGTACCTGGCGATCGGCATCATGATCCCGATCCGGCTCGGCACCGTCTCGATCCTGCGCCTCATCGTCTCGCTCGACCTGATCAACACCCTGGCGGCGCTGATCCTGGTCTACACCGCGATGGGGCTGCCGCTGTCGATCTTCATCCTGTCGGAGTTCATGCGCCAGATCCCGAAGGAGCTGAAGGATTCCGCGCGCTGCGACGGCGTCGGCGAATACCGCATCTTCTTCCGCATCATCCTGCCGCTGGTGCGGCCGGCGCTGGCGACGGTGGCGGTGTTCACCATGGTGCCGATCTGGAACGATTTGTGGTTCCCGCTGATCCTGGCGCCGGGCGACGGCACCCGCACCATCACCCTCGGCGTGCAGCAATTCGTCGGCCAGTACGTCACCGACTGGAACGCGGTGCTGGCCTCGCTGACCCTGGCCATCATCCCGGTGCTGATTCTCTATGCCTTCTTCTCCCGCCAACTGATCGCCGGCCTGACCCAGGGGGCGGTGAAGGGGTAGGGGCTGCTGCCAACAACCCGACTTTTCGTCATGGCGAGGCGCGCAGCGCCGTGGCCATCCAGGGGCCGGTGCGAGCCGCCCTGGATGGCCACGCCCCTTCGGGGCTTGCCATGACGGTCGACATTTCGGTTCTGGATAGAGACCCCGCTTCCGGTTCGCGGAGCGGCTATCGACTTTGCCGTCTCTGGACGCTGGGCGGAGGCAGCTCGTTCTCCGTGCCCCAGGAGAGCAGCCAACGCCGCATCTCCTCATGCGGGATGTAGTAGCCGGCATCCAACGACGCCACCGCTTCCGCGACGGCGGCGCGCAGGGCAGCCGTATCGGGATCATCGGCTGGTGGCGGCGGAGGACTCTCCATCTGGGAAGTATAGACCGCCGTAGCCCTCGATGCCACGGAGAGACCTGCCCTCCGCGCCCGGCGCGGGCGGGCTCCCGAATTTTCGCAACGCTCGCGGCTTGTCGCTGGGCCTCGGCCGGGTCTACCGTCCCCCCGCTTCCAACTTTCCCGGGATCCGGACCCATGGCCTTCCTCGCCGCCTCGCTCGCCCGCGTCAAGCCGTCCCCGACCATCGCCGTCACCACCAAGGCGGCCGAGCTGAAGGCCGCCGGCCGCGACGTCATCGGCCTCGGCGCCGGCGAGCCGGATTTCGACACGCCGGACAACATCAAGCAGGCCGCGATCGCCGCGATCCAGGGCGGCAAGACCAAGTACACCGCGGTCGACGGCACGCCGGAGCTGAAGAAGGCCATCGCCGCCAAGTTCCTGCGCGAGAACGGTCTGAAATACGAGACCAGCCAGGTCACGGTCGGCACCGGCGGCAAGCAGGTGCTGTACAACGCGCTGCTGGCCACGCTGGACCCGGGCGACGAGGTGATCATCCCCGCTCCCTACTGGGTCAGCTATCCCGACATGGTGCTGCTGTGCGGCGGCACGCCGGTGCCGGTGGTCTGCCCGGCGGAGCAGGGCTTCAAGCTGCAGCCGGCCGCCCTCGAGGCCGCGATCACGCCGAAGACCAAGTGGCTGATCCTGAACTCGCCGTCGAACCCGACCGGCGCGGCCTACAGCTTCGCCGAGATGAGGGCGCTGACCGACGTGCTGCTGCGCCACCCGCATGTCCATGTCCTGACCGACGACATGTATGAGCACCTGGTCTATGACGACTTCAAGTTCGTCACCCCGGCCCAGGTCGAGCCGAAGCTGTACGACCGCACCCTGACGCTGAACGGCGTGTCCAAGGCCTACTGCATGACCGGTTGGCGCATCGGCTACGCCGCTGGCCGGCCGGACCTGATCAAGGCCATCGCCAAGGTGCAGAGCCAGTCGACCTCCAACCCGTCCTCGATCAGCCAGGCCGCGGCGGTCGAGGCGCTGAACGGCCCGCAGGACTTCATCCCGCGCAACAACGTGGTGTTCCAGCAGCGCCGCGACCTGATCGTGTCGATGCTGAACCAGTCGGCCGGGCTGACCTGCCCGCGGCCGGAAGGCGCCTTCTACGTCTTCCCGTCCTGCGAAGGGACGCTCGGCAAGAAGACGCCGGACGGCAAGGTGATCGAGACCGACGAGGACTTCGTCACCTACCTGCTGGAATCCGAGGGCGTGGCGGTGGTGCAGGGCTCGGCCTTCGGCCTGGCGCCGTTCTTCCGCATCTCCTACGCCACGGCCACCGAGGCTCTGCAGGATGCCGGCGAGCGCATCCAGCGCGCCTGCGCCGCGCTGCGCTGAGGCCATATCCCTGAGACGACCGGCGCCGGGCTGCGTCCCGGCGCCGCTGGCCCGCGTCATCGGCGCGCGGTAACGTTGGCCCCCTCGGCTGCGAACTACAGGTCAGACCGCCTCGCGGTCGGATGGTTCGGGTCAAGGGAGACAAGCCGATGCTGATCAAGCGCAATCCGGGGTGGCGGATCCCCGAAAGCCGGGCGACGCCGGAATCGGTGTATGTGAACCGCCGCAGCCTGCTGCAGGCCATGGGCCTCGGCGCCGGGTTGCTGGCCGGGGCCGGCGCGGCGCTGGAGCTCCGCCCGGCCCGCGCCGCCGATCCGGACCCGACCGCCGGCCTGTATCCGGCCAAGCGCAACGACCGCTACACGCTCGACCGGCCGCTGACGCCCGAGCAGGACGTCACCACCTACAACAACTTCTACGAATACGGCTCCGACAAGGACATCTGGGAGGCGGCGCAGGAGCTGAAGATCCGCCCCTGGACCGTCAAGTTCGAGGGCATGGTCGAGCAGGAGCGGGAGGTCGACATCGACACCCTGATCCGCGCCATGCCGCTGGAGGAGCGGCTGTACCGCCACCGCTGCGTCGAGGCCTGGTCGATGGCCGTGCCCTGGACCGGATTTCCGCTGAAGGCGCTGGTCGACTATGCCAAGCCGCTGGCCTCGGCGAAATATGTACGCATGCAAACATTCCAGAACGACGAGGCGCCGGGATTCTCCCAGGTCTTCTACCCCTGGCCCTATGTCGAGGGCCTGACCATGGCCGAGGCGACCAACGACCTCGCCTTCATGGTCACCGGCCTCTACGGCAAGCCGGTGCCGCGCCAGAACGGCGCGCCGCTGCGGCTGGTGACGCCGTGGAAATACGGCTTCAAGTCGATCAAGAGCATCATCCGCATCGGCTTCACCGACGAGCGGCCGGTGAGCTTCTGGGAGCAGCTGCAGAGCAGCGAGTACGGCTTCTGGGCCAATGTGAACCCGGAGGTGCCGCATCCGCGGTGGAGCCAGGCGATGGAGCGGGTGCTGGGCACCGGCGAGCGGGTGCCGACGCAGCTGTTCAACGGCTATGGCGAATACGTCGCCGGCCTCTACAAGGGCCTGGAGGGCGAGCGCCTCTACACCTGAACGGAGGGCTCCGGCGCAGGGCTCGGCGGGAGGGGGGACGTCCCCCCTTTCTCCGCGCCGTTTTCGGCGGCTTCATGCGGCGGGCTCATGCCCCGGTCCGGCAGGTCCGGAATCTGCACAAAAAAAGGGCCGGAAACGCGTTCCGGCCCGAGTCAAACAGGGAGGCTTCACGTCTGGGAGACGCAAGGAGCCGGCAGTGCCGGACCCTTGTTCTGCTGCGCTGCAGCACGAACGCTCTTAAGATAGGCATTCTGTGGCCGATTGGTAACCAGTTTCTGCCAATGCTTTTATGCGCGCATTGCATAGCTCGCTGTCAGGCATGCAGAGCCCAGGAAATCCGCCACTTTTCCAGGTGCTTTTGCACAGATTTCAGACATTTGCCGTCTTTTTCTCAGGTTCAAGGCCTGGAAAAGCCGGCGAGGAGTCCTACACGGGCCGCATGCGGCCCAGGCGATGCCATTTTCCGGCACGCCCGCGTGACCCCAATCGCGCTTCCCCGGACCATCTGAACGGGTTTGCCACTCCCGGAAGCGGGACCATTTCACAACACGCCCCTTCCTCGCCGTCATTGCGAGGAGGCGAAGCCGACGAAGCAATCCAGGGGCCGGTGCGCACCGGCCCCTGGATTGCTTCGCTGCGCTCGCAATGACGGGGTTGGGAGTTCTGAAAAGCTCCCGCAAACGGGAGAGGCAACACGCCTCAGAACTTGCTTTCGGCCACCTTGCGCACGAGGAAGTCGCGGAACACCGCGATGCGCTTGGAGTGGCGCAGCTCCTCGGCATAGACGAAATAGGCCTCGGTGGTCGGGCCGGTGACCTCGGGCAGCACCCGCACCACGTTCAGGGTCGGGTCGACCATGAAGTCGGGCAGGGCGGCAAGGCCAAGGCCGCTGCGCACCGCGCGGTAGATGGCGTACTGGTTGTTGACCCGCAGCGCGATCTTGCGGCCGCCTGGCGGCGGGCTGCCGACATGGGCCAGCCAGTTGATGTCGGCGATCGGCCCGCGCGCATCGTCGCCATAGACGATGATCGAGTGTTTGTTCAGGTCGTCCAGGGTCTGCGGGATGCCGTTGCGCTTGAGATAGTCGACCGACCCGAAGATGTGGATCTTCACCGTCATCAGGTGGCGCTGGATCAGGTCGGGCTGGCGCGGCGGCGTCATGCGGATCGCCACATCGGCCTCGCGCATGCCCAGGTCCAGCTCCTCGTCGTCGATCAGGACGGTCAGGTCGATGTCCGGGAAGGCGGTCAGGAACTCGCGCACCCGCGGCGTCAGCCAGGTCGAGCCGAAGGCGACGGTGGTGGTGATCTTCAGCGGGCCGCGGGCGTGGTCCTTGCTCTCGCTCAGCTGCGCCTCGGTCATCGACAGCTTGGCGAAGACCTCGCGCGCGGTGCGGAACAGCAGCTCGCCCTGCTCGGTCAGGATCAGGCCGCGGGCATGGCGGTGGAACAGCGGGACCTTGAGGCTTTCCTCCAGGGCGCTGATCTGGCGGCTGACCGCCGATTGGCTGAGGTTCAGCTTCTCGCCCGCATGGGTAAAGCTGCCCGCGTCAGCGACGGCGTGGAAAACGCGCAGCTTGTCCCAGTCCATTCTCCGGCACCCGTTCGTTTCTTGCGCGGGCGACAAGGGCGGGATGGTCGATATACCAGCGCTCGGCGTCGCGCCTGCGAATCACACTATATACACTATGACGGGCACCCCCGACCCAACGCAAGCAAAGCTTGGGTCAGCCGGGAACAATATTTCATCTGGATTCGATCGATAGGGGGGATGGCCCCCCTATGGTCATCGCTCTTACGAATCGGGATGGCAGCCCGCCCGGACGGGCGGGATCAGCCCGCCGCGGCGACCGGCGCGGCCACATGCGCGTCGCGGTCGGCGATTCGCGCCAGATGGCCGGTGCCGGCGTGCTCGGACAGGAAGCGCTCGGCCTCCAGCGCCGCCATGCAGCCCATGCCGGCCGCGGTCACCGCCTGGCGGTAGATCCGGTCCTTGACGTCGCCGGCGGCGAACACGCCCGGGATGTCGGTCGCGGTCGAATCCGGCGCGGTGACGATGTAGCCGTCGGCATCCATGCGGACATGGCCCTTGAACACGGCGGTCGCCGGGTCGTGGCCGATGGCGACGAAGACGCCGTCGGCCGGCAGCACGCGCTCGGCCCCCGTCTTGGTGTCGCGCAGCCGGGCGCCGGTCACCGCCTCCGGCATGCCGCCGCCGACGATCTCCTCGACCGTGTGGTTCCACACCACCTCGATCTTGGGATGGGCGAACAGCCGGTCCTGCAGGATGCGCTCGGCCCGCAGCTGGTCGCGGCGATGCACCAGCGTCACCTTGGTGGCGTGGTTGGTCAGGTACAGCGCCTCCTCGACCGCGGAGTTGCCGCCGCCGATCACCGCGACCTCCTTGCCGCGGAAGAAGAAGCCGTCGCAGGTGGCGCAGGCGGAGACGCCGCGGCCCTGGAACTGCTGCTCGCTCGGCAGGCCCATCCACCGGGCCTGGGCGCCGGTGGCGATGATCACCGAATCGGCCTCGTAGACCGTGCCGGAATCGGCGGTGCAGACGAAGGGCCGGCGCGAGAAGTCGACCTGGGTGATCAGGTCGAACTCGAGCCGGGTGCCGCAGTGGCGGGCCTGGGCCTCCATCTGCTCCATCAGCCAGGGGCCCTGGATCACGTCGGCGAAGCCGGGATAGTTCTCGACATCGGTGGTGATGGTCAGCTGCCCGCCGGGCTGCAGCCCCTGCACCAGGATCGGCTCCAGATTGGCGCGCGCGGCATAGATCGCGGCGGTGTAGCCGGCCGGGCCGGAACCGATGATCAGGACTTTGGTGCGATGGGTGGCCGGCATGGGGCGACAATCCGCTCGAGGGGAACTGTCATCGATAGATAGCCACCGGCGGCGGTCGGGGCAAGGCGACGCGGGACTGGGGTGCGGGCGCGGCGGGCCGGCGGGCGTTCAGCCCTGACCGAACAGCGCCCTGACCCGCGCCGCCACGCGGGCAGTGTCGTCCAGCGGCGCGTAGCTCCATTGCTCCAGTCGGCCGGCGAAGGGGCGGGTGATGCCCTCGGCCGCCAGCGCGTCGTGGAAGCGCCGGTGCTTCGGCGCCAGCTGCGCCCATTCGACCACGTGCACCGGCTTGCCGGTGGTCGCCGCCTCCGACGTCATGTTGATGCTGTCATTGGTGACGATCACGGCATCGGCCAGGGCCAGGAAGCCGAAATAGGGGTTCGGGCCGGTGCCGTCCCAGATCCAGGCCGGCAGACCCTCCAGCGCCCGGCGCAGCGCCGCGGCCTCGCCCTCGGGCGTGCGCCGGCTGGTGGTGACCATCAGCCCGGTGCCGGCGCGCGCCAGTTCGGCCAGCTGGCCGGCGAGTCGGGCGACCGCCCCCTCTGGCACCGCCACCGACTTGCTGCTGCCGCCGACCAGTACCGCGGCGCGTGGTCGCGGCAGATGGCCCAGGACGGGCTCCCACTCCGCCGCCGCGGCGGCCAGCCGGTCGGGGGTGACGAGGTTGAGGGCGCCGGCCGTGGCGAAGACATTCGGTGCTTTCAGTCCGTCATGCCGGGGTGTGACGATCAGATCGAAACGCCGCGGGTTGACGCCGGGACGAAATATTTGCACAAGGCGCGTCCGATGACCGCTGGCCCGCTTCACCGCAAGGGCGGGATACACGCTCTGCCGTCCGGCTGCGATCAGCAGGTCGGGCCAGGGCGGCCCGTCCAGGCCGAAGCCGGCGGCGGGCCGAACGGGATCGAGAAGACGATGCCAGCCTTGGCGAGCGCCGAGTCGGATCACCTCCGGGACGATGCCCAGCGCCTCCGCCAGGCCCAGGCACTGGTTCTCGTTCGCCGGGCGGCCATCCGACACCACCCACACCCGCAGGGAGCCGATGCCGCCCGTCCCCGCGCGCGGCAACGCGCTCATGCTGCCAAACCCTCAACGCGAAACAGGATTGCGCTTGCGCCCGGTGAAAGTCCGGCAATATCCTTGCGCGTAATCACGGAAGCCCTTTCATGAGAGAACCCATGCGCCGTGTGAAGCTCGACCGCATCGACCGCCGTATCCTCCGCGACCTCCAGGATGACGGCCGGATGACGAATGTCGAGCTGGCGCGCCGTGCCGGCATCTCCGCCCCGCCCTGCCTGCGCCGCGTGCGGGCGCTGGAGGAGGCGCATTACATCCGCGGTTACCACGCCGACATCAACCCCGAGGCGCTGGGCTTCGGCGTGACCGTCTTCGCCCAGGTCGGGCTGACCAGCCAGGCCGAGGCCGATCTGCGCAAGTTCGAGGACCTGGTCGGCAGCTGGCCGCTGGTCCGGGAATGCCACATGCTGGCCGGCGAGACCGACTTCCTCTTGAAGATCGTGGCCGAGGACTGGGACAGCTACCAGCGCTTCCTGACCACCCAGCTGACCTCCGCGCCGAACGTCAACCACGTCAAGTCGGCCCTGGCGATCCGCACCGCCAAGCAGCTGCCGGGTGTGCCGATCGACGTCGACGCCAAGGACCATCATCGCGAGGAGTGATCCGCGGCCGCGCCGCTGATCAGAACGGGGGCCGGCCTCACGCCGCGCCCCCGTTTTTCGTTGTGGCCGCATCGGCCGTCACCCCTGTGCCGGGCGGCGGATGGTCGAGCAGGACCTGGCGCAGCGCCTCGAACTGGTCGGCCCGCGGGTCGCTCTGGCGCCAGGCCAGCCCGACCACGCGGCCCGGCGGCGTGCCGTCGAAGCCGGCATAGCTGACCAGGCCGCCGACGCTGGCCTCGCCCAGCGTCGCCAGCCGCGGGAACAGGCTGTAGCCGGCGCCGGCGGCGATCATCTGGCGCAGCGTCTCCAGGCTGGTGCTGTGGCGCTTGCCGCCGGGCCCTAGCGTGCCGCAAACATCCAGCGCCTGGTCGCGCAGGCAGTGCCCGTCCTCCAGCAGCAAGAGGCCGTCGCGCGGCAGCTCGGCGACTCGGGCGGCGCCGTCCGCCGCCACCGGCCGGTCGGCCGGCTGGGCCAGGACGAAGGGCTCGAAGAACAGCGGCGCGGTCGCGATCTGCGGGTCGGCGACCGGCAGCGACAGGAACACCAGGTCCAGCGCGCCGTGGCGCAGCGCCTCGACCAGCTGGTAGGTGCGGCCTTCGTGCAGCACCAGCTCCAGCCTCGGGAAGGCTTGGCGCAGCGGCCGCAACATATGCGGGAACAGGTAGGGGCCCAGCGTCTCGATCGCGCCCACCGTCAGGGGCCCTGACAGCGGCGCGTCCAGCTCCTGCGCCAGGGCCATCAGCCGCCGCGCCTCCAGCAGCACGCGGCGGGCCTGAGCCAGGATGACCTCGCCCTTGGCCGTCACCAGCACCGTCTTCGGCCCGCGCTCGAACACCGCCAGACCCAGATTTTCCTCCAGCTTGCGGATCTGCATGCTCAGCGCCGGCTGGCTGACGCCGCAGCGCTCCGCCGCCTGGCCGAAATGGCGTAGCTCGGCGACGGCGACGAGATATTCCAGATCGCGGAGGGAGAGGCCAGAGAGGGTCATGCGGCGTTCTAGGCTCCGGCATTGCCATCTTCACTGTCATGCCCGGGCCTGACCCGGGCATCCAGGAGATGCCGATGCCGCTCTGGGTGGCCCCTGGATTGCCGGGTCAAGCCCGGCAATGACAACAGGGCAGGGCAAGGATCTATATACGATAAGCAGATCCTATCTGCCAGATCGGATAGATCGATTGGATCTTATCGAAGCGGTAAGGGAGGCTCAGGCCCAAGACACAGGAGCCAGCCATGCCGCCCCTTCCCGGACCAGCCCTCGTCGCCCGCCGCCGCCGGATCGCCCTGGTGCTGCTGCAGATCGGCGGCCCGGACCGGCTGGAGGCGGTCGGCCCCTTCCTGCGCAACTTCTTCTCCGACCCCGAGATCATCCGCCTGCCGCGCCTGCCGCGGGCGGTGGTGGCGCGGCTGATCGCCCGGCGCCGCACCCCGGTCGCGACCGGGATCTACCGCCAGCTCGGCGGCGCCTCGCCGATCCTGGCCCAGACCCGGGCGCAGGGCCGGGCGGTGGCGGCGCGGCTGGGCGACCTGGGCGAGGTCCGGTCCTTCGTGGCGATGCGCTACTGGCACCCCTTCGCGGCCGAGACGGCGGCGGAGCTGAAGGCCTGGCGGCCGGACGAGATCGTGCTGCTGCCGCTGTATCCGCAATATTCGACCACCACCACCCGCTCGGCCCTGACCGACTGGGCCGCGGCCGCCCGTGCCGCCGGCCTGTCCGCCCCGACCCGGGTGGTCGAGGCGGCGCCGACGGAGTCCGGCTTCATTGCCGCCCAGTCCGAGCTGATCCGCCGCGCCTGGCCGCCTTACGGCGGTCGGCACCGGCTGCTGTTCACCGCCCATGGCCTGCCGCTGCCGATCGTCCAGGCCGGCGACCCCTATCCCGACCAGGTCCGCGCCTCGGCCGAGGCAGTGGTGGCGGCGCTCGGCATCCCCGGCCTCGACTGGCGCATCGCCTTCCAGAGCCGGGTGACGCCGCAGGAATGGCTGACGCCGGACACGGAGGAGGAGGTGAAGCAGGCCGGGCACGACGGTGTCGGCCTGGTGCTGGTGCCGATCGCCTTCGTCTCCGAGCATTCCGAGACGCTGGTCGAGCTCGACATCGAGTACCGCGCGGTGGCCGAGGCGGCCGGCGTGCCCTCCTTCATCCGCGTGCCGACCGTCGGCGTGCACCCGGCCTATATCGCCGGCCTCGCGGCCCAGGTACGGAAGGCGCTCGGCGCTGCGCCGCTGAAGAAAGCCGCCTGATGCGCCCGGCCCTGAACGCGCTGCTGGCCGACCTCGCCCGCCACGGCGCCAGCCTGACCCTCGAGAACGGCCGCGTCGGCGTGCAGGGCGAGCTGCCGTCGGAGCTGCTGCTGCGGCTGCACCGCCATCGCCGCGACCTGCTGCCTTTGGTCGAACGCGGCACTCACTTATCGCGCCGATAAAGACGATCGATTTCCCTGATCGAAGCGCACCGGCAATCCTCTTCCCCATGGCGGACATCCCGCCCGACAGGAGCCCTTAAATGACGACCCTGACCACCACCTTCGGCGCCCCGGTTCCGGACAACCAGAACTCCCTGACCGCCGGCCCGCGTGGCCCGGTGCTGATCCAGGATTTCCACCTGATCGAGAAGCTGGCGCATTTCAACCGCGAGCGGATCCCGGAGCGGGTGGTGCATGCCAAGGGCGCCGGCGCCTATGGCGTGTTCCGCGTCACCGCCGACGTCACCAGATGGACCCAGGCGAAGTTCCTGGCCGCGGTCGGCAAGGAGACGGAGGTGTTCCTGCGCTTCTCCACCGTCGGCGGCGAGAAGGGGTCGGCCGATGCCGAGCGCGACCCGCGCGGCTTCGCGTTGAAGTTCTACACCGAGGACGGCAACTACGACATCGTCGGCAACAACACGCCGATCTTCTTCATCCGCGACCCGCTGAAGTTCCCGGACTTCATCCACACCCAGAAGCGCAACCCGGCGAATAACCTGAAGGACCCGACCGCGGTGTGGGACTTCGCCTCGCTGTCGCCGGAGACGCTGCACCAGTTCACGATCCTGTTCAGCGATCGCGGCACGCCGCGCAGCTATCGCCACATGGACGGCTTCTCCAGCCACACCTTCAGCTGGATCGACGCCGCCGGCCAACGGGTCTGGGTCAAGTATCACTTCAAGACCAGGCAGGGGATCCAGAACTTCACCGGTGAGCAGGCGCAGGCGATGACCGGCATCGACCCCGACCACGCCACCCGCGACCTGTTCGCCGCGATCCAGGACGGCGATTTCCCGGCCTGGACGGTCTCGGTGCAGATCATGACCGAGGCCGAAGCGGAGGCCTTCCCGATCGACCCGTTCGACCTGACCAAGGTCTGGCCGCACGCGGCGCATCCGCTGATCGAGATCGGCGAGCTGGTCCTCAACCGCAACCCGCAGAACTACTTCGCCGAGGTCGAGCAGTCGGCCTTCAGCCCGGCGAACGTGGTGCCCGGCATCTCCTTCAGCCCGGACAAGATGCTGCAGGGCCGGCTGTTCGCCTATGGCGACGCGCATCGCTACCGCCTCGGCGGCAATCACGGCCTGCTGCCGGTCAACCGGCCGCACGCCGCTGTGGCCAGCAACTACCAGCGCGACGGGCAGATGCGCTTCGACGACAACGGCAAGGGCGCGGTGAACTACGAGCCGAACAGCTTCGGCGGGCCGAAGCAGGATCCGGCGGCGGCGGAGCCGGCGCTGCCGCTGCGCGGCGCCGCCGACCGCTACGATCACCGCGCCGGCAACGACGATACCAGCCAGGCCGGCGACCTGTTCCGGCTGCTGGATGACGGCGCCCGCGCCCGGCTGATGGACAATATCGCCGGCTCGATGCGCCCGGTGCCGGAGGCGATCCAGCGCCGCCAGATCGCGCATTTCGCCAAGGCCGACCCGGCCTATGGCGCCGGCGTGGCCGAGCGCCTGGGCCTGGCGGTCGCCGCCGCGGCCTGATCCCCCCAAACGGGCGACGGCCGATGCTCTGTGGGGCCGCCGTCCGGACTGGCCCGCCATCCCTCTTTCCCGGGGTGGCGGGTCTTTTCTTGTCCGGCGCTCAGGCCTGGTCCGGCAACGCCTTTGCCATGAACACGCTCAGCGGGTCGGGGCCGTAGGCGCCGAAGGGGCCGGTCTCGCGATAGCCGAAGCGGCGGTACAGGCCGATCGCCTCGGCCGACTTCACCCCCGTCTCCAGCCGCAGCACCTGGATGCCGGCGCGGGCGGCGTCGGCCTCCAGCGCCGCGAGCAGCGCGCGGCCGATACCCAGGCCGCGCGCCTCGGCGGTGACGAAGATCCGCTTCAGCTCGGCCGCGCCGTCGCCGTCCGGGGCATAGCCGCCACAGCCGACCGCCCGGCCGCCGCGCCGGGCGACCAGGAAGCGCACCCGCAGCGCCAGCAGCGTGGCCATGTCCGGCCCCGGCCGCGCATCCTCCGGATACAGCCCGGCCGAGCGGCGGTCGGCCTGCGCCAGCAGGTCCCGCACCTCGGGCTGGTCCGGCGACTCCGCGGTGATCGTCACATCCATCTCAGTCATCCTCGCTCCAGCAGCGCCGGACCGTGCCGGCGGGGTCGATGTGAAAGACATCCGGGTTGCTCAGGGCGGCCCAGGCCGCGAAGCCGTCGCGCCCGTCCAGGCTGTGCAGCAGCAGGGCCAGCAGGTTGCCGTGGCTGACGATCGCGACCGCCCCTGCGGCGCCGTCCGCCGCATCGGCCAGCGCGGCCCGGCCCCTGGCCGTCGCCGCGGCGCCGGATTCGCCGCCGGGCCAGGCCAGGGCCGGATCGGCGAAGGACCGGCGCAGGCGGTCCCGCCAGTCCTCGGCCGGCTCCGCCGCCAGCACCCGCTCCGCCAGCCGGTCGTCGATCCGCACCGCCAGCCGCAGCCGTCCGGCCAGCGGGGCGGCGCTGTTCCGCGCCCGCAGGAACGGGCTGGCGACGATGCGGGTGATCGGCAGCCCGTCCAGCCGGTCGCGCAGCCGCAGCGCCTGGCCGCGGCCTTCATCGGTCAGCGGCGCATCAGGCGCCTGCCCGGCGGCCCGGCAGTGCCGGATGAGATAAAGATGCGCGGCCATGATCGCTCCGTTTTCGCTGCTGCGCCAGTCTAGCGCAGGGTCTTTCCGCGCCGCCGAGGCCATCCTGTGGCGGGGGATCGGAGGTCCGGATGGTGCGGCTCCTGTGTCTCGGCTTCGGCCTCGTCCTCATCGCCGCCGGCCCGGCGGAGGCAGCGCTGCTGCACAGCCCGTGGGATGCGCCGCCGCAGGCCGACGGCACCGTGCCGGCCGCCGCGCCCTGCCCGGATGCGCCGTCGCTGCCGGCCGGGCTCACCGTCCGCGACTACTACGGCGATCGCGCCCATTCGGTGGTCGACCCCGCGCGCAGGCAGGCCTATGACGCCGCGGTCGCCCCGCTGCACGACGCGCTGGGGCGGGTCGAGGCCATGGCCGACCGCTACCGCCGCACCGGCGATCCGGCGGCCGCACGCTGCGCCGCGCAGTGGCTCGACCGCTTCGCCCGCGACGGGGTGCTGGTGGGCGATGTCTCCGGCAACCAGTCGGTCTATGTCCAGGGCTGGATGCTGGGCGGGCTGGCCGTGTCCTGGCTGAAGCTGCGCAGCGACCGCGACGCCGCGGACCCCGATTCCCGCCGCCGGATCAAGGACTGGCTCTCCGCCCTGGCGGACCGCAACCTGGCCTATTACAGCCCCGACCGTTCGACCCGCACGGACACCCGCAACAACCACCGCTACTGGGCCGGCTTCGCCGTGGCGGCAGCGGGCATTGCGACAGGGCGGGCCGAGCTGCTGGACTGGGGCATCGCCAGCTACCGCCTCGGCGCCGCCCAGGTGGATGAGGACGGCATGCTGCCGCTGGAGGCGGCGCGGCAGGGCCGGGCCCTGCACTACCACCTGTTCGCCGCGGCGCCCCTGGTGATGATCGCGGAGCTGGCGGCCGCCAATGGCATCGACCTCTATCCGGAGGCGAACGGCGCCCTCGGGCGGCTGGTCGAGCAGGCGCTGTCGGGGCTGCAGGATCCGCGCCGCTTCGCCGAGCGGGCCGGCGCGCCGCAGGAGGATCCCGGCCGCGAGACCTGGGCCTGGGTCGTGCCCTATCTGCACCGGGTCCCCCAGGCCCGGGCCGAGCTGCCGGCCGGCGCCGACCTGTCGCGCGGCACCCTGTATCTGGGCGGGCTGCCGCCGGATTGACCGGCAAGCGGGACAGCGATGCGCCGATGACGGCCTCGGGCCTGGGCGACTCGTGCTAGGAACAGAAGCCGAACGTCCTTCCCGCCGCCGGGCGAGCCCATGCCTTTCGATGCCTGTCCCGAACGCGCCGCCCCGGCGCGGCGTGCTGCCCGACTTGCCGCGCTCAGCCTCGGCGTCGTGGTGGTCCAGGTCGACGTCACCGTCGTCAATGTCGCGCTCGACCAGATCCAGGGCCTGATGCAGGGCGGCGTCGCCGCGCTGCAATGGGTGGTGAACGGCTACACCTTGGCCTTCGCCAGCCTGCTGCTGACCGGCGGCGCGCTGGGCGACCGGTTCGGGGCCCGGCGCCTCTATCTGGCCGGCTTCGCCCTGTTCACCCTGGCGTCGCTGGCCTGCGGCCTGGCGCCGACCGGCACGGTGCTGATCGCGGCCCGCATCGCCCAGGGGCTGGGCGGGGCGCTGCTGATGCCCTGCTCCCTGGCCCTGGTCGCCCATGCCTATCACGACCCGGGCGAGCGGATGCGGGCGATCGGCATCTGGGCCGGCGCCGGCGGCATGGCGATGGTGGCCGGGCCGGTGGTCGGCGGCGTCCTGGTCGCGCTGTTCGGATGGCGCAGCATCTTCCTGATCAACCTGCCGATCGGCGTCATCGGCCTGTGGCTGACCCTGCGCTTCACCACCGAGACCGAGGGCCGGCACCACCGCGCCCTCGACCTGCCGGGCCAGCTCCTGGCCATCGTCGCGCTGGTGGCGCTGACCGGGTCGATCATCGAGGGCGACCCGCTGGGCTGGACCCATCCCCTGGTGATGGGCGGGGCGGCGCTGTTCCTGCTCGCCGGTATCGGCTTCCTGCTGGTCGAATCCCGCAGCGCGGCGCCGATGATGCCGCTGGGCCTGTTCCGCCACCCGGTGTTCTCTGCCGTCTCGCTGATCGGCTTCCTGCTGAATGCCGGCTATTACGGCTCGACCTTCCTGCTCAGCCTCTACTTCCAGGGGCCTTTGGGCCTGTCGCCGCTGCTCACCGGCCTCGCCTTCGTGCCGATGACCGGGTTGATCGCCTTCGTCAACGTCTTCGCCGGCCGGATCGCGGCGCGGCACGGGGCGCGACTGCCGATGGTGTCGGGTCTGTGCCTGACCGTCGCCGGCTTCGCCGCCCTGGCCCTGGCGCTGACCCCGACGACGGATTACGGCGGCCTGTGGTGGACGCTGCTGCTGATCGGCTGCGGCACGGCGCTGACGGTGCCGCCGATGACCGCGGCGCTGCTGGCGACGGTCGACCGCGCCCGCTCCGGCATCGCCTCGGGCGTGCTCAACTCGCTGCGCCAGACCGGCGGCGCCATCGGCGTCGCCGTGCTCGGCGCGATCGGCGGCGGCGGCATGTCGGTCGACGGCATGCGGCTGGCGATGGCGCTCAGCGGCGGCGTGCTGGTCCTGGCCCTGCTGGCCGCGGTGGTCTGGGTGCGGAAGCCGGCCGTCTCAGGCTAGCGCCGGGCGGCGGGCCTTGCTCTTCTGCAGCCGGCGCAGCCCGGCCAGCACGGTGACGGCCAGGCCGGCGCCCAGCACGATCCAGGCCGGGCGCGGGCCGAAGGCGAAGATCAGGTTGGCGCGCAGCACCCGCATCGGGTCGACGCCGGTGAACAGCCCGTACATCGCGGCCTCACCGCCGGCCGTGACCAGGGCGGTGACCACCGACAGCGCCGCCAGCGACCACAGCGGCAGCCCGTCGCCGCGGCCGAAGCGGCTGTCCAGCACGCGCCAAGCCAGGAGCCAGATGGCGAAGCCGGCCAGCATGGTCGGGATGGCGACGTCGACCTTCGACTGCATCACCCCATGCACCAGCCCCAGCACCACGATCGGGTAGACCAGCTGGTGCAGCCGCTGCCAGCGCTTGCCGCCCAGGCGCTTGATCATGGCGTCGGTCGAGGTCGCCAGCAGCGGCATCAGGCCCAGCAGCGCCAGGAAGCCGATGGTCAGGTACAGGCGCTTGACGATCTCCGACGCCACGAAGCCCAGATCGAAATGCTGAGTGGCGGCGTAGCCGGTCAGGTGGATCAGCACATAGGTGGCGGCGGCGACGCCGATCATCCGCCGCACCAGGACCAGCTGCGGCCAGCGCAGCACCCGCTTCAGCGGCGTGATCGCCAGGCCGATGACCAGGAAGTACAGCGTCCACAGCCCGATGGCGCGCTGGAAGGTCTGCACCGGGTCGGCACCCAGGTCGCCGGCCACGAGCCGCCCGCCATACCACAGCCCGGGCAGCAGCAGCAGGACGAAGACCACGGTCTTCAGCCAGGAGAAGCGGCCGGCACGGTCGGTGAAGGGCGAGCGCATGAGGTCCTCGATGGGCGCGGTCGGATGGCGGCCACGGGGACAGGATAACGCGGCCACTCCTCTATACGGAGCGGAAGGCCGGGACGTTTCATGACAACGGGTTTATATGGGCGATGTTGCGGGTTGCCTCTCCGCCACGCAGGACCGTTCCGTAACTCCCAACGCCGTCATTGCGAGCGCAGCGAAGCAATCCAGGGGCCGCTTGCACCAGCCCCTGGATTGCTTCGTCGGCTTCGCCTCCTCGCAATGACGGCAAGGGGTGGCGTTGTGAAAAGGCCCCGCCAGGCGGGAGAGGCAATCGGATCTGTCCTAGAGCGTTAGCCACCTAGGTTGGCGCGAGATATCCGGAATTGAGGATGTAGTTCTGGCATTCGAGCGGTGGGAAACGGTCGAGCAGTGAGCCGATGCGGTTCCACAAGGCGTGTCGGTTGCGGGGTGCGGCCCGTCGTATCAGGGT
>NZ_NHON01000093.1 GCF_002195995.1 Inquilinus limosus
TTCCTTCCCCCCCCTCCCCTTGCGGGAGGGGGCTAGGGGGAGGGGTCTGCGCGCGTCCGCGCGCGAATGGTCTTTGATCGACCTTTCCGTGGAAGCGGGTCTGCGGCAGTCCGGGGCCGGATCGACCCGAGAGAACCCCCTCCCCCTACCCCCCTCCCGCRAGGGGAGGGGGGACAAGGAAGAGACAGCCTCTGGGATTCTTCCGACCAATATCCGACTCCGCCTCACGCCCTCTTCGCCTTGACGTCGCGCAGGATCTCGCGCGCGGCGTTGTGGCCCGGGATGCCGGAGACGCCGCCGCCCGGATGCATCGACGAGCCGCAGATGTAAAGCCCCCGGAACGGCGTGCGGTAATCGGCATAGCCGGAGACCGGGCGCTGGAAGAACAGCTGGTCGGTCGACAGCTCGCCATGGAAGATGTGGCCCTGCGGCAGCGCCACGATGCGCTCGATGTCCGGCGCCACCAGCAGCTGGGCCTCGATCACGTCGTTCGAGAAGCCGGGCGCGTATTCCTCGATCGTGTCGAACACGGTCTTCTTGAACTTGTCCTTCTCGGTCGCCCAGTCGCCGCCCTTCAGCGTGTAGGGGGCGTGGCCGCCGAACAGGTTGACGACATGCTTGCCCGGCGGGGCCAGGCTGTCGTCGACGATGGTCGGCACCACCGGGGTCAGGAACGGGCGGCTGGAGTACCAGCCGTATTTCGCGTCGTCATAGGCGCGCTCGAGATAGTCGATGTCGGGCGCGATGTGCATGTAGGTCGGGTAGCTGAAATTGCCCAGCGCGCCGTCGGCCCGCACCTTGTCGAGGATGCGGTATTGCGGCGGCCGCTCGCAGGCGATGTTCATCTTGAAGGCGGTGGAGAAGCTGCGATAGCCGCGGATCTCGCGCAGCACCTCGGCCGGCAGATGCGCCTCGCCGATCATGTCGAGATAGAGCGTCTTGGCGCTGGCGTTGGAGACGATGATCCGGGCGGAATAGGTGTCGCCCGCCTTGGTGGTCACCGCCGTGGCGCGGTCGCCGGTCAGCCGCACCTCGGCGATCTCGGCCTCGGTGACATGGTCGACGCCGATGGTCCGGCCGTAGGAGGCCAGCGCCTGGGTGATCGCGCCCATGCCGCCCTTGATGAAGCCCCAGCCGCCCGCGCCCTCATGCTCGCCCATGATGTGGTGCATGATGACGTAGGCCGACCCCGGCGTCTTCGGCCCGGCGAAGGTGCCGATCGAGGCGTAATAGGCCAGGACCGCCATCACCCGGTCGTCCTCGAACCATTCGCGCAGGAAGTCGTAGGCGCTCATGCTCAGCATGTCGGCGACGCGGTACATCTTGCGGCCGATCTTGCGGTGCCGCCACAGCAGGGCGGCGCTGTCGCGGAAGCCGCGCCAGTCGCGCCGGGCCGGGTCGACCGGCGTCTCCCACAGGAGCTTGCGCACGATCTGCGCCGCCTCCTGCAGGTAGCGGTCGAACTCCGGGTAGATCGCGGCGTCCTTCTGCGAGAACTTGGCGAAGCTGGCCTGGGTCTTGGCCATGTCGTCGGAGAAGACGATGTAGTCGTCGTTCGACACCGGCGAGACCATGTCCGAGCAAGGCAGCACCTGCAGCCCGTGCTTCGCCAGCTCGAAATCGCGGATGATGCGCGGGTGCAGCAGGCTCATCAGGTAGGAGAAGATCGAGGCGCGGAAGCCGGGCGCGATCTCCTCGGTCACCGCGGCGCCGCCGAGGACCTTGCGGCGCTCCAGCACCAGCACCTTGAGGCCGGAGCGGGCGAGGTAGTTGGCGCAGACCAGGCCGTTATGGCCGGCGCCGATGATGATGGCGTCGTAGCGCTTGGCCGCCGTGCTGTTGCCCTGGGGGATGGACGTCGTGGTCATCGCTCTCTCTATTCGGCGGCGGCGCGGTGGCTCGGGGCGGGATCCGCCATGCCGCGGCGGACCATGTCCTGGAAGGCGTGCACGGCATGCTCGTGCTTCGGCGACAGCGGGCCGCGCTGGTAGATGCCGGCGTTCAGGTTGCGCTGCACCCCGGTGATGATGTCGAGGTCCTCGCTGACGATCTGGGCCGACCATTCGATCGACTGGCGGTTCTCCGCCGCCTTCTCCGGCGACACGTCGGTGAAGAAGTACCAGTTGATGTGGCGCAGCCGGCCGGCGCCCAGCGGCTCCAGCGTCGCGATCGAGCTGCCCCAGTCGTAGAGGTTCAGCATCAGGAACGGGAAGCGGTAGAAATAGACGCCGCGGGTCAGGCCGCCGTCGCGTTTCGGCGCGTGCAGGTGGAACATGCCGGCATCACCGTGCACGTCGATGCGGTAGCGCTCCATGTCCAGCGACGCGCACAGGCCGGGATGCATGGTCCGGCAGTGGTAGCATTCGAGGTAGTTCTCGCCATAGGTCTTCCAGTCGACCTCGCAATCGCGGTTCTTCTCGGCGAACCAGTGCTGCTGCTCCAGCGGATAGTCGGCGGCCAGGGCGTCGATCGGCCCGAGCCAGTCGCGCAGCCCCTGCCCCTCCGGCGCGATGCGCAGGAACACCAGGCCGCGCCACTCCTCGGCGGAAATGCGGAACAGGCCCCATTCCTCCGGATCGAAGGCGGGGGCGGAGCCGAAATCGGGCGACCGCTTCAGCCTGCCGTCCAGCGTGTAGCTCCAGCTGTGATAGGGGCAGACCACCAGGCGCGGGCACTGCCCCTCCGGCTTGGTCAGCAGCTGGGCGCCGCGGTGGCGGCAGACATTGTGGAAGGCGCGCACCTGCCCGTCCTCGCCGCGGATGGCGAAGACCGGATAGCCGGAGACCGTGCCGGTGACGTAGTCGCCCGGGTTGCGCAGCCGGGCGCCCCAGGTGAACAGCATCCAGTGCCGGGCGAAGATGCGCTGGCGCTCCTGCTCATAGCGCTCCGGGTCGCGGTACCAGGCGGCGGGCAGGGTCCAGGTGACGCCGTCCGGCGCGGCCAGATTCACGGGGGTCATCACGCCACCTCTCGGTCGGTCGCCGCCGGCTCGCGGCCGGCGCGCAGGATCTGCAGGATCACCAGCAGCAGGGTGACGGCGAACAGCACCGTCGCCGCCGCCGCGATGGTCGGGTCCACCCGCTCGTTGATGCCGTCCCACATCTTGCGCGGCAGGGTGTAGACCGCGCGGGCGGCGATGAAGAGGGTGACCACGATCTCGTCCCAGGAGGTGAGGAAGGCGAAGACCCCGCCGGCCAGGATGCCGGGCAGGATCTGCGGCAGGATCACCCAGCGGATGGTCTGGGACTGGGAGGCGCCGAGCGAGCGCGACGCCTGGTCCTGGCGCGGGTCGACCGAGGCCAGGGCGGCCGAGACCGTGACCAGGACATAGGGCGCGGCCAGCAGCGTGTGCGCCAGGATCACCCCGGCGAAGCTGTCCAGCAGCCCGACATTCGCGAAGAAGCGGTAGAAGGCCAGCGCCGAGACCACCGGCGGCACGATCAGCGGCGCCAGGGCCAGCATCCGGGCGAATTCGCCCAGCGCCGAGGACAGCCGCCACAGCCCGATCGCCGCCAGCGTGCCCAGCGCCACCGACAGCGCGGTGACCGCGAGGCCGATGCCGAGGCTTTGCAGCATCGCCGAGCGCCACTGGTCGTCGCCGAACAGCGTGGCGTAGTGCTGGAAGGAGATGCCGTCGGTCGGCAGCGACAGGTACCGGTTCGGCGTCACCGACAGCGGCATCGCCACCAGAGTCGGCAGCATCAGGAACAGCAGCACGGCCCAGCACAGGGCGACCAGGACGGACCAGCGCATCAGGCCCCTCCCCCGAACAGGCGGCGGACATCGACGACGCGGGACAGGAGCGCGATCAGCGCCAGGACGGAGAGCAGCAGCACCGAGGCCATCATGGTGCCGACGCCCCAGCGCACGGTCTGGAAGATCTGCAGCCGGACGTACTCCGCGATCATCACCACCTTGCCGCCGCCGAGGATCGCCGGCGTCACCAGGAAGCCGAGCGACAGCACGAAGACCAGCAGGCTCGCCGCGAAGATCCCGGGCAGCGACAGCGGCAGGAACACCTTCGCGAAGGTGCGCGCCGGCCCGGCGCCGAGCGAGCGCGAGGCCGCGGCCAGCGCCGGGTCGATGCCCTTCATCCCGGCATAGAGCGGCAGCACGGCATAGGGCACCATGTAATGCACCATGCCGACCAGCACGCCGAACTCGTTGCGCACCAGCGGCAGCGGCTCGGTGATCAGGCCGAGCCCGGCCAGCGCCCCGTTCACCAGCCCCTCGCTGCGCAGCAGGGTCAGCCAGGCGAAGGCGCGGACCAGCACCGACACCCAGAACGGCACCAGCACGAAGGCGGTGATCCAGACCCGGTGCCGCGGCGAGGCGTGCAGCATGACATAGGCGACCAGGTAGCCGAGGACCACGGCGCAGAGCGTGGTCCAGGCGGCGACGCGGAACGTGGTTCCCTGCACCCGCTGCATGGCGCCGGAATCGACCAGCCGCTGGTAGTTGCCGAGGCCCGGCGACGGGTCGGTGACGCTGATCCACAGGATGTTGGCCAGCGGCAGCAGATAGAGCAGCAGCAGCGCCGCCATCAGCGGCAGCACCAGCGCCCAGGCCGACGCCGTGCTCCGGCGCCGGGCGGCGAAGGGCGGTGCGGCCAGGGAGGCGGATGCGGTCATGCCGACGGCCCGGAGCAGTGAGCCATCATGGCCAGCCCCGCCGCCTCAAGGCCTGCCGGATTCACAGGTCGATGAAGCAGAGACCATTTCGAGCATGAGAATGCGTGGCCTCTCCCGCTTGCGGGAGAGGTCGGGCGTCCGAAGGACGACCGGGTGAGGGCCAGCGGTCTTGCCAGGCTCACAGGCCTCGCCACGAGCGAGCGCATGAACCGGCCCATCCTGAAACGACGATCTGAGTGTCGAGGCCGCGAAGCCCTCACCCGGAGCCGCTTCGCGTCTCCGACCTCTCCCGCAAGCGGGAGAGGCAACGCGCGTGATGCTTGATGGATGTGTGTGGACGACAGAGGCATCTCAGCCCGCCATCAGGTCGAGGAAGTCGTTCTGCACGCTGTCGTAATTCTCGGCGTACCAGGCGCTGTCGATCGGGATCTGGCGTTTGTAGTTGGGCTCGTAGCCGCAATCGATCTTCTGCAGCTCGGGCGACAGGGTCGTGCTGGCCGCCGGGTTGGCCGGGCCGTTGCCGAGCAGCTTCAGGAGTTCGACCTGCCGCTCCGGCACCTGGGTCGAGGCGAGGTAGTCGAACACCGCCGGCCCGGCCGGGTTCTTCACCAGCACGGGCGCCACGCCGGGCGCGACGATGCCCTGGTCCCAGGTCCAGGTCAGCTTGCCGCCGGAATCCCGGTCCAGCACCGAGGCGCGGGTGCACCAGATCGGGCCCATCGTCACCTCGCCGTCGCGGAACAGCTGCTGGCTTTCCGCCCCGCCGCCCCACAGCAGGAACTGGTCGCGGTTGTCCTTGAGGATGGCGAAGGCCTTCTGCACATCGAGCGGGTACAGCTTGTCCGGCTCCACCCCCGACCCCAGCAGCACCGCTTCCAGCGACCCGACCAGCCATTTGTAGATCGCCCGCTTGCCCGGGAAATCCTTGAAGTTCAGGTAGTCCTTGAAGCCGTTCGGCACCTTGCCGCCGGTCTTCTCGACATTGTAGGCGTTGACGGTCGAGTACATGTACAGGGCGCAGCCGTATTCGAAGACGAATTCGGGGCGCACCTTCGACTTGTCGACCTTGCTGTAGTCATAGGGCTGGATCAGCCCCTGCTTGCTGAGGATCGGCAGGTAGAAGCCGTCGGCGTCGGTGCAGTCCCACACCACATTGCCGCTGTCGATCATCGCCTTGATCGCGCCCGGCGTCGGCTCGGCGCCCAGCACCGTGACCTTGATGCCGCTGTCCTTGGTGAAGGGCTCGCCCCAGGCCTTGCCCCAGGCCGGCACGGCGTCGCCGCCGAAATTCACCACCACCACCTCCTGCGCCGCGGCCCTGGCCGGACCGGAGACGAGCAGCGGCGTGACGCCGAGCGCGCCGAGCACGGCCAGGAAGCCGCGCCGGTCGATCTGCCCCGCCGCGAACCGCTCCGCCGCGATGGCGGCGAGATCCGCGCGATACCGTGATGCCGTCATGTCTGCCCCCTGTCTGTTGGTCAGGCCGATCTGTCGTCGGCCTCGTCTTCGATCAGCACGGTGGCCTCGGGCGCCCAGCCGACCCAGGCGGTCGCGCCGAGGCCGAGATCCGGCGCCGCCTCCCAGGCGAAGCCGGTGGCGGTGACCGGGCCGAAGGCGTCGGTGGCCACCACCATCTGCCTTGTGGCGCCGAGATAGGCGATGTCGATGACGCGGCCGGGCACGCGGTTGGCCATCTCGCGCGGCTCCTGCGCCGCCACCCGCACCTTCTCCGGCCGCAGCGCCAGCAGCACGCCGCGGCCCTGCGGCGGCGTCGCCGCGCCGCGATGCACCACCGCGGCGGCGCCGGTCTCCAGCCGGACCAGCGCGCCGTCGCGCCCGGCCACGCGGCCGGCGATGCAGTTGCTCTTGCCCAGGAACTCGGCGACGAAGCGGGTGCGCGGCTGCTCATACAGCTCGTCCGGCGCGCCGGCCTGGACCAGCCGGCCGCGATTCATCACCGCCACCCGGTCGGCCATCGACAGCGCCTCGTCCTGGTCGTGGGTGACCAGGATGAAGGTGGCGCCCAGGTCGCGGTGGAGCGTCTTCAGCTCCAGCTGCATCTCGGCCCGCAGCTGGCGGTCCAGCGCGCCCAGCGGCTCGTCGAACAGCACGATGTCGGGGTCGAACACCAGGGCGCGGGCCACGGCGACGCGCTGCTGCTGGCCGCCGGACAACTGCTTCGGGTACCGGTCGTCGAAGCCGTCCAGCCGCACCCGGGCGATGGCCTCCCCGACCTTCGTCGCGATCTCCGCCCGGCCGAGGCCACGGACGCGCAGCGGATAGGCGATGTTCTCGGCCACATTCATGTGCGGGAACAGGGCATAGCCCTGGAACACCATGCCGAAATTCCGCTTCTCCGGCGGCACGGCGGTGACGTCGCGGCCATCGACCGCGATCCGGCCGGCGCTGGGCGCGACGAAGCCGGCGATCATCATCAGCAGCGTGGTCTTGCCGGAGCCGGAGGGGCCGAGCAGGGTCAGGAACTCGCCGCCCGGAATGTCCAGCGACACCTCGTCGACGGCGCGGATCGGCCCGTAATGGCGCGACAGCCGGGCCAGCGCCAGGCTGTGCGCCCCCTGCCCCGCCCGGGGCGCCGGAGCCTGCGATCGGTCGGCTCTCATGAGCATCGATCCCGCCTCCTGCTAAGCCATCTTTTTCATTCTTGTGAAAACAGCGTGGAGAGGATGACGAGGCCTGTCAAGCCCGATCGGCAGCACAAAACTCTCGTTCTTCTGCTTATCGCACGAGCATTGCGCCCATCGCCCGCGGGCAAAGCTCTCTTTCAACCACATGAAAATTGAGCCGGATCTCGGGCTGGACACCGCCGCGCCTTGCGCGTGTCATCGACGGATCGGCAGCGCACCCCCATCTGAATCGGCATGTCGCCCGACGGACACGACCGCATCCTGAGCCGCGTGACCATCCGCCCCGCCGCCGGCAAGGCGGGGATAGAGGCGCGGCTGCCCTATGACCGGGGAATGGTGCAGCGGCTGATGCGGACATTTCCCCGCGCCCGCTGGCGCGAGGCCGAAGGGGTGTGGTTCATCCCCGGCACCACCGCCGAGCGCCGGCTGACCCGCTTCCTGGCCGAGCAGCTGCCGCCCGGCGGCGACCATGCCGACGCCAAGGGCCGCGACGCCCATGAATTCGACCCGATCGACAGCCGCTATCTGGAGGTCGGCGACGAGCTGCTGGTGCGCACCCCCTATTCCCGCACCGTGGTCGCGCAGATGCATGCCATCCCGTGGAGCTGGTGGGAGGCCGAGACCAAGACCTGGCACGTGCCGTTCCGGTCCTATGACGAGCTATGGCGGCGCTGGCCGGAGATCGAGGCCGCGGCCCGGCGCAACGAGCCGGAAGAGCGCCGCCGGCGCCAGGAGGCGGAGTGGACGCCGGAGCGGCAGCGCCGCGCCGCCCTGCTGGCCGCCGAGCGGCGCCGCCACCGCTATCCGGTGCTGGCCGGCGACCCGCCGCCCCTGGACCGGCCGGTGATGACCGAGCGCTTCGGCATGCTGGTGTTCACCGGCAGCGACGGGGAGATCGCCGAGGCGCCTGACCCCGCCGGCATCTATGCCCATGCCGACCCCGCAGCCGGCGACTACATCTGGGCGGGCTGGCGCCGGCCGGGGCTGGAGGAACTGATCGGCGTCTGGGCTGCCCGGGCCGAGCCCGGCCCGGCGGAGCAGGCCCGCGGCTGGTGGCAGCCGACCCGCGAGGAGTTGCGCCAGGCCCGCCGCGAGGCCCGCGTGCGCGACCGGATCCGCGAGCGCCGCCGGCTGGATGCGGAGGCGGCGTCGTAGAGCGGATGGGTTGGAACTGATCGAGTCATCTCGATCATATCAAGGCGGTAACGTGTTGCCTCTCCCGCCTGGCGGGAGAGGTCGGACGTCCGCAGGACGGCCGGGTGAGGGGTGGTCCCGGCCTTGACGAAATCCCCTCACCCGGAGCCGCTTCGCGTCTCCGACCCCTCCCGCAAGCGAGACTTTTTCAGAATTCCAAACACCGTCATTGCGAGCGCAGCGAAGCAATCCAGGGGCCGGTGCGCACCGGCCCCTGGATTGCTTCGTCGGCTTCGCCTCCTCGCAATGACGGCGAGGGAGAGGCGTTGTGAAAAGGTCTCGCAAGCGGGAGAGGCAATTCGCTCCCGATCCCGAACACGGCCTGCCCTAGCCCTTCCGCCTCCGCCGCCGCAGCGCCCGGCGCAGGCCGCGCTGGGAGCGTAGGCGCGGATTGGTCAGCTCGTCGATCGCGTAGTTCAGCAGCGAGAAGGCGAAGGCGACGATGGCAATGCAGGCGCCGGAGGGGACGAAGGTCCACCACGCGCCGGTCAGGAGGCTGGAGTTGTTCGCCGCCCAGTACAGGTTGGTGCCCCAGCTGACGGCGCTGGTGTCGCCGAGGCCGATGAACTCCAGCCCCGCCTGGGCGCCGATGCCGTAGACCACCGAGCCGACGAAGCTGGCGGCGACGATCGACAGCATGTTCGGCAGGATCTCGACGAAGACGATGCGCAGCCGGGTCTCGCCCAGCATCTCCGCCGCGATGACGAAGTCCTTCTCGCGCAGCGCCAGGGTCTGCGCCCGCAGCACCCGGGCCGGCCAGGCCCAGCCGGTGACGGTCAGCACCAGGACGATGGTGGTGTGGCCGGGCGGCAGGAAGGCGGCCAGCACGATCAGCAGCGGCAGGCTGGGCATGATCAGGAAGACGTTGACCACCAGCGACAGCAGGTCGTCGGTGCGGCCGCGGACATAGCCGGCGGTCATGCCGACCAGCGTGCCCAGCGCGGTGGTCAGGATGCCGACCAGCACGCCGGCGCTGAGCGAGATGCGCGAGCCCCACACCGTCTGCGCCAGCACGTCCTGGCCGGAGCTGGTGGTGCCGAACCAGAAGGCGGCCGAGGGCGGCTGGTTCGGCCGGCCGACGAAGTCGTTCGGGTCGCCCGGCGCGATCACCGGCGCCAGCAGCGCGATGGCGGCGGCCAGCAGCAGGATGATGCCGCCGGCCAGCGCCTTGCGATCGGAGAACAGGGCCAGGGTGCGGCGGGCGGAGCGCGGCGGGGCCGAAGGGATCGCGGAATCGGTCATCTGAGCCGCACCCGCGGGTCGAGCCGGATATAGAGCAGGTCGACCAGCAGATTGGCGGTCAGCACCGCCGCGGTGATCAGCAGGAACAGCCCCTGGATCAGCGGGTAGTCGCTGCTGCGCACCGCGGTCAGCAGCAGGAAGCCCATGCCGGGATAGGAGAACACCACCTCGGTCAGCAGCGACCCGCTGAGGAT
Source organism: Inquilinus limosus (assembly GCF_002195995.1). GTDB lineage: Bacteria > Pseudomonadota > Alphaproteobacteria > DSM-16000 > Inquilinaceae > Inquilinus > Inquilinus limosus_C. Next base: position 9,907 of record NZ_NHON01000093.1, read on the forward strand.
GAAGCCGAGCGACATGCCGAAGGCGGTGACGTTGGGCAAGAGGGCGTTGCGCGCGGCGTAGGACAGCATGACCCGGCGCATGGTCAGCCCCTTGGCCTCCGCCATGGTGACGTAGTCCTCGGCCAGCACGCCGATCATCGAGTTGCGCATGCCGAGCAGCCAGCCGCCAATCGAGACGGCGACGATGGTCAGGGCCGGCAGTGCCAGGTGATGGGCGACGCTGAGCAGGAACTCCGCCGTCAGCCCCGGCTGCAGCGTGTTGTCGTAGCCGTGCCGCAGCGGGAACCAGCCGGAGCGGAAGCCGAGCAGGTACAGCGCCAACGTCGCCAGCCAGAAATAGGGGAAGGAGTGCAGCAGCATGGTCACCGGCGGCAGCACGGCATCGGCCAGCCGGCCGCGCTGCCAGGCCGACAGCACGCCGAGCAGGCTGCCGATGGCGAAGCTGAGGAGGAGCGCGGTGAGGCCCAGCAGCAGGGTCCAGGACAGGGCCGAGCCGATGACGTCGAGCACCGGCGCCGGGAAGTAACTGATCGAGGTGCCGAAATCGCCCTGCAGCGCATGCGCCAGATAGGTCAAATACTGCACCGGCAGCGGGTCGTCCGACAGGCCGTAGGCGGTCTTCATCGCCGTCAGCGCGGCCGGGTTCAGCTGGCCGTGGAAGCGGGCGAAGATCGCGATCGACGGGTCGCCGGGCATCAGCCGCGGCAGGATGAAGTTCAGCGTCAGCGACGCCCAGGCCGCCACCAGGTAGAAGCCCAGGCGCCGCGCGATATAGGACATCTCAGGCCGGCGTCAGCGCGGTCAGCACCAGCAGCGCCTCCGAGGCGATGCTGGGGCCGAGCAGCGCATAGGGCGCGTCGGCCGACGGGAAGCCCTTGAACTTGGCCGTGCTGCATTCGCCCCATTGCGGGCCGGGATACAGCGGGATGGCCGGCCATTCGTCGAGGAAGGCCTGCTGCATCTCCCGCGCCAGGCCCTTCTGCTGTGCCTCGTCGGCGGTGGCGGCGAAGGTCTCCAGCAGCCCGTCGATCTTCGGGCTGCCATAGCGGTGCCAGTTGACCGCCGCGACCTCGCCCACCGGCCGGCTGACCTTGCCGGACATCAGCGACTGGAAATGGTCATAGGGCGTCGGGTTGATGCTGGTGCTGCCGAGCGACAGCTGGAACGCGCCCTTGTAGGTGGCGTCGTACCAGGCCGTGACCTCGACCCCGCGCAGCTTCACCCGGATGCCGATCTCCTTCAGGTTCTGGGCGATGATCTGCCCGGCCTGGACCCAGTCGGACCAGCCCGAGGGCATCACCAGCTCGAACTCCAGCGGCGTCCCGTCCGGCGCCTTGCGGACATCGCCGTCGCGGGCGTAGCCGGCGGCGTCGAGCATCGCGTTGGCCTTGGCCGGGTCGTGCGAGACCAGGTCCTTGCCGGCCTCGACCACGCCCGGGTCCTTCCACTGGGCGTAGAGGTCGCTCATGCCCGTGGCGTCGGCCGGCCGGGTGTAGTCATAGACCGCGACGGTGCAGATCTGCTGCCGGTTGACGCCCATGCCGATCGCCTTGCGCAGCACGATGTCGTCGAGCGGCTTCTTCGCCGTGTTGGCGTAGAGCATCACCATCTCGCCGATCAGCGGGTACCAGTAGCGGAAATGATCGGGGTTGCGGGCGACGAAGGTGTTCGCGACATCCGGGATGAACAGCTGCATCCATTCGAAATCGCCATTGATCAGGCCGAGCGTGCCGGCGTCGTTCGAGGCGTAGGACGGGAAGGCCAGCCCCTCGATCCCCGGCTTGCCGGCCTGCCAGTAGTTGGGGTTGCGGTGCAGCTCCCAGTACTGCGGCTTGAACACCGTGACCTGGGTGAAGGGGCCGGTGCCGACCGGGTTGTCATTGGCGAAGGTGACCGGGTCGGCGACGTCCTTCCACACATGCTCCGGCACGATCGACTGCTGGCCGATGGCGTAGAGCGCCGGGGTGAAGGCGCGGCTGAAATCGACGGTGCAGGTGTGGTCGTCGGTGGCCGCGGCACCGGTCATGGTGTCCATCACACCGCGGATGCCGCCGGAGCCGGACAGGCCCGGGTTCTTCTTCAAGAGGTTCAGGGTGAAGGCGACGTCGCGGGCGGTGAAGGGCTGGCCGTCGGACCATTTCACCCCGTCGCGCAGGGTGAAGGTCAGCCGCTTGCCGTCGTCGCTGAAGCCCCAGCCGGTGGCGAGCCACGGCGTGGTCTTGCCGGTGGCGGTGCTGAACACCAGCATCGGCTCATGGATCGCATACTGGGTCGGGAACAGGGAATCCGGCACCAGCGGGTTGAAGTTGCGCACCCAGGACGCGGCCTGGCCGGCGCCGATCCGCAGCAAGGGCGCGCCGGAGCCGTCCTGCGCCCGGACGAAAGGCGCGCTGCCGGCCAGGATGCCGGCGGCGCCGGCCGCCTGCAGCAGGCCGCGGCGGGTGAGATGGAATGGTCCCTGTTTGTGATGGCGAGAGATCGTCTTCATCGCGGTCCCTTTCGCTCTAGGTTTGAGTGGAGGTCTATCTCCACCCGTCATTGCGAGCCGAAGGCGAAGCAATCCAGGGCCGCTCGCATCGGCCCCTGGATCGCCGCGTCGCTACGCTCCTCGCGATGACGGGATTGGGTTGGGTTTGATGTGCCTTCCTCCGACATTCGTACGGTCAGATCGCCTCCAGCAGCTCCCGCACATAGCGGATGGCGCCGCGGGCGCTGTCGGCCTCGTCGGTGCCGATGCCGGCCTCGATGCAGAGCGGGCCGCGATAGTCGGCGGCCTTCAGCGTGCGCAGGATCTCCTTCAGGTCGGCGCCGCGGTCGCGGCCGTCATGGCCGATGCGCGGCTGCTGGCCGGCGCCGTCATAGGCGGTGACCTTGACGTGGCAGGTGAAGGCCGTCGGCGCCATCACCCGGATGCCGTCGCGCCAGGTGCCGCCGACGAAATTGCCGGTGTCCGGGCAGGTGCGGAACCAGGACGACCCGACCGTCTTCAGCAGCCCCTGGACATGGCCGGGGTCGAAGGAGGCGCCGCCATGATTCTCGATCAAGAGATGCACGCCGGTGTGCTCGGCCTCGGCCGCCAGCTCCTGGTAGCTCTCGACGATGCGGCCCAGCTCCTCCGCCGTGGTCGGCTCGCTGCCGCCGCTGTTGATGCGGATCGCCTCCGACCCCACGGCGCGGGCGACGTGGAACCACTGCTTGAGCGCCTCCAGGTCGGTGCGCCGGCGGTCCGGGTCGGCCGCGGAGATGTCGCCCATGTCGACGGCGATGTTGCGGACGCTGACGCCCGCCGCCTTGATCGCCTGGCGCAGTTCGTTGAGGTACGAGGCACTCTGGCTCGGGAAGAAGGCGGAGCACAGCTCGACCACGCCGAGGCCCAGCGCCTTGGTCGCGGCCGGCAGCTCGAGCTGGGTCATCGTCTTCTGGTGCAGGATCGGCTGGTGGTAGAGCCAGCCGGCGATGCCGAAGGTGTCCATCGGTGTCCTCTCCGTCAGAAGGTCGTGCGCAGCTCCACCGCCGCGCCGGTGCGGGCGGAATCGCTGCAGCGGACCATGATCTCGAGCGCGTGGCGGGCATGTTCGGCGCTGAGCACCGGCTGGGTGCCGTCGCGCACGCATTCCGCCAGGTGCTTGACCAGGATGGCGCGCTTGAGCGTCTGCCACTGGTGGTCCAGGTCGCCCTCGACCGGGACCGGCTTCGGCAGCGTCCAGCCATCCTCGGCCGGGGCGGCGCCCAGCCGGTACAGCTCCAGCGGCGGCAGCGCCGGGTTGGAGTGGTGGTTGTAGAGGTTCAGCGTCCCGGCCCGGCCGAAGATCTCGACATGCGGGCTGCGGGCGGCGTTGACGTTGTAGCTGCCGTCGACCACGGCGAAGGTCGACCCGCCGAAATCCAGCATCATCAGCGTGTTGTCGTCGGCCGTGACCTCGATCTCCAGCCCAGCGAAGGGGCCGGCGCGGACCTTGCGCACCGGCTCGGTGATGCCGGAGAAGGCGACCACCCGCTTGGCCGGCCCCAGCAGGCCGGTGATGTCGTGAATGCCGTAGACGCCCATGTCGAGCAGCGGGCCGGACCCCTTCTGGTAGAACCAGGTCGGGTCCAGCGGCCAGGCCCCGACCGCCGGCCCGCCATGCGAGCCGCGGACCCGGGCGAAGCAGGGCTTGCCGATCGCGCCCTCGGCGATCAGGCGCCTGGCCTCGACCCGGTTCTGGTACAGCAGGTTCGGCGGGGCGACGACGCATTTCAGCCCGCGCGCCGTGGCGATCCCGACCAGTTCGTCCGCCTCCTCCAGCGTGCTGGCCAGCGGCTTTTCCAGCACCAGGTGCTTGCCGGCCTCGAGGATCGTCTTCGACGTGGCGTAATGCAGCGGGATCGGCGTCAGGTTCACGACCAGGTCGAGATCCGTCCGCTCCAGCATCTGGTCCAACGATTCATGGGCGTGCGGGATGCCGTGGTCGCGCGCCACCTGGGCCGCGCGGCCGGGCACCGGGTCGGCGATCGCGACCGTGGTCACCAGATCGGGGATCAGGGTCATCCCGGGCAGGAAGCCGCCCGACGCGGTGGCGATGGTCCCCGCCCCCAGGATACCGGCACGCAGAACGCGATCGGTCACTTCACCCCTCCGTTCGACGGCACGAGACAGGATCAGGCGGCGGCGCGCTCGGCCTGCTGCAGCAGCTCGCCGAAATATTCGAGGAACAGGGCGGCCTGGGAGTCGACGAAGTCGCGGCCCTGGATCTCGTTCCGCTCGTTCAGCGCCAGGTGGCAGTATTCGAAGCAGACATAGCCGTCATAGCCGATCTCGGTCATCGCCCGGACGAAGGCCGGATAGTTCGGCACGTCCTCGCCGAAGCGGTACGGGTATTGCACCACCCGGCCCTTGGCATCGCGCTTGAACTCGCCCGAGGCGTGCGAATGCACCTGCAGGCCACGGCCGGCCAGGCAGGCCTGGCGCATGTAGTCGTCTTCCTGCCGGGTCATCAGCGGCGCGTCGAGGCAGGCCATGAAGGCCGGCGAGCCGACCTCGCGCACCATGTCGATCACGTCCTGGTGGTGGCGGATCACCGGCCCGTGATTCTGCAGCGCCAGCACCACGCCTTGGTCCTCGGCGAAGCGGGCCAGCTCGCGGAAGGCGGCGCGGGCCTGCTGCCAGATCTCCAGCCGCGTGGTGTCACGCCAGATCTCCTCCCAGCGCCGCCGGGCCACGTCGTAATGAGCCAGGCCGTCGGCACGGGTGGTGACGCCGGGCCAGGCCAGGAACACGCGCAGGATCTTCGAGCCGAGATCGGCGGTGAGGCGGATCTGCTCGCGCACCATCAGGATCTGCGGCTCGAGATGGTCCGGCACCGGGGTGGTGAAGTCGTTGTTGGCGGCGACGGCGGCGATCTCGATCCCCTCGCCCGCCGCGACCCGCTTGATCTCCCGCCGCGCCGCGGCGTCGAGATCCATCGGGTTGCCGTGCGGCCGCTTGCCGTCGAGCTCGATGCCGGCGAAGCCGAGCTGCCGCGCCTTGCGGATCAGGTCGGGCAGCGACAGCGCCTCGCCGCGATACCAGATGCCGGCATAGGACACGCTGTACAGGCCGAGCTTCATCACGCCCTCCCCCTTCCGACGCCGGCCACGGCTGGCGCTGCAATTTCATGCAACGAACTGCAAGATTTTCACAACGCTGCCGCGAGTCCCACCGGGCGTCAACCAGATTCTCGATCGGCCATGGCGTTCTTTGAAAACACTGCACTGCAAGATTTGCAGAAAGCTTGCAGCGACAGCGGCTTCCATGATCTGGTGCGGCAGGCTCCCGTCGGGGATCAGGAATGACCGAGCGCGTCACGTTGTTCGACATCGCCCAGGCCGCGGGCGTCTCCACCGCCACCGTGTCGCGGGTGATCACCGGCCGCGGGCCGGTGAGCGAGGAGATGCGGCGCCGGGTCGAGGCCGCGGCCGAGGCGCTGCAGGTCAATGTCGCCGATCGCGGCCGCGCCGCCGGGCGGCAGACCGGCACCATCGCGCTGGTGCTGAACCATCTCGACTGGCCGATCATCCCGGACTGGCTGGCGGCGGCGCACCGCGCCTTGGCCGGCTTCGGCTACAACGCCATCGTCACGGCGTCGGAAGGCGGGTCGGCGGTGCGGCAGCACTGCACCCGGCTGATCGTCGAGGGCCAGGTCGACGGCGCCATCTTCTACAGCCCGCAGGGCGAGACCTACACCGCGATCCTGGAGCAGCTGGGCATCCCCGACCCGCAGCATCATGGCCGCGGGTCGTTCTGCATCGACCTGCGGCGCAAGCGCGGCTTCTACGTGCTGGTCGACGAGGACCAGGTCGGCCGGCTGGCCGCCACCCATCTGGTCAGCGCCGGCGCCCGCAGCATCGCCATGATCGCCGGGCCGCAGGACGCCACGGTCAGCACCGCGCGGCAGAAAGCGTTCCTGGACGCCGTGGCCGCGCTGGGCCAGCCGCGCGACGGCATCCTGACCGAGGCGGCGGGCAGCTGGACCTTCGACGGCGGCTACGCGGCGATGGGCGCCGTGCTGGCCCGCAACGACCGCGTCGACGGCCTGTTCGTGGCCAGCGACAACGCCGCCATCGGGGCGCTGCGCCTGCTGCATGAGCGCGGGGTGACGGTGCCGGGCGACATGATCCTGGTCAGCGTCGACAACATGCTGGACGGCGCCTACAGCATCCCGTCGCTGACCACGATCGACATCCGCGTGCGCGACCGCGCCGAGATCGCCGTGTCCGAGCTGGTGCACCTGATGGAGGAGGACCGCGCCGAGCCGAAAGACGTCGCCGTCCCGGTCAACATCGTGGTGCGGGAGTCGTCACGGTTCCTGACGCGGCGGGGGTGAGGCGGCGACGCGCCTCTCACCGTCATTACGAGGAGGCGAAGCCGACGAAGCAATCCAGGGGCCGGTTCGCATTGGCCCCTGGATTGCTTCGCTGCGCTCGCAATGACGATCTCTTGGGGATCACCCCTCGATGCGCACCCCGGCCGGGCCAGCCTCGACCGTGCCGATGCGGCGGGCGGCGGGATGGCCGGCGGCCACGATCCGCGCCAGCAGGTCGTCGGCCTGATCCGCGGCGCAGGACACCAGCAGCCCGCCCGAGGTCTGCGGGTCGGTCAGCAGGTGGCGGCGCCACTCCGGCAGGCCGGGCGGCAGCGTCACCTCCGGCCCGTAGCTGGCCCAGTTGCGGTGCGAGGCGCCGGTGACGAAGCCGTCCTGCGCCAGCGCCTCAGCCTGGGCGAACAGCGCCGGCCCGTCGGCGCGGATCGCCAGGGTGACGCCGGCGCCGCGCGCCATCTCCAGCCCATGGCCGAGCAGGCCGAAGCCGGTGACGTCGGTGACCGCGTGCACCGCCGCCTCCCGGCCCAGCGTGGCGCCGATGCGGTTGAGCTGGGTGGTGCTGGCGATCAGCTCGGCATAGCCGTCGGCCGACAGCACCTTCTTCTTGAAGGCGGCGGAGTAGATGCCGACACCCAGCGCCTTGGTCAGGATCAGCGCGTCGCCGGGCCGAGCGCTGGAGTTGCGGCGCAGCTCCGACGGCCGGCAGGTGCCGATCACGGCGAGGCCGTAGATCGGCTCCGGCGCGTCGATCGAATGGCCGCCGGCCACCGGGATCCCGGCCTCGGCGCAGGTGGCGGCACCGCCGGCCAGGATCTCGCGCACCGTCTCGGCCGGCAGCTTGCCCAGCGGCATGCCGAGGATGGCCAGCGCGAAGATCGGCTGGCCGCCCATGGCATAGACGTCGGAGATGGCGTTGGTCGCCGCGATCCGCCCGAAATCGCGCGGGTCGTCGACCACCGGCATGAAGAAGTCGGTGGTGGCGATGACGCAGCGGTCGTCGTCGAGCTGCCAGACCGCGGCGTCGTCGCCGGTCTCGGTGCCGACCAGCAACTGGCGGAACCGCGTCGCCGCCGGCTGGCCGGCCAGCAGCTCCTGCAGCACGGCGGGGGCCAGCTTGCAGCCGCAGCCGCCGCCATGCGCCAGGCTGGTCAGCCGCACTGGTGCGGCATCACTGTCGCGGGTTGCGAGGACCATGGGGTCTTCCCTCCGATCAGACCGAGATCTCGGCCGCGTCCAGGCTGTAGGCGAAGGTGTCGGCGTCGAGGCAGTCGAGCCGGACGCCCGCCACCTCGGCCTGCGGATACATCAGGAAGGCGACCGCCGGCCCGGCGCTGCCGGGCAACGCCACGTCATGGGCGTCGTTATAGGCGATCCAGTTGCCCTCCCAGGCGCCGAACAGGCCGCCGCGGGCCGCCGCGACCTTCGGATCGTCGAGGGCGAGCTGCCCCGGCGGCTCCTCCAGGGCCACCTTGCGCACATCGGCGGGATCGACCGGGACCCAGCCGAAGCTGTCCAGATGCACCTCGGCCCGGCAATGCTGCGCCTTGGTCACGGCGGGGCTGTTGGCGCCGAGGCTCTTGTAGCCGAAGCGGGACGCCGCCACACGGATGCCGTAGACGTCCCGCGCCGGAATGCCGGAGGCGCGCGCCAGGCCGACATAGAGGGCGTTGAGATCGGCGCATTTGCCGCCGAGATAGCCGGTCTGCAGCATCGCGGCGATATCGCCGAGGCCACAGCCGCGGACAGCGGCGTCGCGAAAGGTGTTCAGCACCACCCATTCATAGATCGCGCGCGCCTTGGCGAGTTCGCCCTCGGCGCCGGCGGTGATCCGGTCCGCCGTCTCCTTGACGATGCCGTCGGTCGGGATCAGCGCCGTGGGCCGGAGATAGCGCTGGCGCTCCGCATCGGTCAGGGGCTGCGTCGCGCCGGGCGCCGCCAGCGCCACCGCGCGGTCGCGCAGCGCGGCCGAGCTGGTCACCTCCGCGCTGGGCGCCGTCTCGCCATCGGCCCAGACCAGATGCAGCATGGCGGCGCCGGAGGCGGCATCGCGCTCGATCGTGGCGGAGGCCGCGTTGGTGGTCCACCGGGTGTTGTCGCCAGGGCGGATCCAGGCCGCCGCCTCGATCGAGGGCAGCGGCACCCAGGCCTGGAGGCGGCCGGTACCGCCGTCAGGCCGCTTGGGCGCGATCCGGGTCGTCAGCGTGAACCGCCGCCAGTTACCCGGCGCCGGGGCGAACACGGCATCGGCCGCCGCGGCCCGCCCGGCCAAAGCGGGGGTTGCCAGGGCGGCGGACAGGGCGACGCCCGCCCGGAGGACGTCACGGCGGCTGGTCATGGTCGGGTTTCCTGTGTGCGCAGGCGCGGATAGCCCGGCATGGGCGGCCGCAGGACTTCGGGATAGGGAATGGCGGCACCAGCGGCCAAGCGTTATCGCGCCGCCCTGCGGGCAGCCGGAAGTGCCTGTCGGCATCGATGCAGCCCCGCGACGCGGGAGCGCTGGGGAACGCCACGCGGCGATTAGACGGCGAAGCCGGGCGGAAGGTCAATCGGAAGCCTGCCGCGACTCACCGCCACGGCGCTCATCAGCCCTGCACGAAGAGTCACAATAAGCTGTTGTAATAGCAAAACAATACGAAGGTATAGGGTGCCATCGGCCGTTTGACTTGGAACCGTTCCAAGGGTAGCATTTCCCGGATTTGGCTCGTCTTTTGCGGAACTGGCTTCCAGGAGGTCCAGATGGACATGAAGCTCTCGCGCCGCGGCTTCCTGAAAGGGGCCGGCGCGGGTGTGGCGGGGACGACGCTGGGGGCCTTCGGCTTCGGCGATATCGAGACGGCCTATGCCGCCGCGATCCGGCCCTTCAAGCTCGCCAACACCGTTGAGACCCGCAACACCTGCACCTACTGCTCGGTGGCCTGCGGCATCATCCTCTACTCCAAGGGCGACCTGCGGAAGGGCGAGAAGGCGGAGATCACCCATATCGAGGGCGACGCCGACCACCCGACCAACCGCGGCACGCTGTGCCCGAAGGGCGCGGCGCTGCTGGACACGGTCCGGTCCGCCACCCGGCTGAAGCACCCGATGCTGCGGCGCGCCGGCAGCGACAAGTTCGAGCAGGTCACCTGGGACGAGGCGCTGGACAAGATCGCCCGCGCCATGAAGGACGACCGCGACGCGAACTTCATCGCCAAGAACAAGGACGGCACGACGGTCAACCGATGGCTGACCGCCGGGTTCCTCGCGGCCTCGGCGACCACCAACGAAACCGCCTTCGCCACCTACAAGGTGGTGCGCAGCACCGGCATTCTGGCGTTCGACAACCAGGCGCGCGTCTGACACGGCCCGACGGTGGCGAGTCTCGCCCCGACATTTGGCCGTGGAGCCATGACGAACTCCTGGACCGACATCAAGAACACCGACCTCGTCATCATCATGGGCGGCAATGCCGCCGAGGCCCATCCCTGCGGCTTCAAATGGGTGACCGAGGCCAAGGCCAACCGCGGCGCCAAGCTGATCGTGGTCGACCCGCGCTTCACCCGCTCGGCGTCGGTGGCGGACTATTACGCGCCGATCCGGCAGGGCACGGACATCGCCTTCCTGCTGGGCATGATCAACCAGTGCATCCAGAACGACCGGGTGCAGTGGGAGTATGTGAAGGCCTTCACCAACGCCACCTTCCTGGTGAAGGAGGGCTTTGCCTACAAGGACGGCCTGTTCACCGGCTATGACGAGCAGAAGCGCGACTACGACAAGTCGACCTGGGACTACGAGATCGGCCCGGACGGCTATGCCGTGGTCGACGACACGCTGCAGCATCCGCGCTGCGTGTGGAACCTGCTGAAGCAGCACGTCGCCCAGTACACGCCGGAGATGGTCGAGCGGATCTGCGGCACGCCGAAGGACAAGTTCCTGAAGGTGGCCCAGATGGTGGGCGAGACCGCGTCGCCGACCAAGGCGATGACGTCGATGTACGCGCTGGGCTGGACGCAGCACTCCAAGGGCTCGCAGAACATCCGCACCATGGCGATGCTGCAGCTGATCCTGGGCAACATCGGCATCCGCGGCGGCGGCATGAACGCCCTGCGCGGCCATTCCAACATCCAGGGGCTGACCGATATCGGGCTGCTGTCGAATTCGCTGCCCGGCTACATGAACCTGCCGCTGGACAAGGAAAAGGACTTCGCCACCTACATGTCGACCCGCGGCTACAAGCCGCTGCGGCCGAACCAGACCAGCTTCTGGCAGAACTACAAGAAGTTCTTCGTCAGCTTCCAGAAATCGATGTTCGGCGCGGCGGCGACGCCGGAGAACGACTTCGCCTATGACTGGCTGCCGAAGCTGGACGTGCCGAACTACGACATCCTGCGGTCCTTCGACCTGATGAAGCAGGGCAAGGTGAACCTCTATTTCTGCCAGGGGTTCAACCCGCTGCAGGCCTTCCCGAACAAGGGCAAGCTGGCCGAGGCGCTGGCGAAGCTGAAGCTGCTGGTGGTGATGGACCCGCTGGAGACGGAAACGGCGCGGTTCTGGGAGAATCACGGTGTCTACAACAACGCCGACACCGCCGCGATCCAGACCGAGGTGATCCAGCTGCCCACCACCTCCTTCGCCGAGGATGAGGGGTCGCTGGTCAATTCCGGGCGCTGGCTGCAATGGCACTGGCCGGGCGGCACCCCTCCGGGCGAGGCGAAGACCGACGCCTGGATCATGGCGCAGATCCATCTGCGGCTGAAGGAGATGTACAGGAAGGAGGGCGGGGCCTTCCCCGACCCGATCGTCAACCTGAACTGGTCCTATGCCGACCCGGGCGAGCCGAAGCCGGAGGAGCTGGCGAAGGAGATGAACGGGTCCGCCTTGGTGGACCTGTTCGACCCGGCCGACCCGACCAAGAAGATCGTCGAGGCCGGCAAGCAGCTGCCGAACTTCGCGGTGATGCGCGACGACGGGTCGACCGCCAGCGGCTGCTGGATCTATGCCGGCAGCTTCACCGAGGCCGGCAACATGATGGCCCGGCACGACAACTCCGACCCGGACGACACCGGCACCTTCGCCAACTGGGCGTTCGCCTGGCCGGCGAACCGGCGGATCCTGTACAACCGGGCGTCCTGCGACGTCTCCGGCAAGCCCTGGGATCCGTCGCGCAAGCTGATCGAGTGGAACGGCAGCAAGTGGACCGGCTACGACGTCCCGGACATCTCGCCGACCGCGAAGCCGGAGGATGTCGGGCCGTTCATCATGAACGCCGAGGGCGTGTCGCGGCTGTTCGCCCGCGGCCTGATGCGCGAGGGCCCGTTCCCGGTGCATTACGAGCCGTTCGAGAGCCCGGTCGCCAACGTCATCGCGCCGAAGGTGCGGGGCAACCCAGCGGCGCGGGTGTTCGCGGATGATTTCGCGCAGTTCGCCGACATCGCGTCGCCGGACTTCCCCTACGCCGCGACCTCCTACCGGCTGACCGAGCATTTCCACTACTGGACCAAGAACAACCATGTGAACGCGGTCCTGCAGCCGGAATTCTTCGTCGAGATCTCGGAGGAGCTGGCCAAGGAGAAGGGCATCGCCAAGGGTGGCTGGGTCCGCGTCTGGTCGAAGCGCGGCTCGGTCTTCGCCAAGGCGGTGGTGACCAAGCGGATCCGGCCGCTGGTGTGCGACGGCAAGACCGTCCACATCGTCGGCATCCCGATCCATTGGGGCTTCATCGGCGCCGCCCGCAAGGGCTTCGGGGCGAATGTCCTGACGCCCTTCGTCGGCGATGCCAACATCGAGACGCCGGAGTTCAAGGCCTTCTGCGTCAACATCGAGGCCTCGTCCGGGCCGGCGGTGGCGTGAGGAGATAAGGCATGTTCCCCCCACTCCCCAACCCCACCGTCGCCCCGACCGCCGCGAAGTTCGGCGACCAGGACCTGATCCGGCGCTCGGCCTCCACCATCACCCCGGCCGCCGTGCGGCAGACCGAGGTGGCCAAGCTGATCGACGTGTCGAAATGCATCGGCTGCAAGGCGTGCCAGTCCGCCTGCATCGAGTGGAACGACACCCAGGCGCAGCCGATCGGCGAGAATCTCGGCGTCTACGACAATCCGGCCGACCTGACGCCGGACATGTTCACGCTGATGCGCTTCACCGAATGGGAGAACCCGGAGACCCAGAACCTCGAATGGCTGATCCGCAAGGATGGCTGCATGCATTGCGAGGATCCGGGCTGCCTGAAGGCCTGCCCGGCGCCGGGCGCGATCGTGCAGTACTCGAACGGCATCGTCGACTTCGTGCACGAGAACTGCATCGGCTGCGGCTATTGCGTGAAGGGCTGCCCCTTCGACATCCCGCGCGTGTCGCAGACCGACCACAAGGCCTATAAATGCACCCTGTGCTCCGACCGCGTCGCGGTCGGGCTGGGGCCGGCCTGCCAGAAGGCCTGCCCGACCCAGGCCATCGTGTTCGGCACCAAGGACGAGATGAAGGAATGGGCCGATTTCCGGATCAAGGACCTGAAGTCGCGCGGCTTCGATAATGCCGGGCTGTACGACCCGCCGGGTGTCGGCGGCACCCATGTCATGTATGTGCTGCACCACGCCGACAAGCCGGAGATCTACGCCAACCTGCCGAAGAACCCGACCATCAGCCCGATCGTCGAGGCCTGGAAGGGCGTGACCAAGGTGGTCGGGCTGGGCGCCATCGGCTTCGCCGCGGTGGCCGGCGTGGTCCACCACCTGTTCGCCGGCGCCAACCGCGTGCAGCCGGAGGATGAGGAGCATGCCGAGGAACTGGCGGGAGGAGACCGGAGATGAGCGCCGACACCCCCCGCGTCCCTGACGACATCCAGCCGGGCGACGACGTCCATCCCGGCCGGCCGGTGGTGGTCAACCGCTACAATCTCGGCGCCCGGATCAACCACTGGATCACGGCGGTCAGCCTGGTGCTGCTGGCCCTGTCCGGCCTGGCGATGTTCCATCCCAGCCTGTTCTTCCTGACCGCCTTGTTCGGCGGCGGGCAGATGACGCGGACGCTGCACCCCTGGATCGGCGTGGTGCTGTTCTTCTCCTTCGCCGGCCTGTTCATCCGTTTCTGGAAAGCCAATCTGTGGAAGAGCGAGGACAACACCTGGCTGCGCCGGGCGCGCGACGTGCTGGCCGGGAACGAGGACAAGCTGCCGGAGCTGGGCAAGTACAATGCCGGCCAGAAATTCGTGTTCTGGGGCATGTCGATCCTGATCATCCTGCTGATCGCCAGCGGCATCGTCGTCTGGGACCAGTACTTCTTCGAGTTCACCACGATCGAGCAGAAGCGGATCGCCATCCTGGTGCATGCGGCGATGGCGGTGTTCGCCATCTGCGTCTGGATCGTCCATGTCTATGCGGCGATCTGGGTCCGTGGCACCATCGGCGCGATGACCAGGGGCAAGGTCTCCGGCGGCTGGGCGTGGCGGCACCATCGCAAATGGCTGCGCGAGCTGGTGGCCCGGAAGCCCGGCGCCGGCAAATCCGCGGCGCCCTGAGGCAGGGGCGCCTTCCGCATCACGTGGCCCGTCGGGTTCGTGAGGATCGAGATGAGTGATGAACTGGCCCGGCCCGACCCGACCGTGATCGGCGACGTCGCGGCCCCGCCCTTCGCCCGCCTGCCGGACCCGCTGCAGCAATGCATCGACCGCACGCTGCGCCTGCGGGTCCTGGCGGCAAACAGCGAGATCGGCCCCTATCTGCGCTTCCTGTCCGACCTGGTCGAGCTGCAGTACCGGATCCAGGACGACCTGCCCGAGCCGGCGCTGCCCGACGCGGCGGCGCTGGCGCGCGCCCGCGACCACGCCATGCCGCCGCTGGACCGCACCGGCTTCGCGCCCGACGCGGCCTTCGAGGCGATCTTCGACCGCTTCATCGGCGCCGCCGCGGACATCGACATGCCGCCGGCCGCCGCCGCGGCGCTGGAACGGGTGCGCGCGGCCGACGCGGCCGGCCGCGCCCGGCTGCTGCATGCGGTGCTGACCGACGACATCCCGGCCGACGCGCTGGCCGAGCACGCCTTCGCGGCGGCGGCGCTGCAGGTGCATTTCTCGCGCATGGCGGCACGGCTGGACGCCAAGGCGCTGGTGCCGGTGGGCAACGGCGCCTGCCCCTGCTGCGGCGCGCCGCCGGTCAGCACCATGGTGGTGAGCTGGCGCGGCATGCACAACATCCGCTTCTGCGCCTGCAGCCTGTGCGGCACCTGCTGGCACCAGGTCCGGATCAAATGCGTGCTGTGCGGCGAAGGCAAGGGCATCGGCTACCAGGAGGTCGAGGGCGGCGCCGGCACGGTGAAGGCCGAGACCTGCGACAGCTGCCACCGCTATGTGAAGGTGCTGTACCAGGTGAAGGAGGCCGATCTGGAGCCGGTGGCGGACGACGTCGCCAGCCTCGGCCTCGACCTGCTGCTGCAGCGGGAGGGCGCGTTCGAGCGCGGCGGCTTCAACCCCTTCCTGCTGGGCTATTGACGTGACGGCCGGCGCCGCCGCCCGCCTGCGCGGCCTGCCCTCGGTCGACCAGGTGCTGAAGACGCCGGAGGCCGTGGCGGCGCTGGCCGCCTTCGGCCATGCCCAGACCGCGGCCGCGGTGGTGGCCGCCTGGGCCCAGCTGCACGGGCTGGCGCTGCTGGTCATCTCCGGCCAGCTGGCCGACGATCTGGTGCGCGACGGCGGGCTGGACG
>NZ_NHON01000094.1 GCF_002195995.1 Inquilinus limosus
GCTCCACCGCCCGCTCCACCGCCCGCACCACTCGCTCACGGAGATCCATCGAGCACGGTTTACCCATCCAGGCTGGCCTCCTCCCAGCCAGCATGGTGAATCACATTCCCTCGCCCCTGGGAATCCCCTTCCGATTCTAACCAACCTCATTCCGCTCTAACCTCCCGGGGCTTCGGCGGCCCGTTCCAGCGTCTGGATGTGCCGGCCCAGCAGCGCGGCGGCCTGGTCGACGGCGCCGCGCCGCAGCGCATCCAGGATCTGCCGGTGATCGTGGTTCGAGCGCGGCTGCCAGCCGGCCGAGCGCGTCGCCGCGAAGGCGAAGCGCGAATTGGCCAACTGCAGCTCCGCCAGCATCGCCAGCAGGCGGGGCATGCGACAAGCCACGACCAGTTCCCGGTGGAAGCTGCGATTGGCCGCCTCCCATTCGGCGAAGGACTGCGCCCGGTCGCCCGCCGCGACAGCCTCGTCGATCCGCTCGATCTGCAGCGGAGTCAGCCGGCGGGCGGCGTGGCGCAGCGCCAGAACCTCCAGCGCCGCCCGGATCTCGACCACCTCGCGCATCGATCGTTCGTCCAGCGGCGCCACGCGCATGCCGCGCCGCGGCGCGCTGACCGC
Organism: Inquilinus limosus; assembly: GCF_002195995.1. Taxonomy (GTDB): domain Bacteria; phylum Pseudomonadota; class Alphaproteobacteria; order DSM-16000; family Inquilinaceae; genus Inquilinus; species Inquilinus limosus_C. The sequence goes on from NZ_NHON01000094.1 coordinate 616, forward strand.
CAAGCCCTGCGCCTGCAGGCGCTGGAAGGCCTCGCGCACCGGCACATGGCTCGACCCGAACTCATGGGCGATGTGGTCCTGGCGCAGCGGCGCGTCCGGCGCCAGCTCGCCGGTCACGATCCGCTCGGCCAGCACATCGGCGATCCGGTCGGCGACGGTCTGCGGGGCCGGATCAGGCTTTGGCATTCTGAATCATAGATTATCTACCGAATTAACCGATGCATCCGCCGGATAGCATCCCTAGACTCGACTGAGTCGCAACGATCGTAGATTAAATTTAAAAATTATCTATGATCTTGAGGAGTCAGGTGATGCATTCTCCCTTCGAAACACCGGTATCCACACCCGTCCTGGCCGGCTGGCGTATCCCCGCGGCCATCATCGGCGGCAGCCTGCTGATGGCGCTCAGCGCCCAGATCACGATCCCGTTCTGGCCGGTGCCGATGACCATGCAGGTCTGCGCCACCTTCCTTCTCGCCGGCCTGGCCGGCGGCCGGCTGGCGGCGGCGATGGTCGTGGCCTATCTGGTCGAGGCGACGATCGGCCTGCCGGTCCTGGCCGGCGGCAGCGGCGGCATCGCGCCACTGGTCGGCCCGACCGGCGGCTATCTCGCCGGCTTCGCCGTCGCTGCCTTCCTCGCCGGCGAGTGGATCCGGCGCCGCCCGGGCGGGCTGGTCGGCACCGTCGTGCCGATGCTGGCCGGGCTGGGCGTGATCTATGCCCTCGGCTGCCTCTGGCTGGCGCAGTTCACCGGCTGGTCGGCGGTGATCGCCGCCGGCGTCGCGCCCTTCCTGCTCGGCGACGCGCTGAAGGTGCTGCTGGCTGCCGCGGTGACCGTCGCCCTGCGCCGCCTGCGGAGGGCTGCGTGACGACGGCTGACGCTGTCTCCGGTTCCAGGCCCATCGTCCGGTTCGACTGGATTCGGGCCGAGGCCGAGGCGCTGTACGGCCTGCCGCTTCCGGAGCTGCTGCACCGGGCCCAGCTGGTGCATCGCGAGAGCTTCGACCCGGCGGAGGTCGAGACCGCCAGCCTGCTCAGCATCAAGACCGGCGGCTGCCCGGAGGATTGCGGCTACTGCTCGCAGAGCGCCCGCTGGGACACCGGGGTCAAGGCCACGCGGCTGATGGATCCCGGCGCGGTGGTGGACCGGGCGGCCCAGGCCAAGGCCGCCGGGGCCGGGCGCTTCTGCATGGGCGCGGCCTGGCGCAGCCCGAAGGACCGGGACCTCGACCCGGTCTGCGAGATGGTGGCGGGAGTCAAGGCGCTGGGGATGTCGACCTGCGTCACCCTCGGCATGCTGACCCGGCCGCAGGCCGACCGGCTGAAGGCGGCGGGGCTCGACTATTACAGCCACAATGTCGACACCTCGCCGGAATTCTACGGCCGGATCATCACCACCCGCACCCTGCAGGACCGGCTGGAGACGCTGGAGCATGTGCGCGCCGCCGGCATCAAGGTGTGCTGCGGCGGCATCGTCGGCATGGGCGAGACGGTCGATGACCGGCTGGGCATGCTGCTGCTGCTGGCCGGGATGGACCCGCATCCGGAAAGCGTGCCGCTGAACCTGTGGAACGAGGTGGCGGGGACGCCGGTGATGGCGACGGCGGAGAAGCCCGACCCGATCGGCTTCGTCCGGCTGGTCGCGGTGGCGCGGATCCTGCTGCCGCGCAGCGTGGTCCGCCTCTCCGCCGGCCGGCAATATATGAGCGACGAGCTGCAGGCCTTGTGCTTCCTGGCCGGCGCCAATTCGATCTTCCTCGGCGACGTGCTGCTGACCACGGCCAATCCCGGGGTCGATCGCGACGCGCGGCTGCTGGACAAGCTCGGGCTCAGGGTCGTGACCGGCGGGCTGGCGCCGGCCGCGGTGTGAGGGCTATCGCGGCCACTCCGCCATCGGCTGGGCGGATTCGACGATGTGGACGCCGAGCTCCGCCCAGCGGCCGAACGCCTCCTCGGCCTGCGCGGTGAAGTCGAGGGCCGGAACCGGCCGGCCTTCGGCATCCAGCGCCACCACCGCCGACATGCAGTCGCGCAGGACATACACCTTGCCCGGCAGGGCCGGGTCGAGCGCCCTCATCCGGCCCAGCAGGTCGTTCACCGACCAGCGCACGCAATGGCTTGAGGCCTGGCCGGCGACGACGATCCGGTCGGCCCGCAGCAGCTCCAGCAGCGCCGCGTCGTCCTGCGGCGTCACCAGCCGCCCGCCATCCCAGCGGTCCGGCACCTCGGGCCCGAAGGCGGAATAGCTCTCGCTCCAGGGATCGTCGCCCTTGATGATCACGGGCGTCGGCACGCCGCGCAGCAGGGCGTGGAACAGCCGCGCCTCCTGCACCAGCCCCGGCATCGCGTGCCCCTCCGACCCGATCAGGCAGTGGTCTGGCCAGATGATCAGCGCATTGCGGCCCTGCCGCGCCAGGCTGCGGGCGTAATGCAGCAGCTGCCGCTCGACCCAGGCCGGCCCCTCTGCCGCCACATCGGCGGGCAGCAGGCCCATGACGCCGGGGCTCGGCCTGACGGCGCCGTCGGCCAGCATCGCCTCGGTGATCACCGTGAACGGGGCCGGCGGGCGGCCGTCGGCGCCGATCCAGAACGACCGGTGGAAGATCTGCAGCGGCGTGTGGGTGTCGAAGGTCGGGACGATCCGGTCGATGGCGCCCAGGTTGCGGTGGATGAAGGCGGCGATCCGCGCGGTGTCCTCGACCGCGCCGCGCCCGGACCGGCCGCCGACATACAGCGCGCCCTGCGGCAGGCAGAAATCGCGCTGCAGGTCGATCAGCAGCAGGTCGGTGCGGCCGCCTCCGGCCGGCCCGATCGCGCCATGCCAGCTTTCGGCCGTGGCGCGCAGGGCATCGATGTCGGGCCGATACGACCAGTCCCCGGCCCGGGCCGGATCGAAGAAGGCCGGAAGCTCCATCGTCGCGCTCATGCCGGCCTCCATTCCATGCGCCCGCGACAGACTAGGCAGCGGGGCAGGGCGATGGAAAGTCCGTCCGTCCATCCCTGAATCGTCGGGGGTTGCTGCCATGGCGCCCGTTTCAGCACGCTTGATGCCAACAGCGGACGTGGAGATCGGCCCGGATCCGGCACGCCGACAGGGGCGTCCGCGTCCTCAAACCTTCCGTCCAGGAGACCTCGATGGCGAGATTCGAAGGCGACGACAACGACAACCAGCTCCCGCCGCCCGGCCAGAGCAATGCGGGCGACGACATCATGTATGGCCGCGGCGGCGACGACCACACCGATGGCGGCAGCGGCAACGACTATGTGGTCGGCGGGGCGGGCGGCGACACGCTGATCGGCGGGGCCGGCATCGACACCATCAGCTACTGGGATGCCAGCGGCGCCGGCGTGGTGATCAACCTGACCACGATGAAGGCCTCCGGGGTCGGATCGGAGGCCCAGGGCGACATCATCTCCGGCTTCGAGAACATCGAGGGCGTGAACCACGACCAGGGCCACGACATCCTCACCGGCTCGGCCGTCGCCAACCGGATCGACGGCATGGGCGGCAATGACCGGATCGACGGCATGGGCGGGGACGACACGCTCTACGGCGGCACGGGCAATGACGTGATCGCCGGCGGCAGCGGCAACGACTACCTCGAGGATCTCGACCAGGACAACCAGCTCTCCGGCGGCGACGGCAATGACCGGATCGTCACGGGAACCGGGAACAACACGCTTGACGGGGGAGCCGGCAACGACGTGCTCGACGCCGACCCCGGCTCCTACCGCGAGGATGAGGTCAATGTCCTGCGCGGCGGCGCCGGCGCGGACCGGATCATCGGCTCCTTCGCCAGGAACGATACCGCGACCTATTCCGAGGGTACGGCCGGCGTCGCCATCAACCTGACCGCCGGCACGGCCAGCGGCGGCAACGCCCAGGGCGACGTGCTGACCGGCATCGAGCATCTGGTCGGTTCGGCCGGAAACGACCGGCTGACCGGGGATGCCGGGGCCAATGCGCTGGCCGGCGGCACCGGCAACGACGTGCTTTCCGGCATGGACGGCGCCGACCGGCTCGACGGCGGCGCCGGGGCGGATGTGCTGACCGGCGATTTCGGCACCGACACGCTGATCGGTGGCGCCGGCGACGACACCGTCGACGGCGGCCTCAGCAATGACAGCCTATCGGGCGGCGACGGCAACGACATCCTGCGCGGGGGCGCCGGCGCGGACCGGCTGGATGGCGGGGCGAGCGTCGATACGGTCAGCTATGCCGAGAGCAGTGCCGGGGTCACCGTCAACCTGGCGACCGGCAAGGGCAGCGGCGGCAACGCCCAGGGCGATGTTTATATCGGGGTCGAGAACGCCAACGGCTCGACCGGGGCGGATGCGATCATCGGCAATGCCGGCGCCAATGCGCTGCGCGGCATGGCCGGGGCGGACACGCTGACCGGCGGGGCAGGGGCCGACCGCTTCGTCTTCGGCGCGGCGGCCGAATCGGTCGGCGCGGCCCGCGACATCATCACCGATTTCAGCCATGCCCAGGGGGACAGGATCGACCTGACCCTGATCGACGCCAACACCAAGGTGGCCGGTGACCAGGCCTTCCACTTCATCGGCACCCACGCCTTCAGCGGCGTGGCCGGGGAACTGCGCGCGACCGTGGTCGGCGGCTACACCTATGTCGATGGCGACGTGAACGGCGACAAGGTGATCGACCTGCACATCGCCCTGGCCAACCATCCGGCGCTGGTCGCCGGGGACTTAGTGCTCTGACCGGGCCGGACGCGCCGGTCGGACCGATGTCCGCCGCCGGCGCGTCCGGATCGCTTACTGGAACAGGCTGGAGACCGACTTTTCCTCGGCGATGCGCAGGATCGCCTCGGCCATCAGCGGCGCGATGGTCAGCTGGCGGACATTGTGGCTCAACCGCACCGCCTCGGTGGCCAGGATGCTGTCGGTCGTCACCATCTCCTTGATCGGCGAGGCGCCGACGCGGGCCACAGCACCACCGGACAGCACGCCGTGGCTGATATAGGCGAAGACCTCGGCTGCGCCGCGTTCCATCAGGGCGACGGCGGCGTTGCACAGCGTGCCGGCGCTGTCGGCGATGTCGTCGATCAGGATGCAGCGGCGGCCGTCGATGTCGCCGATCACGTTCATCACCTCGGACACGCCGGCGCGTTCGCGCCGCTTGTCGATGATGGCCAGGTCGGCGTCCAGGCGCTGCGAGATATGGCGGGCGCGCACCACGCCGCCGACATCGGGCGAGACCATGACGAGGTTGTCGCTGGAGAAGCGGCTGCGGATGTCCTTCACGAACACCGGCGCGGCCACCAGGTTGTCCAGCGGGATGTCGAAGAAGCCCTGGATCTGGCCGGCATGCAGGTCGAGGGTCAACACCCGGTCGGCGCCGGCGCGGGTGATCAGGTTGGCGACCAGCTTGGCCGAGATCGGCGTGCGCGAGCCGGTCTTGCGATCCTGCCGGGCATAGCCGAAATAGGGCATCACGGCGGTGATCCGGCGGGCCGAGCCGCGGCGCAGCGCGTCGATGGTGACCAGCATCTCCATCAGGTTGTCATTGGCCGGGAAGCTGGTCGGCTGGATCACGAAGACGTCCTCGCCGCGGACATTCTCCAGGATCTCGACGAAGACCTCCATATCGGCGAAGCGCCGGATCTGGGCCTTGGTCAGCGGAATTTGCAAATAGGCGGCGATCGCCTCGCAGAGCGGGCGATTGCTGTTGCAGGCGATGATTTTCATGGGGGCGGCTCGGTGGTCTCGGGCGGTGGCCGGGGCCGGATGCGGCTGCGTATATCCCGCGCGCATCGGGGTGTAAACGGACTAAACGCAACCCTGTCCCGAAATTGTCACATCATCATCAAGACGCAGCCGCCCAGCAGCGCCACGATGATGAACAGGAACAGGGTGATCAGGTGCGGCATCGGTCTCAGCTCGTCAGCACGATCGCCGAGATCTGGCGGCCGTAATCCGGCTCCTTGCGCAGCGTGGTGCGGCGATAGCTGAAGAACTGCTCCTCGCCCGCCAGCGTGTCCAGCCCGGTGACGGTGACCTGCCGCAAGCCGGCGCGGCGCAGCCGCGCGGCGACATAGCCCGGCAGGTCGAAATGCGGCCGCGCCCCGGCGCCGGGGATGCGGAAGAAGCCGGCGCTGTCCGGGTCCTCGGCCAGGAAGCGGTCGCGGAACTCCGGCCCCACCTCGTAGCTGTCCGGGCCGATGCAGGGGCCGACCACGGCCGTGATCCGCTCCGGCACCGCGCCCAGCGCCCGCATCGCTGCGATGGTGGCATCGGTGACGCCGCCCAGCGCCCCCTTCCAGCCGGCATGGGCGGCGCCGACCACCCCGGCCTCGGCATCGGCGAACAGGATCGGGGCGCAATCGGCGGTCAGGATGCCCAGCGCCAGGCCGGGCCGGTCGGTGACCATGGCGTCGGCCCGCGGCGCGGTCTCCGGCGTCCACGCTTCGGTGACGGTCACGACATCGGGGCTGTGCACCTGGTGGACGGTCAGCAGCGTCTCGGCGGGCCCGAGCTCGCGCCGGCAGCGGTCGCGGTTCTCGGCCACCGCGTCGCGCCGGTCGCCGGAGCCGAAGCCGCAGTTGCGCGAGGCGAAGATGCCCTCGCTGACGCCGCCGGTGCGCGGGAAGAAGCCATGGCCGAGGCCGGGCAGGGCAAGGGCGTCGACGGTGATCACGGGGCGGGCTCCGGCCGGTGCGGACACAGACGGAATAGCATCGCCGCGGCGGTCACGGGAACCCCGCCGGCGCGCCGAGGCCGGGCGCGGTCAGGGCCAAAGCCTTGAACAGCGTGCCCATCTGCTCCGCCCCGGCCAGCCGCTCCACCGCGGCGTCGATCTCCGCGGCGCGGGCCGGGGCGGCCTGCTTCAGCTGCGCCGCGCGGGGGCGCAGGCCCAGCGCCTCCAGGAACGCGCCCTGCGTCACCGGACCATGCGCCTCGGCGCCGGCTTCGACGGCGGCCTTGGCCAGGGCCTGGAAGTCGACATGGGCGGTCAGGTCGGCCTCGCCCGGTGCCTCCAGCGGGTCGGCGAAGGCGTGGCGCCGCACCGCCTGGAAGCTGTCGCCGGGCCCGCTCTCGGCCGGGCCGTAATCGACGACCAGCGCCGCTCCGCCCTGCCGCGCCAGGCGCTGGCCGAGGAAGCCGGCATGCGACAGCCCGGCCGGGCAGGCCTCGGCGATCGACCCCTCCGGCATGTCCCGCACCGATGCCGGGATCAGCGCCAGCCCCGGATCGGCGCGGGACGACAGCTCCCAGCGCAGCCGGCCGGCCGCATCGTCCCAGCCGACCAGCCGCTCGTGCCAGCCCTTGGCGCCGCGCTGCCATTGCCGGATCGGCAGGGCGTCGAAGAACTCGTTGGCGATCACCAGCGCCGGGCCGTCCGGCAGGTCCGCCAGCCGGTCCAGCCAGATGGGCGAGGCATCCGCCAGCCGTGCCGCCTGGGCCGCGCGCAGGGCGGGGCTGGTCTCGACCAGATGCAGCCGCAGCGCGGCGCGGAAGCCGGGGGCGGCGCGGCCGATGGCGCGCAGCGCGTCCTGCATCAGCGTGCCGCGGCCGGGGCCCAGCTCGACCAGCAGCACCGGGTCCGGCGCGCCCATGCGCTGCCACAGATCGGCGCACCACAGCCCGACCAGCTCGCCGAACACCTGGCTGATCTCCGGCGCGGTGGTGAAGTCGCCGGCCGCGCCCAGGGGATTCTGCTTGATGTAGTAGCCGTGCCGCGGATGGCCCAGCGCCTCGGCCATGTACTGCGCCACCGTCAGCGGCCCGTCGACGGCGATGCGGCGGCGCAGCAGGTCGAGCAGCCCCGTCACGCGGCTGGCGAGGAGGTGGTCGGCGCAGCGGCCGGGGCAGGGGGCTGCATCGCCGGGCGGCGGGCGGCCCACCACACGACGGCCAGTCCGATCAGCACCATCGGGATCGACAGCTGCTGGCCGCGGGTGAACCAGTCGGTGCCCATCAGATAGCCCAGCTGGGCGTCCGGCTCGCGCACGAACTCGACCAGGAAGCGCGACACGCCGTACCAGGCAATGAAGGCGCCCAGCACGATGCCGGGCTTCGACCGGATGCGCGCGCTGGCGGCCAGCGGCAGCAGGATCAGGAACAGCACCAGCCCTTCCAGCCCGGCCTCGTACAGCTGGCTGGGATGGCGCGGCAGCGACCCGCCATTGGGGAAGACGATGCCCCAGGGCGCGTCGGTGACGCGGCCCCACAGCTCGCCATTCACGAAATTGGCGATGCGGCCGAAGAACAGCCCGATCGGCGCGGCGGCGGCCACCACGTCGCCCAGCAGCAGGGGCGAGAAGCCGCGGCTGCGCGCGAACAGGATGATCGCGACGCTGACGCCGAGAAAGCCGCCATGGAAGGACATGCCGCCGTGCCAGATCTCGAAGATCGACACCGGGTCCGCCAGGTATTCGTCGAGGTTGTAGAACAGGACATAGCCGAGCCGGCCGCCCAGGATGGTGCCGACCACCGCCCAGGTCAGGAAGTCGTCCAGCGCCAGCCGGTCGGGCGGCAGCGCGGTGCGGCGGGTCAGCCACAGCGCGTAGCGCCAGCCCAGGATGAAGCCGGCGATGTAGGCGAGCGCGTACCAGCGGATCGCGATGGGACCGATCTGCAGGGCGACCGGATCGAACCAATCCATCTCTGTTCCCGTTCCGGGGGGCGAAGCGTGCCCTTATAGGCGCGCGGTCCAGCGTGTTGCAACGCGGGGGACCGGCCGCCATATTCCAGACGATGATGTTCATTTGGGAATGCCGCCTGCGATGCCCTTCGACACCAAGCTGATCGACGATCTGGTCCGCGTCGCGACCGGAGCCTTCGGTGCCGTCGCCGGCGTGCGCGAGGAGGCGAGGACCCGCCTGCGCGAGCAGTTCGAGCATGTGCTGTCGCGGCTCGACGTGGTGACCCGCGAGGAGTTCGAGATCGTCCGCGCCCTGGCCCAGCGGGCCCGTGAGGAGCAGGAGTTGCTGGCCGCCCGGGTCGCGGCGTTGGAGGCGGCGGCCCAGCCGGCAAAGCGTGTGGCCTCGGCGCAGCCGGCAAAGCGCGCGGCTGCCCCGGCGGCTGCGACCGCGAAGACGGAGGGCCGGCCCGCCCGCAAGGCCAAGGCCGCTCCGGCTGCGCCCAAGGGCCGCAGGTCCCGGGCCAAGGTGGACTGAATTTCGTCACAAATCATCCACAACTTTTATCGTGACGGCGGAGCATATCGGTTGCGCCCAACAAGCCCTTGTGCGACCGTTGTCTTGGAAAGGCTGTAATGGGTAACACCACTACACATTGGGTATTGGCCACGTATGGGGCGCATAGATGTGCCCCGCCGCGGAACGGGAGCGGAGGATCATGACCACGGCGTCCCAGACCTTCGAGGAATCCGCCTTCACCCAAAACCCCCTCGACACGCTCGAGGAAATCATCGGTGCCAATGACTGGAGCTTCGAGCGCGCCAGCAACGAGGAGATGCTGGCCGAGGTCGCCGGCCGGTGGTGCAGCTATCGCCTGTTCTTCTTCTGGCAGGAGGAGATCAGCGCCATGCAGTTCTCCTGCCAGTTCGACCTGAAGGTGCCGGAGAAGAAGCGCCGCGACGTGGCGGAACTGCTCGGCATCATCAACGAGCGGATGTGGCTCGGCCATTTCGACGTCGACTCGGAGGAGCTGACGCCGATGTTCCGGCACACGACGCTGCTGCGCGGCGCCCAGGCGGCCAGCCAGGAGCAGCTGGAGGACCTGGTCGACATCGCGCTGACCGAGTGCGAGCGCTTCTACCCGGCCTTCCAGTTCATCCTCTGGGGCGGCAAGAGCGCCAGCGAGGCGGTGTCCGCCGCGATCCTGGACACCGTCGGCGAAGCCTGACGCGCTTCGGCCGATGCGGCCCTGACGGCAGGCCCGGCCTCGCGAGAGGCCGGGCTTTTTCGTGCCCGCGGGGCCGTCCGGTGTGACGGTCAATGGGCGGGACGAGCATGAGGATCGGCCGACGGCCATTGGCGCGGGGACGCCAGTTCCGGATCGCGGTCGACCTCCGAGAATCGTCCGCATTTTTCTGAAAGGGCCGGACTTTTCTGAAATACCCGGCCCCGGGAGATGTGCCTCTTTGCACAGGCCGGAGTGACGGGGCGTTGGCTTGGCCGGACAGGCATTCGCCGTGCCCGACGCATCGGGGCAGATCCCGGTTCCGGCCAAAGCCAGGATCAATCGATGACCTAGAAAGACCGCCACGATGGCGCCGAGCGGGCCGGGCGCCGGTACGGCACGGCAGGCCCGAACATCGTCCGACGGCGTGGCCCCGGGGCGCGTCCCGGAAGCGACGCTGCATGCCCGGCTTCGGAACGCATCATGCCCAGCCTCCCCGCTTCACGGCCCTTCGACGGCAGCCCCGGATCCTGGCCGCGGCCTGATCCCCTGCCGCGGCGAAAGGCCGAAGGGCGACGGAACGGCTACAATCTCCTCGACGTCATTCCCCAGCCCGCGGGGCCGCGAATCGCGACGCCGCGGGGCGGCGCGTTCCATTCGATCCGCCCGCCGGGATCGCAGACCTTCCTGGCGCAGGATCATTGCGTCGGGATCATGCTGGCCCCGGCGCCCCGCTTCCGGGCGACGCTCGGCAGCGACAGGCCCCAGATCTACGACGCGCCGACCGGGGCGATCGCCATCGCCCCGGCGAATGTGGACAGCACCCTGGTCTGGCCGACCAGCCGGGAGAACGCGATCATCGCGATCACGCCGGAGAGCCTGCAGGAGCTTGCCGCACTGGAGTTCGACGCCGCCGATGTGGAGCTGCAGCCGCCGCCCTTCGGCGCCATCGATCCCTGGGCGCTGCGCATCGCCCAGATGCTGAAGGCGGAGCTGAACCAGCGCGAGGTGCCGAACGAGCTGTATGTCGATTCGCTGATCACCATCTTCGCCATCCACATGCTGCGCCACTATTCGGGGGTGCGAACGCCGCCTCCGACCGTCCAGGGCGGGCTGTCCCGTCACAGCGCCGGGCGGGTGCAGGATTTCCTGGCCGACAACTTCTCGCGCAAGCTTTCGGTGGCGGAGCTGGCGGCGATCGCCGGCCTGCCGCCACGCCGTTTCATCCAGGCCTTCACCAGGACCTTCGGCGAGCCGCCGCACCGCCATATCGTCGGCCTGCGGCTGTCCTTCGCCGAGAAGCTTCTGGTCCAGGGCGAGCTGACGATCGCGGAGGTTGCCTATCTCAGCGGCTTTTCCAGCCAGAGCTACCTGACGACCGCGATGCGGACCGTGCGCCAGACGACACCGAGGGCGATCCGGGGAGGTCGGTGACAGGCCGGCGCGACGACGGCCACGTGCCCTCCCCACGGAAACGTGCTACCCCGGCACCGGGATGATCGCCGGGAGACCACCATGCCCAAGATCGACATCGCCGCCGTGCCCGGCCGCAAGGGCTCGGGCTATCCGCCGCCCTTCGATGCCCCCTGCGCCGACCGCATCCGGCAGCGGCTGGGCAATGCCGGCGGGCTGACCGATTTCGGCGTCAACCTGATGCGCCTGCCGCCGGGCGGCTGGTCCAGCCAGCGCCACTGGCATTCGGACGAGGACGAGCTGGTCTACGTGCTCGAGGGCGAGCTGGTGCTGATCGAGGAGGACGGCGAGACCGTGCTGCGCGCCGGCGACTGCGCCGCCTTCCCGAAGAACTCCGGCAACGGCCACCACATGATCAACCGCTCCGGCGCCGTGGCGGTATATCTCGAGATCGGCTCGCGCTCGCCCGACGACGTGATCACCTGCTCCGACATCGACATGATGAGCCCCAGCCGCGACGGCCGGTTCCTGCACAAGGACGGCACGCCCTACTGATCCGGAGGTGACGATGGCCGAAATCCTGCTGTTCCATCACGCCCAGGGGCTGACCCCGGGGCTGCGCGCCTTCGCCGATGAATTGCGCGCCGCCGGCCACACCGTGCACGCGCCCGACCTGTTCGACGGCCGCACCTTCGGCAGCATCGACGAGGGTATGGCCTATATCCAGCAAGCCGGGTTCGACGAGCTGCGGGAGCGCGGGGTGCGCATCGCCGACGGCCTGCCGCAAGGGCTGGTCTATGCCGGCTTCTCCTTCGGCGTGCTGCCGGCGCAGAAGCTGGCCCAGACCCGGCCGGGGGCGCGCGGGGCGCTGCTGTTCTACTCCTGCATCCCGATCAGCGGCGACTGGGCCTTCGGGCCGTGGCCGCAGGGCGTGCCGGTGCAGATCCACGGCATGGACGCCGACCCGGTCTTCGTCGGCGAGGGCGACGTCGACGCCGCCCGCGAGATCGTGGCCACGGTGCCGGACGCCGAACTGTTCCTGTATCCGGGCGACCAGCATTATTTCGCCGACAGCTCGCTGCCCTCCTACGACGCGGCGGCGACGGCGCTGCTGACCCGGCGGGTGCTGGCGTTCCTCGACCGGGTCTGAGCGCTGCCGGCCATTGTGCTCCGGATCCGATCAATCGGATCTGCACAATCTATTTGTCGGATTTAACCGGACATTCCATTCTGGTTGCGATCCACCGGCGCGGCAGGCGGCCGGGTTTCCTGTTCGCATTGCTCTCCAGACGGCGGCGGCTCCCGGCAAGGCGCGGGCGCCCGGCCTCGACCATTCCGACGGGAGGAAGACCATGGAGTATCGCAAGCTCGGCAACAGCGGCGCCGTCGTCACCGCCTGGTGCCTCGGCACCATGACCTTCGGCAAGGAGTCCGACGAGACCACGTCCTTCGCGCTGATGGACGACTATGTCGAGGCCGGCGGCAACTTCCTCGACACCGCCGACGTCTACAGCGCCGGGGTGTCGGAGGAGATCATCGGCCGCTGGCTGAAGGGCCGGCCGGGCATCGCCCAGAGCCTGGTGATCGCCAGCAAGGGCCGCTTCCCGATGGGGCAGGGGCCGAACGACCTGGGCCTGTCGCGCAAGCATCTCGGGGCGGCGCTCGACGCCTCGCTGCGGCGCCTGGGTGTCGAGCAGATCGACCTCTACCAGATGCACGCCTGGGACGCGCTGACGCCGCTGGAGGAGACGCTGCGCTTCCTCGACGATGCGGTGCGCAACGGCAAGATCGCCTATTACGGCTTCTCCAACTTCCTCGGCTGGCAGCTGACCAAGGCGGTGTGGCTGGCGAAGGCGAACGGCTATGCCCCGCCGGTGACGCTGCAGCCGCAATACAACCTGCTGGTCCGCGACATCGAGCACGAGATCGTGCCGGCCTGCCGCGACGCCGGGATCGGGCTGCTGCCATGGTCGCCCCTGGGCGGCGGCTGGCTGTCGGGCAAGTACCGGCGCGACCAGGCTCCGACCGGCGCCACCCGGCTGGGCGAGAATCCCCAGCGCGGCATGGAGGCCTATGACGCCCGCAACGCCAAGGCGGCGACCTGGGCGGTGATCGGCGCGGTCGAGGACATCGCCAGGGCGCGGGGCATCAGCATGGCGCAGGTGGCGCTGGCCTGGGTGGCGGCGCAGCCGGCGGTGACCTCGGTGATCCTCGGCGCCCGCACCCGCGCGCAGCTGGCCGACAATCTCGGCGCGGCACAGCTGGTGCTGACCGCGGACGAGATCGCGACGCTCGACGCAGCCAGCAAGCCGCAGATGGCGGAATATCCCTACGGCACCGGCGGCATCAACCAGCGCAACCGCAGGATCGAGGGCGGCCGGTGACCGGCGGTCCGGTTACTTGCCGAGCGTGACGCTCTGGGCCAGCAGCTGGTTGCGGATCTCGACATGCGGGAAGCCGACCACGGTGACCCGGCGGCCGCTGGCGAGCTTGCCGTTCTGGTCCGGGGGCACCACCACGGTCCAGGCCTCGGTCGGGGTCTGCAGGCGGAACGAGGTGACGCCGTCGCGATGGGCGACGCCGCCGATCCGGCCGGTCACGGTGATCGGGGTGTTGGTCGCATACTCGCGCGCGTCGGTGGGCGCCGTGCCGCCCGCCACGGCGGACACGGCGGGATGGCGCGGATCGGGCGCCACCGCCGACCGGCGCGGCTCATGCACCTGGGTGCCCGGCGGCACCGGATAGGGCATCGCCTTCTCCGGCACGGTCGTGGGGGCGGGCGTCACGGGGGTCTGGATCACGGTCTGAGCCCAGGCCGGGGAGGCGGCCACCAGGCCGGCGAGAAGGACGGCGCTGGCCGCGCGGGTGAGGGTGAGCATGGTTCGCGCTCCGGGTTCGGCGCCGGGCAAGGCCGGCGGCACGGCATGTGTGTCCCAGTCTCCGGCAGCGCCAGGGGCCGCGCACCTTAAGAATTGCAAATGTTCCGTCCAGGTTCCGCTTCGCTTCCGCGAAGGACCTTGCGCCGGCCGGCCGCGGCGCCATGATGGCGCGTCTCGATGGAACGGGGAGCGACAGGTGTCGGATCTGCTGCTGGTCGGCTGCGGCCGGATGGGAAGCGCGCTGGTGAAGGGCTGGCTGGCGGGGAACGCCGCCGACCGGATCTGGGCGGTCGAGCCGGCGGAGCTCGGCCTCGCCGACGCCCGCCTGCATCATGTCCGCGACGCCGCTGGGCTGCCGGCCGAGCTGGCGCCCGAGGTCGTGGTGCTGGCGGTGAAGCCGCAGATGATGCCCGAGGCGCTGCCGGCCTATCGCCGCATCGCCCGGCCCGGCACGCTGTTCCTGTCGATCGCCGCCGGCCGCACTTTGGCCTATCTGGAACAGGGGCTGGGGGAGGAGGCCGCGGTGGTCCGCGCCATGCCGAACACGCCCGCGGCGATCGGCCAGGGCATCTCGGTGCTGGTGGCGAATGCCGCGGTCACGCCGGCGCAGCGCAAGCGGGCCGAGGCGCTGATGCAGGCCGCCGGCCAGACCGCCTGGATCGAGGACGACGCGCTGATGAACGCCGTCACCGGCGTCTCCGGCAGCGGCCCGGCCTATGTCTTCTACCTGATCGAGACCCTGGCCGAGGCCGGCCGTGCCGCCGGGCTGCCGGCCGATCTCGCCATGCAGCTGGCGCGGCAGACCGTGGTCGGCGCCGGCGCCCTGGCCGGGGCGGCGACCGAGACGCCGGCCGAGCTGCGCATCGCCGTGACCAGCCCGAAGGGCACCACCCAGGCGGCGCTCGACGTGCTGATGGCGCCCGACGGGCTGCAGCCGCTGATGACCCGGGCAGTCGCGGCGGCGACGCAGCGCGGCCGGGAACTGGCGTAATGGCCAGCAGCAGCGAGCGCGTCGCCGCGGCGCTGGCGGCGGCGGGGCACGAGCCCGAGATCCGGGTGTTCGACGCCTCGACCCGCACCTCGGCCGATGCCGCCGCGGCGATCGGCTGCACGGTGGCGCAGATCGCCAAGTCGCTGGTGTTCCGCGCCCGCGGCAGCAACCGGCCGGTGCTGGTGATCGCCAGCGGCGTCAACCGCGTGGATGAGACGGCAGTGGCCGCGGCGCTGGCCGGGCGCATCGATGGCTTGAGGATCGAGCGCGCCGATGCCGGCTTCGTGCGCGACGCCACCGGCTTCGCCATCGGCGGCGTCGCCCCGGTCGGCCACGCCACGCCGCCGCATGTGGTGATCGACCGCGACCTGCTGGCGCTGCCGCGGATCTGGGCGGCGGCCGGCACCCCCAACTCGGTCTTCGCCCTGACCCCGGACCAGCTGGTGGCGCTGACCGGCGGCGTGGTCGCGGATATCGCGAAGCGCGCGCCGTGATCGGCCACCTGTCCCTCGGTGTCTACGACCTGGACCGTGCTGTCCGCTTCTATGATGCGGTGCTGGCGCCGGTCGGCATGGTCCGGGTCTGGGCCGACGACACCGCCGCCGGCTACGGCCCGCCCGGCGGCAACGACAAGCTCGCCCTGAAGCGGCAGAAGCAGCCGGTGGTGCCGCCCGGGCCCGGCTTCCACCTGGCCTTCAACGCGCCGACGCGCGAGGCGGTCGACCGCTTCCACGCCGCCGCCCTGGCCCAGGGCGGGCGCGATGCCGGGGCGCCCGGGCTGCGGCCGCATTACGGGCCCAGCTACTACGCCGCCTTCGTCTTCGACCCGGACGGCCACAAGCTGGAAGCCGTCTGCCAATAGCAAGCGAAGCGCGGCGGCTTGACTTGCGTCCCGACGCAACGCTACGACAAGCCCATGGCGACGATCATCACCCTGAAGCGCACCACCAAGACGACCGCTGCGGCGGGCGTTCTCTGGCGCGCGCGGTGACGGCCGCGACATAGCACCGGAGGCCCCGCCGAGGACGGACGGGGCCCAACGGTGCAGCCATCGTCCCTCCCGGTTCGCACAGGAAGGACGACATCATGTTTTCATCCCCCGATCTCCAGGACGCGCCGCGCGGCGTGCGCTCGCCCGAACCCGTCATTGCCATCGTCGGGGCCACCGGCGCCGTCGGCATCGAGCTGCTGCGCTGCCTGGAGGCGCGGCGCTTTCCGGCCGGATCCGTGCGGCTGCTGGCCTCCGCCCGCTCGGTCGGGCGCAGCCTCCCGTTCCGCGGCCGCGACCTGGCGGTGGAGGAGCTGACCGAGGCCAGCTTCGCCGGCATCGACATCGCCCTGTTCTCGGCCGGGGCCGGCATCTCCCGCCGCTTCGCCCCCGCGGCGGTGGCGGCCGGGGCGGTGGTGGTCGACAACTCCTCGGCCTTCCGCATGCGGCCGGAGGTGCCGCTGGTGGTACCGGAGGTGAACGCCGCCACCCTGGAAGGCCATTCCGGCATCATCGCCAACCCGAACTGCGTCGCCGCGATCATGACCGTCGCCCTGGCGCCGCTGCACCGGGCCCATCCGCTGCGACGGGTCACGGCGGCGACCTACCAGTCCGCCTCCGGCGCCGGCGCCGCGGCGATGGAGGAGCTGCGGCAGTCCACCGCCGCCCATCTGCGCGGCGAGGCCTTCGCGCCCCAGGTGCTGCCGCACCCCTATGCGTTCAACCTGTTCAGCCACAACGCCGATATCGACCCGGAGAGCGGCTACAATGGCGAGGAGCTGAAGGCGATCGCCGAGAGCCGCCGCATCCTCGGCGCTCCGGAGCTGCCGATCGGCATCACCTGCATCCGCGTGCCGGTGCTGCGTGCCCATTCGATCGCGCTGACGGTCATGTTCGACAGCGTGGTGACGCCGGAGGAGGCGAGGGGCCTGCTGGCGGAGGCACCCGGCCTGCGCCTGGTCGACGACCGCGTCGCCAACCACTTCCCGATGCCGTCCGAGGCCAGCGGCCGGGACGAGGTGCTGGTCGGCCGCATCCGCACCGATCTCGGCGACCCGACCGGCCGGTCCTTGTCGCTGTTCGTCTCCGGCGACCAGCTGCTGAAGGGCGCCGAGCTCAACGCGATCCAGATCCTGGAGCATCTGCGATCCTAGGCCGCTGAGCCGCTGCCGGCTCGCATTCGCGCCGATTTGCGCTAGATTGGAACCCGATCGCGCCCGCCTCCGGCGGGCGCTCGGGGCCGCGAGGCCGATGGCGCGAAGGGCCGGGACCATGGCGAAGAAGGCCGATATTGCGAACCACATCGTCACCACCGCGGTCGACCTGGCGGCGGAGAAGGGGTGGCGCGCCCTGACCCTGTCCGACGTCGCCCAGGCGGCGCGGGTGCCGATGTCGGCGCTGTACCGCCACTGCCCGGCCAAGCCGGACCTGCTGGCCGGGTTCAGCCGGATGATCGACCAGGCCGCCCTGTCCGAGGGGCTGCCGGGCGAGGATGAAAGCCCGCGTGACCGGCTGTTCGACCTGATGATGCGCCGCTTCGACGTGCTGTCGGGCCACCGTGCCGGGATCAAGGCGATCCTGCGCGACCTGCGGCTGGACCCGCTGACCGCCCTCCTGCAGGCGCGGCAGCTGGAGCTGTCGATGCGGTGGACGCTGCAATCCGCCGGCATCTCGACCTCCGGCCTGCTGGGCCGGGCGCGGGTGCGGGCGCTGTGTCTGATCTACGGCCTGGTGCTGCGGGTGTGGGAACAGGATGATTCGCCGGACCTCGACCGCACCATGAAGGCGCTGGACCAGCGGCTGCGCCAAGCCGAGCAGTGGGAGCAGACCTTCGGCCGCGGCCGGGGCGAGCGCCGGGCCGAACCGCCGGCCGAGCCCGCCGCCCAGGCGGGGCAGGAGCCCACGGTTCACTAGATGACAGCTTTGCTGCAATGCACAATTTTCTTTTGCGTTGCAGCGTGAATGTGTAAGCTGCCGCATTCTTGTGCAATCAGGAGTTGGCCATGAGCAAGGTGCCGCCGGTCTGGGATGTCGACTTCACCAAGCTGCTGGGCGAGTTCAAGGTGCCGGGCGTCGACCTCGACGCCGTGCTGCAGGCCCAGCGCAAGAACATCGAGGCGCTGACCGCCGCCAACCGCACCGCGGCCGAGGGCGTGCAGGCCTTCGCCCGCCGCCAGGGCGAGATCATCCGCCAGAACCTGGCCGAGCTGCAGGCCCAGTTCACCAACGCCGTCTCCACCGGCGCGCCGGAGGAGAAGCTGGCCAAGCAGACCGAGCTGGCCAAGGTCACCTTCGAGAAGGCGATCGCCGACATGAAGGAGCTGGCCGAGCTCCTGGCCAAGTCGAACACCGAGGCCGCCGAGATCGTCAGCAAGCGCGTCAGCGCCAGCTTCGACGAGCTGAAGGGCGTGCTGAAGGCCCCGACGACCAAGCGCTGATCCCGGCGCCGGCGTCGTGAGATCGCGAAGGCCGCTTCCGGGCGGCCTTCTTGCCATCCAGGCGCCGGCGCGGCAGGGTGCGCGCCGGTTCGCGGAGGAAAGAATGACGATCAGCTACGACGATTTCGCCAAGGTCGACATCCGGGTCGGCACCATCGTGGCGGTGGAGCCGTATCCGGAGGCGCGCAAGCCGGCCTACAAGCTGACCGTCGACCTGGGGCTCGAGATCGGCCTGAAGCGCAGCTCTGCCCAGCTGACCGTGCACTACACGCCCGAGACGCTGCTGGGCCGCCAGGTGGCGGCGGTGGTGAACTTCCCGCCGAAGCAGATCGGCCGCTTCATCTCCGAGATCCTGGTGCTGGGCTTCCCCGACGCCGAGGGCAATGTCGTACTGGCCGCGATCGAGCGCGCGGTGCCGAATGGCGGGCGGCTGTACTAGGGTTCAAACCCGATCAGCGCGTCGAGGCGGCAGAAGCCGGCGAAACCATTCATGCTGAGATCAGCGTCCTCCTGCGCGAGGCCGACCCGGAGCCGTCCGCTCCCTGACGCTTTAGCCGCCGCCTATCTTTAATTCCGGCTCCTCGGCGCAAATCGCGGCGAGAAAATCGATGAACTGCCGCACTCGGGAGGGCATGCGCCGTCCGGCAGCGGTCACTGCGTTGATCGGAAAGGGCGGCGGCGCATGCCGGTCCAGAATTCGGACAACCTCGCCGGAGGCCAGCACATCCGTGAACAGCCAACTCGCATGGTGGGCGATGCCGAGGCCCGCGAGAACCGCGCCGCGGACATGCTCGGCGTCATTCGTGCGGAACGCTCCCCCACCGTCGACCGTGACCTGCCGGCCGTCGACGTGGAAACCCCACCCGATGATATCCCCCTGGTGGACATAGCTGATACGCTGGTGGGTGCGCAGTTCGTCCAACGTTTGCGGCGTGCCGTGCCGGGCGAGATAGCCGGCGGAGGCCGAGGTTATCATCCGCATGTCGCCGATGCGCCGGGCGACGAGTGCTGAATCCGAAAGCCGACCGATACGGATTGCGACGTCCATTCCCTCCTCGATGAGGTCGACGTGCCGTCCGGAGACTTCCATCTCGATCGCGACGTCGGGGAAGCGGGTCCTGAAATCCGGTAGCCGAGGGATGACGAACATCCTCCCGAAGGCTGGCGAGAGGGTCACGCGGACCAGCCCGGAAGGGGCCGACTGCCCCTCGAGGACTCTCTCTTCGATGAAGTCGAGATCCTGGAGGATGCGGACGGTGGCCTCGTAATAGTCCTGTCCCGCAGGCGTCACGGCAAGAGCACGGGAATTTCTCGCGAGGAGTTGTATTCCGAGCCGCGCTTCAAGCGCAGCGAGCTGTTTGCTGACCGTCGGCTGGCTGACGTTCAGGTCTCGCGCTGCCTGGGAGAAGCTTCCGCTTTCGACGACGCGCACGAACATCCGCATCGCGTCCAGCTTATCCATCACTTTTATTCCGCACCACAATGGAAGGCATAGCCGTTTCCGACCTTTGATGAGTGAGTCATGACCCACACGCGCGATCAATCCATGAATTCCAGAACGGAATAGATAGCATTCGTCAAGCGTGGATACCATTCGCAAAGGGAATATGAGAATCGTCGTTCGACCGCCCGGCCTCGAACCGAAAGGAACAGTTATGGCAATCAAGATCTATGGTGATGCGGGCTCGGGCAGCTTGCGTCGCGTCACCACCGCTGCGAAGATCATGGGCATTGAGCTCGAACGCGTCAAAGTTGACCTGTTCAAAGGCGAGAGCCAGACCGATGAGTTCAAATCGCGCCTCAATCCCAACGGTTTGACACCGGTTCTGGAGGATGGCGGCACCATTCTCTATGAGGCCTCAGCGATCAATCTGTACTTGGCCGGCAAGGTGGATTCGCCGCTGGTCGGAACGACGCAGGAGGAGCGCTTCCAGGTCCTTCAGTGGATGTTCTGGTCGGGCGAACAATGGCGCACCTTCACCACCACCATTTTCGATGAGCGCGTCGGCAAGACGGTCATGGGATTACCGAAGGACGAGTCCCTCATCGCGTTTGCCGAGGGCAAGATTCGCGCCGCGGCGAAGGTGCTCGACCAGCATCTTGAAGGCCGCAAGTTCATGGTTGGCAATGCATTGACCTTTGCCGACATAGATATTGCGGCGCCCTTCTCTCAGGTCGATCGCGCGAAGTTTCCGTTCAAGGAATACCCAAACCTGATCGCCTGGCATGACAACCTTCTCCAGTCGTTCCCAGCATGGGCGGAGACGAAGGCTGAGGTCGACAACCGTATGGAAAGCTTCCTGGCGAGCGTCGGCGTGACGCTATGATTTCCGGCCTTCCTGTCTGGCCAGCGCGCGTATGAAGATGGCATGCTGGCTGGAAGCGCGACGATCTTGTCAGTGGCGCCCGTAGGCCCGTAAATCCGCGACACGCGGCGGCATGCCGACCGGCGCGCCGGAAGGGCGCGCCGGGAGGGCGGTCAGACCTGGGCCTTCGTCTGCTCGATCGTCTGCGAAGTGTGTGGGCCAATCTCCTAGGGCACGGGTCCCGGGCTGCTGCGCCCCAGGCGCGGTTCCGTCCCCGCCAGCAGCCGCCGGATGTTGGCGTGATGGCGCGCCATCACGTAGAGGCCGCCCGCGATCACCAGCAGGCGATAGGGCAGCGGCTGCTCCAGGGCGCAGGCCAGGGCGATCGCGGTCAGCGCCGCCAGCATCGAGCCCAGAGAGACGATCCGGAAGACCGCCAGCGCCGCGCCGAACACCGCCGCGGCCCCCAGGCCCACGGGCCAGGATATCGCCAGCAGCACGCCCAGCCCCGTCGCGGCGGATTTGCCGCCCCTGAAGTTCAGCCAGACCGGGCGGGCGTGCCCCACCAGCACCGCAAGCCCGGCCAGGCAGACGGCCCAGGGCGCCCAGGCTTGCGGATCGGACGCCGGCGGCGCGGCGGACGGCCAGGTCGAGAGCCAGGCCCAGACCCAGCGGGCGACGACGATCGCCGCCGCGCCTTTCAGCACATCGACCAGCAGCACCGCCAGCGCCGGTCCCTTCCCCAGGGTGCGCAGCACATTCGTGGCTCCGGTGGATCGGGAGCCATGCTCGCGGATGTCGATGCCCCTGAGCAGCCTCCCCGCCAGGTAGCCGGTGGGGATGGAGCCGAGGAGATAGGCGATCCCCAATCCGGCCACGCCCGCGATCCAGAACACCATCGGAGTCCCCTGCTGCTGCCCCGAACGCCGGGGCCGGCAGCCGTCCTCCTGGCACCTCCCGCGCCGCCCGGCAAGCGCCGGTTGACGGGACGGGGCGTCCCTTCCATCATCGTCGCGATCGCAGGATCAGCCATACCCTCCACGTGACTGGCGAGACGGGGAGCACCCCGAGGGAGCGTGGAGGACCGTTTCGATGCCGCTCGCCTGGGCAGCCTTCCTTGGAAGCTGGTCGGGCGATTCATGTCCAGGCATCGCAACGGAGCAACCCCATGGAATACCAGCACCAGCCCGACCCGGCCGAGCCCGACCTGCGCAGCCGCCTGGCCGAAGCCGATCCGGAGGCCGCCGCGATCCTCGAGCGCGAGGAGCGCCGGCAGCAGCAGGGCCTGACCCTGATCGCGTCGGAGAACCATGCCTTCCCTGAACTGCGGCCGCTGATCGGCTCGGTCTTCGCCGACAAATACGCCGAGGGCCAGCCGCGCCGCCGCTACTATGGCGGCAACCTGCATGCCGACGAGATCGAGGAGCTGGCCCAGGGCCGGGCCAAGGCCCTGTTCGGGGCCGAGCACGCCAATGTCCAGCCGCTATCCGGGTCGCCGATGAACCAGGCGGTGTATTTCGGCCTGCTCGCCCCGGGCGACACCATCCTGGCGATGGACTTGTCGCATGGCGGCCACCTGACCCATGGCGCCCCGGTCTCGGCCATGGGCCGGATCTTCCGCTTCGTCCGCTACGGCACCGTGGCCGGCGGCGGCTTCGATTTCGATGCCATCCGCGAAACCGCGCGGCGCGAGCGGCCGAAGCTGCTGATCACCGGCTTCTCCTCCTACCCGCGCGACATCGACTACGCCGCCTTCAAGGCGATCGCCGACGAGGTCGGGGCCATCACCATGGCCGATGTCTCGCATATCGGCGGGCTGATCGCCGGCAAGGCGCTGCCCAATCCGTTGGCGGCCGGCTTCGACGTCGTCACCACCACCACGCACAAGACCCTGCGCGGGCCGCGCGGCGGGCTGATCCTGTGCCGCGAGCCGTTCCGCCGCGCGATCGACCAGGCGGTGTTCCCCGGCCTGCAGGGCGGCCCGCATATGGACCAGGTGGCGGCCCTGGCCACCGCGCTGCACCTGGCGGCGCAGGAGGAGTTCCAGGCCTATGCCCGCCGCGTCCTGGACAACGCCAAGGCCCTGGCCGCGGCGCTGCAGGGGCGGGGCGCGCAGCTGGTGACCGGCGGCACCGACAACCACCTGCTGGTGGTGGACGTCGCATCCAGCTTCGGCATCGACGGCGACGAGGCGCAGCAGCGTCTGGACCGCGTCGGGCTGGTGTCGAACAAGCAGGTGGTGCCGGACGACACGCGGCCGCCGCTGCGCCCGTCAGGGCTGCGGCTGGGGACGCCGGCGGTGACCACGCGGGGGATGCGCGAGGGGCAGATGACGGCCTTGGCCGACCTGATCGTGGATGCTGTCACCGGCGCCCGGCCGGAGCCGGCTTTGGCGAATGCGGTGCGGGATTTCGCGAGACGGTTCCCGATCCCGGGGTGATCTGAAAAGAGGAAGGGGCGGGGTTCAAGCCAACGAGTTGAGTGGCGGGCTCCCCAACCGAGTCCCCCCTCCCCTCGCGGGAGGGGGTTAGGGGGAGGGGGTTGTCGACCGAAGGGGGCGTCGGCTCCTGCGGCACGAACCCCCTCCCCAACCCCCTCCCCCTTGTGTGTTGAAGATCTGCGAGGATGG
>NZ_NHON01000095.1 GCF_002195995.1 Inquilinus limosus
AACCCAAGCAACCCTGGTCCCCCCTCCCCTCGCGGGAGGGGGCTAGGGGGAGGGGGTTGTCGACGACGAAGCCGGCCTTACGCCGCCTTGCGGGCCGCGACGAAGACCGACTCGTCGGTGCCCAGCGGCACCGGCTCCGGCCGCTGGCAGATGCTCTCGATGGTGACGTGGCGCCCCTCGGTCGAGGAGCGGCCGAACGCCTCCATCACCTCCAGCGCGTGCAGCGCCAGGTCGCCGGAGGCGCGGTGCGGCCGGCCCTCGCGGATCGCCACCGCCATGTCGAGCGCGCCGATGATGCGGTAATCGGCCACCTGACGGCCGTCCTTCGTCGGCCGGTTCGGCACGCCGAAGGGATGGGCCGAGATGTCGACATCCTGCCAGTCGCCGCCCTGGGCGGTGACCTGCGGCGCGCCGCCGAAGAAGTTCGGGTCCGGCACCAGCAGCGAGCCCTCGGTGCCGTAGATCTCGAACGGGATGCGCCGATTCTTCCACACGTCCCAGGACGCGGTCAGCGAGATGTTGGCGCCGCTCTCGAACTCCAGCACGCCGTTGACCGTGGTCGGCACCTCGACCTGGATGATCTGGCCGTTCAGCGGCTCGCTGGTCACCGTGCGGGTCGGGTAGCCCTTGGTGGCGACCGCCGCCACCCGCTTCACCGGCCCCAGCAGGTTGATCAGCTGGGTGACGTAATACGGCCCGATGTCGAGGATCGGCCCGCCGCCCGGCTTGAAGAAGAATTCCGGGTTCGGGTGCCACATCTCCATGCCGCGCGAGATCACCGCCGCGGCACCGCCGACCACCTGGCCGATGCGGCCCTCGTCGATCACCCGGCGGCAGGCCTGGTGGGCGCCTCCGAGGAAGGTGTCGGGCGCGCAGCCGATGCGCAGCCCGGCGGACGCCGCCGCCTGGGCCAAGGCGCGGGCATCGGCCAGCGTCGCCGCCAGCGGCTTCTCCAGATAGACATGCTTGCCGGCGGCGAGGACCTGCAGCCCGACCGCGGCATGGGCCAGCGGCACGGTCAGGTTGATGACGATCTCGATCTCCGGGTCGGCCAGCAACTCGTCGACCGAGAGCGCGGTGACGCCGTATTGCTGGGCCTTGGCGTCGGCCGCCTCGCGCCGCAGGTCGGCGCAGGCCTTGACGCGCACCAGGCTGGACCCGGCGGCGCCGCGGAAATAGGCGTCGCTGATGTTGCCGCAGCCGATGATGCCGAGGGTGACGGGGGTCATGGATGGAATCTCCGGGGTGTCTTGGCTGGCCGTTCGCGGCGCCGTTCTTCTTCTCCCCCACCCTGTCATTGCCGGGCTTGACCCGGCAATCCAGAAGGTCTCGACAGTCTCTGGATGCCCGGGTCAAGCCCGGGCATGACAGTTTGGGGGGACAAGGCGGTACCGACGAAGGCCCTTCAGGTCAGGCCTGCAGGCCCTTGAGGAAGTCGAAGCTGGCCTTGGCGAAGGCGTCGGGGTGCTTGGGGTTGTCGTGCTCGACCACCATCCATTCGGCGCCCGCCGCGCGGCATTCGCGCCACAGCCGCGGCCAGTCCAGCGTGCCGGTGCCGACATCGGTCCAGCCATCCTCGTCGGCCTTCTGGCCGGCCGGGGCGATGTCCTTGACATGGGCCGAGGCGACCCGCGCCTTCTCCTTCACCAGCCACTCCGACGGGTCGGCGCCGCCGCGCGCCAGCCAGGCGACGTCGACCTGCCAGGTCAGCGGATGGCCGTTGGCGCCGTCGAAGAAATGCGCCAGCACCGGGCGGCCATCCTCCGCCGCCTCCAGCTCCCAATGGTGGTTGTGGTAGCCGAGCTTGATGCCCTTGTCGGCCAGCCGGGTAGCGAACTCGCCCAGCTCCTGGCCGGTGCGGCGCCAATGCTCGCCGCCGCCCTTGCGCTCCTCGGTCGGCAGGGCCGGCATGAACAGCTGGGTCAGGCCGACCGTCTTGGCGCCCGCCACGACCCAGTCCAGCCGCTCGCGCAGCGCCGGCAGGCCGATATGGCCGGAGGACGCGGTCAGGCCGCGGGCGTCGAGCTTGCGGCGGGTGCCGGCGGCGTCGTCGAAATGCGACTGGATCGTCTCGACATGGCGGTAGCCGGCGGCGGCCACGGCGTCGAGCTGCTTGTCGAGGTCGCCGTAGTTGCGGAGGCTGTAGAGCTGGATGGAGATCACATCCGGAGTGGACATCGCTTCCTCTGGGGTTTGAAGCCGGTCTCAAGCCGGCATCTGGTCCGGGGCCGGCGTCAGAGCCGGCGCTCGGTCTGGGGGCTGAACAGGGAGGCCTTGGACAGGTCGAGCGTCAGCCGGGCGCCGCCCGACAGCGCCCGCGCCCGCTGCGGCGGCAGGCGGACGGAGACGCGCTTGCCGGACAGCTCGAACCAGGCCAGGGTGTCGGCGCCCATCGGCTCGGTGAAGAGCAGGGGCGCCTCGACCGCGACGCCCGCCGCGCCGTCCTCGGCCAGGCCGATATCCTCCGGCCGGAAGCCGAGCACGATCTCGTCCCCCGCCGCCGGCTCGGACAGGAAGGGATAGGCCCCGAGCGGCAGGTCATGGCCGTCAATCCGGGCGGCCATGCCGCCGGACGGCACCACCGTGCCGGGCAGGAAGTTCATCGCCGGCGAGCCGACGAAGCCGGCCACGAACAGGGTCGCCGGCCTTTCGTAGAGCGTCTGCGGGTCGGCATACTGCTCGACCTGCCCGCCCTTCATCACCGCGATCCGGGTGGCCAGCGTCATCGCCTCGACCTGGTCGTGGGTGACGTAGACGATGGTCGAGCCGAGCTCCTGGTGCAGGCGCTTGATCTCGACGCGCATCTCGGTGCGCAGCTTGGCGTCAAGGTTGGACAGCGGCTCGTCGAACAGGAACACCTGGGCCTCGCGCACGAGCGCCCGGCCGATCGCCACGCGCTGGCGCTGCCCGCCCGAGAGCTGGCCCGGCTTGCGGTCGAGCAGCTCGCGGATCTGCAGCAGGTCGGCGGCCCAGGCGACGCGCTTCTCCACCTCCTCCTTCGGCATGCGGCTGACGCGCAGGCCGAAGGACAGGTTCTTGCGCACCGTCATGGTCGGGTAGAGAGCGTAGGACTGGAACACCATGGCCAGGCCGCGGGCGCTGGGCTCCGCCTCGGTGACGTCGACGCCGCCGATCACGATCTCGCCGGAATCGACCTCGTCGAGGCCGGCGATGGCGTTGAGCAAAGTGGATTTGCCGCAGCCGGAGGGGCCGAGCAGCACGGTGAAGGCGCCGGGCTCGACCTCGATGTCGATCTCGCGCAGCACGTGCAGCGGGCCGTAGGACTTGTTCAAGGCGCGAATCTGGATGCCGGAGGACATGGGCCTATCCTTTCACGGCGCCCGAGGCGATGCCGCGGACGAAGTACCGGCCGGACAGGAAGTACACGAGCAGCGGCGGCAGCGCGGTCAGCACCGTGGCCGCCATGTTGACGTTGTACTCGATCGTGCCGGTGGTGGTGTTGACGATGTTGTTGAGCTGGACCGTCATCGGCAGGTTCTCGCGGCCGGCGAAGATGTAGCCCAGCAGGTAGTCGTTCCAGATGCCGGTGACCTGCAGGATCAGGGCGACCATGAGGATGTTCACCGACATCGGCAGCATGATCTGGAGGAAGATGCGGAAGAAGCCGGCGCCGTCGACCCGGGCGGCCTTCACCAGCTCCTCCGGGATGCCGGCGTAGAAGTTGCGGAAGATCAGGGTCAGCGTCGGCAGGCCGAAGATGACGTGGATCAGCACGATCCCGGGCAGCGTGCCGTACAGGCCCATGCCGGCGAAGATCTTGACCAGCGGATACAGGATCACCTGGTACGGGATGAAGGCGCCCAGCATCAGCGCGGTCAGGATCTTGTCGGCATGGCGGAAGCGCCACTGCGCCAGGGCATAGCCGTTCAGCGCCCCGGCCAGCACCGACAGGATCACGCTCGGCACCAGGATGCGGACCGAGTTCCAGAAGCCGACATGCAGCCCGTCGCAGAACAGGCCGGTGCAGGCCGACAGCCAGGCCTTCGACCACGGCTCCAGCGTCGGCGCCATCGGCAGGGCGAAGATCGAGCCCTCGCGGATCTCGTCCATCGGCTTCAGCGAGGTCGACAGCACGATCAGCAGCGGGATGGCGAAGAACAGCGCGGCCAGCACCAGGACGGCATAGAGCCCGGCGCGGCTTGCCGAGGCCTTGCGGGCGGGACGGCGGACGGCGCGAGGGATGGCGCCGGCGACGGCGGTGTCGGTCATCGCGCCCTCCGCGACAGCTCGATGTAGAGATAGGGGGCCAGCGCCGCCAGCACGGCGACCAGCATGACCACGGCGCCGGCCGAGGCCAGACCGATATTGGCGCGCTCGAAGGTCAGGTCGACCACGAACTTGGCCGGCAGGTCGGTGGCGTTGCCGGGCCCGCCGCGGGTCATGGCGACGACCAGGTCGTAGCTTTTCACCACCGCGATCGCCAGCAGCACCACGCAGGTGACGACCAGCGGCCGCAGCATCGGCAGCACGATCGACAGATAGGTGCGCCAGCGCGGGATGCCCTCGACCCGGGCGGCGCGCCAGATCTCATGGTCGATGCCGCGCAGCCCGGCCAGCATGATCGCCATGATCAGGCCGGAGGAGTGCCAGACCCCGGCGATCACCAGGGTGTAGATGGCGCGGTCGCGGTCGACGATCCAGTCGAAGGTGAAGCCCTCCCATCCCAGGCCGCGCACGAAGTCCTGCAGCCCCATGGTCGGGTTCAGGAACCATTGCCAGGCCAGGCCGGTGACGATGAAGGACATCGACAGCGGGTACAGGAAGATGGTGCGGAACGCCCCCTCCCCCTTCACCTTCTGGTCGATCAGCACCGCCAGCAGCGTGCCCAGCACCAGCGCCCCGGCGATGAACAGCCCGCCGAACACGAACATGTTGCCGAAGGCGGTGTACCAGCGCGCGGTGTTGAACAGCCGGACATACTGGGCGATGCCGGCGAAATCATAGTTCGGCACCAGGCTGGACCGGGTGAAGGAGATATAGATGGTCCAGAGAATGGTGCCGTAGAAGCACGTCGCCATGACCAGCACGGTCGGCGCGACCACGGCCTTGGCGGTCAGGTATCGGATGCGAAGCGCAGCCATGATCCCTCCAGAGGGCCGCCCCGCCGCGAGGGCGGAGCGGTCCGGTTGAGGCGGTCGGTCAGATGTCGGCGTTGGCGACGATCTCGGAGAACTGCTTGGCAGCCTCCTCCGGCTTCATCTCCGGATTGGTCCAGAACTGGGTGATCAGGTCCTGCAGCTGGCCCTCGACGTCGCTGCTGAAGGCCAGCGCCGTGTTCGGCAGCTGGTTCTCGACCTTCGACATCACCTTCTGGCCTTCCTGCGAGCAGATATCGAGGGTGCCGACATCGGCATCCATCCGCGGCGGCAGGGCGCCCTTGAACTGGTTGAACGCGACCTGGGTGGCCGGGTCCATCATCACCTCGGCCAGCAGCTTCTGGGCCTTGGTCTTCTCCGGATCGTCCAGCTTCGGGAAGGCGAAGACGTCGACGGTCAGGACATAGGCGTCCTGGTTGCCGGGCGGCCGGGCGCAGCCGAACTCCTTGCCCGGGGTCAGGCCGGCGGCGGCGAACTCGCCCTTCGCCCAGTCGCCCATGATCTGCATCGCCGCCTTGTTGGTGGCGACCATGATCGTCGTGTCGTTCCACTTCCGGCCGGCGCTGCCCTGGTCGACATAGGGGCGCAGCTTGCCGAAGGTCTCGAAGGCCTTGACCATCTCCGGCCCGCCCGCGGCGGCCGCGTCATGGTCGACATAGACCTTCCTGTAGGTCTCCTTCCCGCCCGCGCCGATCAGGACCGAACGGAACAGCAGCGCCTCCTGCCACGGCTCGCCGCCGAGGCCGAGCGCGGTGTAGCCTTTGGCCTTGATCTTGTCGGCGATCGGGAAGAACTCGTCCCAGCTCTTCGGCGGCTCGACGCCCGTCTCCTGGAAGATCTTGGTCGAGTACCACAGCCAGTTGTCGCCATGGATATCGGTCGGGACCGCGTAGAAATGGCCGTCATAGGAGGCGTTCTTGACGATCAGCGGCGGCAGCTTCTCCTGCCACTTGCCGGCCGCGGCGAGATCGTCGAGATCGGCCAAGAGGCCTTCCTTCGCCAGGTTGGTGACGGCGACGCCGATGTTCCACTGGATCGCGCCCGGCGCGTCGCCGCCGGCGATCCGGTTCATCGCCGCCTGCCGTGCCGCGGTGCCGCCGACCACGGCGCTGTCGATCCAGGTGCCGCCACGCTTCTTGTACTCGTCGGCGAACACCTTGATCGCCTTGGATTCGCCGCCGCTGGTCCACCAGTGGATGACGTCGACGGTCTGCGCCGCCGCCGATCCCGCAGCCGCCGCTGATATTGCACTGCAAAACGCGACGGACAGCAGAAGTCGTTGGGGAAAATTCATAAGTTTCCTCCCTCGATTTATTCGGTTAACGGCTCAACGAACCCGCCACCGCCCAGAGAACGAGCGGCGAACACTGGAATTGCAGCGCATTCCGTATTTTGACCGGATCGTACAATCGATTACATTGAGGCGTCAACCGTGGAATCGAGGATCGAATATTGTCCTCCCCTGTGAATGGTCGGAACCGCACCCGGATGGTCGACATCGCCCGGCTGGCAGGCGTTTCGGTGGCGACGGTCAGCCGGGCGCTGACCGGCTCCCCCCTCGTCACCGCCGAGACGCGCGAGCGGATCGAGGCGGCGGTGCGCCAGACCGGCTATGCCGTGAACCCCCTGGCGCGCGGCCTGCGCCGGCAGGAGGCGCGGCAGATCCTGGTGCTGGTGCCGGACATCGGCAACCCGTTCTTCTCCGAGGTGCTGCTGGGCATCGAGGAGGAGGCGGCGGCCCGCGGCTTCAGCATGCTGGTCGGCAACACCGCCAAGGATCCCGCGCGGGAAGACCGCCACGCCGGGCAGATGCTGACCGGTGCGGTCGACGGGCTGATCCTGCTGAACGGCAGGCTGCCGCCGCGGCTGCAGCGCGACCGCGACTTCGACGGCTGGATCGTGGCGGTGTCGGAGGCGATTCCCGGCGGCCGGGTGCCGGTGGTCGGCATCGACAATGCCGGCGCGGCGGCCGCGGTGGTGGCCCATCTGGCGGGGCTGGGCCATCGCCGCATCGGCCATGTCGCCGGGCCGGAGAGCAACATCCTCACCCACCAGCGGCTGGACGGCTATCGCGCCGGGCTGCGCGCGGCCGGGCTGAAGCCGGCATCCTGGCTGATCCGCCATGGCGACTTCACCATTCCGAGCGGCGAGGCGGCGATGACGTCGCTGCTGTCCCTGCCCGCCCCGCCGACGGCGGTGTTCTGCAGCAATGACGAGATGGCGATCGGCGCCATCCGGGCCTTGCGCGCCAGCGGGCACGAGGTGCCGCGCGACGTCGCCGTGGCCGGGTTCGACGACATCCAGTTCGCCGGCACCTATGAGCCGCCGCTGACCACGATCCGCCAGCCGCGCCGCCGCATGGGGGCCGAGGCGATGGCCCTGCTGGGCCGCCGCATCACGGGCGAGCCCGGCGCCGGCGGCGACGTCACCCTGCCCTTCACGCTGGTGGAGCGGAGGAGCAGCGTGGGCTGAGCCCCTCCCCGCCCCTTCCTTATTGACGCCACCTTGCTCTCGGCCTTAGCTGTTAGGACGCAATAACGTCACATGCTTCGTTATTGCGGAATAACAGGAGGCAGGGATGGCGGATCTGCTGGTCAAGCTCTATGCGCTGGAGCCGCCGACGCGGTCGCGCGCGGCGATGGCGACGGCCGGCATCACCATCCGCCCCGCCATCGCGCCGGAGAGGCGCGCCGTCGCCCGCTGGGTGGCGGAGCGGTTCGGCGACGGCTGGGCCAGCGAGGTCGAGGTCGCCTTCGCCCATCGCCCGGTCGGCTGCCTGGTCGCGGTCAAGGACGGCGCCCTGCTGGGCTTCGCCTGCCACAACGCCACCGCCATCGGCTTCTTCGGCCCCACCGGCGTCGACCCCGACCAGCGCGGCCTCGGCATCGGCGAGGCGCTGTTGCGCGAGACCATGGAGGCGATGCGCCATCTCGGCCACGGCTACGCCATCATCGGCGGCGCCGGCCCGGTCGCCTTCTACGAGAAAATCGTCGGAGCCGTGGAGATTCCGGGTTCCACAAGTGGTCTATACCACGGCATGATACGGACCAAGACGACGGATTGATCCGGAGGCGCGGCCCGACATGGCGGCCGCCCCAACACGCATTCGGGAGGGTTCACACGTGACCGCAGCCAACGCGTCCAGGGGCGGCCGGCCGCTCGCGCTCGTCCTCGGTATCCAGCGCCCGACGCTGTCGGCCGACGAGCTGGCCTTCTTCCGCGAGGCCAACCCCTACGGCCTGTTCCTCGGCCGCCGCAACATGAAGGATCCGGACCAGTTGCGCGCCCTGTGCGCCGCCTTCCGCGAGGCGGTGGGCCGGCCGGACGCGCCGGTGCTGACCGACCAGGAAGGCGGCCGCGTCTCGCATCTCGATTCCGGTGCCTGGCCGATGTTCCGCAGCTTCCGCAGCTTCGGCCGGCTGGCGGAGAAGGACATGGCCGCCGCGAAGCGCGCGATCCGCCTGTCCTCCGTCGCCATGGGCCGGATGATGCACGAGGTCGGGCTGAACAGCGCCTGCTCGCCCGTCCTCGACCTGCTCATGCCCGGCGCCGACCTGGTGATCGGCGAGCGCGCCTTCGGCGGCGACCCGGAGCTGGTGGCGGCGCTGGGCCGCGAGGTGGTCGACGGCTTCCTCGAGGTCGGGCTGATGCCGGTGATGAAGCATATCCCCGGCCATGGCCGCGCCACCGAGGACAGCCACAAGACCCGCCCGGTGGTGACCGCCGACGCCGCGACGCTGGACGCCACCGACTTCCTGCCCTTCGCCCGGCTGCGCGACACGCCCTGGGCCATGGTCAGCCACGTCGTCTACAGCGCCTTCGACGCCGACCGCCCGGCCTCGGTCTCGCCGGTGATCACGCAGGAGGTGATCCGCGGCCGCCTGGGCTTCGAGGGCGTGCTGATCTCCGACTGCGTGTTCATGAACTCGCTGCAGGGCGAGGTGCATGACCGCGTCGCCCAGGTGCTGGACGGCGGCTGCGACATCGCCCTGCACTGCCATGGCGAGCTGCCGGAGATGCAGCGCGCCGCCGCCCGGGCCCGGCCGCTGGACGATGCCGCGGTCGCCCGACTGGAGGCGGCGGAGCGGCGCCTGGGTGCGGCCCCGGCCGACGTCACCGCGCTGCATGCCGAGGTCGAGGCGCTGCTGGCCGCGGCCTGATCTACCCCCGGACCGCCGGCCCGGATCCGCGGGCCGGCGCATTGACGATCAACGATAAGACACGCAGATGG
This sequence comes from Inquilinus limosus, assembly GCF_002195995.1. Taxonomy (GTDB): domain Bacteria; phylum Pseudomonadota; class Alphaproteobacteria; order DSM-16000; family Inquilinaceae; genus Inquilinus; species Inquilinus limosus_C. The sequence continues at coordinate 9,349 of NZ_NHON01000095.1, forward strand.
AGGCCAATGTCATGAGGCAGAAGAAGTCGGCATTCCTGCTCGCGGCTGCGCTGCTGGCGGCGACGAGCGCCACGGCCCTCGCCCAGTCCGTCCTGACGATGCATATCGAGGAGGAGACCAACTGGGTGCGGAACTTCAACCCGTTCAACCGCACCTCGTACCGGCAGAGCACGATGGATTTCATCTACGAGCCGCTGGTCGTGTTCAGCAAGGCGCAGAACAACAAGCCCTATTACCGCCTGGCCACGGCGATGAAGCTGGCCGATGACCTGAAGTCGGTGACCTTCGACCTGCGCGACAACGTGCAATGGTCCGACGGCCAGCCCTTCACCGCCGACGACGTGGTGTTCAGCTTCGAGCTGATGAAGAAGGTCCCGGCGCTGGACTTCAACAGCATCTGGCAGGTGATCGACGGCGTCGAGAAGTCGGGCCCGTCCCAGGTGAAGTTCACCTTCAAGGAGCCGACCGCGCTGGGGCCGGAGAAGATCGTCGAGATGCCGATCATCGCCCAGCATGCCTGGAAGGACGTGGCCGACCCGGTGACCTTCCTGAACGAGAAGCCGGTCGGCACCGGGCCGATGACCGAGGTGACCCGCTTCACCCCGCAGGTCTATGAGCAGTGCCGCAACCCGCATTACTGGGATGCCGCGTCGCTGAAGGTGGACTGCCTGCGCTTCCCGCAGATCGCCAGCAACGACCAGGCGCTGACCGCCGCCAATGCCGGCGAGCTGGACTGGTTCGCCTCCTTCCTGCCGGACATCGACAAGACCTATGTCGCCGCCGACAAGGACCATCACGGCTACTGGTTCCCGCCGGGCAGCCTGGTCGCGGTGGTGATGAACCTGGAGAGCCCGAACCCGGTCCACCGCAAGGCCTTCGACAATGTCGACTTCCGTCGCGCCGTCAGCATGGCGATGGACCGCGATGCCATGGTCAACGTCGCCGGCTACGGCTATCCGACGCTGAACGACGATCCCGGCACCTTCGGCAAGCGGTTCGAGAGCTGGGCCGACCCGAAGGTCAAGGAGCAGTACGGCAAATACACGCAATACGACCTCGACGCCGCCAAGGCCCTGCTGGACCAGGCCGGCTTCAAGGACAAGGATGGCGACGGCTTCCGCGACACGCCGGACGGCGAGAAGCTGTCCTTCGACCTGATCGTGCCGAATGGCTGGACCGACTGGATCAGCACCTCGCAGATCGCGATCGAGGGCCTCAACCAGATCGGCATCGACGTCAAGCTGGCGACGCCGGACGGCGCGGCCTGGCGCCAGAGCCTGCTGGACGGCAGCTTCGACATGGCGCTGAACTCCTGGTATGTCGGCGCCACCCCCTACTACCAGATGGACGACGCCTTCCATTCCCGGAACAAGGGTAAGACCCGGTTCTCGGCGCAGCGCTTCTTCGATCCGAAGCTGGACCAGCTGCTGGATGCCTATACGCAGACCACCGATGACGCCAAGCGCAAGGATCTGCTGGACCAGGCGCAGATGCTGCTGGCGGAGAAGATGCCGGTGGTGCCGGTCTACAACAACCCGATCTGGTACGAGTACAACTCGAAGCGGTTCACCGGCTGGGCCACCGCCGACAACCCCTTCGTCAGCCCGCAGAACTACGACCCGAACCACGAGCGGCTGCTGCACCTGCTGGCGCTGAAGCCGGTGCAGTAGAACAGGGCACCCTCTCCTGCAACGGCCCATCCCCCTCACCCTCCCGCCGCCAACGCGGCGGGAGGGTGAGGGGGANCCGCCAACGCGGCGGGCCCCTCCCTCTCCCCCAGGAGAGGGAAACGGGAAGCGGCGCTTTCACCTCTCCTTGGGGAGAGGTCGAAATCGCGCAGCGATTTCGGGTGAGGGGGTGGCTCCGACCCATCCATCAAGCCGGGGCGTAATATGGCCTTCGTCGCCCGACGACTGATCTTCTACATGGTCGCCTTCCTGGTGGCCGCCAGCATCAACTTCCTGATCCCGCGGCTGATGCCGGGCGACCCGATCGACATCATGTTCTCGCAGTCCGGCACCCGGCTGTCAGTCGAGAACCTGGCGGCGCTGAAGGCCACCTTCGGCTTCGTCGACGGGCCGCTGTGGCAGCAGTACCTGTCCTATCTCGGCAGCATCTTCTCCGGCGACCTCGGCATGTCGGTGAAGTACTTCCCGACCCCGGTCTCCGACGTGCTGGGCCGGGCCCTGGTCTGGACCCTGGTGCTGATGGGCGGGGCGACGCTGCTCAGCTTCACGCTCGGCACCCTGCTCGGCATCGGCGCCGCCTGGCGTCGCGGCAGCCGGTTCGACGTCACCGTCTCGACCACCGCGATCATCGCCACCGCCACGCCGGCGGTGGTGGTGTCGCTGTTCGGTCTGTTCGTCTTCGGCTTCACCCTGCAGTGGTTCCCGACCGGCTACGCCGCCGACACCGCGATCGACCCCGCCTTCTCCGCCGAATACATCCTCAGCGTGGCCTATCACGCCATCCTGCCGATCGTGACACTGTCGGTGGTGCTGACCGGGGACTTCCTGGTCACCATGCGCAACAACATGATCAACCTGCTGGGCGAGGACTACATCACCATGGGCCGGGCCAAGGGCCTGGCGGACCGGCGGGTGATGCTGATGTACGGCGCCCGCAACGCGCTGCTGCCCGGCGTCACCAGCCTGGCCATCGCCATCGGCAAGATCCTGGGCGGGTCGCTGGTGACCGAGGTGGTGTTCAACTATCCCGGCCTCGGCAACACCCTCTACAAGGCGATCTTGGGGCGCGACTATCCGGTGATCCAGGGCCAGCTGCTGATCATGACCCTGGCCATGCTGGCGGCGAACTTCCTGGCCGACATCGCCTATGCCTGGCTCGACCCCCGGCTGCGCAGGAGCTGAACCATGCGGATGATCCTGGCCGCCCTGTCCAACCGCAAGGCCGCGATCGGCCTGTTCATCGTCGTCGCCCTGGTGGTGATGGCGCTGATCGCGCCGCTGCTGACCGACTACAACCCGTCGCGCCGCGTTGGCCGCCCACATGAAGAGCCGTCGACCACCCATGTGCTCGGCACCACCCGCAACGGCTACGACGTCTTCGCCCAGCTGACCTATGGCGCCCGCACCTCGCTGGCCGTCGGCTTCGGCGCCGGGCTGATCATCACCGTGATCGGCACCGCGGTCGGCATCGCCGCCGGCTATCTCGGCGGCAAGGTCGATGAGGCGCTGAACTTCGCCACCAATGTCGTGCTGGTGATCCCCAACCTGCCCTTATTGCTTGTGCTGGCCGCCTTCATCGGCCAGGCCAGCCCGCTGGTCATCACCCTGATCATCGGCGCCACATCCTGGGCCTGGGGCGCGCGGGTGACCCGGGCCCAGACCTTCGCGCTCAGGGAAAAGGAATTCGTCCGCTCGGCGGAGATGATCGGCGAGCCGCGCTGGCGCATCATGCTGTTCGAGCTGCTGCCGAACCTGGTGTCGATCGTCGGCATCAACTTCATCGGCAGCGTGATCTATTCCGTGATCACGGAGGCGACGCTGGAGTTCCTCGGCCTGGGCGACCCGCAGACCATCTCCTGGGGCATCATGCTGTTCAACGCCCAGAACGCCTCGGCCATGGCGGTCGGCGCGTGGTGGGAGCTGCTGGCCCCCTGCGCCGTGCTGGCCCTGCTGGGCGCCGGCCTGTCGCTGCTGAACTTCGCCATCGACGAGGTCGCCAACCCGCAGCTGCGCATCGGCCGGTCGATGGCGCGCTGGAAGCGGCTGGCCCGGCTGCGGGAGGCGCGGCCGTGAGCCCGGACATGAGCGCCCCCAACGCGTCCGAGCCCTTGCTGTCGGTGCGCGGCCTGACCATCGACTATGTCGGCGACCGCGGCGATTTCCGGGCGGTCGACGATGTCAGCTTCGACATCGGCCGCGGCGAGGTGTTCGGCCTGGCCGGCGAATCCGGCTGCGGCAAGAGCACCATCGCCTTCGCCATCACCCGGCTGCACAAGCCGCCGGCGCTGATCAGCGCCGGCGGCATCCGCTTCGACGGCCAGGACGTGCTGCGCCTGGGCGGCGAGGCGCTGCGCCGCTTCCGCTGGCGCGAGGTCGGCATGGTGTTCCAGAGCGCGATGAACGCGCTGAACCCGGTGCTGACGGTCGAGGCGCAGTTCCGCGACGTGCTGGTCACCCACACCGGCTGCAGCCGGGCCGAGGCGCATGACCGGGCGGCCGAGCTGATGCGCATGGTCGACATCGACCCGAAGCGCCTGTCCGACTATCCGCACCAATTCTCCGGCGGCATGCGCCAGCGCATCGTCATCGCCATCTGCCTGGCGCTGAACCCGAAGCTGATCGTGATGGACGAGCCGACCACGGCGCTCGACGTCGTCGTCCAGCGCGAGATCCTGCAGCAGATCGACGGGCTGCGGCGGAAGCTGGGCTTCTCGATCCTGTTCATCACCCACGACCTCAGCCTGATGGTGCAATTCTGCGACCGCATCGGCGTGATGCTGAAGGGCAGGCTGGTCGAGGTCGGGGCGGCGCAGCAGATCTTCCGTGCCCCGGCCCATGAATATACGCGCAAGCTCTGGGCCTCCTTCCCCTCGGTGCACGGGGCCCGGCGCACCGCCCTGCAGGACGCCGCGGAGGCGACGCCATGAGCCACACGCCCCTCCTCGCCCTCGAGCGCGTCGGCAAGCGCTTCGGCCCGCTGCAGGCGCTGGACGACGTTTCGATCGAGCTCTATGCCGGCCGCGCCTTGGCGCTGGTCGGCGAATCCGGCAGCGGCAAGACCACCTGCGCCCGCGTGCTGATGCTGCAGCACCAGCCCTCCGCCGGCCGGGTGCTGTTCCGCGGCCGCGACGTCGCCACGCTGGACGGCAAGGGCGAGCTGCTGGCCTATCGCCGCGCGGTGCAGATGGTGTTCCAGGACCCCTTCGGGTCGCTGAACCCGGTGCACACCATCTTCCACCACATCGCCCGCCCGCTGTCCCTGCATGCCGGCATGGCCGACCGCAAGGCGCTGCGCGCCCGGGTGATGGAGCTGCTGGCGGCGGTGGAGCTGGACCCGGAGGCCACCGCGCCGAAATACCCGCACCAGCTGTCCGGCGGGCAGCGCCAGCGGGTCAACATCGCCCGCACCCTGGCGGTCGGGGCCGAGGTGGTGCTGGCGGACGAGCCGACCTCGATGCTCGACGTCTCGATCCGGCTCGGCGTGCTCAACCTGCTGGAGAAGATGAAGCGCGAGCGCGGCATGGCCTTCCTCTACATCACCCACGACATCGCCACGGCGCGCTACGTCGCCGAGGAGATCGCGGTGATGTATGCCGGCCGGATCGTCGAATGGGGCGACACCGGCGCGGTGATCGACTCGCCGCAGCACCCCTATACCCAGCTGCTGCTCTCGGCCGTGCCGGACCCGGAGCGACCGTTCGACGGCGAGGCCTCGCAGCTGCAGGCCGAGCTGGTGGCCCAGGCCCGCGACGCCGCCCGCACCCCCGGCGGCGTGCGCCAGATCGCCGGCAACCATTTCGTGCGGGCGGCCTGACACTCACACCGCCGTCATGGCGAGCCCCGGAGGGGCGTGGCCATCCAGGGACGCTCGCACCGGTCCCCTGGATGGCCACGTCGCTGCGCTCCTCGCCATGACGGGAATGGGACCTAGAGCGGGATGAATTGAGGTCGGATCACGCCACTGCATCCGGCACAGGTTCACAGGATGACGAGCGTCTTCACATTGCCTCTCCCGCCTGGCGAGACCTTTTCAGAATTCCAAACACCGTCATTGCGAGCGCAGCGAAGCAATCCAGGGATGAATTGAGGTCGGATCACGCCACTGCATCCGGCACAGGTTCACAGGATGACGAGCGTCTTCACATTGCCTCTCCCGCCTGGCGAGACCTTTTCAGAATTCCAAACACCGTCATTGCGAGCGCAGCGAAGCAATCCAGGGGCCAGTGCGCACCGGCCCCTGGATTGCTTCGTCGGCTTCGCCTCCTCGCAATGACGGCGAGAGGTCGCGTTATGAAAAAGGTCTCGCAAGCGGGAGAGGCAACGCCCATCCATCGGCCGTGATCTCACCCAAAATCATCCTGCTCTAACAGTCGACCTCAAAGATCCAACGATTCCGGCTTGCCGTCGCCGGGTGATTCCGCTTACCGTGTTTGAGAAAACGGTTTCTCATCAGAATCGTCAATGTCACGGAAGTGACTTGAGAAACCACTTTCCTTCTGAGAAGCGACCGGGCTCGGCATGGACCAGAGGTCACCACGATCCGCTCCGAAGGGCCCTGGCCGGCCGGTGACCCTGCGCGACGTGGCGCGGGCCGCCGGAGTCAGCGTTGCCACCGCCTCCAAGGCGCTGAACGACCAGGGCCGGATGGCCGATGAGACACGGGAGCGGGTGCGCCAGGCGGCGAAGACGCTGGGCTTCCGCCCGAACGGGCTGGCGCAGAGCCTGTCGCGGCAGCGCAGCTTCACCGTCGGCCTGCTGACCAACGACACCTATGGCCGCTTCACCCTGCCGGTGATGGCCGGCATCGCCGACGCACTGGTCGACAACGGCGTCTCGGTCTTCCTGTGCAACATCGAGGACGATCCGCGGCTGGCCCAGACCCATGTCGATGCCATGCTGGAGAAGCGGGTCGACGGCATCATCGCCTCCGGCAAGCGCATCGACCGCCATCTGCCGGTCGACCTGTCCAATCTGGGCATCCCGGTGATCTACGCCTTCACCGAGCCCGACCCGGAGTCGATCGGCTTCGTCTCCGACGACGAGGCCGGGGCCCGGCTGGCGGTCGAGCATCTGGTACGGCTGGGCCGACGGCGCATCGCCCATGTCACCGGCCCGTCCAGCTTCCGCGTCGTGCACCAGCGGGCCAAGGCCTATCGCGACGTGCTGCGCGAGGCGGGGCTGGAGGAGCCCGAGCAGGGCGTCCTGACCGGCCAGTGGACCGAGGGCTGGGGACATGAGGCCGCGGGCTATCTGTTCGACGGCATCGGCCGCCCGCCCGACGCGGTGTTCTGCGGCAACGACCAGATCGCCCGCGGCGTCGTCGACGCCCTGCGCGAGCGCGGCCGCCGGGTGCCGGACGACGTCGCCGTGATCGGCTTCGACAATTGGGAGATCGTCGCCGCCGCGACGCGCCCGCCGCTGACGACGGTCGACATGAACCTGAAGGATCTGGGCCGCGAGGCCGGGCTGACCCTGCTGCAGCTGGTCGACCGCCAGCCGATCGAGCCGGGCATCCGCCGGCTGCCCTGCCGCCTGGTGGTGCGGCAGTCCTGCGGCACCCCGCCGGGAGGCTGAGCGCACGACTGGATCAACAAGGCCGCTGGAAGTGCGGCCGGAACCGAGGGAGGACACGAGATGACGCGTCTGCTGCAGCGCCTGGCCGGGGGCATCGCCCTCCTGGCCCTCACCGTCTCCGCCGCTTCGGCCGAGACCTTCACCCTGTGGGTGCGGTCCGACGGGTCGAACTTCATGCCCCGCATCGTCGAGGCCTTCAACCAGAGCCACGAGGACAAGGCCGAGCTGCAGATCGTGCCGGTGGCCGAGCTGGTGCAGAAATACGCCACCGCGGCGGCAGGCGGCCAGGCGCCCGACGCGCTGTCGCTGGACCTGATCTACACCCCCTCCTTCGCCGCCGCCGGGCAGCTCGAGGACATCACCGATCTCGCCAAGTCCCTGCCCTATTTCGACCAGCTGTCGCCGGCGCATGTGAAGACCGGCACCTACAAGGGCCGGATCTACGGCCTGCCTTATTCCGCCGACAGCTCGGTGCTGATCTGGAACAAGAAACTGTTCCGCCAGGCCGGCCTCGACCCCGACAAGGGCCCGGCCAGCTGGGCCGAGATCGAGGCGGCGGCGGAGAAGGTCGCGGCGCTGGGCGGCGACATCAAGGGCTTCTACTTCTCCGGCGCCTGCGGCGGCTGCAACATCTTCACCTTCACGCCGCTGGTCTGGGCCAGCGGCGGCGACATCCTGACCGAGGACGGCAGCAAGGCGACCCTCGACACGCCGCAGATGCGCGACGCCATCGCCTTCTACCGGGACATGGTCAAGAAGGGGCTGGTGCCGGAGGGGGCGCGCACCGACACCGGATCGAACTTCTTCGCCGCCTTCGCCCGCGGCAATATCGGCCTGGCCCCGTCCGGCGCCTTCGCCATCGGCGCCTTGAACACGCAGTTCCCGGACATCGATTACGGCGTGACCTTCCTGCCGGGGAAGACCGGCGGCTGGTCGTCCTTCGCCGGCGGCGACAACTTCGTCGTCACCAAGGGCACGAAGAAGCTGGCGGCAATCAAGGCCTTCCTCGACTTCTCCTATTCGCTGGAGGGGCAGACGCTCTTGGCCCGCTACGGCAGCCTGCCGGTGCGCGGCGACATCTCGGGCGAGGCGCTGAAGGATCTCGACCCCCGCTACAAGATCGCGGCCGAGGCCATGGCCAAGGGCCGGACGCCCTATTCCGTGGTCTTCAACGACATCATCAACAGCATGAACAGCCCCTGGGTGCAGATGGTGAACGAGGTGTTCTTCGGCGACGACGTCGACGCCTCCCTCGCCACCGCCCAGGAGACGATGCAGGGCATCATCGAGAGCGCCCCGGGGAATTGAGGCGGTGGCGGCCTGCTCCTTCTCCATGGGAGGCTGGTCCTCATCGGTGACGGTGCTCCCCCTCACCCTCCCGTCGCCTTCGGCGCCGGGCCCCTCCCTCTCCCCGAGGAGAGGGAATCTTACCTCTCCCCCGGGGAGAGGTCGAAATCGCACAGCGATTTCGGGTGAGGGGGCGGCTCCGGCCCCGCAGTCCAGCACAAGGAGGCCGGCGTGATGTCATCGACCCAGGCCGCCGGCGCCATCCCGAGGGCCTTCGCCCGCCGCAGCCCCGTCCGCCGGCACCAATGGGCCGGCCTCCTCTTCGTGCTGCCCGCTGTCGCGCTGGTGGTGGTGTTCTTCGTCGTGCCGCTGGCGATGACGGCGTGGATGTCGCTGCACAACTGGCCGCTGATGGGCGCATCGCGCTTCATCGGCCTCGACAACTACCTCGCCATCGCCCGCGACACCCGGTTCTGGAATGCGCTGCGCTTCACCGCCCTCTACACCGTTGTCGTCACCATCGCGATCTTCGCCGCCGCCTTCCCGCTGGCGCTGTTCGTCGAGAAGCCGCGGCCCTTCGCCGGCCTCTACCGCACCGCCTATTTCCTGCCGGTCGTGGTCGGCTTCGCCTCGGCCAGCCTGCTGTGGGCCTGGCTGCTGAACGTCGATGCCGGGCTGTTCAGCCCGGCGGCCGAGGCGCTGGGGCTGACCGGAAACCGCGTGAACCTGCTGGCCGATTTCGACCCGGCCTTCTGGTCGATCATCGCCATGGTGGTGTGGAAGGTCGCCGGCTTCACCATGGTGATCCTGATGACCGGGCTGCAGGGCATCCCGGCGGACTACCTGGAGGCGGCGAAGATCGACGGCGCCGGCCCCTGGGCGCGGTTCCGGCGCATCACCCTGCCGCTGATGCGGCGGACCATCGCCCTGGCGCTGATCCTGTCGGTTACCGGGTCGATGCTGGCCTTCGACCAGTTCTACATCATCCTCGGCGGCGGCCCGCGCAACCAGACCGTCACGGCGGTCTACTGGATCTTCAACCAGTCCTTCGTCTCGTTCCGCCTGGGCTACGGCGCGGCGCTGTCGATGGTGCTGCTGGCCATCCTGCTGGTGCTGAGCGTGATCCAGCTGCGACTGCTGCGCCATCCGGAGGGCGAGTGATGAGCACGGCCATCCCGCTGCGCCGGGCCGCCCCCGGCTTCCTGCTGCAGGCGGCGGCGCTGATCGCGGCACTGCTGTTCATGGCCCCGATCGCCTGGACCATGCTGGCGAGCCTGAAGCCGGCGTCGGAGGCCAACCTGCCGCCGCTGCCGCCCTGGCCGAGCGCGGGCTGGAGCACCGACAGCTACAGAGCGCTCGACGCCTTCGGCGCCGGCGTCGGCCACTATGCCGGCAACAGCCTGACCGTCGCCCTGGCCACCGCCGCCATCACCTCGATCGTCAGCCTGCTCGGCGGCTACGGCTTCTCGCGCTTCCGCTTCCCGCTGAAGAACGCGCTGTTCGTGCTGGTGATCGCCACGATCATGATCCCGTTCCAGTCGATCCTGACGCCGCTGTTCCTGCTGCTGACCAGGCTGGGGCTGCAGAACACGCTGGCCGGGCTGGTGCTGATCTATGTCACGCTGCAGCTGCCCTTCTCGATCTTCATGATGCGCAACGCCTTCGACGCGGTGCCGCGCGAGATCGAGGAGGCGGCGCGGATCGACGGTGCCGGCAGCCTCCAGCTGCTCGCCCGGGTGATGCTGCCGCTGGTGTTCCCCGGCATCGTCACCGTGGCGCTGTTCGCCTTCCTGGCCGCCTGGAACGAGTTCCTGGCGGCGCTGATCCTGCTGACCGACCAGGACAAGTTCACCCTGCCGATCCTGATGACCGCCGTCCGCTCCGGCCGCTTCGGCGCCGTGAACTGGGGCGCGGTGCAGGCCGGCGTCACCGTGATGATGATCCCCTGCCTGATCCTGTTCCTCGCCCTGCAGCGCTTCTACATCCGCGGCCTGACGGCCGGCGCGGTGAAGTAGGCGCATTCGCTGACCGACCGATCGATCAATGGAGTTCCGGATGACCCTCGCCGCTGATATCGCCTCCCGCGCACGCTTCCGCCCGCCCGCCGTGCCGCAGGTCGAGGTCCGCGGCTTCTGGGGCGGCCGCATCGATGCCGTCTGCGCCAGGACCGCCGACACGCTCTACCAGCGCTGCGAGGAGGCCGGGATGCTGCAGCAGATCGACCCCGACGCGCCGGCGCCGGGGGTGAAGATCCCGTTCCATGGCGGGCTGGTGACGGCCCAGATGTTCTGGGATTCCGATTTCGGCAAGGTGATCGAGACCGCGGCCTATTGCCTGCAGCGCACCCCGAACCCCGAGCTGGAGCGCAAGGTCGACCACGTCATCGACCTGTACGGAAAGCTGCAGCAGCCGGACGGCTATCTCAGCAGCTGGTACCAGCGGATCCAGCCTGGGCTGCGCTGGACCAATCTGCGCGACTGCCACGAGCTGTACTGCGCCGGGCACCTGATCGAGGGCGCCGTAGCCTACTGCCAGGCCACCGGCAAGCGCCAGCTGCTGGACATCATGTGCCGCTTCATGGACCACGTCGCCGAAGTGCTCGGCACCGGCCCGGACCAGAAGCCCGGCTATTGCGGCCATGAGGAGATCGAGCTGGCGCTGGTCAAGCTGGCCCGCGTCACCGGGCAGCAGAAGTACATGGACCTGGCCCGGTACTTCATCGACGAGCGCGGCCGGCAGCCGCATTTCTACGATGCCGAGGCGCGCGAGCAGGGCCGCGACCCGCAGGACTATATTTTCAAGACCTACGAGTACAACCAGTCGCACCTGCCGGTGCGGGAGCAGGACAAGGTCGTCGGCCACGCCGTCCGCGCCATGTACCTGTACAGCGGCATGGCCGACATCGCGATGGAGTATGGCGACGACGGCCTGCGCCTGGCGCTGGAACGGCTGTGGCGCGACCTGACGAGCAAGCGCCTCTACGTCACCGGCGGCCTCGGCCCCTCCGCCGACAATGAGGGCTTCACCGCCGATTACGACCTGCCGAATGAGAGCGCCTATGCCGAGACCTGCGCCGCGGTCGGGCTGGTGTTCTGGGCCGGCCGGATGCTCGGCCTGGGCCCCGATGCCCGCTATGCCGACATGATGGAGCTGGCGCTGTACAACGGCGCCATCTCCGGCCTGTCGCTGGACGGCGCCACCTTCTTCTACGAGAACCCGCTGGAGAGCCGCGGCGGCCACCATCGCTGGACCTGGCACCGCTGCCCCTGCTGCCCGCCCAACATCGCCCGGCTGACCGCCTCGATCGGCAGCTACATGTACGGCCAGTCGGAGGACGGGATCGCCGTCCATCTCTATGGCGACAGCACCGCCACGCTCGACGTCGCCGGCGGCAGGGTGCGACTGGTGCAGGAGACGCGCTATCCCTGGGACGGCGCCATCGCTCTGACCATCGAGCCGGAGGCGCCGGCCAGCTTCACCCTGCATCTGCGCATTCCCGGCTGGTGCCGGAAAGCGACGCTGTCGGTGAACGGCGAGCCGCAGGATCTGGCCGCGATCACCCGCAACGGCTATGCCGCGATCACCCGGCGCTGGGCGGCCGGCGACACGGTCAGGCTCGACCTGGAGCTGGCGGTCGAGCGAATCCACGCCCACCCCGAGATCCGGCACGACGCCGGCCGGGCCGCGATCCGGCGCGGGCCGCTGGTCTATTGCCTGGAAGGGGTCGACAACGGCGTGCCGCTGAACAGCCTGGTGCTGCCGGCGGATGCCAGGCTGACCCCGCGCGACGAGCCTGCCCTGCTGGGCGGGGTGGTCACGCTGGAGGGCCAGGCCCGGGCCCGGCCGGCGTCGGATTGGGGCGACGACCTGTACCGCACCGTGCCGCCGGCCGAGCATCCGGTCCGGATCAAGGCCGTGCCTTACTACGCCTGGGACAATCGCGATCCGGGCGAGATGCTGGTCTGGGTGCGCACGGCATAGTGCCAACGGCTCTTGAGATCGACTCTCCAGCTTTTCCCGTCATGGCGAGGCGCGCAGCGCCGTGGCCATCCAGGGGCCGGTGCGAGCGGCCCTGGATGGCCACGCCCCTGCGGGGCTCGCCATGACGGGTTAATATAACAGACCGGACGGCGCCTTGCCGCCCCTCACCACGGCAGCAGGAATCCGGCCAGCGCCAGCAGCAGCGCCGGCGGCATCACCAGCAGGCCGAGGCGCAGGAACTGCAGCGCCCCGACCTCGATCCCCTCGCGGCGCAGGGCGACGAGCCAGAGGATGGTGGCCAGCGACCCGGTGACCGACAGGTTCGGGCCGAGGTCGATCGCGATCAGCGCCGCTCCGGTGACCTGCGGCGGCATCGGCGCCTGCCCGAGCGTCGACTGCACGATCAGCCCGGCCGGCAGGTTGTTCATCAGGTTGGTGGCGACCGCGACGATGACGCCGGTGCCCCAGGCGGCGCCGTCGACAGAGCGGGCGACGGCATCCTGCAGCGCCGTGGCCAGCAGATGGACGACGCCGGTGCTGGCCAGCCCCTCGACCAGGACGAACAGGCCGGCGACCAGGGGCAGCACCTCCCAGGAGATGCGGCGCAGCAGGCCCCAGGGCGCGGCCCGGCGGTGCAACAGCACCGCGGCGGTGGTGGCGAGGCCGGCCAGCGCCGTCGGCAGGCCGAGATCGAGCCCGAAGGCCGAGGCCAGCAGCAGCACCACGGCGGTGACGCCCAGGCCCCAGGCCGCCATGTGGCCGCCGGGCGGCAGCGCCGGCACCGTGACCTCGGTCGCGATCGGCGCGCGCAGCGCCTTGGCCTGGGTCAGGCGCAACACGATGAAGGTGGCGCCGATCGCCAGCACCGACGGCAGCGCGAACCAGGACAGCCAGGTCAGCAGCGGCGGCATCTGGCTGCCGAACACCACCAGGTTGGCGGGGTTGGAGATCGGCAGCACGAAGCTGGCGGCATTGGCGATGAAGGCGCAGATGAACAGATAGGGCAGCGGCGCCGCCCCGGCCGCGCGCGCCACGGCGTAGACCGCGGGCGTCAGCACCACGGCGGTGGCGTCGTTCGACAGGAACACCGTGACGACGATGCCGACAACATAGGTCAGGCCGAACAGCCGGCCGGCCGATCCCCGCGCCTTCCGCGCCGCGATCGCCGCCGCCCAGTCGAACAGCCCCTCGGTCCGCGCCAGCTCGGCCAGCAGCATCATGCCGATCAGGAACAGGTAGACATCGGCGCCCTTGCCGATCGCGGTCAGGGCATCGTCGAACGGCAGCAGGCCGAAGCCGACAAGCGCCACGGCGCCGATCACCGCCCAGATCGCCTCCGGCAGGCGCCAGGGCCGCAGGATGACGCCACCCGTCGCCAGCGCGGCGATGCCCCAGGTGGCGGCGGCGCCGTCGGTCAGCATGCTCATGGCGGGGTCGGCTCATCTCCGGGCGACGATGCTGCTTCTCCTAGCCGGGAGCGCTGCGCCCGGCAAGGTCCGGGATAACCCGCCGCAGGCGACATTTCCCGTCCCCGCGCGTTGATGAGACAGGACACGAAACGAGGGATCCGCGCCGTGAGGATCAATCGGACCGTGGCCGCATTCGACGAGGCGGACGATCCGGGCCTCGAGACCTCCGTGCTGCGGCCGCACCACAATGTCTGGCGGATCGAGCACGCCCGCCGTGCCGCGGTGCTGGTCGATGCCGCCGCCTATTACGGGGCGCTGCGCTCCGCCATGCGGCAGGCCCGGCACCGCATCCTGGTGATCGGCTGGGACATCGACAGCCGCACCCCGCTGGTCGGGCCGGAGAGCGAGCCGGCGGACGGGCTGCCGCGGATACTGGGCGATTTCCTGTGCGCCCTGGTGCGCGAGCGGCCCGAGCTGTCGGTCAAGCTGCTGCTGTGGAACTACTCGCTGTACTACGCGCTGGAGCGGGAGCCGCTGCCGCTGCTGGCCCTGCAGTGGAGCACGCCGCCACAGATCGAGCTGTGCCTGGACGACGAGATCCCCGTCGGCTCCTCGCACCACCAGAAGATCGTGGTGATCGACGACGCCGTGGCCTTCGTCGGCGGCATCGACCTGACGATCCGCCGCTGGGACACCCCCGCCCACCCTCCCGTCGCCCCCGAGCGGACCGACCCGCTCGGGCCAGGGCACGGAC
>NZ_NHON01000096.1 GCF_002195995.1 Inquilinus limosus
ACGCCGGCAAAAAGCCCAAGGTCGCCATCGTCGCCGTCATGCGCCGGATGCTCACCATCCTCAACGCCATGCTCAGGGACAACGCACCGTGGCAAAACCACGCCGCATGACACCTCTCTCCCAAGACAGTTGCTACCCCCCTCCCGCAGGGGGAGGGGGGACTCGATTGGTGCGGGTCGGGAGAGCGATCCTCCACATCCAAGCAACCCTGGTCCCCCCTACCCCTTCGCCGCCTCGGCGGCGATGCGGGACAGCTCGTCGAAGCGCGGGCCCGATGTCGGGATCGGGATGTGGAAGACCTCGGCGATCACCTGGGTCCAGCCATGGATGAAATAGGTCCAGCCATCCTCGACCGTCAGGCCGCGCGCCGCCTGCTGCCGCTTTGCCTGGTCCAGGAACACCAGGTCGCCGCGGTAGTTCAGGTCCCAGGCCAGCCCGCCCTGCGGGAACTGCCCGGCATCGGTCAGCGGCGACCCCGGCGCGTCCTTGCCCAGGCCGGTGGCGTTGACCACCACCGATCCCGGCTTCAACCCGGCCAGCACCGAATCGTTGTCGGCCGGGGCCGGCGCCAGCACATAGTCGACCGGCACATCGGCACCCATCTCGCCATGGATGCGCTTGATCTCCTCCAGCCGCGCCGGGCTGCGGTTCGAGACCACGATCCGCGACGGCCGGTCGCGCCGGGCCTGCATCGCGTGCCAGGTCAGGGCAATGGTCGAGCCGCCGGCGCCGATCGAGAACAGCTCCGCCCCGCTGCGGGCGAAATGGCCCTCCGGCACGAAGGCGTCGAAGGCGAGGCCGGAGGAGATCGGGTCCTTGGCGTGGCAGACCAGCCGGCCCTCGGCCTTGGAGATGCAACTGGTCTCGCCCATCAGCGCCGCATGCGGGCCGATGACATCGAACAGGTCACGGCAGGCGTGGAACAGGTCGATCTTGTGGGTGGTGACCAGCGCGCCGAGCGACAGCTTGTCGTCGCGCAGGAAGGAAACCGCCGCGCGATAGGCCGCCGGGTCGGCATGCAGCGGGAAGTCGATGCCGCGGATCACGGCATCTGTCAGGCCGAGCGCGCGGGCCCAGGCCGGGAACACCTTCATGATCGAGCTTTTGCCGGTGGTGACGCCGATGAAGTAGAGCGTCGGCCGGGTGGCGGGCTGGTAGGTCATGGCTCAGGCTCCGGCGAACAGGGCGTCGATCTGCGCCTGCGGCCGCGGCCGGTAGTCCGGGTTGTCGACCGCGACCCAGCCGCCGGCGCCGTCGTCGAGAATGCGCTGCCGCATGCCGCCGGCCTGCTCGATGATGCCGTAATCCTGCCCGGCATCGGCCGGGTAGCAGAAGCTCATCACCAGCGCCTCGTCCCCGATATTGACCGAGCGGTGGATCCAGTAAGGAGGCACGTAGCAGATGGCGCGCGGCTCGATCTCGACGATGCGGATCTCGCCGGTCGGCGATTCCATCAGCATCAGGCCGCGCCCGGCCTCGCCAGTATAGATCTCCGGCCGGTCGGCCTTCGCGTGAATGTGGCCGCGGGTCAGGAAGAACTCCCGCCCGATCCGCCCCGGCACCATGCGGGTGACGCCGAAGATCAGGTCGCCGGATTCGGCGGAGGGCCGGTAGTCCTGCACCTCGTAGACGATGCGGTCGCCCTCCCCCGCCACCGCCGCCGCGAAGGCCGCCGCGTCGCCATACAGGCCGGACAGGTCGGAGAGCCGCTTGACGTAGCGGCCGGTCGCCCCGGCGAGGGCCCCGTCGGTCACGCCGATGACGCATCGCCCCGGCTCGCGCAGCTGCATGGTTCGCTCCGATTCTCGTAGCAAAACTACGGATTGAAGATGAATGAGCCAGTTTCAGCGCTGTTTCAAGCGCCGATCCAGGCAGAATCGGATTGACCATCCCGCCATTCGGTACTTTAACTACCAAACCGGGTCGGCACAGGCCCGGACACCCAAGGGAGGATCCGGATGTTGAAGACCGCGTTGACGGCCTGCCTGGCCACGACCGCCCTCCTGATCGGCAGCGCCCAGGCGGCGGACTGCATGATCGGCATCTCGATGAAGACGCTGAACGCGCCCTATTTCGCGGCGCAGGAGGCCGCGGCCAAGGACCAGGCCGCCAAGGCCGGCTGCCAGGTGGCCACGGCCGACGCCCAGAACGACATGGGCAAGCAGATCGGCGATGTCGAGGACATGGTGTCCAAGGGCGTCAACCTGCTGATCATCAACGCCGCCGACCCGCAGGGGCTGGTGCCCGCCATCAACGCCGCCGCCGCGGCCGGGGTGAAGGTGGTGGCGATCGACAGCACGGTCGACCCCAAGGCCAAGTACATCACGCTGATCCAGTCCTCGAACGACCAGAACGGCTTCCAGGTCGGCCAGTGGCTGGCGCAATCGTCCCAGGGCAAGGCGTTGAAGATCGCCCTGATCTCGGGCGAGAAGGGCAATGTCGTCGGGCAGGAGCGCCGGCTGGGCGTGTTCCGCGGCCTGGTCGAGGGCCAGCTGGTGAATGACGGCAAGGTCAGCTTCGCCGTGGTCGGCCAGGGCTGGGGCGGCTGGACGCATGAGGGCGGGCTGAAGGCGATGGAGGACCTGCTGGTCGCCCATCCCGACATCAACGTCGTGCTCGGCGAGAACGATTCCATGGTGCTGGGCGCCCGCAAGGCGCTGGAGGCCGCGGGCAAGACCAAGGACGTGCTGCTGCTGGCCGCCGCCGACGGGCAGAAGGAGGCGCTGCAGCTGATCCAGGAGGGGCAATACGGCGCCACCGGGCTGAACGACCCGGACCTGATCGCCCGCACCGCGGTCGATGTCGGCATGAAGGCGCTGGACGGGTCGCTGCCCGCCGACTTCCCGCGCGTCGACCTGACCACGCCGGCGGCGATCACCAAGGACAATGTCGGCAAGTACTACCGCCCGGATGCGGTGTTCTGAGCAGAGCATCTTCGTGCCGCCTGTCCCGCAACACCGTCATTGCGAGCGTAGCGAAGCAATCCAGGGCCAGTGCGAACCGGCCCCTGGATTGCTTCGTCGGCTTCGCCTCCTCGCAATGACGGTGAAGGAGGGGCAGCGCCCAAAAGGAGCGTCATGACCGATCTGGTGGATCTGCGCGGCATCGCCAAATCCTTCGGCGGCGTCCGGGCGCTGGCCGGGGTCGATTTCACGGTGCGGCCCGGCGAGGTGCATGCACTCCTCGGCGAGAACGGCGCCGGCAAGTCGACGCTGATGCGGGTGCTGGGCGGCGAGATGCGGCCCGATGCCGGCGAGGTGCGGATCGCGGGCCAGCCGGTGCAGTTCGGCGGCCCGCGCGAAGCGCTGGAGCGCGGCATCGCCGTGATCCACCAGGAGCTGGCGCTGGCGCCCGATCTGTCGGTCGCCGAGAACATCTTTCTGCGCGAGCTGCCGGGCGTGATCGCCTGGCCGAAGCTGCACCGCCGGGCCCGCGCCCTGATCGACCGGCTTGGCTTCGACATCGACCCGCGCCGCCCGGTCGGCGACCTGGCCGTAGCCCACCAGCAGGTGGTGGAGATCGCCAAGGCCCTGTCGAGGGATGTCCGCGTCATCGTCTTCGACGAGCCGACGGCGGTGCTGGCGGCCCGCGACGCCGAGCGGCTGCACCGCATCATCGCCGACCTGCGCGGCGCCGGGGTCGGCATCGTCTACATCTCGCACCGGCTGGAGGAGGTGTTCCGCATCGCCGACCGGATGACGGTGATGAAGGACGGCCGCACGGTCGGCACCGTGACGCCTCAGGAGGCCGGGATCGACGACGTCATCCGCATGATGGTCGGCCGGCCGCTGTCGGCGATGTTCGCCGACAAGTCCCGCCGCAAGCCGGGGGCGGAGGCGCTGCGGGTCGAGAATCTCAGCGCCGGCACAAGGGTGCGCGGCGTCAGCTTCGCGGTCAGGGCCGGCGAGATCCTGGGCCTGGGCGGGCTGGTCGGGTCCGGCCGCACCGAGACCGCAAGGCTGATCTTCGGCGCCGACCGGCGCGACGGCGGCGACATCTTCCGCAACAGCCGGAAAGTCTCGATCCGCTCGCCGCTCGACGCGGTGGCGGCCGGGATCGGGCTGGTGCCGGAGGACCGCAAGGGCCAGGGCGTGATCCTGGGCCTGTCGATCCGGGTCAACGCCACCATGGCGCGGCTGAAGCCGGTGGTGAACCCGCTGGGCTTCATCCGCCGCGGCGCCGAGAAGCGGCTGGTCGGCGATCTGGCCGGCAGCCTGCGGGTCAAGGCCGCGGGGGTCGAGGCGCCGGTCTCCAGCCTATCCGGCGGCAACCAGCAGAAGGTGGCGCTGGCCAAGTGGTTCCATGTCGGCGGCGAGGTCATCATCCTCGACGAGCCGACGCGCGGCGTCGATGTCGGCGCCAAGGCCGAGATCTACGCCCTGATCGAGCGCATGGCCGCCGAGGGCAAGGCGGTGATCGTGATCTCGTCGGAGCACCAGGAGCTGTTCGGCCTGTGCGACCGGGTGCTGGTGATGGGCGAAGGCGAGATCCGCGGCGAGCTGCCGCCGGAGCGCTACAGCGAGGAAAACCTGCTGTCGCTGGCGATGACCCGCCGCGACGGCGAGCTGAGGATGGCGGGCTGACGATGACCACCACGACCGCCGGGACGCCGGACAAGCCGCGCAGCCGCACCGATATCGGTGAGCTGTTCCACCGCTACGGCACCTTCTGCATCTTCGTGCTGCTCATCCTCGGCGCGCATCTGCTGTCGCCGGCCTTCCTGACCGAGCGCAATATCATGAACGTGCTGCGCCAGATCTCCGGCACCGGGATCATGGCGGTGGGCATGCTGCTGGTGATCCTGACCCGCGGCATCGACCTGTCGGTCGGGTCGGTCTCGGCGCTGGGCAGCGTGCTGTCGGCGTATCTGGTCGCCACCTGGTCGCCGGAGGCGTCGACCGCGCTAGTGGTGCTGGCCGGAGCCGGCTGCGGCCTGGTCACCGGTATCCTGGTGGCCTATCTGCGGCTGCCGGCCTTCGTCATGACGCTCGCCATGATGACCGCGGCGCGCGGCCTGTCGCTGATCATCTCCAACGGCCAGCCGATCCTGCTGGGCGACAGCGGCCAGGCCTTCACCGATTTCGGCGCCGGCTTCCTGTTCGGCGTGCCGCAGCCGGTGCTGCTGATGTTCGCCGTCTTCATCATCGGCGGCGTGGTGCTGGGCTTCACCAAATTCGGCCGCATCGTCCGGGCTATCGGCTCGAATGAGGAGGCGGTGCGCCTGTCCGGCATCGCCGTGCCGCGCTATGTCTGCGCGGTCTATGTCATCTCCGGCGCGCTGGCGGCGCTGGCCGGCATCATCTCCACCGCCCGGGCGGGGGTCGGGTCGGCGCAGGTCGGCGTCGGGGCCGAGCTGGCGGTGATCGCCGCGGTGGTGATCGGCGGTGCCAGCCTGATGGGCGGGCGCGGCGGCGCGGTCAACACGCTGCTGGGCGCCATGGTGATGGGGGTGATCGGCAACATCATGAACCTGGCCAATGTCCCGGGCTATCATCAGCAGGTCCTGATGGGCGCGATCATCGTGATCGCCGTGCTGCTGCAGCATGGCACGCGCTGGCTGCGCCGTCCTTAGGCCTGCCGCACGGAGCCGACATGACCCGCGACCTCGCCCTTTCGATCGATGTCGGCACCGGCAGCGCGCGGGCGGCGCTGGTCGATGGCGGCGGCCGGATCCTGGCCATCGCCGCGAAGGAGCACGAGCAGATCGTGCCCCAATTCGGCTGGTCGGAGCAGCGGCCGGCCGATTGGTGGGCCGGGGTCGTGCAGTCGGTGCGGACCGTGCTGGACGAGGTGGAGGGCGCCCGAAGCCGCATCGCCGCGGTCTGCGCCTGCGGCCAGATGCACGGCACGGTGCTGGTCGACGACAGCGGCGCCCTGACCCGCGACACCGTCCCGCTGTGGAACGACAAGCGAACGCTGGACCTGGTCGCGGCGTTCGAGCGCGACCACGCGCCGGACAGCTACCTGGCCGAGAGCGGCAACCCGCCGACGCCGGCCTGGCCGGGCTTCAAGCTGGCCTGGATCCGCGACCACGGCCCGGAGGCATACCGCCGGACCGCCGCAGTGATGATGCCGAAGGACTACGTCAATTTCCGCCTGACCGGCGAGATCGCCATGGAGGCGACGGAGGGCTCCTGCAGCTTCCTGATGAACCCGGCGACACGGGGCTGGTCGCCGGCCATGATCGCGCTCATGGGGCTGGACCCGGCCATGCTGCCGCGGCTGCGGTCGCCGCTGGAGATCCTGGGCGGTGTCACCGCAGCGGCGGCGGCCGAGACCGGGCTGCTCGAAGGCACGCCGGTGCTGGTCGGCGGCGCCGACTATCCGATGGCGCTGCTCGGCTCCGGCGCCTGCCGGCCGGGGCTGGTCTCCGACGTCACCGGCACTTCCTCGATCATCACTTTGATCACCGAGGCGCCGCTCTTGGACCCGGAGATCTGCAACGTCGCCACGATCGAGGGCGGCTGGGGGCCGTTCGTGCTGCTGGAGAGCGGCGGCGACGCCATGCGCTGGGCCCGCCGCGCCTTCCATGAGGGGACGCTGGGCTATGCCGAGATCGTCGCCAGGGCGGCCGAGGCCGCGCCGGGCGCCGGCGGCCTGTTCTTCCTGCCCTATCTGGTGGGCGAGCGTCTGGGCGGCCACCGCAATGCCCGGGCGCAGTTCTTCGGCCTCGGCGCCGGCCACGGCCTGGCCGAGCTGCACCGCGCTGTGCTGGAGGGCGTGGCCTTCGCCGTCACCCGTCACATCCGGGTGATGGAGGCGGCGTCGGGCCGGCCGCTGGACCGGCTGATCGCGTCGGGCGGCGGGGCCAAGACCGAGCTGTGGCTCAGGATCAAGGCGAGCGCCACCGGCCTGCCGATCCTGGTGCCGGAGGAGGCGGAATGCGGCGTGGTCGGCTGCGCCGCCATGGTCGCCGCCGCCACCGGCCGGTTCGGCACGGTGCAGGAGGCGGCCGGGGCGTATGTGCGCTACGGCGCCGAGATCGCCCCCGACCCCGCCTGGGCCGAGCGCTATGCCCGGATGCAGCCGGTGTTCGACCGGCTCTACCACCACAGCCAGGCGCTGTATGACGAGTTGGACGGGATCGGGTTGTAGCCGGCCCGACCCAAACCCACCGAGTCCTCCCTCCCCTCGCGGGAGGGGGCTAGGGGGAGGGGGTTGTCGATCAAGGAGAGCAGATGCCGTGGGCCGGTTCTCGCGGCCCGAACCCCCTCCCCCTGCCCCCCTCCCGCAGGGGAGGGGGGACTGGAAAAATGGCTCACTCCACATCCCACTCCGGCGCCAGACCCTCCGGGCTGACCAGGCGGCCGTCGGGGCAGGACAGGGCATGGATCGCGGCCATCTCCTCGGCCGTGAGTGCGAAGTCGAAGATCGCCTGGTTGGTGGCGGCGCGGGCCTCGCTGACCGTCTTCGACAGGGCGACCACCCCCGGCTGCTGCACCAGCCAGCGCAGCACCACCTGGGCCTCGGTCCTGCCGTGGCTTTCCGCGATCGCCTGGATCGCCGGATCGCCGATCACCTTGCCGTCGGCCATGCCGTAATAGGCGGTCACGCTCATCCCGGCCCTGCGGGCCGCCGCCAGCACCGGCGCCTGGCTCAGATACGGATGGTACTCGACCTGGTTGGTCACCAGCGGCGCGGCGCTCAGCGCCTCGGCCTCCGCCATCAGCGCGGTGCTGAAGTTGCTGATGCCGATATGGCGCACCTTGCCGGCGGTCTTGACCTGGTTCAGCGCCCCGATCTGCTCGGCCAGCGGCACCTCCCGGTTCGGCCAGTGCAGCAGCAGCAGGTCGACATGGTCGGTGCCCAGCTTGCGCAGGCTGTCCTCGACCGAGCGCAGGAAGGCGTCGTGCCGGTAGTTCGCCACCCAGACCTTGGTGGTCAGGAACACGTCGTTGCGGGCGATGCCGGAGGCGGCCAAGCCTGCGCCGACCTCGGCCTCGTTGCCGTAGATCTGCGCCGTGTCGATGTGGCGGTAGCCGATCGACAGCACGTGCCGGACCATGCGGGCGGTGTCCGCGCCGTTCATCCGGAAGGTGCCGAAGCCGAGCGCCGGGATTTCGGCGCCATTGGCGGTGACGAGGGGAGCGGTCATGTCGGTGTCCTGTCTGTCCGGTTCGTGTCGGGCCGCAATGTGGTCAGGCGCGGCGGCGGCGATAATCCGGCCGGTCAGATCATGACTTGTGAAGCCGGTTCACAGATGGTTGTCCGGCCGCACGGCTTTCCGAGGCACTCCCCTGCCCTCATCTTCCTGCCATGACCACGGATGAGGGCACGGACATGATCATCTTCCTGACCGGCGCCAGCGGCTATATCGGCGGCGCCGTCGCGCCGCGGCTGATGCGGGACGGGCACCGGATCCGCGGCCTGGTGCGCTCGTCCGAGAAAGCGGACCGGCTGCAGGCGCTCGGCATCGAGCCGGTGCTCGGCGACCTGTCGGACACCGCGCTGCTGGCGCGCGAGGCCAAGGCCGCCGATGCGGTCGTCAACGCCGCCAGCGCCGACGACCGGGCCGCGGTGGAGGCCCTGCTCGACGCGCTGGCCGGCAGCGGCAAACCGTTCCTGCACACCAGCGGCACCAGCGTGGTCGCCGACGACGCCCGCGGCGACTGGGCCTCGGACAAGGTCCATGACGAGGACACGCCGGTCGAGCCGGTGCCGGGCAAGGCGGCGCGGGTCGCCATCGACCGGCTGATCGTCGACGCCGCCGGGCGCGGCGTGCGGTCGGCGGTGCTGTGCAACAGCCTGATCTACGGCACCGGGCCTGGGCTGAACCCGGACAGCGTGCAGATCCCGGCGCTGGTGGCGCAGGCCCGCAAGACCGGGGTGGTCCGTCCTGTCGGGCGCGGCCTGAACATCTGGTCGAACGTGCATGTCGACGACATGGCCGATCTCTACGCCCTGGCGCTGGACCGCGCGCTGGCCGGCGCCTTCTATTACGTCGAGAACGGCGAGGCGTCCTTCGCCGAGGCTGCGGCGGCGATCGCCCGGCGCCTCGGCCTCGGCGCGCCGCAGCCCTGGCCGGCCGACGACGCCATCGCCGAACTGGGCCTCGGCACCGCCGTCTATTCCCTGGGCTCGAACAGTCGGGTGCGCGGCAAGCGGGCCCGGGCGGAGCTGGGCTGGGCGCCGAGGCACGGCTCGCTGATCGAATGGATCGAGACCGAGATGCCCGTGGGTTGAGCACGCATGTCCGAGCATATCGCCTCTCGCGTTTGCCGAGATCCTTTCATAGTTCCCGTCCTCCTCGTCATTGCGAGGAGGCGCAGCCGACGAAGCAATCCAGGGGCCGGTGCGAGCTGCCCCTGGATTGCTTCGCTCCGCTCGCAATGACGGTGTTGGGGGTTGGAAACCTCGGGAGAGCCGCGAGCCTCTACCCCCGCAGATACCGCGCGAAATCCGCCAGGATCAGGGCCCAGCCCTGGGGGGAGGCCATGCCGTCACGCAGCTTCCCGGCCCCGTCGCCATGCCGCTCGAAGTCGCGGTGCTCCAGCTCGATCCGGGTGCCGCTGCCCCCCGGCAGGAAGCGGATCTCGACCTCGCTGGCCCGCGCCTCCGGCTCGGGCTGCCGGTCGGCGCCGACGGCGAAAGACAGCACCAGCCGCGACGGCGGCTCCCAGGCGCGGATCTCGCCCCAGGCGGTCTCCCGGCCGGCGCGGTCGCGCTCGAACCACAGGCCGCCGGCCCTCGGCTCGATCACGGCGGTGTCGAGCTCCGCCCCGGCATAGGTGTAGGCGAGCGGCCACCAGCGGCCGAGCTCGCCGGTGAAAGTCTCGAAGGCGCGGTCCGGCGGCACATCGACGGTGATGCTGGCCCGGACCGGGCTGACGGCAGTCATGGCGTCCTCCTCGAAGATCGGCTTCGAGTCAGCAACAGGCCGAAACGCCGGCCGGTTGCCATCAGGCGGCGACCAGGCCTCGCTTGGTCTCGGACAGGAAGTCCAACATCTCGGCCACGCCCTTGTCGCCGCCATGCTCGTGGCGGATTCGGGCCATCCGCTCCGCCTTCTCCCCCGTGCCGCGGAACAGCATGCGGAAGACGCGGCGCAGGGCCATCACCTCCGGCTCGGTGAAGCCGTGGCGGCGCAGCCCGACCTCGTTCAGCGACACCAGCCGGGCCCGGTCGCCCTGGACCAGGCAGAAGGGCGGCACGTCCTGCGCCACCATGGCGCCGGCGGCGACGAAGGCATGGGCGCCGATGCGGGTGAACTGGTGCACCCCGGCCAGGCCGCTGACATGGACATGATCGCCGACCTCGACATGGCCGGCCAGGGTCGCGGCGTTGGCGAACTGGGAATGGCTGCCGATGCGGCAGTCATGGGCGATGTGCGAGCAGGCCATGAACAGGTTGCCGTCGCCGATCTCGGTCAGCCCGCCGGAGACGCCGACGCCCGGCTGGATGGTGACGTATTCGCGGATGATGTTGTCATGGCCGATGACCAGCCGCGTCTCCTCGCCCTTCCATTTCAGATCCTGCGGCGGCGCGCCGACCGAGGCGAACTGGAAGACCTGGTTGCGATCGCCGATCTCGGTCCGCCCCTCGATCACCGCATGCGGCCCGACCACGCAGTCGCGGCCCAGACGGACTTTCGGCCCGATCACGGCATAGGCGCCGATGCGGGTGCCCTCGCCAATCTCGGCGCCCGGCTCGATGATCGCGGTGCGGTGGATCAAGGTCATGCGGGATTCCGGATGAACACAACAAGTGGCCGGACGGACCGGCACGCCGGCGATTCTGCCGCCCGGGAGGCCAGGGCGGAATTCAAAAATTGTTTCAAATCATTGCGTTGGCGGATGGCGCCGCGATTCTGGCCGGTTCGGCCTCGGCGGCGCATAATCCGACGCGACACTGCGGGAGGACGCCGATGGACCTGTCGACGCTGCTGATCTACGCCTTCACCCTCGGCGTCGCCTGCGCCGTGCCGGGGCCGACCACTGCGGCGCTGGTGGCGCGGGTGCTGGGCCGCGGCAGCCGGGGGGCGCTGGCCTTCTGCGCCGGGCTGATGGCCGGCGACCTGCTGTGGCTGAGCGCCACGGCGCTGGGCCTGGCCATGCTGGCGGCGACGATGCAGCCGGTCTTCATCGTAATCAAATATGCCGGCGCCGCCTATCTGCTGTACCTGGCCTGGCGGCTGTGGACCGCCCCGGCGGCGACGCCCGTGGAGACCCAGCCGGTGCGCGGCGAAGGCCTGCGGCTGTTCCTGACCGGCATCTCGGTCTGCCTCGGCAACCCGAAGACGACGCTGTTCTACCTGGCACTGCTGCCGACCATCATCGACCTGCAGCACCTGAGCTGGATCGGCTTCGGCGAGATCACCGCCACGCTGGTCGTGGTCTACGGCACGGTGCTGGCGGCCTATGTCGTGCTGGCCCTGCGCGCCCGCCGGATGTTCCGGTCCCCGCGGGCGCTGAAGGCGATCAACCGCGTTACCGGCGCGGTGATGGCCGGCGCCGCGGTGGCGGTGGCGACGCGGTAGATCCGGATTTCAGACCGCTCCGAACCTCCCCCTCGCCGTCATTGCGAGGAGACGAAGCCGACGAAGCAATCCAGGGGCCGGTGCGCACCGGCCCCTGGATTGCTTCGCTGCGCTCGCAATGACGGTTCAGGTTTCTGAAAAGGCTCTCGAAACCCTTCGCTGAAGCGACCTCGCCTCAGCTCACCGCCGCGATCACCGCGTCGCAGACGCGGTCGGCGTCGGCTTCGGACAGGAAGGGGTGCATCGGCAGGCTCAGCACCTCGCGGCTCAGCGCCTCGCTGACCGGCAGCGAGCCCTCGCCCTCGCCATGGGCGCGGTAGGCCTCGGCCAGGTGCATCGGCGTCGGGTAGTAGACCGCGGTCGGCACCCCGGCCTCGCCCAGCTTCGCCCGCACCGCATCACGGTTCGCCACCCGGATGGTGTATTGCGCCCAGGCGCAGACCAGCCCGTCCGGCATCACCGGGGTCTGCACCCGGTTCGACAGCCGGGACGAGTAGTGCCGGGCCAGTTTGTCCCGCGCCGCCAGCTCGTCGCCGAAGCTGGGCAGCTTGGCCAGCAGGATCGCCGCCTGGATGGTGTCGAAGCGGGCGTTGAGGCCGACCCGCACTGTGTCGTAGCGGCTCTTGCCCTCGCCATGCACGCGGATCGACTTGAGGATCGCCGCCAGCTCGTCGTCATCGGTGAAGATGGCGCCGCCGTCGCCGTAGCAGCCCAGCGGCTTGGCCGGGTAGAAGCTGGTGGCGGTGACCGGCGCCAGCGACCCGACCGGGCGGCCGTGGAAGGCGCCGCCGAAGCTCTGCGCCGCGTCGTCGATCACGAACAGGCCATGCGCGTCGGCGATCGCCTGCAGCTGCGGGTAATCCACCGGCAGGCCGAACAGGTCGACCGCGATCACCGCCTTGGGCGCCAGCTTGCCGGCGGCCTTGGTGGCGGCGATGCGGCGCTCGAGATCGGCCAGATCGACCAGATAGGTCTGGGGGTCGACATCGACGAAGACCGGTGAGGCGCCGAGCAGCAGGATCGCCTCGGCCGTCGCGGTGAAGGTGAAGGCCGGCACGAAGACGGCGTCGCCCGGGCCGATGTTGCGCGCCATCAGCGGCATGATCAGCGCGTCGGTGCCGCTGGCCACCGTCAGGCAGTGGCGGGTGCCGGCCCGGCGCGCCAGCTCGCCCTCCAGCTCCGCCACCTCCGGTCCCAGGATGTACTGGCCGTGGTCGAGCACCGCATGGATGCGGGCGTCGATCAGGGGCTTCAGGCGGGCGTATTGCTGCTTGAGGTCGACGAAGGGAAGCGACACGGGCAAGCCTCGGCTCTATCGAAGTCAGGGGCTGTGTAGCCCCGCCCCGGCCCCGACGCCAGCCCGAAACGCCGCCCGGCGGTTCGGCTCAGTGCTCGGTCGCGTCCGGCCCGAGCGAGCGCAGCAGGTCGACCAGGCGGCGGCGGACCGTCGCATCCTCGATCCGGTAATAGGCGCGCACCAGCTCCAGCGTCTCGCGGCTGGCGACCATCTCGCTGTCATGCACGGGATGAAGGCCGATGCCGTTCTGGGCGCCGTCGGTCATGCCTTCGAAGAAATAGCCGACCGGGACGTTGAGGATGCGCGTCAGCTGGTGCAGCCGGCTGGCGCTGACGCGGTTGGCGCCGCGCTCGTATTTCTGGATCTGCTGGAACGATACGCCGAAAGCCGCAGCCAGCTTCTCCTGGCTCATGCCCAGAAGGGTGCGGCGCTGGCGCAGTCGGGTGCCGACATGAACATCCACCGGGTCCGGGCCATCTTCCGTGATGGTCTTGCGCCGGCGCAGTCGGTCCGAGCCGCGGGTCGCCATACTGTTACTTCCTCCTGCGGGCCTCGGCCCGACACCGAATGCGATCGCGAACGATCGATCTGGTGCGGTCCCCCAAGATGCCGCAGTGTCGAACCCGGCCCGCCTCATACTATAGTATGTCGCGAGGAACTCGGCCGCAATACCCGCATAAGGCGATTTGCACCAGCCTCCCTTAACCCGCACGCCCCAGCACGGGTTCCACGGCCGCGAGATCCGGCAGCGGAATATGGCATCGGATGACGTGCCCGTCGGCACCGGCGCGCTCCGGCGGCGCCTCGGTCTCGCAGATGCCGCCGAGCTTGCGCGGGCAGCGGGTGTTGAACGGACAGCCCTGCGGCGGGTCCAGCGGGCTGGGCAGCGGCCCTTCCAGGATGATGCGCTTCTTCTCGATCGTCGGGTCGGCCACCGGCACCGCGGCCAGCAGCGCCTCGGTGTAGGGGTGGTAGGGCGGCTGGAAGACGGCGTCGGTCGTCCCCTGCTCCATGATCTGGCCGAGATACATCACCACCACCCGGTCGGCCAGGTAGCGCACCACGCCGAGGTCGTGGCTGATGAACAGCAGCGTGGTGCCGGAGCGGCGCTGGATGTCGACCAGGAGGCCGGTGACCGCCGCCTGGACCGAGACATCGAGGGCCGAGACCGGCTCGTCCGCCACCACCATGGCCGGGGCGCCGGCAAAGGCCCGGGCGATGCCGACGCGCTGCTTCTGCCCGCCGGAGAGCTGGCGCGGCTTGCGGTCGATGAAGGCGCGCGGCAGCTTGACCAGGTCGAGCAGGCGCAGCACCTCCTCCTCCACCTCGCGGCGGCCCTTCTTGACGCCGAATTTGCGGATCACCCGGCCGATCTGCTGGCCCACGCTCATGCTGGGGTTCAGCGTGTCGTTCGGGTTCTGGAACACCATCTGCAGCGAGGACAACAGCTTGGCGTCGCGCTGCTGCACCGGCTTGCGGCCGATATCGGTGCCGCGGAAGGACACGGTGCCGTCGGTCGCCGTCTCCAGCCCCATCAGCACGCGGGCGAAGGTGGACTTGCCGCAGCCGCTCTCGCCGACGATGGCGACGGTCTGGCCGCCGCGGGCCTCGAAGCTGATCGCCTCATTGGCGCGGACATAGCGGGTGCGGTCGCTGCCGAGCAGGGCGGCGATCGAGCTGTCGTAGATCGGGTAGTGCTTGCGCATCGCCGCGACCTCCAGCACCGGATGGTCGTTCGCGACGGCGACGGGCAGAGCCTCGACCGGCGCCGGGACGGGCGGCAGATGCTCGATTTCCTCCCAGCGCAGGCAGCGCACGCCGCGGGTCTCGCTGGCCGGCAGCATCGGCACCGGCGCCGCGTCGCAGCGCCCGGCCTGGAAATGGTCGCAGCGCGGCCCGAACCAGCAGCCCTGCGGCCGGGCCTGCGGCAGCGGCAGCTGGCCGCGGATCGGCACCAGCGGCCGGCTGGTCTTGTCCCGCCCCGGCGTCGGGATGCAGCCGAACAGGCCCTGGGTGTAGGGGTGGCGCGGCGCGGCGAAGATCTGGTCGATCGTCCCCTCCTCCACCGCCTGGCCGGCATACATGACGCAGACCCGGTCGCAGGTCTCGCGGATCAGCCCGAGATTGTGGCTGATGTAGAGCATGGCGGTGCCGAGCGTCCGGCCCAGCTCGGCGATCAGGTCGACGATGCCGGCCTCGACCGTGACGTCCAGCGCCGTGGTCGGCTCGTCCAGCAGCAGCAGCGATGGGTTGGACAGCAGCGCCATGGCGATGACCACACGCTGCTGCTGGCCGCCGGAGATCTGGTGCGGATAGGCCTGCATCACCCGGGCGGGGTCGCCCAGCCGCACGCGGCCCAGCATGTCCTGCGCCCGGGCCAGCGCCTGCTCGCGGGTGCAGCCGGGCTCGTGGCACAGCGGCACCTCGGCCAGCTGGTCGCCGATCCTGAGCGCCGGGTTCAGCGCCGCCATCGGCTCCTGGTAAACCATGGCGATCTCGGCGCCGCGGATCCGCCGCAGCTCCTCCTCCGACATTGCCATCAGGTCGCGGCCGCGGAACTTCATGCTGCCGCCGGCGATCCGGCCGTTGCGGCCGAGATAGCGCATGATCGCCATTGCCACGGTGGACTTGCCGCAGCCGCTCTCGCCCACCAGGCCGACGCATTCGCCGGGCCGGATGGTCAGCGAGAAATCGACCACCGCCGGGATCTCCGCGGCACGGGTGAGGTAGGAGATCGACAGCTTGTCGATCTCCAGGATTGGGGTGGTGGTGTCGCGCGGCGGGATCACCTCGACCGTCATGCCCTCAATCCTTCAGCGAGATCTCGCGCAGACCGTCGGCCAGCAGGTTCAGGCCGAGGACCAGCGACGAGATGGCGATGCAGGGGAAGACCGTCATCCAGGGCGCGAAAGCGGCCATGGCGCGGGTCTCGTTGACCATGCCGCCCCAGTCCGGGTCCGGCGGCGGCAGGCCGAGGCCGAGGAAGCCCAGCACGCCGATGGTGATGATGGTGTAGCCGAGACGCAGGCAGGCATCGACGATCAGCGGCCCGCGGGCATTCGGCAGGATCTCGACGAACATGATGAAGAGCGAGGATTCGCCCCGGGTCTGCGCCGCGGCGACGTAGTCGCGGTTGCGCAGGTCCAGCGTCAGGCCGCGGACGATGCGCATGATGCCGGGGGCGCTGGCGCAGGTGACCGCCAGCACGATGTTGATGCCGGACGGGCCGAAGGTGGTGATGATGACGACGTAGAGCACCAGGATCGGGAAGGACAGGATGATGTCCCCGATCCGGCTGAGCACATCGTCCCACAGGCCGCGCTTGTAGCCGGCCAAGAGGCCCATGGTGACGCCCAGCGCATAGGCGCAGGCGGTGGCCAGCGGCGCGTAGATCAGCACCCTTCGGGCGCCGTAGATCACCCGGCTGAGGATGTCGCGGCCGAGCTGGTCGGTGCCCAGCCAGAACACGCCGCCATCGGGCGCCACGGTGCCGGGGGGCTTGAACGGCAGCAGGTTCTGGTTCGGCGGGAACGGCGCGATCAGCGGCGCCAGGATCGCCACGGCGACCCAGAACAGCACGATCAGCACGCCGACCATGCCGACCCAGCTCTCCCGCAGCAGCAGCACCGAGCGCAGCGCGCGGAGGATCGGGTTGCGGCCCAGCGAGGAAGGTGGCGGCAGCGAGATCTCGGCCATTCCGACCCCTCAGGTGAAGCGGATGCGCGGGTTGAGGTAGGTGTAGCCGACATCGGCGATGGTCTGCGTCGCCACCGCGACGAAGACCGAGACCATGGCGCAGGCCTGGATCAGGTAGATGTCCTGGTTCAGCGAGGCTTCCAGCAGCAGGGCGCCGAAGCCCTTGTAGCCGAAGAAGGCCTCGACCACGATCACGCCGGACAGGAGCCAGTTGATCTGCAGCACGATCACGGTGAACGGCGCGATCAGCGCGTTGCGCAGGGCATGGCGCATGATCACCCGCTTGTAGGGGATGCCCTTCAGCACCGCGGTGCGGATATAGGGGCTCTGCATCACCTCGGCCATCGAGGCGCGCATCATCCGGGTGACGTAGCCGAAATCGTACAGCACCAGCACCGCGACCGGCATCACCAGCTGCAGGATGTCGAAGCCCTGGTTCATGCCGCTGGTGCCGGGCAGCCATTTCAGCACCAGCACGAACAGGAAGGACAGGAAGGTCGCCGAGGCGAATTCCGGGATCGAGGTGGTGACGATCGACAGCACCGAGATCGAGCGGTCGGTGGCCGAGCCCTCGCGCATGCCGGCGAGGACGCCGAGCACGACCGAGACCGGCACCATGATCAGGAAGACGAAGGCGGCGAGGATCGCGGTGTTCTCCAGCCGCGGCCACAGCACCGACGCCACCGATGTCTTGAACCGCAGGCTGTCGCCGAACTCACCGCTGGCCATGCGGCCGAGCCAGGCGAAGTAGCGCTCGTACCAGGGCGCGAAATAGCCATGCGCCTGGAGCCAGAGCTGGCGCTGCTCCTCCGAGCTGTAGGGGCCGAGGACCTTCACGGCCACCGACGACCCGTTCACCTCGAGGAGGAGGAAGACCAGCAGCGACACCGCCAGCATGGTCAGGATCATGAAGAAGGCGCGCTTGGCGAGGAAGATCAGCATCGCCTGACGGCCTCCTCAAAGCCTTCCGGGGCCGGCTCTTGCGGCACGAACCCCCTCCCCCTGCCCCCCTCCCGCCAGGGGAGGGGGGACTTGGTCTGATTGGGTTTGAGAACCTGCTCTCGCCCCGCACAATCTGAGTCCCCCCTCCCCTCGCGGGAGGGGGCTAGGGGGAGGGGGTTGTCGAGCATAGAGAGCCGACCCGAAGCCGGTTCCGACGGCGCGCGCCCCCTCCCCCTGCGCCCCGGGGACCCGATCGTGCTGGGTGAGAAAGCCCTCACGCCGCGAGCCACACCTTGTCGAGATACATCTCGCGGGCGAAGTGGTAGGCGAAGCCCTGCACCTTGTCCGTGCTGGCGGTGTAGATCTTGAGCCAGAACGGGATGATGCTGATGGCGTCGTCCTGCAGGATCTTCTCGATCTGCTTCACGATCTCCTTGCGCTTCGGCACGTCGATCGTGCCCTGCGCCTGGTTCAGCAGCTTCTCGAACTCCGGGTTGTCATAGCCGCTCTCGTTCCAGGCCGCGCCCTTGCGGTAGGCGACGTCGAGCACCTGGACGCCGAGCGGCCGGGTGGTCCACTGGGTGACGCTGAACGGCCACTTGGTCCAGCGGTCCCAATAGGTGCCGCCGGGCAGGATGTTGACCTTCAGGTTGATGCCCGCCGGCTTCATCATCTCCGACAGCACCACGCCGATCTGGCCTTCCCATTTCGGGTCGTCGACGCAGTTGATCTCGATGTCGATGCCGTTCGGATGGCCGGCGTCGGCCAGCAGCTTCTTGGCCTTGTCGTAGTCCTGCTTCATCGCGCCGAGATCGGTGTATTCCGGATGGATCGGCGCGACGTGGAAGTCCTGGCCGGCGATGCCGAGGCCCTGATAGGCCAGCTGCAGCAGCCGGTCATGGTCGACGCAGGCCTGCACCGCCTGGCGGATGCGCTTGTCGTCGAACGGCTTCTCGGTCACCCGCATGCGGGCGACGCCGACGATCGCCGTGTCCTTGTCATAGACCTTGAAGGTCGGGTTGGCCTGGTAGCCGGGCAGCAGGTTGGGGTCGAGCTTGTACAGGAGGTCGACCTGGCCGGAGGACAGGGCCGCCAGCTCCGCCGCCGGGTCGGCGCCGAGGTCGATGAACTGCAGTTCGTCGACATAGGCGTCGCCGCCCCAATAGCCTTCCTTCCGGGTGAACACCGCGCGCTGGCCGACCGCGTATTCCTTCAGGGTGAAGGGGCCGGTGCCGATCGGGTTCTTGATCAGGTTGGATTCGTGCTTGGTGGCGAAGTCGCGATGGGTGATCAGCGCCGGATAGTCGCCCAGGCTCTCCGGGAAGGACAGCATGGCGTTCTGGAAGTGGAAACGCACCGTGTGGTCGTCCACCCGCTCCAGCGCGTTCGGCGCCATCTTGATGGTGTCGCCGTCCTTCACCGTCAGGCCGGCGAAGCGGCCCTGGTTGGAGGAGCCGGTCTTGCTGTCGAGCCAGCGCTCGAAGGTCTTGATCACGTCATCGGCATTGAAGGCGTCGCCGTTGCTCCACTTCACGTCCTTGCGGAGCGACAGGGTCCAGACCGTGACGTCGTCATTCGCCTCCCACTTCTCGGCCAGGTGGGGGTGCGAGAGGTTGTCGGTGCCGACCCGCACCAGCGGCTCGATCAGCTGCCGCGCGACGTTGCCCTTCTCCGACCAGTCGTAGATGGCCGGGTCGCTGGCATCCATCACGAACATGCCCATCCGCAACGTGCCGCCCTTGCGCGGCGTGTCCTGGGCCAGGGCCTGCGGCACGATCGGCTCGCCAGTCACCACCGAGGCCACGGCATATGCGGCCGGGATCGCCAGGCCGAGCAGCACCGAGCTGCGCAGGAACTCGCGCCGGTCGAGCCTGCCGTCGCGCAGATCCTCGGCCAGCTTCGGAATCGCGACGTGAACCTTTCCCAGATCCTTGATGTCCATCAGGCTCTCCCTGTCGAGACGCTGGAACCACCCTGTGGGGGCGAAGCTTTCTTGTCGTTCTGAAGCCTCGGCCCGCAACGAAGGCCATTAGACGGCCCGCGGGCCATCCACTTGTTTCCCCTGGCGACGGCGAAGCGCCCGTCCGCGACATCGCAGCCCATGGGGCGGCCCACCGGGCCGATGCGGAAGTATCGCGATCGCGACGGCGATGCGTCAAACCCAAATGCCCTCGTCCGGGCCCGCGCCTGCGGCGCGTGGCGCCGTGGCGTTGGCGCGGCGGCCCCGCTATCGTCCGGGCGCCGCCAGCGAGGGAGTGCATGAGAGTGGCCTTCGACAATGACGCCGATGTCGAGCTGATCGAGCGCGGGACGGAGTATGCCGGCTTCTTCCGGCTGGACCGGCTGGTGCTGCGCCACCGCCGCTTCGACGGCGGCTGGACCGCGCCGCTGACGCGCGAGCTGGTGCTGCGCCGCCCGGCCGTCGGCCTCCTGCCCTACGACCCGGTCGCCGACCGGGTGGTGCTGCTAGAGCAGTTCCGGCTGGGCGCCTGGATCGCCGACCGGCCGGGCTGGATGGTCGAGATCCCGGCCGGGCTGATCGATACCGGCGAATCGAAGGAGCATTCGGCCGCCCGCGAGACGCGGGAGGAGACCGGCCTGGATGTCGCCGAGATGCTGCCGATCGGCGAGTTCGCCACCAGCCCCGGCGGCTTCAACGAATGGGTCACCCTGCTCTGCGGCCGGGTGACCGCGCCGGCCGAGCGCAGCCTGCACGGGCTGGCGAGCGAGCAGGAGGACATCCGCATCCTGCCGATGCCGGCGGAGGAGGCGCTGGCGATGCTGGCCGAGGGCCGGATCCAAAACGCCATCACCCTGATCGCCTTGCAGTGGTTCGAGCTGAACCGCGAGTCGCTGCGCCGCCGGTGGGCCTCGCTTGAAGCCGCCGGAAGCGGCCTCTAAGGTCACTGGATGACGCCCGCGATCCACGATTGGGACCGAGCATGAACGACACGCCTTCCCGCCAGATCGTCGACGGCTTCGTCGGCGCCATCGGCAACACGCCGCTGATCCGCCTCTCCCGCCTGTCGGAGGAGACCGGCTGCGAGATCCTGGGCAAGGCGGAGTTCCTGAACCCCGGCGGATCGGTCAAGGACCGGGCGGCGCTGGCGATCATCCGCGACGCCGAGGCGCGCGGCACGCTGAGGCCGGGCGGCACCATCGTCGAGGGCACGGCCGGCAACACCGGCATCGGCCTGGCGCTGGTCGGCCGCGCGCTGGGCTACCGCAGCGTCATCGTGTTGCCGCGGACCCAGAGCCAGGAGAAGAAGGACGCGATCCGCCTGGCCGGGGCCCGGCTGGTCGAGGTCGATGCGGTTCCCTACAAGGACCCGAACAACTACGTCCGCTACTCCGAGCGCCTGGCGGCCGAGCTGGCGCAGACCGAGCCGAACGGCGCGATCTGGGCCAACCAGTTCGACAACGTCGCCAATCGCGACGGCCATTACCGCACCACCGGACCGGAGATCTGGGACCAGACCGGCGGCACGGTCGACGGCTTCACCTGCGCCGTCGGCACCGGCGGCACGCTGGCTGGCATCGCCCTGGCGCTGAAGGAGCGGAACCCGAAGGTGCAGATCGCCCTGACCGACCCGCTGGGGGCGGCGCTGTACAATTGGTACGAGCATGGCGAGCTGAAGGCCGAGGGCAGCTCGATCACCGAGGGCATCGGCCAGGGCCGCGTCACCAAGAACCTCGAGGGCATGCCGCTCGACTGGGCGCAGCAGGCGACCGACGAGGAGGCGCTGCGGATCCTGTTCGGCCTGGCCCGCGAGGAAGGGCTGCTGCTGGGCGGGTCGACCGGCATCAACCTGGCCGGTGCGGTGAAGATGGCGCGGCGGATGGGGCCGGGCCACACCATCGTCACCATCCTGGCCGACCACGGCAGCCGCTATCAGTCCAAGCTCTACAATCCGGATTTCCTGCGCGAGAAGGGATTGCCGGAACCCGACTGGCTGGAGACCAGCGCATGACCGAATTGCTGTTCCGCGACGACGCCTACGCCCGCGAGGCGACCGCCACCGTGGTCGCCGCGACGCCCGAGGGCATCGTCCTGGACCGGACCGTGTTCTACGCCACCGCCGGCGGCCAGCCGGGCGACACCGGCGCGATCCGCTGGGCCGGCGGCGAGGCCGCGGTGGCCGAGGCCCGCAAGGGCGCGACGCCGGACGAGGTCCGCCACCTGGTGGCCGAGGGATCCGCCCTGCCCGCCCCCGGCACGCCGGTCGCGCTGGCGCTGGACTGGGAGCGGCGCTACCGCCACATGCGGATGCATACCGCCCTGCACCTGCTGTGCGTCGCCATCCCCGGTGACGTCACCGGCGGCCAGATCGGCGCCGAGCGCAGCCGGCTGGACTTCAACCTGCCGGGCGACGCGCTGGACGCCGCGGCGATCACCGCCAAGCTGAACGAGCTGGTGGCAGCCGCCCTGCCGATCGAGACCGAGTGGATCACCGATGAGGAGATGGCGGCGCGGCCGGAGCTGGTGCGCACCATGTCGGTGAAGCCGCCGAGCGGCTTCGGCCGCGTCCGGCTGGTGCGGATCGGCGACGCCGCCGGCCCGGTCGACCTGCAGCCCTGCGGCGGCACCCATGTCCGCAACACCTCGGAGATCGGCGCGCTGACGGTCGCCAAGATCGAGAACAAGGGCAAGCAGAACCGCCGGGTCGTCATCACCTTCGCAGGCGAAGCATGAACACCATCGTCTCCACCGCCTGGCTGGCCGACCATCTGAACGATCCGGATGTCCGCATCGTCGACGCCACCTACCACCTGCCGGGCACCAACCGCGACGCCGCGGCCGAATTCGCCGAGGCGCATATCCCGGGCGCGGTGTTCTTCGACGTCGACGACATCGCGGCGCCGGAGAGCAAGGCGCCGGGCGGCCTGCCGCACATGCTGCCGCCGCCGGAGCTGTTCGCCGAGCGGATGGCAGCGCTCGGCATCGGCAATGACAGCTTCGTCGTCTGCTACGACGTGCACGGGCTGATGAGCGCGGCCCGCGCCTGGTGGATGCTGCGCGCCTTCGGCCATGACGGCGTCGCCGTGCTGGATGGCGGGCTGCCGGCCTGGAAGGCCGAGGGCCGGCCGCTGGAGAGCGGCGTGCCGACCCCGGTCCCGGCGCGCTTCACCGCGCATGTCCGGCCGGCGCTGGTGCGCAGCAAGGCCGAGGTGCTGGCCGGCACGGTGGGCACGGTGATCGACGCCCGGGCGCGCGAGCGCTTCGAGGGCGCGGCGCCGGAGCCGCGGCCCGGCCTGCGCGGCGGCCACATCCCGGGCGCGCTGAACCTGCCTTTCGGCGAGCTGCTGGAGCCGGCGACCAAGACCCTGCTGCCGCCCGAGCGGATCGCCGCCCGCTTCGCCGCCGCCGGGCTGCCGGAGAGCGGTCCGGTGACGGCCAGCTGCGGCAGCGGCATCACCGCCTGCGTGCTGGCGCTGGGCCTGCACCGCATCGGCCGCGAGGATGCGGCGGTCTATGACGGGTCCTGGGCCGAATGGGGCATGCCGGGCGACACGCCGGTCGAGACCGGGCCGGCGCGGAACCGGCCATGAGCGCCGCCGGGGCCGCGGGAACGCTGACGGTCACCATCACCCAGCTGGAGATGACGGCCCGGCCGGCGCGCCCGGCCCCGCCGCCGCCTCTGGCCCGTCACCTGCTGATGCGGGCGGAGCCGGCGACCGTCTCCTTCTACCGCTATCTCTACGACACGGTCGGCGCCAACTGGCTGTGGACCGACCGCCGGGAATGGGATGACGAACGGCTGGCCGCGCGGCTGAACGACGAGCGCACCGGCGTCCATGTCCTCTATATCGACGGCGTGCCCGCCGGCTATGGCGAGCTGTTCCAGGAGAGTGCCGAGGTCACGGACCTGGCCTATTTCGGGCTGATGCCGGATTTCATCGGCCGCCGGCTGGGGCCGTTCCTGCTGTGGTCGATGATCGACCTCGCCTGGGTGCGGCCGATCCGGCGGATGACGGTCGACACCTGCACCCTCGACCACCCGAAGGCGCTGGCGCATTACCAGCGCGCCGGCTTCACGCCCTATGCCCAGCGTGTGGTGTACAAGGCCGATCCGCGCCTGATCGGCCTGCTGCCGCGGACCGCCGCGCCGCACATCCCGCTCGCCGGCTGAGGCGGACGAAGCGGGTTCTGCTCTGGCGGCCCGACCCCCCTCCCCCTACCC
>NZ_NHON01000097.1 GCF_002195995.1 Inquilinus limosus
ACGCCGGGGCCGGCCGCCTTGATCGGCGTACCCGCCGCGGCGGCGATGTTGATGCCCTGGTTCGGCTTGCCGGCCAGCGGCGCGTTGAAGCCGGCGATCACCGAGCCGGTCACCGGCCAGGCGAAGCGGCCGCCGGCTGCCACCCAGGCCCCGGCCCGGGCCGGCGGCCGCTTCGCCTGGCCGGTGACCGGCTCGGTGATCGCCGGCTTCAACGCGCCGCTGGCCGGCAAGCCGAACCAGGGCATCAACATCGCCGCCGCGGCGGGTACGCCGATCAAGGCGGCCGGCCCCGGCGTCGTCGCCTATGCCGGCAACGAGCTGCGCGGCTACGGCAACCTGGTGCTGATCCAGCACGGCGATGGCCTCGTCACCGCCTATGCCCATGCCGCGTCGCTGTCGGTGAAGAAGGGCGACCAGGTCGGCGCCGGCCAGACCATCGGCACGGTCGGCCAGACCGGCGCCGTCGACCAGCCGCAGCTGCATTTCGAGGTGCGCAAGAACAGCCAGCCGGTCGACCCGAAGCAGTATCTGCAATAGGAGCCCACGAGCCTCAGTATCGATCCGTCATGGCGAGGAGCGAAGCGACGTGGCCATCCAGGGGCCGGTGCCGCTGGATGGCCACGCCCCTGCGGGGCTCGCCATGACGGCTATCAAAAGTCACAGGCCGGGACAGCGTTAGGGCCGCTCGACGGGCGCCAGCTCGGCCAGCAGGGCATCGAGGAAGGCCCGGACCGCGGCCGGCAGGGTGCGGCCGGCCATGGTCAGGATGTGCAGCGTGCTGTCGGTCATGCTCTCATCGGCGACCGGCACCGCGACGAAGCCGTCCAGCTCCACCCGCCCGGGGTCGCGGATGGCGCTGGTGAAGTGGATGCAGCCCTCGATGTCGCTGAAGCGGCGCAGCGCGGCCATCGAGTTGGTCGACAGCACCGGCTCCAGCACCAGCCCCTGCAGGTTGCAGGCGGCGTCGATCAGCTGACGCTGGGTGCGGTCGGGATCCGGCAGGGCGACGGGGTAGGGCCGGGTGTCGGCCAGGGTCAGGCTCTTCCGCCCGGCCAGCGGGTGCTGCGCCGGCATCAGCGCATGCATCGGCCGGCGGATCATCCGCTCCACCGCCGTGCCGCGCGGTGGCGCCAGGTTGAAGGAGATGCCGAGGTCGGTCTCGCCGTCCCGCACCCGCTCGGCGATCTCGATCGAGGTGCCGATCCAGAGATGGAAGGTCACGCCCGGATGCTCGCGCCGGAACGCCGCCACCACGGGTGTCAGGACATCCAGGCCGAAGCCCTCGAAGCTGGCCAGCCGGACATGGCCGCGATGCGGACCCTGCAGCGCGCGGATCTCCGCCGCCGCGCGCTCGCCGTCCAGCATCGACCGGCGGGCATGGCTGGCCAGGATCTCGCCGGCGGCGCTCGGCACCATGCCGCGGGGCCGGCGCTCGAACAGCTCGGCCCCCAGCTCGCGCTCCAGCTTGGCGATCTGGCGGCTGATGGCGGAGGCGGCGACGTTCAGCCGCTTCGACGCATCCGCGATCGAACCGGTGCGGGCGACTTCCAGGAAGTACCGAAGGGCGGTGCTGTGCATGCCGGTCCTTTCGTCCGTTGCCGAAGCGGCAACGCGTTGTTCGATTTATAGCGCTTGTGGCATGCGGGCCGCGTTCCTACCAGGGGGTGACGAACGACAACTGGACAGGGATGGCAATGGACAGCTTCTCGCCCGAGGCGATCGCGGAGGCCGTGGCGACCCGCCGGCATCTGCATGCGAACCCCGAGCTGAAATACGAGGAGCGCGGCACCGCCGATCTGGTCGCATCGAGACTGCGCGGCCTCGGCTACGCGGTCGAGACCGGGGTGGCCGAGACCGGTGTGGTCGGGCTGCTCGACACCGGCCGGCCGGGACCCACCATCGCCTTCCGCGCCGACATGGACGCGCTGCCGATCCTCGAGGACACCGGCCTGCCCTATGCGTCGACGGTGCCCGGCAGGATGCATGCCTGCGGCCATGACGGGCACACCGCCTCGCTGCTGCTGGCCGCAAGCGGCCTCGCCGGCATCGCCGGGCGCCTGTCCGGCCGCATCAAGCTCTTGTTCCAGCCGGCGGAGGAGGGCGGGCTGGGCGCCGCCCGGATGATCGCGGCCGGGGTGCTGGACGGCGTCGCCGCCATCTATGGCTATCACAACCGGCCCGCCTATCCGCTCGGCCGGGTCTTCGCCAAGACCGGCCCGACCATGGGCGGCAGCTCGCTCTACGAGGTCACCATCTCCGGCAAGGGCGGCCATGCCTCGCGGCCGGACCTGACGGTCGACCCGATCTTCGTCGGCACCGCCGTGGTGCAGGCGCTGCAGAGCGTGGTGTCGCGCCGCCTGTCGCCGCTGGAATCCGGCGTCGTCACCGTCACCCAGTTCCATGGCGGCAACAGCCACAACATCATCCCGATGGCGGCGACGCTGGCGATCAACACCCGCGACGGGTCGCCCGCCGCCTTTGAGCGGATCGACCAGGAGCTGCGCTGGGTCATCGCCCAGACCTGCGAGGCGCATGGCGCCACCGCGGCGATCGAGCAGACCATGCGCATCCCCTCGGTGGTGAACGACGCCGGCGAGACCGACTTCGTGCTGGCGACCGCGCTGGACATGGTCGGCCCCGACCGCTCCGGCCGGATGGACTCGCTGCCGACCATGGGGGCGGAGGACTTCGCCTTCTACCTGGAGCGGGTGCCGGGCTGCTTCTTCTTCGTCGGCAACGGCGAGGACAGCGCCTATCTGCACCATCCCCGCTACGACTACCGCGACGAGATCCTGCCGGTCGCCGCCGGCATGTTCACCGCCATCGCCGAACGCCGCCTTGGGGGCCGCTGACAATGACCGCCACCTCCCAGGCCGAAGGCCGCTCCGGGATGCAGCGCTTCCTGGCGATGATCGAGCGCGCCGGCAACCGCCTGCCGCATCCGTTCCTGCTGTTCCTGATCCTCTGCGCCGTCGTTGCCGTGCTGTCCTGGCTGATGGCGATGGGCGGCGCCTCCGGCATCAACCCGAAGTCCGGCAAGGAGGTCGCGGTCCAGAGCCTGATCTCCGGCGACGGGCTGGTCTTCGCCCTGACCTCGATCGCCAGGAACTACGTCAACTTCCCGCCGCTCGGCGTCATCCTGGTGATCATGCTGGCGATCGGCGTGGCCGATAAGGTCGGGATGATCGCCAGCCTGATGCAGGTCAGCGTGATCAAGGCCCCGCGGGTCCTGACCACCTTCGTCATCTTCCTGGTCGGCATGTGCAGCCACATGGCGTCCGACGCCGCCTACATCGTGCTGATCCCGCTGTCGGCGATGATCTTCCAGGCGGTCGGGCGCAACCCGCTGGTCGGCGCCGTCACCGGCTATGTCGCGGTCGGCGCCGGCTACGACGCCAGCCTGTTCATCACCCCGGTCGATATCATCCTGTCCGGCATCACCACCGGCGCCGCGCATGCGATCGACCCAAAGGCCTATGTCTCGCCGCTCGACAACTACTACTTCATCGCCTGCTCGGCGGTGCTGCTGTCGCTGGTCGGCACCCTGGTGATCGAACGGATCGTCGAGCCGCTGGCCGGCCGGTACACCGGCGACGTGGTGCTGACGCTGGAGCCGATCGGCCAGGTCGAGAGCCGGGCGCTGAAGCGGGTCGGCTGGGTGGCGCTGGCCTTCCTCGCGGTGGTGCTGATCGCGGTGCTGCCGGCCGGGTCGCCGCTGCGCAACGAGGAGGGCGAGCTGGTGCCGTCGCCCTTCCTCGACGCCATTGTCGCCATCCTGGCGGTGTTCTTCCTGACGCTCGGCTGGGTCTATGGCTCTGCGGTCGGCAAGGTGAAGAGCGCCCGCGACGTTGCCGGCTTCATGGCCGAGGCGGTGAAGGAGCTGGCGCCGACCCTGGTGCTGTTCTTCGCCATCTCGCAGTTCCTGGCCTGGTTCCGCTGGACCAATCTGGGCGAGTGGATCGCGATCCACGGCTCGCACCTGCTCGACACCGGCGGGCTGGGCGGCACGCCGCTGGTGCTGGCCTTCATCCTGCTGGCCATGGTGATGAGCGTCTTCATCACCTCCGGCTCGGCGCAATGGTCGCTGATGGCGCCGGTGTTCGTGCCGATGATGATGCTGGTGGGGCTGGAGCCGGCGCTGGTCCAGGCCGCCTTCCGCATCTCGGACTCGGTCACCAACGTGATCTCGCCGATGAGCCCGTACTTCGCCGTCTGCCTGGCCTTCCTGCAGCGCTACCAGAAGGATGCCGGCATCGGCACGCTGGCGGCGATGACGCTGCCGATCTCGATCGGCTTCCTGGTCGCCTGGACCGCCTTCCTGGTGCTGTGGATCGAGGTCGGGCTGCCGCTGGCCCCGGGCGTCGGGCTGTTCCTGAACTGACGGGAGAGGGGCGGCAGAAGCCGCCCCTTCCTGCTACTTCGCGGCCTCGAGCCGCTTGCCGAGGCGACCGGCCAGGTCCTGGATGTACTGCCAGGCGACGCGGCCGGAGCGGGAGCCGCGGGTGATGGTCCACTCCAGCGCCTCGGCCCGCAGCGTCACGGGATCGATCTCCAGGCCGAAGGCCTTGGCGTAGCCCTCGATCATCTCCAGATAGGTGTCCTGGTTGCAGCCATGGAAGCCGAGCCACAGGCCGAAGCGGTCGGACAGCGACACCTTCTCCTCCACTGCCTCGCCGGCGATGATCGCGGTCGACCGCTCGTTCTCGATCATCTCCCGCGCCAGGATGTGGCGGCGGTTCGAGGTGGCGTAGAACACCACGTTGTCCGGCCGGCCCTCGATGCCCCCCTCCAGGATCGCCTTCAGCGACTTGTAGCTGGCGTCCTGGCCGTCGAAGGACAGGTCGTCGCAGAACAGGATGAAGCGGCGGTCCGAGGCGCGCAGCAGATGCAGCAGCCGGGGCAGGGAGGAGATGTCCTCGCGATGGATCTCGACCAGGCCCAGGATGCCGCCGGCCTCGCCGTTCACCGCCGCATGCACCGACTTGACCAGCGAGCTCTTGCCCATGCCGCGCGAGCCCCACAGCAGGGCGTTGTTGGCGGGCAGGCCCTGGGCGAAGCGGCGGGTGTTCTCCAGCAGCAGGTCGCGCTGCAGCTCGATGCCCTGCAGCAGGTCGAGATCGACCCGGCTGACCGTGGCGACCGGCTGCAGCCGGCCGTGCTCGGCATCCCAGGTGAAGGCGTCGGCGCTGGCCAGGTCGGTTGGTGCCGGCGGCGGCGGGGCCAGCCGCTCCAGCGCATCGGCGATGCGGGTCAGCAGCTGCAGATGTGTCGGGTCCAGGTCGGCCACCGGACGGTCTCCTTCGTTTTCGGCCCGCCGACGCTAATGATCGTGCCGCAGGCCTGTCGAGATCAACCGCCGCAGGGCTCCCTTGCCCTGGCAGGATGGCCGGGCCCGGCCATCCTGCAAACTTCCGGGTCCGGCAGGGTTGCCGCGGCAATCCTGCCGGGGCGCAGATACCCGGATTCCGTTGCAACCGCGGCCCCGGCCGCTATAGTCGCGCGCGACTGCAAAGGTGGAGCGAAGGATGCTGATTTCGGAGGCCTATGCCCA
Organism: Inquilinus limosus; assembly: GCF_002195995.1. GTDB lineage: Bacteria > Pseudomonadota > Alphaproteobacteria > DSM-16000 > Inquilinaceae > Inquilinus > Inquilinus limosus_C. The sequence goes on from NZ_NHON01000097.1 coordinate 5,552, forward strand.
GACGGCCGACGCCGGCGCGGCCGGCGGTGCTAATGTGCTGTTCCAGTTCGCGCCGCTGATCCTCATTTTCGTCGTGTTCTACTTCCTGCTCATCCGGCCGCAGCAGAAGCGGGCGAAGGAGCATCGCGACATGCTGGGCGCTCTGCGCCGCGGCGACCGCGTCGTCACCGGCGGCGGCATCATCGGCACTGTGCAGAAGGTGGCCGATGACGAGCTGACGGTGGAGATCGCCGAGAACGTCCGCGTCAAGGTGCTCCGCAGCACGGTGACCACGGTCCTGGCCCGCACCGAGCCGGCCAAGGGCGGCGGGTCGGGCAACGGCGACAAGGACGAGGAGGCTGTGCCCCCGGCCGCGGCCAATGCGCCGGCTGAGGCGGACAAGCCGAAAGGGCTGGGCCGCTTCCTGTCGCGAAAGTGAGTTGAACGGGGGCGGAGCCGTCATGGAGATCAATTCCGTCATCCCGCCCGGGCGGCGGATGATCGACGGCTATCCGCCGGGCGGGTTCCGGGTCGCCGGCACGCTGTACGAAGGGCCGATGCTGATCTGGCCGGAGGGCGAGGCGCCCTGGTCGCTGGACCGGATCGAGGATCTCGCCCTCGCCCATCTCGACCCGGTGCGGCGGATTGACCCGCCGGTCGAGGTGCTGCTGATCGGCTGCGGTCCGCGGATGGTGCTGCTGCCCTCGGCGCTGCGGCGGCAGATCCGCGAGGCCGGCATCGGCATGGACGCGATGGACACCGGCGCCGCCTGCCGCACCTACAACGTCCTGATCTCGGAGGGTCGCCGCGCCGCCGCGGCGCTGATCCCGGTCTGACGACACCGTCCGGACGCTGATCGGAGGCCCACTTCGGCGGGCCTTTTTGCTGCCTGTCTTTTCGCTGCGAACGCCGTACTCTTCCGACAACCGCAACAGCAGCAGGGGAGGCGTGACATGAAGGCGATGACGGCGGGCATCACCGGGGCCGCGGAGGGGATCGACGGCATCTCCTGGTCCATCCTGGGCCAGACCTATGTGCCGAAGCAGATCTCGGCGGACAGCTTCGCCTGGCACGCCACCTTCGGCATCGGCACCTTCGTGCCGTCGCACATCCATCCGCTGCAGGACGAGTTCCTCTACATCCTCGAGGGCAAGCTCGACTTCATGCTCGACGGTGCACAGGCCAGCGCCACGGTCGGCGACCTGGTGCGCCTGCCGAAGGGCATCCCGCACGGCATCTTCAACAACAGCGGCGCGATCGCGAAGTCGCTGTTCTGGGTGGCGCCCACCGGCCGGTTGGTCGAGCTGTTCCAGGGACTGCACGACCTGCCGGAGCAGACGCCCGAAGCGGTGGTGGCGCTGGCGGCCAAGCACGACGTCGACTTCCTGCCGCCGCCCGCTTAGAGCGTGATTGTTTCAGGTGAATCACGCCGGCGAGCTCCAGCCGAAGAAACAGGATGCCGAGCGTCTGTGCGGGTTGCCTCTCCCGCCGGACGCGGGAGAGGTCGGGCGCCCGCAGGGCGACCGGGTGAGGGCTGGCCCAGGCCTCGACAAAATCCCCTCACCCGGAGCCGCTCCGCGTCTCCGACCTCTCCCGCAAGCGGGAGAGGCAACACCCGGTGCGGTCCTTCCAGCGTGACCCGATCTCAATTCATCCCGCTCTAACTTGGCCGTCGCAGCTGGGCCGGGGTGAAGCCGGCCACCGTCGCATAGCCGCGGACGATGGCTTGGCGTTCCGCATGCGGCAGGACGGCCTCGATGTCCTCGAAGCCGTCCGGCGCCAGCTGCTCGATCACGTCGATCACGCCCTCCGGCCCGCCGCTGCGGTTCAGCCGCACGATCTCCGCCGTCTTCGGCCGCCGGTCGGCTTCGTAGCGCTCCAGCGCGGCGATGGCATCCGAGCTGTCCGCCAGGGCGTCGGCCAGCGCACGGGCATCGAGGATCGCCTGGGACGCGCCGTTCGAGCCGACCGGGTACATCGGATGCGCCGCGTCGCCCAGCAGCGTGACCCGGCCGTGGCGCCAGCGCGGCAGCGGGTCGCGGTCGCACATCGGATACTCCCAGAACTCCGGCGTCGCCGTGACGATCTCGACGATGTCCGCCTCCGGCAGCGCGAATCGCCGGGCATGCGGCAGCACCTCCTCCAGCCGCCCTGGCCGCGACCAGTCCTCGCGCCGGGGCGGGGGCGTGCTGCCGTCGCCGATGCGGGCGCAGACCGCCCAGTTGGTCAGCCGCCGGTCGGGCGCGGTGCCGGGCGCGATCGGGTACAGCACCACCTTCGCCTGCATGCCGCCGGCGACGATCATCGTGCGGCCGTCCATGAAGGCGGGCCAGTCGGTCGCGCCGCGCCAGATCATCATGCCGTTCCAGGACGGCGGCCCCTGGTTCGGAACGAGTATGTCCCGCACGACCGAGTGGATGCCGTCGGCGGCGATCAGGACATCGCCCCGCGCGGTGCCGGCCGGGGCGCCATGGCGGTCGACGAAGTGGACAATCACCTCGCTGTCGCTCTGCTCGAAGCCGGCCAGGCGGCGGCCATGGTGGATCTCGCCGCCCAGCCGCTCCCGCGCCGCCTTGTGCAGCACGCCGTGCAGCCGGCCGCGATGGATCGAGAACTGCGGCACCGGGAAGCCGGCGTCCAATCCGCGCGGCTCGCGCCACACGACCTGGCCGAAGCGGTTGGTGTAGAGCAGCTCGCGGGTGCGGATGGCGACGGCGTCGAGCCGGTCGAGCAGGCCGAGCCCGGCGAGCTCCTGGATCGCATGCGGCAGGGTGTTGATGCCGACACCGACCTCCCGCGGCTCGGTCGCCTGCTCGAACACGGCACAGCCGATGCCGCGCGCCTGCAGCATCAGCGCCGCGGTCAGCCCGCCGATGCCGCCGCCGACGATGATCGCCTTCATCGGTCGCCTCCCTCGCTCTTTCGCCGACCAAGTGTTGAGCCTCGGGCTCGGGCTGGCAACCTCCGGTGGCGATCGGCGCCGCGAGCGGGCATATAGGGGCCGCCATGCCGACCACCGATCCCCTGGGCCAGAACGGCGAGCAGGTCCGCCGCCTCGACCACGACCGCTACCTGACCTGCCTGTTCGCCCCGGCGCCGCGCCGGGCGGCGCTGTTCGCGCTCTACGCCTTCAACATCGAGGTGGCGAAGACGCGCGAGGTGGTCAGCCAGCCGCTGCTCGGCCAGATCCGGCTGCAATGGTGGCGCGATGCGATCGGCGAGATCTATGACGGCCGGCCGCGGCGGCACGAGGTGCTGGACGCGCTGGCCCCGGCGGTCTGGGCGCATGATCTGAGCCGCGCCCATTTCGACACCGTCGTCGATGCCCGCGAGCGCGACCTGGAGGACGAGCCGCCGGCGACGCTCGCCGATCTCGATCGCTATGCCGCCGAGACCGCTGGGCCTCTGCTGCGCCTGCATCTCGAGGTGCTGGGCGTCCGCGACGACGCGGCGCATCGGGCGGCGACGGCGGTCGGCACCGCCTGGGCGCTGGTCGGGCTGATGCGGGCCGTCCCGTTCCACGCCCGGCAGAAGCGCCTGTACCTGCCCCAGGATGTGATGGCGGCCGAAGGCGCCGATCGCGGCCTGCTGTTCGAGATGAAGCCGCATGACGGGCTGCGCCGGGCGGTGGCCCGGGTGGCGGAGGCTGCCGCCGAGCGCCTAGCCGAGGCGCGGCGGCTTCGCCGGGATGTGCCGCGGGCGGCGGTGCCGGCCCTGCTGTCCGCGCGCCTGGCGGACGGCTATCTGCGCCGGCTTCGCCGGGCCGGGCACGACGTCTTCGCCACCCAGGTCCAGGAGCCGCCGCCGCTGCGCCAGGCGGATCTGGTGCTGGGGGCCATGCTGGGGCGCTACTAGCCGCCCGATCCTCTGACCATCTTTGTCGTTCCGGAATCCGGCATTCCGCCGGCCCGTCGTCGTGCCCGCTGTAAAGCGGCTTGATCGACGCTTTTGCCTGTTGCTAGAGTTTCATTATTCGAAAGTAATGTTCCAAAAAATGGAACTTAATGAGATGGCTTGATGACCACGCTCGAAAGCGCCGCCGCTGTCCTGCGCTGCTTCTCCGCCAGCCGCACCGAGATCACGGTGACCGAGGCGTCGGCGCTGCTGTCGCTGCCGAAGAGCAACATTTCCCGCCTGCTGCGGGCCATGCGCGACGCCGGGCTGCTGGAGACGATCGGCGACAGCAAGCGCTATCGGCCGGGGCCGCTGATCCTCGGCGTCGCGCATCTCTACAGCTCGACCTCGTCGCTGGTCGGCCGGGCGGATGCGGTGGTGGCCCGGATCGTCGCCGCGGTCGGCCACACCGGCTATGTCTCGATCCGCGACGGCGGCGAGGTGACCGGCCTGACCTACCACCCCGGCACCAATGTGCTGCGCGTCGCCACGCCGGTCGGCCGGCCGCTGGCGGCGCATTCCAGCGCCACTGGCCGGTCGCTGCTGGCCCGGCTGTCGGACGACCAGGTGCGGGCGCTGTTTTCCCAGCCCTGGACGCCGGTGTCGCCGACCGCACCGCAGACCCTCGACGAGCTGCTGCAGCGGCTGGAGCGAGTCCGCCGGCTGGGCTTCGCGGAATCCCATGACGAGGCCAATCGCGGCGTCGGCGCCCTGGCCGCCGCCGTCGGGGTGCCCGAGACGGGCGAGGCGGTCAGCCTCTGCATCGCCTACCCGGTCTCCACCGTCACGGCGGAGGAGCGGGAGGACATCATCGCCCGGCTGCTGGCCGGGGCAAAGGAGGTCGCGGCCCTGGCCGGCGACCCTCAATGGACGAACCAGGCCGGGCTCTCGGCCTCCGCAGCGTAACCAAGGACCAGATCATGCAGGCGACGCGCTGGCGCATCGGCTTCGACATCGGCGGCACCTTCACCGATTTCATCCTCTATGACGGCGAGGGGCGCACGGTGAAGCTGCACAAGCGGCTGACCACGCCGCACGACCCGTCCGAGGCGGCGCTGATCGGGATCGAGGAGCTGGTCGAGATGGCCGGCCTCCGGCTGGCCGATGTCGGCGAGATGGTGCACGGCACCACCCTGGTCACGAACGCCGTGATCGAGCGCAAGGGCGCGACGCTGGGGCTGATCACCACCCAGGGATTCCGCGACGTGCTGGAGATGGGCACGGAGCAGCGCTACGACATCTACGACCTGTTCCTGCAGTTCCCGGAGCCGCTGGTGGCCCGCCGGCTGCGGCTGGAGGTGCCGGAGCGGGTGGACCGCGACGGCGGGGTGGTCGAGACGCTGGACCGCGAGGCCGTCCGGGGCGCGTTGCGTAAGCTGGTGGCCGAGGGCGTGGAGGCGGTGGCCGTGTGCTTCCTGCATTCCTACCGCAACCCGGAGCATGAACGGATCGTCGGCGAGATCGCCCGCGCCGAGTTCCCGCAGCTGGCCGTGTCGCTGTCCTCCGAGGTGGTGGCGGAGCTGTGGGAGTACCAGCGCTGCGTCACCACCTGCGCCAACGCCTATGTCCAGCCGCTGATGGACCGCTACCTGCAGCGGCTGGAGCGGGAGCTGGCGGCGCGCGGCTTCACGGGCACGCTGCGGCTGATGCACTCCGCCGGCGGGCTGGTGGCGCCGGAGACGGCGCGCGCCTTCCCGATCCGGCTGCTCGAATCCGGCCCGGCCGGCGGCGGCCTGGCCACCGCGCTGTTCGGCGCCCTGGCCGGCAAGGCCGACGTCATCTCCTTCGACATGGGCGGCACCACCGCCAAGGCCTGCATGATCGAGGACGGCCGCGCCGAGATCGCGCCGATGATGGAGGCGGGGCGCGTCCACCGCTTCAAGAAGGGCTCGGGCCTGCCGATCAAGGCGCCGGTGATCGACATGATCGAGATCGGCGCCGGCGGCGGGTCGATCGCCTCGATCGACGAGGTCGGGCTGCTGCGCGTCGGGCCGCATTCCGCCGGTTCCGATCCCGGCCCGGCCTGCTACGGCAAGGGCGGGGTCGAGCCGACGGTGACCGATGCCAACCTGGTGCTTGGTTACTATGATCCCGGCTTCTTCCTGGGCGGCCGCATGGCGCTGGACAAGGCGGCGGCCGAGGCCGCGGTGGCGCGGGTGGCCGAACCGCTCGGCCTGTCAGTCGAGGAGGCGGCCTGGGGCATCCACAAGGTGGTGACCGAGAGCATGGCCGCCGCCGCCCGCGTCCATCTGGTCGAGAAGGGCAAGGACCCGCGCCGCTACGCCATGGTCGGCTTCGGCGGCGCCGGCCCGGCCCATGCCGCCGGCGTGGCGCGGGTGCTGGGCGTGGCCGAGGTGATCATCCCGCCGGCCTCCGGCGCGGCCTCGGCGCTGGGCTTCCTGGTGGCGCCGCTGTCCTTCGAGCTGGTGCGGTCGCACCCGGTGCGCTTCTCCGGCGACTTCGACGCCGATGCCGTCAACGGTGTGCTGGCGGAGCTGGAGGAAGAGGGCCGGCGGCGGCTGGCCGAGGCGGGTGTCGATGCAGCGGCAGTCACGGTCGAGCGCAGCGCCGACATGCGGCTGTCCGGCCAGATGCACGAGATCGCCGTGCCGCTGCCGGCCGGCGCGATCGACGCCGGCAGCCTGGAGGCGATCCGCACCGCCTTCGCCGAGGTCTACACCGCCCGCTACACCTCCCTGTATGGCGGGGCCGAGATCGAGGCGATCAACTTCCGCGTCCGCTGCCTGGGCCCGACCCCGACGCTGTCGCTGGCCGGCGCCACCGGGGGCGGCGACGCCGCGGCCAAGCGCAAGGGCGCGCGCCAGGCCCGCTTCGCCGACGGTATCGTCGAGGCCGTGGTCTATGACCGCTACGCCCTGGTGCCGGGCGACCGGATCGAGGGGCCGGCGATCATCGAGGAGCGGGAATCCACCACCATCGTCCCGCCCGGCGACATCGTGCGGGTCGACGACACGCTGAACCTGCGCATCGCCATCGGCGTCGCCGCACCAGTCCAGGCGCTGGTCACCGCGGAGATGGCGCTGCCCGAGGCGATCGCCCGGATCGAGGCCGACCCGATCGCGCTGGAGATCATGTGGAGCCGCCTGGTCACCGTGGTCGAGGAGATGTGGTTGACGGTCTGCCGCACCGCCTTCTCGCTGGTGATCTCCGAGGCCCAGGACTTCGCCTGCGAGCTGCTGGACCCCGAGGGCGAGACGCTGGCCCATTCGCCGCGGGCGATGCCGGTGTTCAACCTGACCCTGCCGCGGGCGGTGAAGGCGCTGCTGCAGGAGTACCCGGCCGAGACGCTGCGGCCGGGCGACGTGCTGGTCACCAACGACCCCTGGCTGTGCGCCGGGCATCTGTTCGACATCGCCGTGGTGACGCCGGTGTTCCTCGAAGGCCGGCTGGTCGGGCTGATGGGCACGGTCGGCCATGTCTCCGACATTGGCGGCACCAAGGACAGCCTGCGGGCGCGTGAGATCTACGAGGAAGGCTTCCAGATCCCGCCGATGAAGCTGGTGGAGGAGGGGCGGCCGAACGCGGCGCTGTTCCGCCTGCTGGCCGAGAATGTGCGCAACCCGGGCCAGGTGACCGGCGACATCCACTCCTTCGTCGCCGCCAACGCGCTGGGCGCCGACCGGCTGGTCGCCTTCATGCGCGAATATGGCATGCAGGATCTGCGGGCGCTGGCCGCGGTGGTGCAGGGCCGGTCCGAGACGGCGATGCGCGAGGCGATCGCGGCACTGCCGGACGGCACCTACCGGTCGGAGATCGAGAACAACCCGCTGGGCCAGGCGCTGCGCTATCCGCTGGCGCTGACCATTGCCGGCGACCGCATCACCCTCGATTTCGACGGCGCGCCGGCGCAGCTGCCGCAGGGCGGGCTGAACTGCACGCTGAACTACACCTCGGCGCATGCGACCTATCCGCTGAAATGCATGCTGACGCCGAATGTCCGCGGCAATGCCGGCTGCTACCGGCCGTTCGAGGTGAAGGCGCCGGAAGGGTCGATCCTGAACGCGACCAAGCCGATGGCGGTGAACCTGCGCACCCGCACCGGCTGGTACATCGCCCCGAACATCTTCCGCGCTTTGGCCGAGGCAGCGCCGGACAAGGTGCAGGCCTTCACCGGCCTGCCGGTGGCCGCCACCATCTATGGCCGCGACGGGGAGGGGGCGACCTATTCCGACATGCTGTTCATGGGCGGCGGGCAGGGCGCCTCCTCGCATGGCGACGGCAAGTCGGGCCTGCTGTGGCCGACCTCGGCCGCCAACACCTCGGTCGAGCTGTTCGAGACCCGGGTGCCGGTGCTGGTGCTGGAGAAGGCCTATGTCCAGGATTCCGGCGGGCCGGGGCGCCACCGTGGCGGGCTGGGCCAGCGCGTCTCGCTGCGCAAGCTGGCCGATGACGGGCTGGCCACCTTCGTCGCGGTCTATCCGGAGGGGGTGAAGTCCAGCAATCCCGGCCTGTTCGGCGGCGCGCCGGGCGGGGCCGCGCGGGGGCTGGTGCGCGACGCCCAGGGCCAGGTGCTGCGCGACTGCGGCACCGGCGAGCTGGTGCAGCTGACGCAGCCCGCCGAGATCGTCGAGGTCGTGCTGGCCGGCGGCGCCGGCTATGGCGACCCGGCGGAACGGCCGCGGGCGGCGCTGGACCGCGATGTCGGCGATGGGCGGGTCTCCGCCCCGGCCGATCCCGCCAAGGCCGCATGAGCTTCGGGGCCGCGCATCCAGGGGGTGCGCGGCCCTTCTTCTGACAGGGCACGCCCAAGAGCCCGCATCACGAGATCCAAGGCCGCGCCCAAGCGGCCCATCCAGGAGGTTTCATGCAGCACGACCTGACCGCGGACCCGACCGCGGCACCCCCCGCCGGCGGCGCCGAGCGGCGCCGCCATCCCAGCGTGTTCGAGCCGGCGACCCTCGCCCTGATCATCCTGCTCTGCGTGTTCGGCGCCATCATCGGCATGCAGATCCTGGTCAGCCTCGGCGTCTCGGCGAACACCTCGCTGATCGGCGCCCTGGCCGCCATGGTGCTGGCGCGGATCCCGCTGGGGCTGTTCGCCCGCTACCGCTCGATCCATGTCCAGAACCTGGCGCAGAGTGCGATCTCCGGCGCCACCTTCGGCGCCGCCAACAGCCTGCTGCTGCCGATCGGCATCCCCTATGCGCTCGGCCGACCGGACTTGGTGCTGCCGATGTTCGCCGGTGTCGCCCTGGCGATGCTGCTCGACGCCTATCTGCTGTACCGGATGTTCGACACCAAGGTGTTCCCGGCCTCCGGCGCCTGGCCGCCCGGCGTGGCGGCGGCGGAGGCGATCAAGGCCGGCGACGAAGGCGGCCGCAAGGCGGTGCTGCTCGGCGTCGGGGTGGCGATCGGGGCCATCGGCTCCTTCTTCAAGATCCCGATGTCGGCCTTCGGCATCGCCTTCATCGGCAACATCTGGGCGCTGGCCATGTTCGGCATCGGCCTGCTGCTGCGCGGCTATTCCGGGCCGCTGTTCGGCGGCGACGCCTTCGCCGGGATCATCCCCGGCGGCGACATGATGAAGGCCTATATCCCGCACGGCGTGATGATCGGCGCCGGGCTGGTGGCGCTGCTGCAGGTCGGCTCGACCCTGCTGCGCCGCGACACTGACGGCGCCGTTCGCACCCAGTCCGACGCGGCGCTGCGGCGGGCGCTCGGACTCGGCACCGCCGGATACATCGCGCTGGCCATGCTGATCGCCGCGGCCGGCGGGCTGTGGGCCGAGCTGTCCTGGGGCATGCTGGTGGCCTTCGTGGTCTATGCCGCTTTCGCCGCCTTCGTGCATGAGCTGATCGTCGGCCTGGCGGCGATGCATTCCGGCTGGTTCCCGGCCTTCGCCGTCGCCCTGATCACCCTGATCATCGGCATGCTGGTCGGCTTCCCGCCGACGGCGCTGGCGCTGCTGGTCGCCTTCTCCGCCGCGACCGGCCCGGCCTTCGCCGATATGGGCTACGACCTCAAGGCCGGCCACATCTTGCGCGGCAATGGCGCCGACCCGGAGTTCGAGCGCGACGGCCGCAGGCAGCAACTGCTGGCCGCCATGGTCGCCTTCCTGGTCGCCATCGTCGTCGTCTTCTTCTCCTGGGAGACCTATTTCGCCCAGGACATGCTGCCGCCGGTCGACCGGGTCTATGCCGCCACCATCGGCGCCGGCGTGGCGCCGGAGGTGGCGCGCTCGCTGGCCCTGTGGGCGATCCCCGGGGCGCTGGTGCAGTGGCTCGGCGGATCGAAGCGGCAGATGGGCATCTTGTTTGCCACCGGCCTGCTGCTGAACGCGCCGCTGGCCGGTTGGGCGGTGCTGGTCGGCATTCTCATCCGTGCCGTCTGGACCCGCTGGCGCGGCGAGGAGGGACGCAGCGAGATGGAGGTGGTGGCAGCCGGGGTGATCGCCGGCGACGCCCTGTTCAGCTTCTTCGACTCCGTGACCAAGCCCTTCACCGGCCGGCGCTAGGCATGGGCTGCCGCCGCTGCACGAAGTCGATGAAGGCGCGCAGCGGCGGCGGCGTCTGCCGGCGGCTGGGGTAGTAGAGATAGAAGCCGGGGAAGGGCGGGGTCCAGTCCTCGAGCATCCGCACCATCCGGCCGGCCTCGACCAGCGGCCGGATCTGCAGGTCGAACAGGTAGCCGATGCCGACGCCGTCCAGCACCGCCCGGATCGCCACCTCCGGCTCGGTGACGGTGAGCGGCCCTTCCACCGCCACCTCCAGCTTCTCGGCGCCGCGCTCGAACTCCCAGCGATACAGGCTGCCGTCGGTCGGCCAGCGGCTGTTGATGCAGCGGTGATGGCGCAGGTCGCGCGGCGTGGCGGGCGCGCCGAAGCGCTCGATATAGGAGGGGGCGGCCACGACCATCAGCTCCAGCTCGCCGCCCAGCTTCACCGCCACCATGTCGCGCTCGACCATCTCGCCCAGCCGGATGCCGGCGTCGAACCGGCCGGCGACGATGTCGACCAGCCGGTCCTCGACCACGATGTCGAGGACGATGTCCGGATAGGCCTCCTGGAACGGAGCGATCAGCGGCGCCAGGCGATGGATCGCGGCGATGCGGGAGGCGTTGAGGCGCAGCACGCCGGCCGGCGTGTCGCGCAGGGCCTGGGCCTGGGCGACCGCGGCGTCGAGGTCGGCCAGGGCGGGCAGCAACCCGGCCAGCAGCCTGGATCCAGCCTCGCTCGGCGCCACGCTGCGGGTGGTGCGGTTCAGCAGCCGCAAGCCCAGCCGCTCCTCCAGCCCGCGGATGGTCTGGCTCAGCGCCGATCGCGACAGGCCCAGCTGCGCCGCCGCGCGGGCGAAACTGCCATGTTCGGCGACCGCCGCGAAGGCCCGCAGCTCGGCGTAGTCGCTGCCCCGCATTGTACATAATTCCCTTAACGGCCCATGCGGATAATGCCGCCTCCCTGAACGAATGTCAGCGCGCCATCTTCCGGGTCACCCTGTTGGGAGATGACGATGAGCGACACCCTGTCCCTGGACCATTATCGCCTGCTCGGCCGTTCCGGCCTGCGGGTCTCGCCGCTCGCCCTCGGCGCCATGACCTTCGGCACCGACTGGGGCTGGGGCGCCGACGAGGCGGAGGTGCGCCGCATCGTCGACACCTATGTCGACCGTGGCGGCAACTTCATCGACACCGCCAACCAGTACACCGAGGGGACCTCGGAGCGCCTCGTCGGCAAGTTCGCGGCCGACCGGCGCGACCGGCTGGTGATCGCCACCAAATACACCCTGCCGCTGCGCCAGGGCGACCCGAACGCCGGCGGCAACCACCGCAAGAGCCTGGTCCGGTCGGTCGAGAGCAGCCTGCAGCGGCTGCAGACCGACTATATCGACCTGCTCTACCTCCACGCCTGGGACTTCACCACCCCGGTCGAGGAGATCCTGCGCGCCATGGACGACGTGGTCCGCGCCGGCAAGGTGCTGTATGTCGCGATCTCCGATGCGCCGGCCTGGCAGGTGTCGCGGATGCAGGCCATCGCCGACCTGCGCGGCTGGTCGCCGCTGATCGCGCTGCAGGTCGAGTACAGCCTGATCGAGCGGACGGTGGAGCGCGACCTGATCCCGATGGCGCGGGAGCTCGGCCTCGGCGTCATCCCCTGGTCGCCGCTGGCCAGCGGCGTGCTGACCGGCAAGTACAGCCGGGCGGATCTCGAGATCGGCGGCGGCACGGCGGCGGCCTCGGGCACGCGCAGGAACGTCGCCGCCGGCAACGGCGCCCTGACCGAGCGCGGCCTGGCCATCGCCGAGGCGGTGAAGGCGGTGGCGGCGGAGATCGGCCGGACCCCGGCGCAGGTGGCCATCGCCTGGACCCTGCTGAACCCGGCGGTGACCGCGCCGATCATCGGCGCCCGGACGGCGGCGCAGCTGGAGGACAATCTCGGCGCCCTCGACGTGGTGCTGTCGGAGGACCAGCGCGCGCGGCTGGAGGCGGCGAGCGCGATCGAGCCGGGCTTCCCGCACGAGTTCCTGGCCCGGCCGCTGACCCGCAACGTCATGTTCGGCGGCGTCCGCATCGCGCCGCGGACATAGGCCGGGCCTGGTCTGGCGGCCCGGCGAGGCCGGATAAACTCGTCGGGTGCGCCCGGCCCGCGACCGCTGTCACCAAACTGCATAAGCTTCCGGGTACACGGGGTGTGCACCAGGAGGCAGCACATGACTGAGCTGAAAGACACCGAGGCCCGCAGCTGGCTCGAGATCGAGCTCGAGGACGATATGGACGAGGAGCTCGAGCAGGCGGTCGACGACGCCCGCGTCCCGCCCGAGCTGCGCGCCCTGCTCGAGAAACGGCAGAAGAACACCCTCGACCGCCACACCTATTTCAGCGAGCTGCTGCGGATGCAGGGCGAGCTGGTGAAGCTGCAGGACTGGGTCCGCTACAAGGGCCTCAAGATGGTGGTCCTGTTCGAGGGCCGCGACAGCGCCGGCAAGGGCGGCGCCATCAAGCGCATCACCCAGCGCGTCAATCCCCGCACCTGCCGGGTGGTGGCGCTGCCCGCCCCGTCCGACCGCGAGAAGACCCAGTGGTACTTCCAGCGCTACGTGCCGCATCTGCCGGCGGCCGGCGAGATCGTGCTGTTCGACCGCAGCTGGTACAACCGCGCCGGCGTCGAGCGGGTCATGGGCTTCGCCAGCGAAGGCCAGGTCGAGGACTTCTTCCACGACGTGCCGGAGTTCGAGCGCATGCTGGTGCGCTCCGGCATCATCCTGGTGAAGTACTGGTTCTCGATCACCGACGAGGAGCAGCAGCTGCGTTTCCTCATGCGGATCCACGACCCGATCAAGCAGTGGAAGCTCTCGCCGATGGACCTGCAGTCCCGCGTGCGGTGGGAGCAGTACACCAAGGCCAAGGAGGCGATGTTCGAGCGCACCAGCATCCCCGAGGCGCCCTGGCACATCGTGGAAGGCAACGACAAGAAGCGCGCACGTCTGAACTGCATTTCGCACCTGCTCTCGGTGGTGCCCTATGAGGAGGTGCCGCACGAGGAGATCGCGCTGCCGGAGCGGGTGTTCGACCCGCATTACGAGCGCCGCACGCTGCCGTCGGAGCTCTACGTGCCGCATCGCTACTGAGCTGAGGGCCCGGACCGGGCGCGGCAGCCCCGCGCCCGGAATGCCGGCGACCTATGCCAAGGGCGAGGATGACCCATCCTTCGGTGTGCGGGATTGTCGGTCGGCACGATTGCCGGGACAGCCCGCCTCCGCGATCCTCCCCCTCACAGTCAGGCGCTGACGTTCGGTGGCGGGCCGGATCCGCGCCGAGGCGACATGGGCGGCCTGTCATCGGTGAGAGGTGAAGCCATGAAGATCGTCGTCATCGGCGGCAGCGGACTGATCGGATCCCGTACCGTCGCCCTCCTGCGCGCATCGGGGCACGACGTGCTCGCCGCCTCGCCCAGCACCGGCGTCAACACCCTGACCGGGGAGGGGCTGGCCCAGGCCCTGGCCGGCGCCGAGGTGGTGGTCGACGTCGCCAACTCGCCCTCCTTCGAGCCCCAGGCGGTGCGCGCGTTCTTCGAGACGGCAGGCCACAACCTCCTCTCCGCCGAACGCCGGGCCGGCATCCGCCACCATGTGGCGCTGTCGATCGTCGGCACCGACCGGATGCCGGACAACGGCTATTTCCAGGCCAAGGTGGCGCAGGAGACGCTGATCAAGGCGTCCGGCGTGCCCTACACCATCGTGCGCGCCACCCAGTTCATGGAGTTCTTCGGCGCCATCGCCGAATCGGGCGTCGTGGACGGGACGGTCCGCCTTCCGGGCGGCCTGTTCCAGCCCATCGCCGCCGAAGACGTCGCCGCGATCATGGCCGAGGCCGCGGCCGCGCCGCCGCATGGCGGCACCTTCGACATCGCCGGCCCCGACCGGGCACCCTTCGACCGCATCATCGCCCGCTATCTCGATGCGATGGGCGACTCCCGGCCCGTCGTCAGGGACGACGCCGCCCGCTACTTCGGCGGCACGGTCGCGGAGACCTCGCTGGTGCCGCTCGGCGAGGCCCGGATCGGGCGTGTCTCGCTCGACGCTTGGCTGCGCGACCATCGCCCCGCCTGACACCGACACCGTCGATCAAGGACATCCCGTCATGAAGCGCGCCATCCTCGCGGCCCTTCTCATCGCCGCCTCCGCCAGCCCGGTCCTCGCAGAGGCCTCCGGCTCCAAGAACGCCCGGGTCACGCTGGTCTATGAGCACGCCCTGCCGGACGTGCCCGGGAAGAGCGTCAAGGGCGTTCTCGTGGAATACGGTCCGGGCGGCTATTCGCCTGCCCACACCCACCCCAGATCGGCTCTGATCTATGCCACGGTGCTGGAGGGCGCCGTCAGGATGCAGATCAACCAGGGGCCGGTGCGCACCTTCAAGGCCGGCGAGAACTTCACCGAGATGCCCGGCGACCACCACGCCGTCAGCGCCAATGCCAGCGAGACGGAGCCCGCCAAGCTGCTCGCGGTGTTCGTCGTCAACACCGACGAGACCGTGCTGGTGACGCCGGACCCGAAATAGGCCGGACGATCAGGCCGCTTCGCGCCGGCCGAGCCAGAGGTCGAGGTCGGCCAAAGCCCGCTCGCTGTACAGGCTCTTGCGGTCGCGGCCCTTGACCTTCTTCTGGCCCGGCTGCCGCTCCGGAATCTCCGGCGGCGGGAACAGGCCGAAATTGACGTTCATCGGCTGGAAGGTCTCGGAATCGCCGCCGCCGGTGATGTGGCTCAAGAGGGCACCCAGCGCGGTGGTGACGGGCGGCGGGACGATGGCCCGGCCCAGCCGCTCCGCCGCCGCCATCCGCCCGGTCAGCAGGCCGATCGCGGCGCTCTCGACATAGCCTTCCACGCCGGTGACCTGGCCGGCGAAGCGCAGCCGCGGCATCGCCTTCAGCCGCAGCGCCGGGTCCAGCACCCGCGGGCTGTTGATGAAGGTGTTGCGGTGCAGCCCGCCCAGCCGCGCGAACTCGGCGTTCTGCAGGCCCGGGATCATGCGGAACACCCGCACCTGCTCGGCGTATTTCATCTTGGTCTGGAAGCCGACCATGTTGAACAGCGTGCCCAGCGCGTTGTCCTGGCGCAGCTGCACCACGGCCCAAGGCCGGCGGTCACTGTGCGGGTTGGTCAGGCCGACCGGCTTCATCGGGCCCCAGCGCAGCGTGTCCGGCCCGCGCTCCGCCATCACCTCGATCGGCAGGCAGCCGTCGAAATAGGGTGTGTCCTTCTCCCAGTCCTTGAACTCGGTCTTCGGCGCGGCCAGCAGCTCGGCGATGAAGGCCTCGTACTCCTCCTTCGACATCGGGCAGTTGATGTAGTCCTTGCCGGTGCCGCCGGGGCCGGGCTTGTCGTAGCGCGACTGGAACCAAGCGGTGTCGAAGTCGATCGACTCCCGATGGATGATCGGGGCGATGGCATCGAAGAAGGCCAGCTCGGCCTCGCCGGTCAGGCCGCGCACCGCCTCGGCCAGGGCCGGGGAGGTGAGGGGGCCGGTGGCGATGATGACGCTGTCCCAGGCCTCGGGCGGCAGGCCGGCGACCTCGCCGCGCTGCACCGTCACCAGCGGGTGGTTCGCCAGCTCGGCGGTGACGCCGGCGGAGAAGCCGTCGCGGTCGACCGCCAGCGCGCCGCCGGCCGGCACCTTGTGGGCGTCGGCATGGCGCAGGATCACTGACCCGCAGCGCCGCATCTCCTCATGCAGCAGGCCGACCGCGTTGTGCATCGCGTCGTCGGAGCGGAAGGAGTTGGAGCAGACCAGCTCGGCGAAGCCGTCGGTCTGGTGCGCCTCGGTGCCCCGCACCGGGCGCATCTCGTGCAGCACCACCGGCACGCCGGCGGAGACGAGCTGCCAGGTGGCCTCGCTGCCGGCAAGGCCGGCGCCGATGACATGGACGGGGGCGGGGCGCGTGCTCATCGAACCGATCTCCTGCGAAGGGCGAGACTGATACGCCGATCGTTTCGTCCAGGCAACGGGCAGGCAACGGGGCAGGCCGGATCCGGCGCCTTTGTCATGCCATGCTGCAGCATGTATCTAGGACAGTGTGCGCATGGACGGGGAGGGACATCGCATGGGGTGGAGATGGGCCTGGCTGCTGGCGGCGACGGTGCTGGCGCTTCCTCCCGCCGCCGCGGCGCAGGATACGCCGGCCGGCAGCGCCAACAATTCCTGCATCTTCGCCCATGACGGCGAATGCGACGAGGCCAACGGCACCTGCGCGCCCGGCACCGACAGCGCCGATTGCCGGCCGGACGCCAAGGCCGATCCGGCGAATTCCTGCCGCTTCGCCTTCGACAAGAGCTGCGACGAGCCCGGCAAGGGCTCGGGCCTCTGCTCGGCCGGGACGGACACGGCCGACTGCGCCGCGGCCGCTCCCACGCAGCAGACCCCGCCGGCCCAGTCCGTGCCGCCCGCCGGCCCGGGCGACGACAGCTGCCCCTTCGCGCGGGACAATGAATGCGATGAGCCGGGGGTCGGCTCGGGCGCCTGCGCCGCCGGCACCGACACCACCGACTGCAAGGCCAAGGCCGGCGGCGGCCTGCCGGCCGCGCCCGCGGCGCCGGCCGGCAGGCC
>NZ_NHON01000098.1:0-2395 GCF_002195995.1 Inquilinus limosus
GAGCGTACGCCGAGCAGCGCGTAGACGGCGCCGACCAGCAGGCCGGCCCCGAGCGAGAGGAGATAGGGTTTCATGGGCGGCATCCCGCGGCCCCGGGCGGGCGGCGCTGCCGCAACCCGCCCGGGGCCGGCGACGGGGTCAGGCCTTGTGGCTGTCCTGGGCGTGGAACATCGCCTTGACGTACTGGATGCCGACGCCGAAGGCGCCGCCGAACTTCATGGCGATGCCGGTGGTCAGCTCATAGGTCTCCAGCCGGGCCCAGTCGCGCTGCAGCTCCAGCAGGTAGGTCAGCGCCGTGATCGGGCGGGCGCCGGCCTGGATCATGCGCTCGACCGCGCGCTCATGCGCCTCGGGCGTGCAGTCGCCGCAGGCGTCGGTGACGACATAGACCTCGAAGCCCTGCTCCAGCGCGGACAGCACCGGGCCGTTGCAGCAGACCGAGGTCCACAGCCCGGCGATCACCAGCCGGTCCTTGCCGACGGCATTGACCCGGCGGACGAAGTTCTCGTCCTCCCAGGCGTTCGAGGTGGTGCGGTCGGTGATCTCCGCATCCGGGAAGGCCTCGGTGACCTCGGTGAACAGCGGGCCGGCGAAGCTCTCGCGCGAGATCGTCGAGATGATCGTCGGCACGTTGAAGCCCTTGCCCGCATGGGCCAGGATCCCGGCATTGGTGCGCAGGCTGGTGATGTCGATCGACTTGGTGTTGAACGCCATCTGCGACTGGTGGTCGACCAGGATCAGCGCGTGATCGGTCGGGCTCAGCAGGGTCCGGGCAGGCTTGGCGATCGCTGTGATGCTCACGTCGTCGTCCTTTCAGGGAGCGGTCTGTCGACTTGGGCCCGGCGGGCGGCATGGCGGGCGCCGATCATCCGATCGGGCCGGCGGCCATCGCCTCACGGGGCGGACAGGACCCTACGACGGGGCCCTTCGGCCCGGGACCCGGCATCTCGGCGGAATTCGATCCGCAGGATTGCGCATCAAGGCCCGACGCCGCCGGCGATCCCGCGGCCCTCGATGACGTCGCGCTGCCGCAGGATCGCCCGGGCGCAATGCTCCATGAAGGCGTAGACCCGGCCCGACCTGCGGATGTCGGGATGGGTCAGGATCCACAGCTCGTCGAACACCTCGCGCTGCACCGGGCTCAGGCGCGCCAGCCCCGGCGCCAGGTCGCCATGCATGCAGGGCAGGAAGCCGATGCCGATGCCGGCGGCGATCGCCGCGCCCGCCCCGGCGACGGAGTTGCTGCGGTAGACGATGCTCTCCGCCGGCACGCGGTCCTCGACGAAGCGATGGGCCCTGAGCCGGGACAGGCCGCTGCCATAGGACACCCATGGGCGCCGGACGAGGTCGTCGAGGCCGGACGAGGCGCCGACATGGTCGATCCTGCGGCCATAGACCGCCCAGGCGATGGTCGCCACCTTGCGGCCGAACAGGTTCTCCGGCGGCGCGGCGGTGGTGGCGCGGAAGGCGATGTCGGAATCGCCGCGCGCCAGGTTCAGCGCCCGGTTCTTGACGATCATCTCGATGCAGATCTCCGGGTTGGCGGCCCGGAACCCGGCGATGATCGGGGTCAGGAAATCCAGCAGCAGCGCGTCGCTGGTGGTCACCCGCAGCTGGCCGGCATGGCCCTGCACATGGCTGGAGACGCGGCGCGCCACGCCGAGGATGTCCTGCTCGACGCGCGCGCCCAGCGCGACCATCTCGGCCCCCGCTCCGGTGGGGGCGTAGCCGCTGCGGCGCCGGTCGAACAGCACCACGCCCAGCGCCTCCTCGACCGCGGCGAGGCGGCGGGAGACGGTGGAATGGTTCAGGCCCAGCGCCTTGGCCGCGGCGGCGAGGCCGCCATTCTCGCCGATCGCCTTGACGATGCGCAGATCGTCCCATGAGAGCTTGTGGAGAGGATCGGCCATGCTGCCCCTGCGGATGCGGGTCGCGCCGGCCGCTGCTGGTTTCGCCGAGCCGGCCCTGGCGCGGCGCCCCGCGCGTGACGATGGCCTCAGTCTTGGACCGCGGCGGGGGCGCTTGGCAAGACGGGCCGATGCGGCCTCCCTGCCCCCCGGCCGGCAACGGCCCGGCGTCACGCCGCAGGCGGAATGAAAACCGGGGCCGCGTCATGGCGCGGCCCCGGGGTGGCGACAGGGCGAAGCCTTGTCGGTTCATGGCGCGGCAGGAGGATCTCCTGCCCCGGCGAGCCGCCGGCCGCCGGCTCTAGCTGTTCACCGTGATGGTGACGAAGCCGTTGCCGGTATGGACGCCGTCCCGGTAGCCGATATTGGTCGGTGGGTTCGCGGGATCGAGGACCGGCACGTAGCTGGAGCCGCCACCGCCGCCACCGCCGCCGCCCTTTCCGGCGCTGCCGACACCGTTGTCCATGCCGCCGCCGCCGCCGCCGCCG
>NZ_NHON01000098.1:2504-23514 GCF_002195995.1 Inquilinus limosus
CCGGCCCCGCCACCACCGCCGGCCCAGCCGTGGTTGTACGAGGTGCCGGACCCGGTGCCCCCGGCACCGCTCGGCGGGCCGCTCCCGGCCGAGCCGCTGGACTGGTTGCCTGTCCCCCCGGCACCGGGACTGCCCCCGTCAGCTCCGCCCCCGCCGGTGGATCCTCCGCTGGAGGCGCCGCCGGCTCCGGGGTACATGCCGCCATTGCCGCCCGTCCCTCCGGACCCGCCGTCGACCGCGTTGCCGCTGCCGCCGCCACCGCCGGCATAGATGACACCCTGGCCCGAAGAGGTCAGGATGATGGCCGAGCGGCCTCCACCGCCGCCTCCGTCCCCGTCGTCATGGGCGTGCCCGCCCGATCCGCCGCCGCAGATACCGCCGACACCGCCGCTGACCTGCCCGACGCCGCCGACCTCGATCTGAAGGCCGTACGGCGGCTGGCCCCACTGCGACGTGACCGGGATCGTGGCGCTGACGATCCCTCCAAGGCCGACCGCGGGACCGTGGTCGCCGGAGCCCCCTGACGCAGCGGCCGCCGTCACGGTGATGCTCGTGGTGCCGGGCGCGGCAGTGATGGTCGTCGTTCCGGGCTGGTTGAAGGTAATGGGACCGCTCCCCGGGGCAATGGCCTGGATCTCGTTATCCGCCATGTCTAATCCTCCTCTCGACTATCAATTTTTCGAGCAGCCCAGGCCAAAATGACCGGCTGGTTGCCGCTCGCCCAATGACCCGCCCTTCCGTGTGGCGCGACTTGTCTCCGGCGCGACACCAATATCCTGGGCGGATAGGAAGCCAAGCTTATTGCATAATATCTTATGCGCCTAGTCTTAAATTGCAGCGGCCGATGAGCCCGGATGCCCGCATGGCAGGCAGAGCCGCGAGGTCCGGGGCGAGCGCGCGGCCGCCCCTACTCCGCCGCCCCCGGCGTGGGGCCGGCCTGGCGCGGGACGGCGCGGGCCCAGCGGTCGCGCGACCACAGGCGGAAGCGGTCGAGCACCAGGTACAGCACCGGCGTGGTGTAGAGCGTCAGCACCTGGCTGACGATCAGCCCGCCGACGATGGCGATGCCCAGCGGCTGGCGCAGCTCGCTGCCGGCGCCGAAGCCGACCGCCAGCGGCACGGCGCCGAAGATCGCCGCCATCGTCGTCATCAGGATCGGCCGGAAGCGCAGCAGGCTGGCCTGCAGGATCGCCTCGCGCGGGGCCAGGCCGCGGCTGCGTTCCGCCTCCAGCGCGAAGTCGATCATCATGATCGCGTTCTTCTTGACGATGCCGATCAAGAGGATGACGCCGATCATCGCGATCAGGCTGAACTCGGTGTCGAACAGCATCAGCGCCAACACCGCGCCCACTCCCGCCGAAGGCAGGGTCGACAGGATGGTGATCGGGTGGATCGTGCTCTCGTAGAGGATGCCCAGCACGATGTAGACCGCCGCCAGCGCCGCCAGGATCAGGATCGGCTCGTTGCTGAGCGAGCTCTGGAACACCTGGGCGGTGCCCTGGAAGCTGCCATGGATGGTCGACGGCACATGCAGGGCCACCATGGCCCGGTCGACCGCCGCCGCGGCGTCGCTGAGCGACTTGTCCGGCGGCAGGTTGAAGGAGATGGTGGTCGCCGCGAACAGGCCCTGGTGGTTGATCGACAGCGGCGTGTTGCCCGGCCCGTAATGGCTGATCGCCGACAGCGGCACCATCGTCTCCTTCGCCGTGCTGACGGCGGCGCCGCTGGAGGTGCCCTTGCGGCCGGCATTGGCCAGCGCGTTGGTGTTGGCGTTGGCCGCCGACTGCGCCGCCAGGCTGGCCGTGCCGGTACCGGTGGCGCTGGCCGGGGCGTTGGTGCTGGCGGTGCCGCCGGCGCTGCCGCCCGAGGTGCTGATATACAGGTTCTTCAGCGTCTCCGGGCTCTGCCAGTATTGCGGCGCCACCTCCATCACCACGTGGTACTGGTTGATGGCGCTGTAGATGGTCGACACCTGGCGCTGGCCGAAGGCGTCGTAGAGGGTGTTGTCGATCTGCTGCGGCGTGATGCCGAGGCGCGCCGCGGTGTCGCGGTCGATGACGATGTCGGTCTCGACGCCCTTCTGCTGCTGGTCGGAATTGACGTCGACCAGGGTCGGGTCGGCCTGCAGCGCCTGGGTCAGCTTCGGCCCCCATTCCTGCAGCTCGGCCGAGGAATCCGACTGCAGCGTATACTGGTAGGCGGCGTTGCTCTGCCGCCCGCCGGCGCGGATGTCCTGGGCCGAGACCAGGAACAGCTGGCCGCCCGGCACCACCGCCAGCTTGCCGCGCAGCCGGGCGATCACCTCGTCGTCGCTGACGCCGCGCTCCGACAGCGGCTTCAGGGTGACGAAGACCTGGCCGGTGTTGGTCTGCGACCGGCCGCCGCCCCCGCCGCCGGTGAAGCCGACGACGCTGTCCACCGCCGGGTCGGTGCGGACGATGTCCATCAGCTGCGCCAGCTTCTGCTGCATCGCCTGGAACGAGATGCTCTGGTCCGCGACGATGCCGCCGACCAGCCGGCCGGTGCTCTGCTGCGGGAAGAAGCCCTTCGGGATGATCGCGAACAGCGCGATGTTCAGGCACACGACGCCGAACAGCACCAGGATGACGAAGCCGCTGTGGCGCAGCGCCCAGCCCAGCGTCCGCTCATAGACTTGCATCACCCGGGCCAGCGGGCCGGGGCCGCTGTCGGGCCGGCGCGGCCGGCGGCGCAGCAGCAGGGCGCACAGCATCGGCGTGGTGGTCAGGGAGATCGCCATCGACACGGCGATGGCGATCGACAGGGTCAGGGCGAATTCGCGGAAGATGCGGCCGACCAGCCCGCCCATCAGCAGGATCGGCAGGAACACCGCCACCAGCGAGATGCTGATCGACAGCACGGTGAAGCCGACCTCGCGTGCGCCGCGCAAAGCCGCCTGGCGCCGCGGCATGCCCGCCTCGACATGGCGGGAGATGTTCTCCAGCACCACGATGGCGTCGTCGACGACGAAGCCGGTGGCGATGGTCAGCGCCATCAGCGACAGGTTGTCGAGGCTGTAGCCAACCAGGTACATGGCGCCGAAGGTGCCGATGATCGACACCGGCACCGCCACCGCCGGGATGATCGCGGCGCGCGGGTCGCGCAGGAAGGCGAACACCACCAGCATCACCAGCAGCACCGAGATCACCAGGGTCAGCTGGGTGTCGTTCAGCGAGGCGCGGATGGTGCCGGTGCGGTCGGCCGTCGGGGTGATGTCGATGTCCCGCGGCATGGCGGCGCGCAGATGCGGCAGCTCCGCCATCACCCGGTCGACCGTGTCGATGATGTTGGCCCCGGGCTCGCGGTACAGCACCACCAGCACGGCCGGCTTGCCGTCGGCCAGGCCGGCGTTGCGCAGGTCCTCGACCGAATCCTGGACGTCGGCGATATCGGACAGCCGCACCGTGGCGCCGTTGCGGGCGGCGATCACCAGCGGCTTGTATTCCGCGGCCGTGCTGGCCTGGTCGTTGCTGTAGATCTGGAAGTGCCGGCCGGCCTCCTCGATCGACCCCTTCGGGCTGTTGGCATTGGCCGCGGCCAGCGCGGCGCGGACATCCTCGAGCCCGATGCCGTACTGCGCCAGCGCCTGGGGGTTCAGCTCGACCCGCACCGCCGGCAGGGCGGCGCCGCCCAGCGTCACCTGGCCGATGCCCTGGATCTGCGACAGCCGCTGCTCCAGCACATTGCTGGCGGCGTCGTAGATCTGGCCGCGGGTCAGGGTCGGCGAGGTCAGGGCCAGGATCAGCACCGGCGCGTCGGACGGGTTGACCTTGCGGTAGGTCGGGTTGCTGCGCAGCGCCGCGGGCAGGTCGGCCCGGGCCGCGTTGATCGCCGCCTGCACGTCCCGCGCCGCGCCGTCGATGTCGCGGTTCAGGCCGAACTGCAGGATGATGCTGGCCTGGCCGACCGAGCTGCGCGAGGTCATCTGGGTGACATCGGCGATGGCGCCGAGATGCCGCTCCAGCGGGCTCGCCACCGTGGCCGCCACCGTCTCCGGGCTCGCCCCGGGCAGCGAGGCGGAGACCGAGATGGTCGGGAAATCGACCTGCGGCAGCGGCGACACCGGCAGCTTGAGATAGGCGAAGAACCCGGCCAGGACGATGCCGAGGGTCAGCAGCGTCGTCGCCACCGGCCGGGCGATGAAGGGGGCGGAGAGGTTCACGCCCCCTCATCCCCCTCGCTGAAGCGCGACCGCGGCCGGCGGCCGGTGATGCGCTCGGCCAGGCGGTCGAAGGCCAGGTAGATCACCGGGGTGGTGAACAGGGTCAGGAGCTGGCTGACGACGAGGCCGCCGACGATGGCGACGCCCAGCGGCCGGCGCAGCTCGGACCCCATGCCGGTGCCCAGCATCAGCGGCAGCGCGCCCAGCAGCGCCGCCATGGTGGTCATCAGGATCGGCCGGAAGCGCAGCAGGCAGGCCTGGAAGATGGCCTCGCGCGGCGGCTTGCCTTCCTCGCGCTCCGCCTGCAGCGCGAAGTCGATCATCATGATCGCGTTCTTCTTGACGATGCCGATCAGGAGGATGATGCCGATGATCCCGATCACATCCAGCCCGTCCCCCGCCGCCATCAGCGCCAGCAGCGCGCCGAGGCCCGCCGACGGCAGGGTGGACAGGATGGTGACCGGGTGGATGAAGCTCTCATAGAGCACGCCCAGCACGATATACATCGTCGCGATGGCCGCCAGGATCAGCAGCGCCTCATTCGCCAGCGAGGACTGGAAGGCCGCGGCCGAGCCCTGGAAGGCGGTGACGAAACTGTCGGGCAGGCCGACCTGCTGCTCCGCCTGCTGGATCGCGTCGACCGCGGCGCCGAGCGACGATCCCGGCGCCAGGTTGAAGGAGATCAGCGTCGCCGGGAACTGGCCGAGATGGGTGATCTGCAGCGGCCCGGCCCGCTGTTCGACCGTGACGATGGCCGACAGCGGCACCTGCCCGCCGGAGGAGGTCGAGGATGGCAGGTACAGCGCCTTCAGCCCGTCCAGCGACTGCTGCAGCGACGGCGCCGCCTCCAGGATCACGCGGTACTGGTTGGCCTGGGTGTAGATGGTCGAGACGATGCGCTGGCCGAAGGCGTCGTAAAGCGCGTTGTCGATCGTGGCCGGGGTGATGCCGAAACGGGCGGCGGTGGCGCGGTCGATCACCAGGTCGACCGCCAGCCCCTGCTGCAGGTAGTCGCTGGCGACGTCGGCGATCTCCGGCACCTGCTGCAGCCGCTGCATCAGCTTCGGCACCCACTCCTGAAACTGGTCGAGATCGGCGTTCTGCAGCACGAACTGGTACTGCGTGCGGCTGACGGTGGAATCGATCGTCAGGTCCTGCACCGGCTGCAGGTAGAGGGTGATGCCCGGCACGCCCGCCGTCTCGCCGCGCAGCCGGTCGATCACCGCGCCGGCATCGGCGCTGCGCTGGCCCAGCGGCTTCAGCGAAATCAGGAACCGGCCGCTGTTCAGCGTGGTGTTGGTGCCGTCGACGCCGATGAAGGAGCTGAGGCTCTCGACATCCGGATCCTTCAGGATCGCCTCGGCCAGCGCCGACTGGTGCTTGGCCATCTCGGCATAGGAGACGGTCTGCGCCGCCTCGGAGATGCCCTGGATCATCCCGGTGTCCTGTTCCGGGAAGAAGCCCTTGGGAATGACGACGTAAAGCGCCAGGGTCAGCGCCAGCGTCGCCACCGCTACCAGCAGGGTCAAAGGCTGGTGGTCCAGCACCCAGCCCAGCGCCTTCCCGTACTGGCCGATGATCCAGTCGAAGGCGCGCTCGGCGCCGCGGTCGAAGCGGCCGCGCTCGGCCTGCGGCCGGTGGCGCAGCAGCCGGGCGCACATCATCGGCACCAGGGTCAGCGACACCACCGCCGAGATCACGATGGTGACGGCCAGGGTGACCGCGAACTCATGGAACAGCCGGCCCACCACCTCGCCCATGAACAGGAGCGGGATCAGCACCGCGATCAGCGACACGGTCAGCGAGATGATGGTGAAGCCGATCTGCTCGGCCCCCTTCAGCGCCGCCTGCAGCGGCGGCTCGCCCTCCTCGACGAAGCGGGCGATGTTCTCGATCATCACGATGGCGTCGTCGACGACGAAGCCGGTGGCGATGGTCAGCGCCATCAGCGACAGGTTGTCCAGGCTGAAGCCCAGCAGGTACATCGCCGCCAGGGTGCCGACCAGCGACAGCGGCACCGACAGGCTGGGGATGATGGTGGCGGCCGCGGTGCGCAGGAACAGGAAGATCACCATCACCACCAGGGCGACGGCCAGCATCAGCTCGAAGCCGACATCGGCGACCGAGGCGCGGATGGTGACGGTGCGGTCGCTGAGCACCGCGACCTCCGCCGCCGCCGGCAGGCTGGCCTCGAGCTGCGGCAGGATGGCCTTGATGCCGTCCACCACCGCGATCACGTTGGCGCCGGGCTGGCGCTGGATGTTGACGATGATCGCCGGCGTCGTGTTCGCCCAGGCAGCCAGCTTGCCGTTCTCCGGCCCGCTGACCACGGTGGCGACGTCGGACAGGCGGATCGGCGCGCCGTTGCGATAGGCCACGACGACGTCGTTGTAGTCCTCGGCCTTGGTGATCTGGTCGTTGGCGTTGATCGTCGACGACCGGGTCGGCCCGTCGAAATTGCCCTTCGGCGTGTTGACGTTGACGTTGCCCAGCGTGGTGCGGATGTCGTCGATGGCCAAGCCGTAGGCGGCCAGGGCCTGCGGGTTCACCTGGATGCGCACCGCCGGCCGGGCGCCGCCGCTGAGGCTGACCAGGCCGACGCCGGGCTGCTGCGAGATCTTCTGCGCCAGCCTGGTGTCGACCAGGTTCTGCAGGTCGGTCAGCGGGATGGTCTTGGAGGTGACGGCCAGCGACAGGATCGGCGCGTCCGCCGGGTTGACCTTGGCGTAGATCGGCGGCGCCGGCAGGTCGCCGGGCAGCAGGTTGCCGGCGGCGTTGATCGCGGCCTGCACCTCCTGCTCCGCCACGTCGAGGCTGAGGTCGAGGTTGAACTGCAGGGTGACGACCGAGGCGCCGGCCGAGCTGGCCGAGGTCATCTGGTTCAGCCCCGGCATCTGGCCGAACTGCTTTTCGAGCGGTGCCGTGACCGAGGAGGTCATCACCTCCGGGCTCGCGCCGGGATAGAAGGTCTGCACCTGGATGGTCGGGTAGTCGACCTCCGGCAGGGCCGACAGCGGCAGGAAGCGGTAGGCCACGGCGCCGACCAGCAGGATCGCCGCCATCAGCAGCGAGGTGCCGACCGGCCGCAGGATGAACGGACGCGACGGATTCATCGCCGGCCTCCGGCCTCAGGCGAGCCCTCGCCCCTCGCCGTCATTGCGAGGAGGCGAAGCCGACGAAGCAATCCAGGGGCCGGTTCGCACTGCCCCTGGATTGCTTCGCTGCGCTCGCAATGACGATGGTGGGAATCCCGAACAGGTCTCCCAAGCGGGAGAGGCAATCTGAGCATGCCCGAGGGACCGTGACGGCGGTGGAGAAAGGCGAGCTTCTCCGCCCGTCCAGAGCGGCACGCGCTCATGGGTTCGCCGGAGCCTGCTGGCCCTGATTGTCGCGGCGGCGGTGCTGGCCCTGGCCGCCGCCTTCGCCCGTGCCCTGGCGATGGCGCTGGCCGCCCGCCTGCCCGTCCGTCGGGGCAGCGGCCGCGGCGCCCGGCCCGGCAGCGCCGTCCTGGCCGGCGACCGTGACATGGGCGCCGTCGCGCAGCCGGTCGGTGCCGTCGACCACCACCCGGTCGCCGGGTTGCAGCCCGTCCTCGACCGCGACCATGCCGCCATCCGAGGGACCGGTCTTGATCGGCTTCACCGCCACCGTGTCGCCGGCACCGACCAGGTAGACGAAGGCGCCGGGCGCGCCGTGCTGGACCGCCGCGACCGGGACGGTGACCACATCCTGCCGGGTGTCGACCAGCAGCCGGGCGTTGACGAACTGGTTCGGGAACAGCGTCTCGTCGGCATTGTCGAAGCCGGCGCGCAGCTTCACCGTGCCGGTGGTGGTGTCGATCTGGTTGTCGAGGGTCGACAGCGTGCCGGTGGCGATCTGGGTGGTGCCGGACCGGTCGAAGGCGATCACCGGCAGGCTGGCGCCGGCGCGCAGCCGCGCCTGGATCTGCGGCAGGTCGTCCTCCGGCAGCGAGAACACCACGGAGATCGGGTGCAGCTGGGTGACGATGATCAGCGCATCCCCGACCTGGACGTAGTTGCCGGCATCGACCTGGCGCAACCCGACCCGGCCGTCGACCGGCGAGACGATATGGGCATAGGCCAGGTTCAGCCTCTGGGCGTCGATCTGCGCCTGGTCGGACTGGATCGTGCCCTGGTCCTGCTGCACCAGGAAGGCCTGGTCGTCGACCTGCTGCGCCGACACCGCCTTCTGCTTCAGCATCTGCTGGTAGCGCGCCAGATCGGCCTGGGCCTGCGCCAGCGCGGCCTGGTCCTTGGCCAGCTGGCCCTGGTCCTGCTCCAGCGCCACCTGGTAGGGGCGCGGGTCGATCTGGGCCAGGAAGTCGCCCTGCTTGACCAGCTGGCCTTCCTGGAAGCCGACCTCGGTCAGCTGGCCGGCGATCTGCGGCTTGACCGTGACGGTGGCCAGCGGCGTGACCGTGCCGAGCGCGTCGAGGGTGATGCGGATGTCGCCGCGGCCGACCGTGACCACGCCGACCGGCTGCGGCGGCCCGGCGAAGCGGCCGCCCCGGGCCGGGGCCGGCGCGCCGCCGGGCGTGGTGACGACATGCCAAGTGGCCAGCGCGATCAGCGCGGCGGCGACGAGGCCGAGGCCGCCCCATACCAGCCGCCCGCGGCGCCGCGCCGGGGCCGGCCTCTCCGTCTCCTTGACCGGCCGCTGTCGGTCCTCGACGCGAGCATCCATTGATCCGTCACCTTGAGTCTGCGTCTGGCGGCCCCTTCGCGCAGCTACACGACCGGATGGTCCAGGTTCCGTCGGTCGGCCGATCATACGCCGGATGGGGCACAAAGACGCAGGTCATGCGTTACTGTGCCCGTTGCAACGTTTAGGGGCCGCGCCGACGGGCGTGGGGTGGGGAACGGGATGCGCCGGGAGTTTCTGGGCGAGTTGCTGGCGCCGCTGGTGCTGACCGGGAAGCTGTGGTGGCGCTTCTGGCCGCAGCTGACGCTGCTGGTGCTGATCGGCATCCTGCTGAACGACCAGCTGCTGCTGCTGTCGGCCAAGATCGGCTTCGTCGACCGGTCGCTCGGCTTCGCCGCCCTGACCCTGGTGGTGCTGACCAAGCTGGTCGTCACCGTCCTCGGCTTCATGCTGATGCGGTCGGCGCTGCCGGCCATCGCCGCCGCCCGGGCCTTGTCGACAGGTGCGGCAGTGCCGATCACCGGCCCGGAGGACGCCGCCGCGGGAGGCAGCCCTGCCACCCCGCCGGCACCGGTCACGCCGGCAGCGATCACCCGGCGGCAGCGGCTCACCGGCTTCGCCACCACCTTGACCATCGCCCTGGTGCCATTCTTCGCCTATTACGCGGCCTGGGGCTTCCTGAACGACACCATCCGCGAATACTCGATGCTGGGGCTCAGCCTGGACCCCTTCGGCGAGGGCGGCAGCCTGCTCGACGCCATCGGCGCCCGCTGGCTGGCGGTTTCCGTCGTCGCCACCTGGCTCCTGCGCCGGCTGTTCAAGATGCTGCGCGACCGCACCGATGCCCCGATCTGGAAGCTGCTGATCGTGCTGTGCGAGACCAACTGGGTCTTCATCGGCCTGTTCGTGCTGTCGCAGTGGAAGGACGAGACTCTCGCCTGGGTGGCCAGCGGTGCCGCCTGGACCTGGCTGAACGGGATCTGGCAGGCGGTGCTGACCCCGATCTCCACCGCCTTCGCAGCGTCGGAACCGATCGAGCAGGTGCCGCCGGACGCCGGCACCGTCGCGCTGGGGCTGTTCTTCTATGCCCTGCTGCCGCTGATCTGGCTGGTGATGGCCGCGCTGATCTACGGCCACGACCTGGGCGGCGACCCGGACTGGATGCGGCACCGGCGGCTGGAACGGATCAGCAGCCGCTATGCCGCCCTGCCGAAATTCGTGCGCGACTTCATCGGCCATTTCGCCAACGGATACCGCAGCCGCTACCTGCCGATCGCCAACAGCATCCGGCTGACGATGGGGGCCGATCTCGGCCTGTTGCTGACCCTGATCGTCGGCTGGCGCGGCATCGGCTGGGCGGCGGACTGGGCGTGGATCGGCGCGACGCATCTGATCGGGCCGCATCCGCTGCCGCTGTGGCGGGTGCTGGGCGACGGGCTGTCGCTGCTGCTCGGCAGCCCGTCCGGGACCACGCCCGGCATCCTGGTGGAGCCGCTGCGCCTCTGCCTGGTGGCGGCGGTGCTGGAGACCGCCTTCGCACGATCGCAGGCCCCGGCCGAGCCGGAAGCGAAGGCCGAGGCGGCAGCAAGCTAGACGCCCGCCCGGCGGCCTACATCGAGTCGAGGTGGAAGCGCAGGTAGCGAGGCCGTTCGCCGTCCATGCTGACGGTCGGCTCCACCTTTCCGGCGACGTCGTGCGGCACGGTGAAGTCCTGCTCGATCCGCAGCACCGTTCCGGGTGCCCGCGGCTCCAGCGTCGCGGCGCCGCATGTCATGGTGCCTTCGGTCGAACGCGGGCCGCCGAAGCCGCCGCCCGACCAGCGCCGGCCCTGGTCATCCTCCAGCGCCACCCGGCAGCGCTGCCACAGCTGATCGATGCCCGGCTCCCGCACCGTCACCCGGAACCGGACCCGCACGGGCGTGCCCTGGCGCTGCACGCGCGGCCATCCGGAGTCCTTGAGCGGCAGCACCTCCACCGTCTCCAGCGTCCAGTCGGCCCCGGCGAAGCGGGCCTCGCCCCCGGCGGACACGCCGACCTCGAACAGCTCCTGGCTCTGCCACCAATCCTCCAGATCGCTCCGGGCGGTGATCAGGAAGGTGGCGGGCAGCGCCAGCAACAGCCCCCACAGGCACCAGCGGCGGGTCCGCCTTTCGCCGCGATCGGTCGGGACAAGGGCGGTGGCGGCATTCTCGTCGGCCTGCTCGGCGGTCGTCATCGGGTCACCCCCGGCCTCTGGTCGAGATCCATGCTGTCGAGGATCGGCAGGGTTCCGCCGCCGTCGCCGAGCCGGATCCGGACGATGGAATCGAGCAGGCTCAGGTCGATGTTGGGGGCAACGAAGGTGGCGCCGCGGGCCTGGTCCTCTCGGATCTCGAAGATGAACCAGCCCCGCCTCGGCATCCCGGGCTGCAGCACCTCGCCCACCAGCTGGGATTTGGCGCCGGACAGCCGGTTGGTGTGGGAGTAGCGCAGTCCCGTGGGCCCTTCCCAATACGCTTCGGTGATGTTGGTGGTCTCGTCCTGCGCCCCGACGGTCGCGGTCACCACCGCCCAGAGGCCGGAGGTATCGCGCGTCTCCTCCTTGCCGTAGGCCTCGAAACGGAGCTGGCGGGCGAACTGGATGGTCTCGATCCGGACCGTGAACTTGCGCGCCGCCACCGTGTCGCCGATCTGGCCGGTGACGGGGATCGCCGCGACCATCTGGTCATACAGCGGCGTGGTCCACTGCATCCCCAGCAGCAGCAGGGCGACGACCAGCAGCGCCGCCAATCGGCCGAGCCACCGCATCACGTCGGCCCGGCCGCCTGGAGGGGGATGTCGACGATGCCGAGCATGTGCGGGTTGTACCAGCCCGAATGGCCCCAGAGATTGTCGCGCCGCTTGTAGTCCGAGGTGCGGACCGCGAATTTCAGCACCGCCGGCACGGCAGCGTCCTGCGGCAGGGTCCAGACCGCGGCCACCCGCTCGGTCATGTCCGGGTGCAGCTCCCACAGCAGCTCATGGTCGCGCAGCAGCATGTAGGTCGGCTGGTCCTTGCCGACCGACGGATCCAGCGTCAGCAGCCGCCCGAAGCTGTTGCTGGAGGCGGCGGTGCGGTTGGTCAGGTCCATCTCCACCACCAGGGCCTTCTGGCCGTCCCGGACCTTGCGCCCGTCGGGCGTGGTGGTGTCGATCCGCACGCTGAGCGGCAGCACGCGCCATTCCCCCGCATCGATCGTCGTGCCGGCCGGGAAGTGCGGCAGCGGTTTGTCCGTGCGGTAGGAGGCGATGGCCATGACGAGCACCACGCCGGCGGCCAGGAAGCCGCCGATGCCCGTGGTCAGCCAGACCATGGTCCGGCTTCTCCACCCCTCCAGCCCTAATCGTTTTGCCGCGGACATATGACGGTGCCGAAGCCTTCCCCACCCACAGGACCGATCGAACACATGGGGACGGAATTGGTTCCGGATTCAAGAGGAATCCCAAGGGCTGGGCCACCCCCTCACCCTCCCGCCGCCTTCGGCGTCGGGCCCCTCCCTCTCCCCGAGGAGAGGGGAACAGCGCCGCCCTTCACCTCTCCTTGGGGAGAGGTCGAGATCGCGGAGCGATTTCGGGTGAGGGGGCTGCTCCGGCCCATCCAGCTGTCGCGGTCTCCTACAGATCCAGCACCACCCGGCCGCTGGCGGGCACGGCGCAGCACACCAACGCCTCCCCTGGCCCGGGCGCGCCGGCCGGCGGCTCTGCATAGGTCACGGCACCCTCCGCCACCCGCGCGGCGCAGGTGCCGCACAGGCCGGAACGGCAGCTCCACGGCGCCTCGATCCCCGCCGCCTCGGCGAGGTCGAGCAGCGAGCCCCTGGACGGGTCCCAGGTAGCGCTGCGGCCGGAGGCGCGGAACTCGACCTGCGCCTCGGCCACCGCCGGCGGCAGTGTCGCCGGCTCGGCCGGCGCGGCGGAGCCGACAGCGAAGGCCTCGCTGCGGATCCGCTCCGGCCGCACGCCGAGGCTGCCGAGCGCCGTCCGCATCGCCTGCATGAAGCCTGCCGGGCCGCAGAGATAGACGTCGGTATCGTCGAGCGGCAACAGCCGGCGCAGCAGCGCGGCATCGATATGCCCGGCATCGTCATGGTCGCGGCCCGGCACGTCCTGCGGCCGCGGTCGGCTGTAGCGGACATGGACGGTCAGGGTCGGCGCCCGCGCCGCCAAAGCCCGCAGATGGCCGGCGAAGGCGTGCTCGGTGCCGTCGCGCGCGGCATGGACGAACCAGATCCCGCGGCCGGGATGGCGCAGCCGGTCCGGGTTGCGGCCGACCAGGTCGTTCAGCATCGCGATCATCGGCGTTATCCCGACGCCCGCCGACAGCAGCAGCACCGGCCGGCGGCTGTCGGTGTCGAGCACGAAGTCGCCGCGCGGCGCCAGAGCACGAATGGTGTCGCCGGCCCGGACATGATCGTGCAGCCAGTGGCTGGCCAGTCCGGGCCGGCCGTCCGGCGCCGTCTCGCGCTTGACGCTGATCCGGTAGCGGCGTCCCCCCGGCGCGTCGGACAGGGTGTAGGTGCGCCGCACCGGCTGGTCGCGGCCGGGGATGTCGAGCGCGATCGGCAGGAACTGGCCCGGCCGGTGCGGCACCACGCTGCCGCCATCCGCCGGCTCCAGGATGAAGGAGCGGATGGCGGCGCTCTCCTCCACCACCTCGGCCACGGTGAAGGGCCGCAGCACATTGCGCGACGCCTCGGCCTTCGCGGCGCGGTCCGCCTCCGCCCAGGTGCCGGTGGCGGCCAGCTGCGGCGCCGGCTCCGGCGCCGTCCAGCGCAGCGGCACCGCGTCCTCGATCCAGCGCCCCTCCTCCGGCCGGAAGCGCAGCAGCCGCTCCGCCCCGGCGAACGACGCGACCTCCGGCCCGTCCCACACCACCTCGGCGGTGCCGGTCAGCAGCAGCACCCCGCCGTTGTCGAAATCGACAAACACCAGGCCGGCGCGCGGATCGGCCGCGATGTTGCCGAAGGTGTTGAAGTAGAAGTTGCCGACGAAGTCCGGCGCGGTCAGCACCGTGCGGCCGCCCTCTTCCGCCACCCGGACGAAGCCGGGCCGGCCGCCGCGATGCGAGACGTCGACGCCCTCGGACGGCGCATCCCCCTCCTCCGCATGGGCCGAGCGGGAGGCGATGAAGAAGGTGTCGGCTGACGCGACCAGGGCGGAGGCCCGCGGCGACAGCAGCGGCCCCTCCTCATGCATCGGCCGCGGCGCGCCCAGGCTGTCCGGCTCGGCGACAAAGGCGGGCATCCGCGCCTGGATGTATTGCGGGCAGTTGCCGAAGCTCTGCCCGACCGTCACGGCGAAACGGCCATCGGCCCATTCGGTGACGGTGCCGTTCATCCGGTTGCGCCGCCGTGTCTCCAGCTGGATGCCGAGCAGCCCGACCGGCGATCCCAAGGCGAGGTTGTCGCCCAGCGGGTCGCCATAGGCCGGCCGCGCCGCCACGGTCAGGGTGCGCGGGTCCGGGGAGTGCAGGAAGCCCGGCCGGCCGGACAGGATCGAGGCCCAGGGCCGGCCCTGCCGGTCCAGGCTGCCGACCACCAGGAAGGGCAGCAGGGCGAAGAAGTCGCGATGCTGGTCCGGCATGATGCCGCGGATCACCCGGCGGCCGGCCGAGGCCATCCGCTCGCGCACGCCGGCCCGGGCCTGGGCGGCTTCCTCGCCGGAATGGAAGGGCGCCGCGTCATGCGGCCAGCCGGGCAGCGGTGCGGGTGTGGTGGTGTCGGGCATGATGCACCTCTGGGGATGCGGTGTTGCTGGATAGGCCCCTTCCCCCTCACCCTCCCGTCGCTTCGCGCCGGGCCCCTCCCTCTCCCCGAGGGAGAGGGTTTTTACCTCTCCCTCGGGGAGAGGTCGAAATCGCGCCCGCGATTTCGGGTGAGGGGGTGGCTCAGGCCTCTCCGGTCCTAGGCGGCCACGGCGGTGCGCCGCATCGGCACGAAGCCGGGGAGCGTCTCGATCCGGGACAGCCAGGCGCGGATGTTGGGATAGTCCTGCAGCGACACGCCGCCCTCGGGCGCCACCGCGGTGTAGGTGTAGTTGGCGATGTCGGCGATGGTCGGCTGCGGCCCGGCCAGGAAGCCGCCCCGGGCCAGATGCGCCTCCATCACCCCATAGAGGCGGGCGGCGATCGCCTTGGCGCGCTCATGGTCCAGCTGGGCCTTGAACACGGTGACCAAGCGGGCCGCAGCCGGGCCATAGGCCAGGAAGCCGGCGGCGACCGACAGCCAGCGCTGCACCTCGGCCGCGGCCAGCGGGTCGCGCGGCAGCCAGCGCCCGGCCTCGTCATAGCGGCCGGCGAGATAGACCAGGATGGCGTTGCTGTCGGCCAGCGCCACCTCGCCATCCTCGATCGCCGGCACCTGGCCGAAGGGGCTGCGGGCGAGGAAGGTCGGGGTCTTGTGCTCGCCGCCCGGCAGGTCGACATCGATCGCCTCGAAGGGCAGCCCCAGCAGCGACAGGAACAGCTCGACCCGGTGGGAGTGGCCGGACAGGCCGAAGCGGTAGAGGCGGATGGGCTGGGCGGGAACAGGCATTTCGGCGGCCTTTCAGGGAGTGTCGATGCCACAAGATGCCCATTCCCCGATTTATGGAGAATGCGCGTGCTTGACAGATCACCGTTTCAACCAGCGGAATAATCCGATGGACCGGCTGGACAGCATGCGCATCTTCGTCGCCGTGGCCGAGGCCGGCGGCTTCGCCCCCGCGGCCCGGCGCCTGGCCCTGTCGCCGCCCGCCGTGACCCGCGCCATCGCGGCGGTGGAGGAGCGGATCGGCGCCCGGCTGCTGCACCGGACCACCCGGGTGGTCCGGCTGACCGAGGCCGGCACGCGCTTCCTGGAGGATTGCCGCCGCATCCTGGCCGAGGTGGAGGAGGCCGAGGCCGCGGCGGCCGGGCTGCATGCCGAGCCGCGCGGGCCGGTCGCCGTCACCGCGCCGGTTCTGTTCGGCCGGCTGCATGTGGCGCCGGTGCTGTTCCGGGTCGCCGGCCGCTACCCGCGGCTGGTGGTGCGCAGCTTCTTCATCGACCGCATCGTCCATCTGGCCGAGGAGGGCTACGATGTCGCCGTGCGCATCGCCGAGCTGCCGGATTCCGGCCTCAGCGCCGTCCGCGTCGGCACGGTGCGGCGGATCGTCTGCGCCTCCCCCGCCTATCTGGCGGCGCATGGCACGCCGCGCAGCCCGGCCGATCTGGCGGAGCACGAGGCGATTCCGTTCATCCGGGGGCCGTCGACGCGCGACTGGATGTTCCATCAGGGCGGGCGAACGGAGACAGCCGAGCCGCGGACCCGGCTGATCGTGAACCATGCCGATGTCGCGGTGGCGGCGGCGGTGGCGGGGCACGGCCTGACCCGGGTGCTATCCTACCAGGCGGCGGCGGAGATCCGCGCCGGCCTGCTGCAGGTGGTGCTGCAGGATTACGAGCCGCCGCCGATCCCGATCCAGGTCGTGCACCAGGAGGGCCGCCGCGCCTCCGCCCGGGTGCGGGCCCTGGTCGACATGCTGGCGGAGGGGCTGCGGGCGGATCCGACGCTGCGATAGCCCGACGCCCCGGTTCATCCCGCCCGCGCCACCATCGCGACCGGGGCGATCAGGCCGTGCTCGACCGCCGCCATGACGTTGCCGACGCGCTCCCGCGCCGTCGGTCCCATCAGCAGCTGCGGGCCGAGCGGCGATGGGCCTTGGACCGCCGCCCGTTCCCGCGCCTCGCGGACCAGGCGCAGCGCCAGGGCGCCGCGGTCATGCTCCGCCTCGACCGTGAAGCCGGCCTCGCGCAGCAGCCGGCGATAGGTCTCCGGCGTCTCGACGAAGCTGGTCTCCGGCGCCGCCGCCCAAGGCATCGGCCATGGCAGGTCGCCGTCCCCAAGCTGCATCACATCGTAGACGCCGAAGCGCGCGCCGGGCCGCAGCACCCGCTTCACCTCGGCGAACAGCGCCGCCTTGTCGGCGATGTTCATGCCGACATGCAGCAGCGTGGCGGCGTCGAAGCCCCCATCCGGGAACGGCATGGCAAGGGCGCTGCCCTGGCGGAACGAGACCCGGCCGGACAGGCCGCAACGGCGGGTCAGCCCCTCCGCCGCCGCGACGAACTCCGCCGTGAGGTCGATGCCGGTGACCCGGCAGCCCGGCGCCACGGCGAGGTGCCGGGCCGGCCCGCCGATGCCGCAGCCGACATCCAGCAGATGGGTGTCCGGCCCCAGGCCGAGATCCGCCGCCAGCGCCGCCGTCGCAGCTGGCCCGCCGAGGTGGAACTCGTCCGACCCGGACAGGTCGGCGGGCGAGAGATGGTCCGGGTCCTTTCCGGCCGCCCGCAGCGCGTCGAGGAACGCCTGCTCGATGCCGCTGCGGCCGTAGTGGCGCGCGACCTGCTGCTCGGCCTCCATCGCAACCTCCTGAAACGCCGGACGGCCCGCCGCGGATCACGGTCGGGCCGTCGCACCATACTCCGGCTCTTTACCTGTCCCTAGCCCGGCAGCAGCTTGAGCGCGAGGACGCCGCCGAGGATGGCGAGGATGGCCACCAGCCGGGCAGGCCCCAGCGCCTCGCCGAACAGCAGCAGCCCGGCGGTGACCGACCCGACCGCGCCGATCCCGGTCCAGACCGCGTAGGCGGTGCCGAGCGGCAGCACCTTCAGCGCCTGGGTCAGGAGGCCGAGGAACACCACCAGCGCCACCACCGATGCCGCGGTCCAGCCGAGGCGGCTGTAGCCGTTGGAGTATTTCGTGGTCACGGCCCAGACCACGTCGGCGATGCCGGACAGGACCAGCATCGCCCAGGCGAGGGAGTTCGACATCGCCGCCTCCCTCAGCCCAGCTTGATCACGGCGACGCCGGCCAGCAGCGCCGCCACGCCGGCCAGGCGCAGGGCGGAGACCGGGCGCCGCGGCAGGCGGAACCAGCCGTAGCGGTCGACGAAGACCGAGGCGACCTGCTGGCCGGCGACGGTCAGCCCGACCGCGGCGGCGGCGCCGATCACCGGGATGGCGGTGAAGACGGTGGTGACGTAGGTGGCGCCGGCGATGCCGCCGAGCCAGCCCCACCACGGCATCGTGCCGACGCCCTCCAGCCTCGGCCGCGGCTGCCTCGGCAAGGCCAGCACCAGCAGCACCACCGCGGCCATCGCCGCGGTCGCCACCAGGAAGCTGACGGCGCCGACGGCGAAGGGCGCGCCGAGGTCACGGCGCAACAGCGCGTTGACGGCCCCCTGCACCGGCAGCACCGCGCCGGCCAGCAGCGCCAGCAGGATCCAGCCGGCCCGCGACAGGGCCGGGACGGCGCTGCCGCCGGACTGGCCCAGCACGATCGCCGCCGCCCCGGCCAGCACCAGCGCCGTGCCGGCCACCGCCGCCGGAGCGAAGCCGGCCGCCGGCACGCCGAGCAGGCCGAAGCCGTCGAGCGCCAGCGATGCCAGCATCTGGCCGGCGATGAACAGGCCGACGCTGACCACCGCGCCGAGCCGCGGGAACAAGAGGATGGTCGAGACCACATAGACCGCGCTGGCGGTGCCGCCGATGGCGTGCCACCAGACCACGCCCGGCAGGGCGGACAGGGCCGAGACCGCGCCGGTCAGCAGCGCCGCGGCCAGCAGGATCGCGGTGCCGACCGAGAGCTGCAGCGTGGTGGCGGCGAAGGGGCTGCCGGTGGCCTTGGCCAGCTGGGCGTTGGCGCCGGCCTGGACCGCGAGCAGACCGCCGGCCAGCAGCGAGATCGGGATGAACAGGGTTTCCATGACGAATTCTCCGACCGGTCGTCCGGTCAATGATGGCCGGCCGGGACGCGGAGGCCGCGCTGCACGGCGGGCCGGGCGGCGATGGCCTCGTACCAGCGGCGCAGGTTGGGGCTGTCCTCAAGGCCGACGCCGATCTTGGTCAGCCCGGCATGGATCCAGGGCCAGCTCATGATGTCGGCGATGCCGTAGGCCTCGCCCGCCAGATGGCTGCGCCGGCCCAGCGTGCCGTCCAGCACCCGGTACACCCGCGCCGCCTCGGCCTCGAAGCGGCCGATGACGTAGGGGATCTTCTCCGACGCGAAGATCCTGTAGTTCCACAGCTGGCCCAGCGTCGGGCCGAGATGGGCGGCCTGGAACAGGGTCCATTGCAGCGCCGTCGTCCGCTCTCCGGCATCGGCCGGCAGCAGCTTGCCGGAGCGCTCGGCGAGATAGGTCAGGATGGCGCCGCTCTCGAACACGGTGCGGCCGCGGTCCGGGTCGGTGATCACCGGGATCTTGTTGTTCGGGTTCAGCGCCAGGAAGGCCGGCTGGCGCTGCTCGCCCGCCTCGATGTCGACGACATGCACCTCATAGGGCAGGCCGGTCTCCTCGAGCATGATCGAGGCCTTGTGCCCGTTCGGCGTCTGGTAGGTGTAGAGCTGGATCGGCGTCATCGCTGTCTCTCCGGAAGGCGGGCCAGCCCCGCCGCTGGAGAGAAGATGACAAGTGCACGGACGCAGTTCGATCTGTGATACTGCAGCGATCATCTGCGTCACCGCACAGGATCATCCATGGACAGCCGGCTGGATTGGGAGGATTTGCACACCGTGCTGGCAGTGGCCGAGGCCGGGTCGCTGGCGGGGGCCGCGCGGCGGCTGGGCGTCAACCACACCACCGTGCTGCGCCGGATCGGCGGCTTCGAGCAGCGCCTGGGCCTGCGGCTGTTCGACCGGCTGCCCGGCGGCTATGCCCTGACGGCGGGCGGGGAAGAACTGGCAGCCGCCGCCCGTGGCATGGCGGCGACGGTCGAGGGGCTGGAGCGCCGCCTGACCGGCCAGGATCTGCGGCTGGAGGGCACGCTGCGGGTGGCGACGGCGGACACGCTGACCGCCTCGGTGCTGCCGGCGCTGCTGGCGCAGTTCCGTGAGCTGCATCCCGGCATCATGCTGGAGGTCACCACCGCCAACCTGATGGCGAACCTGACCCGGCGCGACGCCGACGTCGCCGTGCGGCCGGTGCTGGACCCGCCGGAGACGCTGGTCGGCCGCCGCGTCGCCGGCATCGCCTTCGCCGCCTATGCCGCGGCGGGCCACCCGGCGGCGCGGGGCGGCACGGTCGATCCGGCGGCCCATCCCTGGGTGGCGCCGGATGACAGCCTCGCCGGCACCGCCGTCGCCCGCTGGATGCGCCGGGCGCTGCCGGAGGCGGCGATCGCGCTGCGGGCGGATTCGCTGGTCGAGCTGCGGAACGCCGCCCGCGCCGGCATCGGCCTGGCCGCCCTGCCCTGCTATCTCGGCGACGTGTCGGAAGGGCTGGTGCGCATCGCCACCCCGACCGTGCCGGAGGGCGCGGCGCTGTGGGTGCTGACGCATGAGGATCTGCGCCGCACCGCCCGGGTCAGCGCCTTCACCGAATTCATGGCCGCCGCCCTGTCCCGCCAGAGAGACCTGCTGGAAGGGAGAAGGCCGGCGGCAGGGTGATGCCTCGGGCGAGGCTATCCATCATCGTCATCGCGAGCCCCGCAGGGGCGTGGCGATCCAAAGGTCGGTGCCGCTGGATCGCCACGTCGCTTCGCTCCTCGCGATGACGAGTTAAGATGGTCAGGACAGAGGCAGGAGGACACCCATGGCCGTGAAGCGGATCGTCACCAACATCGCCGCCGGCGACGTTGCCCGGGCGCGGGCCTTCTACGGCGATTTCCTGGGCCTGGAGCTGGCCATGGACATGGGCTGGATCCTGACCTTCTCCGCCGGCACGACGATGACGCCGCAGCTCAGCGTCATGACCCAGGGCGGCTCCGGCACCCCGGTGCCGGACATCTCGGTCGAGGTCGACGATGTCGACGCCATGCACTGGAAGGCCGTGGCGATGGGCCTCGCCATCGAATACGGCCCGGCCGACGAGCCCTGGGGCGTGCGCCGCTTCTATGTCCGCGACCCGTTCGGCCGGCTGGTCAACATCCTGGCGCACTGAGCCTGGGCAATCGAGTAAGAAGGCTGAACATCCGGCCTCCCACTTTCCTGTCATTGCCGGGCCTGACCCGGCAATCCAGGGCCACCAAGAGCCGCTCTGGCCGCCCCTGGATCCTCGGGTCAAGCCCACGGGTGTCCGGTTAAGAAAAGGTGGACATGGCGCACGGTGTTGATTCAGCTCGGGTTCAGGACGTTGGCGCGTCACCTGGACACGACCCGGAGCAACACCGTGCGGCATCACAATAGCGTGTTC